>CAVVHK010000010.1:0-120960 GCA_963747865.1 uncultured delta proteobacterium | reverse complement strand
TAGTGGTTGTGTTTCCATATGGTTGATTATCGAGTACTTTTTCTTGAAAAAACATCGCAGCTCCAGATTCCGGGACCCTTCTTGTGAGGCACCGAATAGGAGCGTCCAGTCCTCCCACCTGCTTCCAGTTTGTGTACTCGCCGGCGAATATCCTTCGGAGTTGCTCCATCGTAAGCTCAGACAATGTGTTTTTGGGAGTCGTTATTACAGCGATCCCGGAATAACCTATCAACCGTTCCCCCAACTGAATACCTTGTTTCACCGCTTTTTTCTCTTCATCGGGGGAAACGACCCGGCTGGCCATAGCGATCTCGGCATTCCTGTCTAATAGTGCCTCTAACCCCTTCCCTGCGCTTGAACCTGTTATCAAGATATTAAACCCAGGGTTGGCTTCCATGAATGAATTAGCCCAAATATCAACCTGGTCAGCGGAAATGCCGGCGCCATTAACTCTAATGGTGCGTTTCGACGCATCCTGAGCCGGAATTACCGAGGTCATCGCCAGAAAAAACGCAATTCCCCAAATTGCCCTAAGAACCGGATACCGCATCGAGTGGCTCCCCTCATGTAAATTTCCATTCCAAATGATTTGACGGATATGAATATCCTATGCGACTCAGAATTGTTAATCCACAAAAAAGTTGATTGGCTTATCCGGACACGATTGAGACACGGGAAAGCCACGTTCACAAAGGTATCGTGTCCAGCGTAAGAAAAACAATGACGGTCCCTATCAGTTCATTTCTTTTTCATTCCAACTTTCTTTTGTGTCTGTTTCTCAGGTTTCTTCTCCGGCTCCTTAACGGCGTCCTTTAGAGCTTGAGCAGCTCTGAACGTCGGCGCCTTAGTGGCGGGAATCTCCAACTTGGCTCCTGTTCTGGGATTGACACCAGCCCTCGCTCTTCTGTCAGCGACCTTGAATGTGCCTAAACCGCGTAAATGAAGTTCTCCCCCTTCTTTAGGGTCTGGTGTAATATTCCTACGAGAGACTTCAGAAAAGCGTCAGCGGCTTTCTTGGTGACATCGGATTCCTCAGCAATTTTAGAGACAAGTTCTGCCTTGGTCATTTAATCAACCCCCTCAAAATTATTAAAGCTCCGCAGCAATGGAAAATCTGTGGCGGAGGTACGATACAGCCTCCAAAGGCTATTAGTCAACGGAAATAAGCATAGAAGGTGAGGCTCCTGACTATTACCTGAGTCGAGAAAAGGAAGCGGATTAATATTGAGAGGTCGTCTGTTGAGCGACATTTACACATTTATTGTCTTGACTGAGGGATAATCTCCAAGTTATTCTTATACTCTGCCAATGATGTTTAAAATTGAGACAGACCAAAAGACCAAAAGGGGTGCGGCGCGTTTTCTTCAGTTGATGACATCATGCCGCTTTCCGGTTCCGAGGCGCTTCCTGGGTAGCTGGACGGATGTTGTCGTATTTGGCGTATAGCCTGTTCCTCTCCGCCCTTGCTCTGAATTCCCAGAATTCCTCCCAAAGGTCATCAAGGAAGACTCCTCGAAGTTTTAGCATCGCCTCGGCCCCTTGCGTAGACCAAAACATGCCCGCTCCCTCCATGCGGATATTTATGAGGGAATTGCAGACGCTCTCGATTACTCCCGAAGCTATGGGAAGCCCCTTAGCCAGATTCCGATCGTAAGACATCCTATGCCGGTTGTTCCGAAAATAACCCAGAGCCTCGCTCTTGAGTTCTTTCGCCTTTGAGACGGAAAGCGTCCCGTCATCCAACGCCGTATCGAAGTCCTCGATCACGTCATCCAGACGTCCTTCCAGGAGACACAGCAGAGCCTCACGTCCGTAGTCCTCCGCCAATGTTCCGGGGCCGTGATGGAGTTCGCCCGCGAGCCGAATCCTCTTCACGGCGTGTGTGAGGTCGAGAGTCTCGGACCAACCCGGTAGCGCTTTGCGAGAAAGGCTCCACAGGGCCTTTTCTCCATCCATAAGAGCCAACTTCTCTTCCTCTGTCCCATGAATCCGAACCTTGGCCGAGAGCGACGAGCGGCGAAAGATTTCGGACTTTTTGTCTTTGAGCGAGACAAAGGTCCGCCTGTTCAGTGGTTCCGGTCGACGGGGATCTTTGTGTTTGACCGTCTTGAAAACGGCTGACCCAAAGAAGCTGTCCACTATGCCTTCCTTCGACCTGTAATGAGGATCGATAGTGTAGACTTGCGCCACACAGGCCATCCGCTTCTCGCCGGGCTTGTCCTTGGTTTTCACGACGTCGGGATTGCGCTCTTGGGGTCGCATTCGAATTCCTTTGCAATCCACTGTGTGAACCAGAATGGGTCCCTCCGTTTCCACATGGGGAGGGGTAAGAGAGTCCATGAACTCATTGACCGCCAAGGCGCAGTCCTGAATCACTCGTTGAATCGGTCTATGGGCTGATTCTAAATGAAGACGCTTGTTCACCCAAGCCGCCGCTCGTTCATAGGATGTTTCTACCGCTTGAGAGGCCATCCAGTCCTGGAGGACGTAGGAATACTTTCTGTCGGGAAGATTGAGCCTTGCGTCCAAGGGAAATAACCCCTTTTGTCCTCTTCCGGCATAATAGGCCCGCATTATCGTGATCTCTCCGAAAATGGACAAATACTTGCGCCCCAAATCTCTCAGATACCGGTACAAGCCGCCGTCGGCGCTGACCAAAATCTCTCCTGTTTTCCCAGTCCCCATGGACAATACAAACAGCTCCAACAGAATTCGTCCCAGCCGAAGAAGCATCCGATAGATCCGATCTTCCACCTCGTGAATCTGCAGATCAAGCGCTCCATTCACTACGAATTGAAGAATAGAGTTGAATTCCTCCTGAGCTTCTTCTATTTTCGTATTCATCCGAGGCCTCCTTCCTTGCTTTAACTTGTACTGGATATACAAATCAAAGCACATGAGGTCTCGGAGAACAAGCCCTATTTACTACCAGTTACGAAAAAACAAAAAGCGCGGCACCCGACCAAAAGGGTATTTCCTGAGGTTTTGCGCTCGTTACATCCGTTTCTTTAGGGGGGACATTGGTAATGTTAGCAACATTCGAACCGCAACGAGAAAAAATCAAGGCCGTGCTGGACAAAAGGGCTTTAGCGCAAGCCATGGCTATAGTGGTCAACACTCTCCTGGTCTCCGTGGTAGCTGAAAAGGATGATTTCTGGGTCAATATCGATCTTGATGTGCATGTACAAGAAGCAAAAGCCTTCGAGAAGAACGCCAGGATAAACGTCTGCGCCGGTGTAGCCCTAGAGAATTTTTGGAAATTGACCGGAACCATAACACCGGTCCAATTGCGACAAACGCAGATAGAAGCCGCTCTGGATGAGAAAGCCCTAGCCCAAGCGATGGCTTGGGTGGTTAAAACACTCTTGATGGCAGTGCGGGCTGAGCAAGACGAATTCTGGGTCAATATTTGTCTGAGTGTTCACATCAACGAGGGCAAAGCTCTCCAAAAAAACGCCAAGGTGAATGTCTACGGCGATCTGGTTGACCCATATGCGACCACAATAGCCGACGCCCTGGATGAAAACGAGATTCCTTCAGAGGTTTTCAAGGCTTTTTGCGAACATCAGGAAGAGTTGTCCATCGGTGACCCAAAGAATCCTGAATTGGCAAAGCCGGAGTCTGAATAATTTGTTCCCTCTTGCAAGCATTGACGCCGCCCCCTCCGAAAAGAAAAGACTCGTGTTTCCTCAATGACTACCTCAATTGAATAGTCTGATGAGAATATGCCCTTGAACTGAATATCATTAGGCGTAAATCTGATGTTGCTTTTCGATAGTCAAAAGAAAACAGGACAATGACAAAGCTCCCCGACCGAATATCAGAATCCAAGAATTGAAACAGGCACAGAAGCATGGCTCGGCTACCGTGTCTCTCTCAAAGTGGACAAAGGGGACACAGTCAACGCTGTTCCAAAATAACTGTGCCCCACTAAACGCCTCATCAGGAGCGGCTGGGACACAGTGGACACAGTGGACGAGCCTTTTGGGGAGTAGAAGCAACAAAAATTATTACTCATCAAAAGAATGCCTGATGCGAATAGCGCTTCAAATATTCAGAGCTTCAACGCTCCAAAAAAAGTGTGACACATTACACTTCAAATGCTGTGTCACTGTGTCCATATATTATATATATTATTATTTTTATTATAGTTTTGTAGGGGCACAGTAGGTTTTTTGGTGTGTCTCACTGCGCCCCACTGTGTCCCCTATTTCACCTGACGCGGTAATTGTCGGCGACTTTTTTTACTGTTGAGGGACGAATGAAGTGAAACACCTTTTTGTCTCCGGCGACCTTGCGTCGTTCTTTTTGCTCAGTAACATGGAGGTTCCGCAGAATTGAGCCCAATCGGTTTTTGCTGAGCTGCCCTACATTGAGCCCATTCACTCTGATGAAGTCTAAGATTATGGGGTGAATAACATCCAGCGCATACCAATTCTCTTCTTGGACAATTTCCTTTAGGCAACGGAGAATAACGTTTTCCACTGAAGTGTCGTTCAGCGATTCCGTCTTGGCGTTGTAGGACGCATTGGCGAATTCTATAAGAGCTTCTACTATCTCATCATTGCCCGTGGATATTCCCACGGACATTATCGGCTTGAATAAATTCCATTCCCGCGCGTCAAATATAGCCGCCTCGGGGCGCTCCGCTGTTTCATAAATTTCTTTTATCTTTTGTCCATATTCCATTGTAACGTGAAAGAGCTTGTCTCGTATTATTTGAAACATTCCATTTTCCAGTTCTACTTCCGCTTCTTTTATTTTGTCATTGTATGATCTACGCATGGGTATTTGAATTGTTCTTGACGCCAAAGTGTCCTCCAGTCCTTCTATGGAGCCGAATACCCGCGGACTGTAATTATCGTATTCTCTCGCCCTGAAGGTGTGTTCCACTTTTTCGGTTCGTATCGCTGTGGAGCCTTTTTCATATCCGCCCAGCAATAAAGCCCGGCGTTCGGAAAAACTCTTGTCGTTCAAATTTTCCGTTTCGTCCAAAAACAAAGTCGGCAAAAATTCCGTTATTATCCTGAACTGCGAGGCGTCGGTTAGAGACACGGACATAATACCGTTGAAGCATAATTGAGACATCAATTTCATTGCCTTGGACTTACCCACTTCTTTGGTTCCCGTGAAATGCAAATACGGATAATAATTGAAGACAGGGAAGAAGTAAGTGCCTATAGTCCACGCCGTCAAATAATCATGGGTGCGGGGGTCGGAGAAATCCAAATAGCCTTGATAAGTCCTCTTTATCAAATTGAATGTTGCGCCGATATCCCCTTGCGCTCGTCCCCCGAGGAATTCCCTGATAGCGCCCGAAGTATACCGTTTTCGTCCGGGGCATATGATGTCGTTGCAATAATAACCACGGCTATTCAATTCTTCGTGTGTCAGTGCGAATAGTTCCCGCTGAGCGGTCACCACGAAAGGCAGCGATTCCGATCTATTGTTTTTAGGATTTTTACCCATGAAAGGAATAGTCATCATAGCGCCCTGTGATCCGAAATGAAGGGCGGGGTGAATGAGTTCCAGATTATCCGTGTCAATCAAATCCGGTTGCCCTTGACCATCTATTTTATTTGGTCGTAGATTATCAATGTGGTCACGCACATCCTTTTTCCCGATGCGCAATTTTTTGGCGATGTCGTTGATCAGCGCTGTCTTGTACATGGGCTCCATATCCCGTATACGTAGCATCAAGGGTTCCAAAGCTGCTATCGCTTCAACGGCGTCAAGCGCCGGGTCAATATTCTGAATTTCCCATTTCTCGGGATGCTGGGCTTTGCGTATCAAATCGCCGAAGTTGGCGGCGGGATCGGTAAGAAAATATTCATTGGGGTCTAACCCGTCAGGCATATCTATTATTCGCACTTCCCGCCCGGTGTCCTTTATGTCGTAAGCCCTTTTTATATTTTGAGTCCGTCCCGCCGAGTCACCGTCGAAACACATAAAGACCTTTTTTACTGCGGAGGCATCCAGTAAATCTATGGGCAATCCGTTGGTTCCCCACGCGGACACAGCGTTTGTAAATCCTTTTTCTATTAGCGCTAAAGCGTCAAAGACGCCTTCAACCAAAATGATTTCTTCCGCATGAGGATTCCAATTGAAAAGGGAATGTCCCAAAACTATACGATTCCCGGAAAGCCTCCAATGCTTCGTCTTGGCAGGATCGTCACTGAGCAGGCGACCATAGAAATCTACGACCTGCCCGTTATGGAATATAGGAACGACCACGTGACGCTGAAAATAGTCACGGTCATACTTATTGAGCAGTCCGGTCTTCCGAATTATTTCTATATCAAAGCCCGCTTCAAGTAGAGCCAGCTTCAGGCTTTCTTTACCTCTATCCATGACGCCGCCTATCATGAATTCTCGGGCTGTTTCCACGGACACGCCTCTCGAATTCAAATATGGAGCCACTAAGTCTACTGCGTTCGCGTAATGTCGGGCGGCGAAGTCCATACAATCCCTCACCTCCCCTATGGTCTCCAACACAGCCTTATTTTCTATCAGCCACTGAACCGTGTCATTCCCATTACTCAGCATTCCCAAAGCTTCAACGAACGGCGTGTCGGTTATTTCTTGAATAAGACTGACTACGTCCCCTCGGGAATTACAATAAGGACGCAAACAACGATAACTGTGAGTTTGTGCGTCAATCTCTAAAGTGGGTTCGGTGTCGTGATTGCCGAAACACACCGCCCGTGATTCATTATGAATAGCCAGCCCGTGTTCTCGGGCTACCGCTAAAATATCCGCTGATTGAATCAGTTCATCTATTTTGCAAATACAATCGTCTTCTTCCTTTCCGGGCTTAGATAAGCCCACGTTTGTTTTATTCATTCTTGTTCCCCATAATAGACACGTTGGTTTTTTAGGGGAGCCGTCTTTGAGATATGCTCCCCGCTGCTTTTTCAGACGCCGACAAAATCGGTCGCCTATGTAGACTAATTTCTGTTCACCTCCTATTCATTGAAATAGAGTTCAAAAGCCGTGCGAACATTGAGTCCTTCTTCTTCGATGCCCTGCAATACTCGCCCCAGCATCGGGATAACGCTTTGGTCGATAACTCGCGCCCGCACGGTGCCGAACTGAATACGTTTGTCGGGAATCAGTCCTTTGTCCATCCAGCCTTTGAGACGGCTGGGGGCGCAACCGACCAAGGCGGCGGCGCTTGCCAATGTGTAAAGTTCCATAAATAGTCCTCCTGTGAATGGATATGTTTGGAAGCCGAACTTGGGCTTCATACTCTGAAGATGAATAGATAAAACCGATTGGCGGGTAGGAGCCCCAAGCAAGGCTTCGCCGTTGTCCCCTTAATAGCGTTTGTGATTTTCTGCGGCAGTATGTCTTCAGAATACGGAGTCGTAGTCTATGCTTCTACATTGTATATAGTACACAAAATCATCTCCGACGCAGAAATAGGGCAAGAAAATGCCTCCGGGAGGCAAAAAGGTGGTATCTATAGTCATTTTGAGAGGATACGCTGGGGCGGGCTGGGAAGACGGGGGAATTTCCAACGAAACACATAATCTTATTTTGCCAGTATTGATGCTGGTTTCTCTAAAACGGTACCAACTATTATGTTCCCTCCCCCCTGCGCATCCATTGTTTTTTAATAATACTATCAGCGTTTCTCTTTCAGTGATACAGCGGCTTGAAACTCCTGTGGCTATTACAGCGCCTTTAATAACCCATGATTTAGTGCTGATGGGCTTATACGGCACTAAGCTTGTTCACAGATGCATAAACGATTAGCTTGCCGAGTTTGAAGCTCTCATGGCGTTCTTTCTTGAGTCTCAAACATTCCCGGCGTACACTGAATTTAGGAAGCACGAAGACGCTTGGTTAGAAGTTGAACTACGGAGAGTTTCCTCGCCTATAGGCTGCAGGTAAATCTTGCGATAAAATCAGAAAGTCGTTCCGAATCTTTCTGAGAGATATTGGTAATTTCGAATCCAGCCATGGGCTGTTCGTGCGAAGCTCCCCTTCGGGTCCAACGGCACACGGCTTGAAACTCGAACGGAGCCACTTCTCCAAAATCGTCCCCTAAAACGAGGATCCGGCGCGTGTCGCCCTCTTGAGCGTCTATTCCCGATACGGCCAAGCCGTGTTCCGAGACGTTCTGGATTGGGTGAATACTCCCAACGCAGCTCACTTGCCCCGTTGCATCGCACACGGTTACTGACACAACAGGAACATGCCGAGGCTCTCTCCGCAGGTCAAGGATAAGGACGTCGCAGTCGGAATTACTCCGTTTCTTTAAATCTTCCTGTGTAACCAAGCCCAGTTCCAAAAGGATTCTCAGTATCCTAACAAAAGAGGAGCTGGAGATCTGGTGTGTTTTCATCACCTCCAGGTCCGAAGCGCCCCTTATCAGATCGGCGGCGATTGCTTTCGCCCTTGAATCGCGTTCGCCTGCAATACGGTCGAGGACATTTTGTAGCTCGATCGGAGACAGCCCATGTTTTTCCGTCAATGCCGGCTGGTCCATGCCTGACCTTATATCCGCCAGTATCTCCCTCGCATTAATCTTTCGAGTCATATCCCTCCCCCCGTCCCTAAATCTCCCCGAAAAGGGTTCGGCTCAGATTTGCAATCTACTGCGACGCATACCACACGAAGCTGGGTTCGGGCAAGGCGATTTGCGTCTCTAAAGTCGTCAGCGTTCTGGCTCTGATTCCTGACAAAGTTGGACATTTCTCCCCTCAGTCCAACATGCCGAGCGATCCGCATGTTGGTGCGCCACTTAAAAATAGGGACTGTAAAAGCAAGAAACACGGCTTTCACTGGAACTCACTTAGTGTCTGAAAGTCTTTCCGGTTCGTGACCTGTTATCAGGCTCGTGGCGACTTGAGGCCTTTTAGGATTTTGATGGATATTATTGCGATTTGGTCATTAATGCTTGTCTGATGGGAATCAACAATTACAATGCGGTTCATTTTGGCATCGGGATGGGCATATGGCTTCTTACATGAATTTGCTCGGACCTAATCTAATTTGCTGATTGTTTTACCCATTTCCACAAAGGCGTCCCTGACCTGGCTCTTGGTTATGCTTAGGCGGCCGGAAAGCTCGACCGCTGAGACAAGACCTGCGTCTATGATTTGTCTTAGGATGCTCTGTAGCTGCCTGGGATTCAGGTTGTATCTGATCATCAGAGCGTTGTCATCCATTCCTGATTCGATGTCAGAAAGCACGCTATGAGGATTGATCTTTCTTTTCTCTATGAACTCTCTCGTTGCCTCTTGAGCTATGATGTCCAATGCCGAGGCCTTATAGAGGAGGAATTTGTCTTTAGATAAGCCGTATTTCCGCTGAAGAACTAAGTCACTGATCCCACTCTTTACGTCTGCGACAAATTCTCTGGGTCGGTCTTGTCGTTTATCCATGGCTTTGTTACAGCTCTCCACAAGTGACAATGAGTCCGATTCCCTACGGGCGTGCCACCTCGCAAGTGAGAAGGTAAAGATACTTTTAAGACATTATATCAGATAGTTGCAGACCAAATAATGAAGAAACTAGCAGATAGAGTCGTTGCAAGGATCTGATTACAAGTCCGCACCATTCGTCGCCCCAAAACAATATCGCCGGCCTTGTCATTTCTTCCTTTGTCTTCCCAATTGCCTCCCTGTATACCCGAATGTCGCAACACATACAGACCAATTTTGGATAACCCTTATTTCTCCTTATATCGGCATGAACGGTTTGTCCCACGGAGGCCTAAGATGGAGCAGCCAACTCCATGGAGCCGTCGTTCGACTTTGTCCCTTTAGCGCTTCAATTCTGGTGAAAAACCCTGGAGGAACTCCAAAACCAAGAACATCACGATTATCCATTCATTTAAAGAATTTAGGATAGAGCTCGTTAACGCACTCCGGACACAGGCCGTGGCTGAACAACGCCTCCGAATGTTCCGTAATGTACTGCTCGATCTGACGCCAGTATCCCTTGTCATCACGTATCTTCTTACAGGAAGCGCAAATCGGCAAGAATCCGCTCAATTTCTTGACCTGCGCAAGAGCTTGCTGAAGTTCAACGACCACCTTTTCTCGCTCCTGCTCCGCTCGCTTGCGCTCCTCTACTTCTCGTGTCAGATTCTCAATTGTTGTCCCCAATTGCGCTGTGCGCTGTTCTACCCTTTTCTCCAACTCCCGGCGGAGCATCTCGTTCTCGTGGAGCTGCACCTTTTCTCGGGTGAGATCTTCCATGAGCAGAAGCACAAACCTCTCCCGCATTATTCTGATAGACCTAAAGGTCATCCGAGACCAAGCCATAGCGTCGTCGATTCTGACGATTCCTTCAGCGACACGCGGTTTCCTGTCGGAAAAGACACGTTGGAGAAGGGACTGTGCTCCAACGGCGGCCGATGGCCCGCTCACCAGACTCGAAAAGGGCCTCCCCTGGATCCTTTCATAATCCGGCGTAAACCTCCCGCATGCCTGATTTGCTACGGCAATATAGAAAGATTCATCGATCAAGAAGGCCGGGATCGGAAGCGCTTGGATTACCTTCCCAAATGTCGTGGCCCAGACGCCTTCTTTCATGTCAAAGCTGCCGGACTCTGAAACGTCACGGGTGAACAGCGATTCCAGTTTAATGGATTGAGTTGATTCGTGTCCCATTATTATAGGTGGAGGGGCTTCGCACAGTTCATGAAAATAGTCTCGGTGTAGTAGCTCGGCGCTCATGGTGGTGGCCGAAGTTCCACTAGCGCTACCCGAATGCCGCCCCTCCAACCAAGCGATCCGCTTTCGCAGCTCTTCGGTCTCCTTGAGAAGCTCCACATTCGACTTGGCATCTCCTCCCATGGCGGCCTCCTGTAGCTGATTCGCTCCCTGTAAGTGCTTTGGACAACTAATGAATCATCACGTTTCTTATCGAGCGATCAGATGGGTCATATTTGGCGCCGCGGCAAAGATCTTGTAACAAAGCGCATGACCACTTTCGCCTGCCATTAAAAAAATGTAACGGCTGAAAAGCGAAAATTAAGACTTTAGCGAGACCGACAATTGGATCTGGGCATCCATTGGCGAGAAACTCCAATGGCTATCGCCAGTTTATACTTCTCCGAGTCAAATCAGAGTCGGGCTGACAATTCATCTCTGAGTCTAGCGGCTTCCATCAATAGGAAGTCACCAGCTTCCGACATTGTGCGCTGGTTCGGTTCGCTCCAAGGCCGAGTGGCGAATTCCCCTCCTTGGAAATTCATGCAGGCCATAAATGCCTGGTATCCGGTTAAATCCCCTTGAATCGCATGGACGACTTTCCCTTCCGATAAGTACAGGGCGCCTTGTCCTCCTCCAATAGACTTAACGTCTAGAAGAGTTTTTTGATTATTGAGCAGCATGAATTGGACCACGTCCAGTAAGTCCGCTTCATGAATCGTTCCTGAAAAATGCCGCCCCCCCGCTTGCGCCACCGTATCGCCGTAAAAAAATTGGTCTGTGGTAAGGCTCGTATCAGCGATGAAATCGTCGTCTGGATTCTCAAAATGGAACCACTGGAGAAGTTCCAAGAAGCGCTCCCTATCGTCATTTGAGATTTTGGATATCTCGAATCCGCTGACTAGGTATTTTCTTCTGATTCCTTTTACCTTGGCCCATCGACAAACCGCTGAGAATTCAACCTGCTGCGCATTCCCCATTTTGTTCAGGGGCGCCAAAAATGTTAGGGTCGATCCAGGTTCCGCACTGATCCCTGCTACACGGATGCCGTTTTCAGAAATGTCACGGAGATATCCTTTTGACTCTGAATCTTTGACGCAAAGCGCAAATGGGATACGAACGCGGACTCGCTGTGAGCGACGGGAAGCGACAACCTCTGTCATGCGGCGATAAGCGGGTGATTTTTGACAAAGCTCTCCGTGCGCTATGAGATTTCTTCTTACCAGGACTTTGAACAGTTTTTCTAATCCCTTGTGTGAAAGCCCATATTTTCCCATGACCCGTTCGTCTGCGATTCCGCATCGTATATCGTTTACTACATGCCCGGTTCTAATTTTATTCATGATACACCTGTGATTTTGGACCCGGAATTCTGGTCCCCAAGAAATTTCTGCCCGCTGTTGATTATCCCTGAGCGCGTCGATCCGTCACATATTAGGAAATCCTCGCCCTAGGAATTCAAACCCTAATGTATCATTGAATTTTTCAGTCTCGCCAGAGGGCTCATGTGAACTTGGTAACATGTATAATCGGAAACTGTTCCCCTGCCCGACGAGGCGCCTGCGCCCACTATTCAGACAATGCCCATATCCGGCGGGGCAAACAACAAAACACCACTTACCGCGCCTAGGCTCCTGTGGCAGGTTACAAAGGCATAGGCAAGCGGAGAAACATTCAGATCAATCCGAATAAGCTCAGGATAATTGCCCGTCCCGCAAACATCAACGCTCCCGGATCTCTCCCCCCCTTTTAAAAGGTTAGATCCGGGAGGCTTTGGTCACATTGCTTTGACAGGAATAGACCACTCTGCGCCGTCATCACTTAGCATCTTTTGTGCCAATTTCATTTGCTCAGCGTATTTATGGAATGCCTTCGGTTACTTGAATGAAGTATAGCGAAATAATCCTAGACAAAGCCTTGCTGAGGATTGGTCAAAAACAGCCGATCAATGTATGACCCGACGACCATTCCTTTGAAATAAATGAGAATTTGAGTGTTGGCTATTTTTAGCCATGCATGTGCGTTTTTCAACCACGTAGCCCTAGCTGGCCCATCTGATACCTGGAGGATTGGCGTATTATGCCGAGAATCAATGCAGCTCCCGACCTGCCCCCAAAGAACTGGTATAGATTCTGGGCTGGAATTGTGGGAGACTCTAAGGTGTATAACAGGTCAACATGAAGCGGATTCGTTTCACCGTAGAGCGAACCCACTGGAGGCTGAGGCAGGCAAAAAGAGACGCCTCCATCGTGTCCGCTATCACCTCATAAGATGATTAGCCAATTTGCTGTTTATGACGCCGGGCTCCATCAGGCGTTCATAAATTTCTTTGAGGATGATTTCTTCACGGGAGCATAGAAGCGGGTGCTGATTCACGGACAAGCAGAACCTCATATGCGAAAGCCTGCGCTTTCGACTGCCCTTAGATACCCCAATTTGAAAAATCGCATAGAATCCTTCTCGCACGGTTATGAAAGGGACGCCCCGCAGATGAGACAGAAGCTCCGGTTCTTCCCGCATGAAATTGATTTGTATTGACACCAGGGGATGCTAAGGTTTAAATATTGTTAGGGCGGCATCCGTATGTGCGCCAAACCGGGCATAGATTCTTAATTCCTTCCAGATTTTTCCAGTTGGGTTCCGCAGGGCGTTGTGTCGACGCCTGCTTCGGGACATCCGCGGGGGCAAGATGTACAAGCCGAAAAACCAAAGTTCATCCAGCAGACTTATGCCTCATCGGCAGCCAGGCAAATCCACAATTCGGATTGTTCCCAATCAATCGGGCGATTCAAAAGTGGTGTTTTTACAAAGACCGCCTAAAAAGCATTTCACACTCAAAACCGTCGCTCTGGTTATAATTACAGGTTTTCTACCGGGTCTCATACTGGGGGCGTCAGTTGTGGCATTTTGCGTTCTCCCCTATGAAACTACAAAAGACTTTTGTTGGCATCAAATTAGCGGATTGGAAAACCTTTTTAGGAGTCAATCCAAGTACAATTGGATTCCGGAGGATTAGGTAGAGACTGACGCTGTTTCTTTGACAAGCATAAAGCCTTGCAGGCTTTAATGTGGGACGGCTGGTGGCGCCACTGAACTTGCAGCCGTCTGAGGTCCAACACGCAATATTTGATACGCTTTATTCAGACCTGAAATACCTCAAAGTCATTGATAAAACCGTAGTCACTATGGATCATGGTCTAAAGTCGCTCTTATATCACTTCTGGTCTAACCAAGAGAGAGACACCGTCTCATTCACGAGGAGGAGCAAGGTGGTTTTGCGCACGGCTAACGGGCCATAGGTTTGTTATTGGAACAAGGATATCCAGTTGTCGCTATCTCCGCTGGGAATGAACAATCAACCAAAGGCATGCAGCTTCTCAAAAAGGCGGGTAACACGAAGACCCAAGATCGAGTGATCCGCCATACGGAGTTCTTTCACAAGCATTGTCCTCTCATATTACCCGTTTTTATTGAGAAAATGACTATTCTGGTAAACTTTCAGAGAAGTAATTTAGGATGATCCCATTGGGTGATGTTCGCTGACGTCCAACCCGTTCTATATTTGCCGGTCAGTTGAGGGTGAGTTGCTTCAAGAGCGACTAGAATCCCATAGGGGAGTGTCTCTCTCCTCCATGTCGAAGCCCCCACATGGAGAGACCGTCAAGGCTTTAATTTTGCCAATGCAAGACACTCTGCCGCCTAATTCCTGAAGGCCCAGAGCTTCGCAGACTTTTTCCGGTAAGAGCATCTTTCAGGTAGGTTAGATTCATTGACATGGGGTCCAAGGCGCACATGCGCCCCCCCCTGAATGGCAGGGAGCCCTCCGTTACCTTCAAAACGGATGCCGCTAAAGTGGATAAGTTTATGACAGGAGGGATTTAGGGGCGCGGTAGGAGTTGTCACAATTGTCGTATAGATGAAAGGCGCCCTTAAATCCCCGAATCGAAATCGTTAAGGCCAGCGGTTATTGAGACGATCCGACCATCAATTAAACGAGAGGCTAAGGGGCATTTAGAGTCAGGACTTGCCTTGAGACGCCCCCTAGTTTCTTAATTGAAAAAATAGAAAAACCACGTGACATTGGCGGGATGAAATTACTCTAACCAATGAGAGATACGCCTGTCCACAGAAATTTCTGACAGGCCCAAAGATATCTCCCGGATCGACTAGCTTCGTTGACATGGGGACCAAAGGGAGCTTGTGGATTAACAACACCTGATTCCAGAGGCAGGCCCTTCGGTCCCTCCGCTGTGGAAAGCAAAAACCTGAAAACAAATCCCTGAAAGGCAATAGCCGCCCAACATATTGCGCTGGCGGACCAAATCCTTTTGACATGAGGGATTGGAGTATTGGTGATGAGTATGAGTCATCGGGCATTAACTGGGAACGGACTACCCCTTGATCCCTCAGAATTGATGTATCACAGGTCACACCCAACTGGGAAGTGATTTTTAGATCCATAGTCTGCCTAAGTTAGAACCGTGATCCAGGCAAATATGGTTCTTTTTGAAGCTAAACCCTGGGAGAGATAGCGCAGGGGATACAGGGCCCGTAATCCCTCCTATGAGGTCGCTCCTTATGCAAAGGTAACTGCAAGAGTTTATACGCTGAAACTCTTTCGAGAACCCTATGGTTTTCAAAAGGCGCTTCAGCCCGTACCCATCTTCTTTCAGAATCGGCACACACGGGCATTGAAGTAGAACGTTTTCTACAGCAGTGTTTTTGAGCGCTTCAGTCTTTGCCACGTGAGCTGCGTTGGCGAATCCAATTAGAGATTCCTCGATCTCAGCATTGCTTACTGACACGCCTACAGCTAATATGGGCGTAAACAGGTTCCATTCTCTGAATCAAATATAGCCTCAACGGGGCTGTCTATTTGCTCATAGACGGTCCTTATGGTTGTCCCGAGATCCATGGCCACAAGGAACAGCTCATCACATATTTGTTGGAAGAGTGAGTTAGTGAGCTCTACCGCAGCCTCTTTGATCTTTTCGTCGTAGGAGCGTTTCATAGCGATCCGAATGGCACGAGAAGCCAAAGTGTCCTCCAGTCCGTCCATGGAGCCAAATACGCGGGGGTGTAATTTTCATACTCACCGGCTTCAAGCGTGTCCTCCAAACTTTTCAGTCCTGATATCCGTGTAACCCCTTTTAACATCAGCCCAATGAAAGGGCTCTACACAGCCCGTTAGCCGAGTGAATTCAGGATGCCGACTAAATGGCTATTTTGGAGCAAACCGTGCGATTAAGCTTGACTGGCGCTAGCCGGAAAGATAATCTGTAATAAAGTCTTGTCTATTCTCAGTGCTCCAAAATTTGCATTTATCATGACGGTCTTTTGGGGGGCGGTATGTCCGGGCGTACTGAAACCAGCCGGAGCGTTGGCTTAACCAGGTTGGAATTACCCGGTCGGTCTTATACCAGCCTTTTCCGAAAATTCATTCTGGCTTCGGTGACGTGCTCGGTAATTCCCTTGCTGATTGTCGGATGGGCGGGCCAACTCTACTATTTTCGGTTCTCATTATTCAGGGCGGCCGATTACTTCCAAAGGAACGTTGAATACAATCGGATAATTGTGCAGACATTTGTCCGAGAGCGCATATCGGATCTTAAGCTCCTTGCGTTTACCCACTCTCTAGGCTTCTTGACGGATTCCTCAAATCTAAGAGAAGCCTTCAACATACTGAATCAAGACGGGTACTACTTCACCGACTTGGGGGTTATTGATGACGTCGGCAAGCATATGGCCTACGTAGGTCCGTATGATCTTATGGACAAGGATTACTCTTCGACCTCCTGGTTCAAAGAGGTCATGGAAAAAGGCGCCTACGTGAGTGATATGTTTATGGGGTATCGCGGGGCTCCCCATTTCATCATGGCAATCCGCTGCTCGACGGGGAAAACCAACTGGATTCTGAGAGGAACCATCGATAACGAGTTCCTAAGTTCCCTTGTTGAAGCTAGAAGACTAGGCCGAACCGGTGAGATTTTTTTGGTCAATCGACAAGGCGTCTACCAGACCATGCCTAGGTTCAATGGGAAGATTATGGATGCGGCGCGTTTGCCCATAAATTCATTCAGCAGCGAAAGCGGCTTAGGGTTTATTGATACAAGATTGCCTTCTGATAGGCTCCTTCCTCTAAACAACTTGGGACTCACCGATTTAATAAAACACAGCCTTATGCGTTCAAACTCCCTGGAGGTAGTTGGCTACTCGCGGCTGAGTATCCCCGAGTGGTCGCTGGTTGCCAAACAAAGCTATTCCGAGGTCTTTGGGGACATCACCCGGGTGAACACAGCAATTCTGATTATTCTCCATTCAAGCATTTTTGCGATTCTGATCATCTCAATCTTAGCCGCTCGATACATGATCAAGGCCATCAAGAAAAGGGATGAGAAGGCGGCTTTGTTGGACAGGCAGTTAACTCAAGCCGGTAAACTGGCCTCGATTGGAGAACTGGCCGCGGGTGTAGCGCATGAAATAAACAATCCTTTGGCGATAATTTTGACGGAAAACGAGATCATGCGTGACTTGACCGAAGATGAACCGACCATCGACGTCGGCCTCAAGAATGAACTTTCGAAGTCTCTCTCGCGTTGACGCCCAGGTGGAACGGTGCAGTCACATTACTCACAACATGTTGCGCCTATCTCGTAAGATTTCCGCTAGTTCGCATTTTGTTGATCTAAATCTTGTTTTGGGAGAAGTTGTAGGGCTACTGGAGAAACAGGCAAAAACTTCCGGAGTGCAAATTAGCTTAGACTTCCAAGACAATTTGCCACCGGTTTACACAGATCCTTTTGAATTGGAACAAGTGTTCCTGAACCTAATCAACAACGCTATTGACGCCCATGAGGGAAAATCGGACGGACGAATACTCATCACTACACGATTCAAGAGCTATTCCTGGGGTCTGGTAGTCACCGTCTCAGATACCGGCTGTGGCATGACCGCTGAAGTAATAGAGCGTATATTCGATCCATTCTTTACCACGAAGCCCGTGGGCAAAGGAACCGGTTTAGGACTCTCCATCTCATACAACATCATAGCTCATATGGGTGGAAACATTTCCGTGCGCAGTGAAGTGGGGAAAGGAAGTGAATTCATAGTCTTTTTGCCTTGCCGCGTTTCGGAACAGCGCTATAGAGCACAAGCTTCCGGAAAGGAGGAGCAAGATGAACAAGCCCAGACTTCTCTTAGTGGACGATGAAATAGATTTCACGACAAATATGCAAAAACTATTGTCTCGAAGGGGCTATGAAGTGACGGCGGTAAATAGTGGAAGCCACGCGTTGCGGATAGTCCAAGAGCAAAGGTTCGACGTTGTCATTCTGGACCAAAAGATGCCCGGTCTCGACGGCATCGCCACACTAAAGGAATTGAAAAAGAAAACCCCACACTTGGAAGTTCTCATCCTAACGGGGCATGGTTCTGCGGAGTCAGGTATAACAGGACTGCAGCTTGGAGCTTATGACTATATTGCAAAGCCCATACGTTTGAGCGATTTGGAGGAGAGAATCAGACAGGCTTTTGACCGAAAACTCTTGCGAGAACAGGAGAACTCGTTCAACAGGGGAAAATGACTTAATGAGGCATGGAATCTGGATCCTGCTGGTCTCACGGCACTGACACAAAATGCGCATTTACATGGATAGAGGGCTTTATCCTTTTTCTGCTGCGCCTCCGAAAACTATGAAGTTGAGGCTTCTAAGCAGCACGATGCCCAGCAATAACAAACTGAAGAATCGCGGAGAATTGTTCTCAGGCGCCTTATAATCCATCTGTCAATAGACCTCGGCATGGCTTGACTTTGATCTTAGAGCGCCGCCGCAGATTGGGGAAAATGTAGGCGGCATTAGGGTCAAAAGCGTGAAATACTAGCCCCATACTGCAACTTGGTGGTATGAACGAGTTTTTGTCGGCGGGTACTCAAAGTTCTCACTTCACATACCAATTAAGAATAATGCTATGATGCTACTAGCTGAGTTACCCTTGCCCCGCCGCCGCATGCCCCCCTGATGTTATTGATTGCTCACTTTGCTGTGGAGAATATTACATACAGCGTTATATCTTTACCGCTTACCATAAGAGTTATGGAGTGCTAGAATCTTTCATTACCCGGAATACATACCCAATAGCCGTAACAGCTCCTTTGGTCTTGAGTGATACGGCTCTATTTGCCCTTCATGGAGAAGTTCACTTCTCGGAATATCGCAGCCCGAGGTTTCTGTGGACACTTAAGCGCCCACACGTCAGGCGGCGGGCGAAATTCAACAGCGGGATTTCCCCCTTGAGCTCAACTGGACTTCACATCATTACTGCGACGGTGGCTGGAAAGGTTCAGTTGGACGCTCAACCGTCCCACTTAAAGGAAGTGACTGGCCAACAGCTTTACAATGCCGTGGAGGGAAGATTCAACTACCAGGATAGCCTTGCAGTTGCAGACATATGTTTGCACATCCATCAGCCTCTCCGGTTCAGTTTGCTATGGCAGGGGAGTTGCCACCTTTAGAGGGGAACCGTATGCTATAAAGCCTCAATCACAGACAGGACAACAAACATCCAAACATAGAGATATTTCGGCAGTTAGCCAGCTCAGTAGTAAGGCTATCCTTGTAACTGAAACAACTGCTAATTTCTTGGATAACGTGCTCAGGGTGCTTTTGGAGACTAATTCACGCTGGATATGCCTTCCAAGCGCCAATGGATCATCTTCCCGTTTCCATCAGGCTTTGCGGTTGCTCAAAAGGCACTCACGTCGATAATGTACCGAAAGAGCCTAGCCAAGCTATTGCGATGCTCCACGTTCTCGCGTGCCCAGAACCCCATGAAAGCACGAAAAGCATTCTTGAACACACCAAAGCACCCCCAAACGTCAAAATCGCGGACAATCGTTCTCCTTGCGTTTGCGACGGAATCTCGTGAGGATCAAGCGTAACAACAAAGACAGGACTGTGAAGCGCCGGGTGGGAGTGTTTCCAGGGTCTAACTACGATAACGCACCGTAATCAAGGAATAATTAAATGGGAGAGGTTTCTCCCGCCTGCCGGAATCATCGTTCAACTCAGCATATAGGGCGGCAGCAAACATGATTGCGGTAACGTAGACGGTGAGGCTTGGAATGGTTGCAGTTCCATAGTCAAAATCGGGTAATCCCGCCTCCGCACAGAGTAATCAAGTGGTTGCGGTTTTGCTTTCCCGGCTTAATCGCAGTTCAATTCGGGATGCTCAAAGGCGGCGGAAAACATAATTCCGGTAACGTAGACAGTGAGGCGTGAAGGGGTCTCAGATCAAGGTCCAAAACCCGGAGACTTCTTCTGTAGACTGAAAAATCAAGCCGTCCCGGTTATATGGCTCCCTGTGGAATCATCGTTCAACTCGGTATACAGGGCGGCGGAAACACCTCAGCCACAAGTAACGCGAAATATGAGGCGCCACGTGATTGCAGTTTCAGAGTCACAATTGGGAAATCCCTCCTCCTGCCTGAACAATTACGTGATTGCAATTTTGTGCTCGCCCGGCATAATCGTCGTTCAATTCGGGATACTCAGGGCAGTGGAAACACAGCCGCCCGGTAACGTAGACGATGAGGCACAACGCGTCCTCAATTATGGGGTTAAAGGCAGGTATTAGAGCAACCTGCCTGACCAATTACGTGTCTTCGTTTTTGCTGCACCGGAACCATCGTCGTTGAAATCAGCATGCATGGGCGCGGAAACAGCTCGGCCCAAATCGGATAGGGTGACAAAAGGGACGAATCTGACTTCGCCACAAAATACGGAGTGTTATCCAGAAGCAGCAACGTGACGAGGGGGGCGTTGAAGACCGCCCAGTAAAACACCAGACCACAAATAATCCGGTGAGGCAACACACTGAAAATGCGATTATGTAGGTAGTAGTAAGTTAACTCTATTCCAGTACAAATATCACATCTGCGGTTACACGATACTCTTGGATCTGACCGTTCTCCACCATAATTCTGAACTCAGTGACCTTAACGCCTGTTATGTTTCTCAGCGTTTTACTTGCGCGTTCGAAAGCTAACTGCACTGCAGCGTCAAAGCTATCGGGCGAACCGGCTATAAGCTGTGTAATTCGGGCCACACGACCATCTGCCATGATAATCCCTCCGTCGTGCGCTGCCTCAATGGACAACACTAAGGGGGCGTAGGGAAAATTGTCAAGCTATTTCATTGCCCAGCAGCCTCCTCTGACGGGTAGCCAAGGACTGTCTTGGGATCTATATCGGATTCCGGCGGGGCAAAAGCAACACAAGGGTGTATCAAAACCGCAAACTTGCGGTATTGAAAAAGCGGCTACTTTGGAAAGAGTGTTGACCATGTCGGCAAGATTCAGTTGTGAGGCAAACCTCATGACTGCATCAACGCTTGTTTCTTGTATAGGATGCTCAGGGTGGCTTTTTGAAAGAATTCACGTCGGATATGCTGTCTTGGCATCAGCGGAGGATTTTGCCGTTGCCGTCCCGCCTAGCTATTTTTCCACCGATTGCAAAAGGAGACATATGCGGACAGTGTACCCGAAAGGGCTGGGCCAAGCCCTTGCTATGATCCGCTTTCTCGCTCAACCAGAACGCCGTGGGCGGGATTTCTTATTTGGGGATACTTCAGCATGCAGATAAGCGAGGAGGCACTCATCTCGAAGCGGTATCGATGCTCATTTGAATCCTCATCAGGGATGGTCCGACGGGGCCACGATCATGGCTTTGATACTACTAATTTGGCCGATGGTGAAAGCATCAGCGACTTGGACATAGTTGCGGTTGTCTTCGATGACCATAATGCTGATGACCAATGGGGTGGCCTGCTCTCCCGAGTTGAGCGTACCCCGGCGCCTCCGTATAGTCAATATCCCAAACTTTTCGCTGCTACGCTCTGGAGATATGCTCTTATCTCCGGACTGATTCTCGTGTTGGAATACAAGTTGCCGACCGGACTTTGGCCAAAGATCGTCCCATACAGCACACAGGCCGCCAGATAAGTCCCGTAGACGGTCGGATGTCCGTCGTGGCTGCATAACAAGAGATCAGGCTTTTCTTTCAGCGATCGAGCAAAAGCCAGGCCCACAGGGGCTACTTTGGCCCTCAAGTTGGCTCCGGTGGCTTTATAGGCCTTCGCCAGGTTTTCTGTCGTCGCTCCATCTCTAATGCTGTCAGGCCGCTCCCATGTCATCAGAAGAATGGTCTGAGCGCCGCTGCCCTTGATTTCCCGATCAAACTCTCCGGCAAATTGATAGAACTTTTGCGGGCTAAAGACCGGTATTTGGCTTTGCTCTTGCAAGACTACGTAGCTCCATGGGCCTTGACGAATTGCTCTGAGGGCGCCGCCGTCACTCCAGTGCCTTTCCAATGTGTAACCGCCGGCCGTAATCTGGGATGTATCTATTGAAGAGGCCAAGCCCTTCAATTGTTGGTCTATGCCACCGTTGAAAAAGGTATAGCTGTTGCCTATGAATAGAATCCGTGTTGAGGCTTGGCTGCTGCTGGCGATAAAAAGTAGCCAAGCCAAGCAGATTGCTAAAGAATGTTTTAAGTACCATTTAACTTTCATGCTGTTACCCTAAACAACGATGACAGGTCGCTCCAAAGGTCTTGGCGGCTTCAGAGCACGGATCAAGAAAATAAAACGGAATATTATACTTGACTCACCTAACTTAATTCTGAAGAGCATGTATAATTGAGGAGTACCACAACCTGGCCATTGCTAGCGCTACGATTACGGCCCCTCCCGTAAGCGCCATCCTCCTCCGAGTAGACGTTTGGCGCCTACCCTCTAATACCATTGCTGCCGGAAATAAAAAACCGGGAATCATTTTGAAAATCAGTGATGACCAAGTTTCCGTGAGGATGTGGAGTAAGTTGAGTGTGCTGACTATCAGGAAAGCGACGCCGCCCATGAATGGTAAAATCGCTGACCACACGAAATCAGGGTGTCGTTTCCCTAACCGATAGCCTTTCGCGGCGGCAAAGAAGAGAAGAAGTGCTCCCAAGAAGAAAAAACTCGTGCTCATAAGACCCCCAGTTTATCAGCCCCATAAAGTAGTTCTATTTTTAGTGCAAATTATCGTCCTCTTTGTCGGCACTCACGTCCCCAGTCTCTTGCTTCTTTTCTTTCTTCTTAGGTTTGCTTACCAATACAGTATCCAACACCTCATCAAAGGTGAAGGGGTACAACGAGATACGGAATATGATACTTGACTCACCCACGTTAAGGCATCATGTTCATAGGCGTGTAGAATTGACAGGTAGCAGAGCGCAACTAATAGCAGCGCAAGTATTCCATATACAACCATGTACACTATCCGTGTTCCGGGTGGTCCAGGCCGCGGCTCAATGCCTTTAAATAGAATTCCGATGAAGAAAAAAACACAAATGAATGGGTGCAGCGCGTTTTCTTCAGTTCATGACATCACGCCGCTTTCTTGTTCTGAGCCGCTTCGTGATTGACTGAACGGATGTTGTCGTATTTTGCGTATAGTCTGGTCTTCTCCGCCTTTGCCCTGAATTCCCAGAATTCCTGCGAAAGGTCATCAAGGAATACTCCTCGCAGTTTCAGCATCGCCTCAGCCCCTTGTGTCGACCAAAACATGCCTGCTCCCTCCATGCGGATATTTATGAGGGAATTGCAGACGCTCTCGATTACTCCCGAGGCTATGGGAAGCCCCTTCTCAAGGTACCGATCATAAGCCATCCGATCCCGATTGTTCCGAAAATAGCCCAGAGCCTTGCTCTTGAGTTCTTTCGCCTTCGAGACGCAAAGACTCCCGTCATCCAGCGCCGTCTCGAAGTCCTCGATCACTTCGTCCACACGGCCCTCCAGGAGACACAGCAGAGTCTCGCGTCCGTAGTCGTCCGCCAGAGCTCCGGGGCCGTGGTGAAGTTCGCCCGCGAGCCTAAGCCTCTCCACGGCGTGTGTGAGGTCAAGAATTTCGGACCAACGCGGCAGCGCCTTACGAGAAAGGCTCCATAGGGCCTTTTCTCCATCCATCAGAGCCAACTTCTCTTCGGCTCCTCCATGAATCCGAGTCTTTGCCGAGCGGGACGAGCGGCGAAAGATTTCGGACTTTTTGTCTTTGAGCGAGACGAAGGTCCGCCTGTTCAGCGGTTCCGGCCGACGGGGATCTTTGTGTTTGGCCGTCTTGGAAACGGCCGATCCAAAGAAGCTGTCCACTATGCCTTCCTTCGACCTGTGATGAGGGTCGATAGTGTAGACTTGCGCCACACAGGCCATCCGCTTCTCGCCGGGCTTGTCTTTGGTTTTCACGGCGTCGGGATTGCGCTCTTGGGGTCGCATGCGAATTCCTTTGCAGTCCACGGTGTGAACCATAATGGCTCCCTCCGTTTCCACATGGGGCGGCGCAAGAGAGTCCATGAACTCATCGACCGCCGAGGCGCAATCCTGAATCACTCGCTGAATCGGTCTATGGGCTGATTCTAAATGAAGACGCTTGTTCACCCAAGCCGCCGCTCGTTCATAGGATGTTTCCACCGCTTGAGAGGCCATCCAGTCCTGGAGGACGTAGGAATACTTCCTGTCGGGAAGATTGAGCCTTGCGTCCAAGGGAAATAGCCCCTTTTGTCCCTTTCCGGCATAGTAGGCCCGTATTATCGTGATCTCTCCGAAAATTGACAAATACTTGCGCCCCAAATCCCTAAGATACCTGTGCAAGCCACCGTCGGCGCTGACCAAGATCTCTCCGGTTTTCCCAGTCCCCATGGACAATACGAACAGCTCCAACAGAATTCGTCCCAGCCGAAGAAGCATCCGGTAGGTCCGATCTTCCACCTCGTGAATCTGCAGATCAAGCGCTCCCTTCACTACGAATTCAAGAATAGAGTTGAATTCCTGCCGAGCTTCCTCTATTTTCTTGTCCATCCGAGGCCTCCTTGCTTGCTTTAACTTGTACTGGATATACAAATCAAAGCACATGAGGTCTCGGAGAACAAGTCATATTTGCAACCAGTTACACAGAAACAAAAAGCGCGGCACCCCAAATGAATGCATTAAAGGCTGCATTGGCCCAACCTTCCCTAAAAACGCCCAATGAGAGAAGTATACCGATTGCAAATAGGGCTACCCCGAAGAACACAAATGGCGCAATACTCGCTCCTACGGAACGAGGCTGGTTCTTTCTTGAACGGTAACTTCTTATAGCCAGAAAGAAGAAAAATCCTCCCAGTGCCAAGTTGCTTATTACTGTGGAAGATAATGTTAACATCTTCAATGGTCACCTTCCCATAGAGACACAACTATTCCCTAAATCAAGCTGATTTGCGCGGTTTATTTAAGGTTGCTTCATTTCGAGCTTCGCTGTCTTGCTTTTTTGGGGGTTTCTTCGGTTTAGTTGCCAAAACTGCGTCTAGCACCTCATCAGATGTATGAACAGTTCGATTTTGTTACTATCAACCAATTTCGCCTCGCAGAAATGTATAAGATGGTCGTATTGGAAAGAGGTGAAACATCTGGCTCTATTCTTCAAGCTATCCTTTTCGTCACATACCCCTGAATCGTTGTGACAGCTCCACGTCTCTGACTCGAAAAACGGATCAGACAAATTGGGATCGTAACTGACTTGAGACTGCATTTGGTCAGGTTGCCACCACGGAGGATCTTCCCGTTGCAGGATATCAAAGACATAACCTACAAGGAGCAAGACCAGCACAGATCCCACCACAAATATAAAAAGTCGGATTCTCATTGAGGTCTTCCATGACTGACTCTAGGAGGTCTCTGATCGGGTTCAAACATTGAAAACTCATTCCTTCGCTCCGTGGGCTTTGAGGAGTTTTACCACTTCAGCGTGACTTTTCTGTGAAGCCAATTTGAGTGCCGTCGAGCCATCTTTGGCCTTTGCATTAACGTCTGCTCCTTTAGCGAGAAGCACTTTCACGACTTCAACGTGTCCCCCAACAGAGGCACACATTAGGGGAGTCTTTCCCGTAGTGTCCTTGGCATCAATTTCAGCTCCTCTAGCTAGAAGCACCTTCACAACTTCGGCGTGACCCCAAATGGAGGCATACGTCAGGGGGGGCATGTCAACATTATTCTTGGTATTAATATCTGCTCCTCTATCCAAAAGGACTTTCACAACTTCAGCCTGACCCCTAGTAGAGGCAAGCGTCAGGGCTGTCATGCCTGCATTATTCTTCGCATTAATACCTGCTCCTCCGTCCAAGAGGACTTTCACAATTTCAGCATGACCATTAACTGAGGCCCACATCAAGGCGGTCCAGCCACCACAAGCCCCCTTAGCATCAATATCCGCTCCTCTAGAAAGAAGGACTTTCACAACGTCAGCGTGACCATTAAAAGAGGCCTGCATGAGGGCGGTCTGGCCTACATTACTCTTGGCATTAATATCTGCTCCCTTTTTTAGAAACTCCTGCACCTGGTTCAAGTCTCCCCTCTCAGCTGCTTTTATCAATGCCTGACCTTGATCCTGGGCGAAGCTTGCGGAACAGAAGATTGTTATTAAGATCAGAAGCCTTATAGCGATTACGGCGATCCCCGATTTGTGCATCATGATTTGCCCTTATGGCTTTTATTTGTTGGGGCTTGAATCGTTGAATTTCAAAAATGTTCTGATCATTGAATGACCGCCCGAGTATTCGTCTTGGATGAAAAGATGTCAAGTCAAAATGCGATTTGGTGCACGCCTTCGGTATTATATGCAAATAAGTCATTGGCCGATATTTCTTTCAGATGCCTCTCGCCTCGATACACGAAATCCGACTTCATGCGTCCCGCCCATTCCGTCTATCACATTGCAGGCACGCATCTTTCCCTTCTTTTCTATATTTGAGGGTAAGAGGGTTTTCATTGAGGGAGAGATCAAAAGAAACGCACGAAAGGAGGCTTTGCCATGAACGGTCAACAACAAAACCAGGGCGGCGGTATCGGCTTAATCATTCTTCTGGTCCTGCTTTATATCATCTTCAACCCTATTCCCGGCCCTATCGACGACATTGCGGTGGCGCTATTCGGAGGCTACCAAGCCTTAAAGCGTCAGTAACGCCTGCGCACGCGTTAAATCTATAGAGAAACAGAATACATCAAGAAAGGAGCACGAATATGGGCACAAACGGATTCCGAGAAGACGAACTCGTAAGTCGGAAAGTAAAAGTCGGCAATGAATGGCAAACCAGAGTATTCCCGGTGGTCGGCGGCAGGCTGCGTTTGGCGCACGAGGAAAACCAAAACCTCAATTTGCAAACTGAAATGGTAAGTTGGGACGGACAATACGCCATCTTCAAATGTCGAGCGGTGACCTCGAAAGGCGACTATGTTGGCTATGGAACGGCGAATTCACAAAGGGACTCTCGATTGGCGGAGAGCCTCATTGAATTGGCGGAAACGAGAAGTATCGCTCGTGCTCTGCGATTCGCCGGTTACGGCATGGAGTTCACTTCCGCAGAGGAAGTCTCTCACGTAGCCGCCGCAGAGCCTGAAAAGGAACAAACCACAAACAAAGCGGTTGAGCCGGTGTTCCCGGAGGACAATAACAACGGCAAACAGGAATCAAAACCGTCGAATGGGGCGGCGGGGGAAATATCAAAACCGCAAGGTTGCGGAAATGGAAAAGCCACGCAGGCACAGGTGAGAGCCTTATTTGCATTAACCCGCAAGGCCAATTATCGAGACGAAGACGTGCAATCCCTCATCAATCCATTCAATGCATCCCGCTTTGAGGACTTGCCCAGAGAAGCCGCATCCCAATTGATCGGCTATCTGCAAACCGAAGTCGCAGCCTAACCACACCAGATAAGCACAGACACGAAAAACAAGGGGCAGAACGCTACAGCTGCGTTTCTAGCCCCGCCACAACAAAGGAGAATACCTATGTTCAGAATTACCTCGTTATTCCAACCACCTAAGCCCAAGCGCAGGCGAAGCAAACTCATCAGTGAACTGCGCCGCCTGGTCAATCAGAGAAATTACTGGCGCAACCGCACGAAGGAACTCCGCGGAAGGGGAAGAAGATGAGAACAGCGGAAGAGCACGACCACTTGTCGTATTCTCAAGTGAGCTGTTACCTGAATTGTCCGCTGCAATACAGGTTCAAATACATAGACAAAATAGAACCCGCTTTCACTTCAGCGGCGTTGACTTTCGGCTCAGCCATCCATGAATCCGTGGCCGCCTTTTATCAAACCAAGTTGGAAGGCGATGAACTCCGACCGGATCAAATGCTGGACGTTTACCGCGATGAGTGGCGGCGGACAGGACAGGTCAAATATTTCAACGGAGACAACGAAAATTCTCTTATGGAGAAAGCCAAAGGAATGCTCACGGTGTTTCACGAATCAGTAAATCCAATTACTCAGATCGTAGGCGTTGAGGAATTCTTTGAAATACCGCTCGGCGGACTTCCGCTTTTCCAGGGATACATAGATTTGATTGAACAATCTCCCGAAGGAGACATTACCCTTGTTGACCTCAAGACCTCCGCAAAGAAGCTCTCTCAAAGCAATGTGGACGCCAATATGCAATTAACCGCCTACGCCTTGGCAACGGAATCCATGGGCTTTAACCCAGATGAACTCAAGCTCAGACTGGACGTGCTGCTGAAGACCAAGGAGGCGGGGCTGGTGAAATATGAAACCAGCCGTACCCCGGATGACCGCTACCGCTTTATCAAACTGGTCTACGCCGCGTGGAATGGTATCAAGGCAGAAACATTCTTCCCGAGGCAGGATTGGCAGTGTGCTCAATGCGCTTGGGCGACTAAATGTAAAGAATGGTAGAAAGGAGTAATGAGAATGGCGAAACCAAAAGACCCACACCGCATGTCCAATGAACTGATTACCTTACAGCCAACGGACAACATTACCGTCCTACCTCCGAACTCAGGAGTAGTCGGAACATTCTTGGAGCAGACCGCCAATATGTTCAAGGCAAGAGCAATGAGAATGAATGGTTTGCTGAGACGCTTAGATGAGTCGGGACAGCGGACTGAATCGCTTCTGAGGGCAGCGGCGGAACGTATGGAGGCGGCGGAAACTGTTTTGCAGGAACAGTTTACGAAAGAAGGATTGACCGACAGGAACGACACAGAGTCGGAAGATGGCGTTTAGTTAGACCTGGACAACGAAATGTCCAACTTTACATGAAATACTATAGAGACCTAAGGTCTCTATTTTGCCGCCCTCCACAGTAAAATCATTCACTTTTTGCCCTAGTCGGAACGTATGAAAGTGGGACTTTTCCCCCACCCATACAGCAAAAAGCCCCCCCCGCCCCAATACTCTTTTCCAAATGCCCAGATGGGACCCAAAAAAGGAGGTCCTGACGGTCTTAATTCTCCATTTCGCCGAAAAAGCTAAGGATACTATTGCCTTTGCCGTAGCCTCCTTTTACAGTGGATATCGGAGACAGGGCGGAGTTTTGTACTGGCCGCAGTGTGGCCACTTAATGCGAACACTCCGAAAAACGAAAATTCCAGGTCTCGGCGATCCAACGTCGGGCGCATAGATTGAGGGCATTTCCCACCGGATGGCAATATTGGACACTGAAAGCATTTCGATGGAAAGAGGCCCGCATTTTCAGTCTGCCGCAGCTCGATCCCTAGACCAGACCCGCTATCCCCTCGGGGTCTTGTACTGTCCGCGGGTATGGCCACTTCACGCGAACGCTCTGAAACGCTAAAATTCCAGGTCTGGGGTTGCCTCTGATGGACACATAGATTGAGGACATTTTCCACCTAATACTGACATCGGAAACGGAAAGAAATCACAATAGAAAAACGCACGCATTTTCGCACTGCTACAGCACGCCTCCGAGAGCTGAACTGACTGCCCCTCGGAGTTTTGTACTGGCCGCAGTGTGGCCACTTGACGTGCACACTCCGAAAACCAAAAAGTTCACGCTTTGGAACGACGATTGTGGACTTCTTTGGACGCTATAGACACGCTCCGAATAAGTAGCCTGTTCCGGATAGCGGAAACAATGGAACTACTTAGCATTCCAGAGAGTTTTTTCAGCTCTGTCAAAGTCATATTTCGGAAACGTTTGGCGAACTTTCCGAACGTGCGGCGTGGCGCCCCATCGTCTTGACGGGTGACATGACGCACACCCTGGCACTATTGGAAGGGGATGGATATCGATAGAAACCCCCACCGTATGGAAGGCGTTTCAGCGAAGTTCCTCAATCTGGTCTAATGGACATGGCGGAGTTTTTGTACTGTCCGCAGTATGGCCACTTGATGCGAACAGTCTGAAACACCTAATTGGCGGTATTAGATGACCATAAGTTTGGCCGTTGTCGGTCGTATATAAATGCCTCAGTGAATGGGTAAATCAATTACCGCATCTTTTTGAGGAGGGTCGGTTTGGAAAATGTCTAATTGGGCGCCGGCAGGGAGAAAGATGTGATTGGGCGACATAGCGGACTATGATGCGGCGTTGAAAACAGAGACAGTGACGCCCCCAACCGCAGTTAGGAGCGCCACTGTTCTCAGTTATTTATAAGGGGCGTTCAGTTCTGCCAGTTGTATAGCAAGCAAAGTCTTCTTGGTCTCCGCCAGAAAATCTTTATATTCGATTATCTTCGCGAAACGACGGTCAAGTTGTCCTATGAGACGGAGGCGGGATTCGGAGCTCAGTTCTCTTACCAGCCGCTCTTTGTCTAACAGGAAGTCCTTGTCTTTTTCATTTTCCAGTAAACTCAAAGGGTCGGAGAGCTTTTTCAGGATTTGAGCGCCCTGGTCTTGCTTAAGGTTTTTTGGCTTCCCGGTGTTTGCAGCGTCACGAATCTGTCTCACAGACAGACTCTCTTGAGCCACTCTCTTGGCAAGAGCGACTCTTTCATCCTTATTTTCAACCAGCAGCAAGGCGCTAATCTGGGCAAATCCCAGCTTTGCGATTTCCACTCCGGAGATCTCAAGATCTCTGCGCAGCGCAGCCGCTTTCACCCACTGGCCGAGGCGCCTGTGATCCACCAGCAGGTCTCGGTCTTCGCAAATAGCTCTTAGGGAACGGGATTTTCTGGGACTTTTTGTCAGGACAAGCTGGATGTTTGCGGCAAACACGTTGTCCAAAACATATTCGCCAATCCTCATCTTGCCATGGTCGACTGTCCCCTTGGCTATCTCATTTATTTCGTTCACAATCTCCTTGACCGGTAGCGTTGGAGCAGGGTGCGTTTCCTCCGGCTCCGAGGATTCGTCTCCGTTCATTTCCTCTTTCCCTTCCAACTCCTCACACTGCTCCAGCATAACCTCTTCCGGGTCGCCGAAAGCGCCGTTGGCTAGGGTCAAGAGGGACTCCTCATCCACATGTTCCGGGCTACTCCCCTGAACTGCGCCCATAGAAGCCGATTCTTTTTCCATGACGGGCACAAAGAACCTATCTACATAAGGCGTTATTTCAGAGCTATTGTTGACCTCGGTATTAGCACTGCCATTATTCTTTTCCATAACACATCCTCCTAAAATTTATTTGATTTGGCGCTTGGCCGTCCGTGACCGCCTTTGATTAGGCGCTGTCCCGTGAATTACCGTTTTCTATGCCGTCTACGACGGCGGGCATAGTTCCATTGTCGGGAAGTCTTTATGCTTCCCGCTTATCACCCCCTTTATGTCGAAAAGTGGTTCCGACCGATGGGATTTGAGCTTAGACAAATATAAGAATGACTTTTCAGTGGGCTGTGAATCTTTTCTCGCCCTCTAATAAGTCATTGGGTACAATCGGAAACGAAAGCGCAAAGTGGAGATGAAAAAAGATTTATTTGCGTTCTCAGGGAGAATTGTACCCATCAACAGTGTCTCGAATTTTCTACTCACGCTCTGCGCGCGGGGAAGCGCTTACGGCTGAATACAGGAATTAGCTGTTAATTCAGCATGTTAGTAATGGCCACACTTGCGGCCAGTACACGATTCGTATCTAATCGCGTATGAAATTCACAAACGCATCGTTGGGTGATGATCGTGGCGAGGTAATCAAATCACCCATATTTGTCTTGCCGAGAATAAAGGCGATGTTCTATTGTGGTAACCTTCAACGCTGCGGTTTGCGGCTTTCACTATGGCTCTGACGTTCGGGGCGGTATGGGTACGCTCAATTACTACAATCTTCTGAAGGAAGGGCCAACGGAAATCACAACCTCCGATTGGGAGCAAGTTCTAAACTCGGTCACTTCTTCTCACGGAGGTATGGCGTGCGACACTGACGCCGCTTTGGACGCGCTTCAAAACATTCTGTTCGAATGCTCTGAGGAATGGCTGGATAAAAGAACAGGGATAATTCAAAAGGCCGAAAAGGTATCCTTGAATCCCAGTCGCCGCAGTGATTATTGCCTACGGTCATTGCAGAATTTGGTGAGCGGGACAGCGCGTGAAGCCGTTATGCGCCAGGAGTCGCCCGATCTTTCGCTTGTTTGGCGTCAAGTAGCCGATCATCTTCGCAAGCGTTCAGCCAAAGGAATGTTGAACTCCAATAGATTGCGTTCCAAGAGCGGTCAGGACATTTGCAATCTTTGGGGGCTGCCCGGTTGGGGCGACACATGGGCTAAACGTGAACCGAGAATAGAATTTGATCGCTTAAAGGAGGAACTTCCTCTTATACGCTCCTACCGAAGCGGCAAAGGAGTCTTTGATTATTCAGAAGTCCTGCCGACCTACATACCTCTTGTTCTGGAGACATACGGAGCCCCTCTTTCCACATCACAAATTTGTTCGGCAGTTGTGTCTCGGATTTCTCCACCATTGACCCGACACCTGTCAGTGGGGGAACTGGCGGATAACCCTGCCGATGGTTCGCAGTGGGCGGGATTTACAGGATGCCGTCGCCTGAAGACCTATTCACGGAAAAGCAACTGCTCCATCACTTCCTGACGGGCCTGTCGGAACGAGAAGCGAAAGTCTTCGAGATGAAGGAGGACGGAAGGCCTGTAGACAAGATAGCCGAAGAACTCGGCTGTTCGGTCAGGACGGTGAACAACGACTGGAAGAGCATTTTTGACAAGGGCAGACGAACGCTTGCAGGCGCATAGCCCAAGCGGAAAATAGATTTGGCGACGCATAACGGATTCAACGACATGACCCAAAACAAAGAATACCTAAAGACCCTTGATCCTTGTCCACCCGATCAATTTTTGCGGGCATGGATCGATGGCTCCTTAGCGGAGAAAAGTCTGGAGAGCGTCATTGAGAGCCATCTGGAGTTTTGCGCTTCTTGTCATCTTAAAGTAATGCGGATGAAGAATCCCCCGCCACCGTTGCGGGAGACAATTGCGAAGCGGGCGCAAGCGTTTAAGAACTTACAATTAGCACAACAGAGGGCTATGGAGGATGGCCCGAAGCCGGGCGGAATTTGGAGGACGGCGCCGGAATCACCCAAAGATAGCTTTGGGCCGCTCGTGGTCATACTTGAAAAACAGGCGGGGCCAAGGGGAGATACTTTTACCGTGGCTGAAGTCTCTGAAGATATTGATCAGGCTATACACACTGATGTCGTGTTGGAACCGGGGGAGTCCGGCCTCCAGTTTAGGTGTATGATCCGTTCGGGAATCCAATTCTCAATACATAACGATAGTGTCACACGGTTCGGCGGGGCGCTTCCTGAACCCTTAATGGAAAAGGTATCCGGATTCTGCAAGGATGCGGAGCGCTTTAATGACAATATTCCCTTCTCGGAGTTTGTCTTCCTCAAGGATAATCAGGGAACGGAATTGATGCGCAGGCGGGGAATTACTTCAGGGACGCCGGTTAAGGATGAAAGCGACGAGCGTCTGGAATTCTTGGAATTATCAAAAGCCAGATGCGCATATCTGAGCGACAATCCTTCCAAAGACGTTGAGTCCGAATCAAAGGTTAGGCCCTTGCGCTCCCGTATTCCATCGTTAAGAACCATATTCGCCCTAGCGGCAGTATTGGCGACTATCGCAGTGACATGGGAATCCGCCCGAATAATGTCGGATCGAAATATCGAGCAGGCCAAGGCGGAGCAAGCCAAGCAGATTTCAGAGATGAAATCTCAATATGAGCTTGTGTCGAAGGAGAAAGCCCAACTAGCCGCGGAACTGCAGGCGGAAAAGCAGACGGTCGCATTCAAGATTACAGACCGTATGCAAACTGAAGCCAAGCGAATGACCGCATTTGTCAGCCAAAGCCAAAAGACTCTCACGGCTGCGACGGGCGAGATCGAAAACCTCAAAACCAAAATGGCTAAGGTGGGGGAGGACAATGAAGAGCTAAAGAAAAAGACAACCCAGCTTGCAGCCCTGAAGGATGAATATTCCCTGCAACTGGAACGGGCTAAGACAGCCTTGAAGACCCATAAGATACAGTTTGCCGCAGACGCTACTCAACAGGAGAATAGCCCTTTGCTTGACCCTGCCAAAGGAAAAGAGATTTTGCAGGCGGCTCGATCAGGCGCAGTGGCCATGCTCCAGAATTTGGTAGATAACAAGTATTACGCCAACTATGCCGAGAAAGAGACCGGAGAGACCCCCATACATTTCGCAGCGTCAGATGGAAACCTTCCTGTCATTGAATTTCTTGTCTATAAAGGGGCGGAGGTCAATTCCCAAGACAAAGACGGCAAGACTCCTTTGATGTTGGCTGCGGAAAAAGGTCATGAAAAAGTGGTTGAATTTCTATTGCAGGCAGGCGCCGACGCCAAAATATACGACGAACAGGGAAGAACCGCCCTGTATTTGGCTCTTGTCAAAGGATATAACGGGTTGGCGAGGATTCTGAAACAACGTTGATTCAATTTACTCTCGTCGGCCACCGTGGCCGGTTCAGCCTTCACCCTGTGACAGGATTCTTCCCAAATCATTAATGCCTTCGTAAGTCTTTTTGATAGCAGGATAATCGTTTCTGCTGGCTCCCTAGGCTGGGAGAGTTAAATCTTGTCCGAATGGCACCAGAATTTCAGGAGCGGGAGCCCACTAAGCAGCATCAATTGTCGGAGCGATGATTAGAATTGATTCTCATGGGGAAAGGGTCTAGAGTGCATGGTAAAGTCTGGAAATTAACATTGGTGGCGAGAAGAAACAAGAACAAAGAAGAATAGCGCGTAACCATTCAGTTTCGCGCGGTCTGCGATGGGCGCGGGAAGGCCCTTGAGTCACCGATTCCCCCAAAGTCCCAGTGGTGAAGATAGGTCGAAGGGTAAATTAAGGAGGTTTCAACGAGGGAAACAAGAGAAGGTATGGATCCGCTTTCGGATCGAGGGCCAGACGATCCAAGGCAAGCTTTATCTGAGTCGCCGGTTCACCGCCCAGCTTCTTGATGGTAACCGCTATCGTGGTCAGAATGCTTCTGACCTCCGCCCCCGCGTCGGTCACCGAACCGAAGCTCACTTTCCTGGCGATCACAGATGGCCTCAAATCTCTCTCAGCTAAATTGTTGTCCGCCGGAACCGCTTTATTGTCGGCCCAATGATAGAGCCGACGCTCATTTGCTCTGAAGATGTCCTGGATGCGACGGATGCCCAAATGCAGCGCAGGTAGGGCCATGACGCTCTTGATATCCTCCCGAAGGGAGGCGGCCCGACTGTAAAACTCATCATCGGATATAGGCTGACGGCGCAGCGCCATTGCCAGAGACAAGAGCGGGGCGGCTATGGCCACGAATGTCGCCACTTCCGATTCCTCGGGAAACTCCGTCTCCAAATCCTGGACCTCTCTCAGCAGATGGGCATAGCAGTATTGAATCTCACAGGGGACTTTGTTGTACGCCGCATAGCGGTCCACTACCAGCACGCCGGGCAAAGGGTCCATGCCGAAGACGGCCTGAGGGACCTTGGCGGAGCGGCCCTTGCCGAATTGAAAAACGCTCAGCTTCGGAGTGGCGAATAACCAAACGTACCCGTTTTTGCCATCGGTCCGCCAACTCGTCTCATCCGCATGCTTGACCGGCGCCTTGCGATATTCCGGGATGAGCTTGTTCGAAACTTCCTTAAAGAGACCAGCGCAGCGTTTGAACAACTGCCCAATGCTGCCCGCCCCGATGCCGAGAAACTCGCTAATACGCCCCATGGGAACGCCGTGGAGGTAATGCATTTCGACAGCGTCGGCTATGAGCTGATTACCATAAAGGCTTTTGGGCAGCACTCCCCGGGGCTGCGCCGTGACATTGCGACGACAATGCCGGCAATATCTCTTGGCGAGGCGAAAGGTGATCTTTTGCGGGCTTTTGGATGGGGTGTCTACGACGCTGCGCTCCGCCCATCCCTTGTTTTCGAGCGGGCGGCCACATTCCGGGCAATTTTCGCTTGTCAGTTCCACTTCCACCGAACGGTCAACAGCTTCTTCGTCGTGGCTCTTCCGACCGTTACCCTTGTGACCCGGCCGGCCTCCTCTGGGTTTATTCTCCTTCGGTTCCGTGTTCGGCTTAATCGGGACTTTGGACGACGGAGTGGAAGATCCGAATGGCCCATCCTCCACTTTGCGCTCCTGATAGCGCAACTTGGCTTGCAGACCCTTGACTTGCTCTACAAGTTCATCAATGCGTCGTTGCTTTTCGAGGCAGACCGGGCAGCCGTTTATCGCCATGACACAGGAACCTTGAATCCGTAATAGACCGTATAGTGAACCTACTACTCTCAAGGCTCAAACGCGAGAAAAAAATCTCACGTGCTGCCTAAGAAGATCCCCCAGGACGGCTCATGCCCCGCGTAACTGAATGGATACAATAGCGCTGGGCGATTCACAGTTAGTGATCGCTCTTAAATCTCAGGTTAGGCTTTAACTGCTTGGTAGGCAAAGACCCCTGTTGAACATTGGGACTGCCAATGCGGATCATCAGGAAACGATTTCACGCGGCCAAGCTCTGAAATTGGTTAAGAATGAGGAGGCCGCAGCTCATGGGTGAGGCTTTCGACGACAAACAGCGCATCCTGCAATTGATTAGAGAATCGGATGCCCCGTTATCTAGTAAGCAAGTGTGCAAGACCATTCTTGGGTCTTCAGGCAAAAAATCGATTGAACTTGTCCAAAAGAATCTCCTCGACCTAAAGATCTCAGGCAGTATATTTGAATTCCCTCCTGAACGTGCCGGATACGAAATTAGGTTCGGCAAGGTTTCCCCTACGGATTGGTTGAGCAACAAAATTGTCACCATGGTCAAGAAAGCGGGCGGCCGCCTCACAGTTACCCAAGTGCGAAACAGTTTGCAGAAGTGGGAAGTGGGGCATTTCGATGAATCCATAGGGCGGCTGGTCAAAGAAGGGAAGATCTTCTATCTTACTGTACGATTCAAATATCTTCTCTCGGCCCCGCCGTCCCCATTCGATCACTTACTTCCAAGACAAGTAACAGCGGCACGGGAGATTCTAGAACGGATAAATCGGCACCGCCAGCGCCATCTCTCCATGGAAGAGTTGAGAACCTTCCTAGACGGATTGGCGGATCAGACTGCCGCTCCAACCTCAGGGTCATTGGAACTTACGGAAGAGTTGTTGCATACCTGGCACGAACAAGACTTGCCTAAACGAGGGGGGCTTACGTCAATTCCAATACATTGGACCTGGAGCCATTATGAGGGATCGTGTAAAAGCGGAAAAGTGAAACCGAATCTCGATTACTTTCAAGATTTCTTGAGAAATCTTCACCGCTCAGGCAAGATTGAGTTGATCCCTCACAGTATGACCCAAGAGATTCCCAAACGAGAGATGGAGATATCGTTGCGAAGCCAACACAACGAAGTCCTCTACTACTGGAAATGGCGGTGAGAGGCGCATCATGCAGGAATCTATAGAGCGGTATCGGAAACTCAACCCATTCGTACAAAATTCTGTTGGGGAGAACGTCATATGGGGCTCAGATGATAATGGTTTCTGCAACGTAGAATCCATAAATGAGAACGCCTTCAAAACGATTTTGACCGATATTGAATCTGTTAGCGCTCATGCAAAAACCCGAGCAAGATTCTTGGTCGGCGCAGCGGGATCGGGGAAATCCCATTTGTTTGCACGATTGAGGCGTAGCCTGCCCAATGGTCAATTCACATTTGCATCCAATCCGCCTACAGCGATACCCCACGTCAAGCGTTTCATTCTGAAGAAAGTCATCTCAAGCATGGCTAGACCTGCCATGGGACCCGAAGGCCCTCTGCCCTATTCCCAGTTGCAGCGCATCGTCTACTCTATTTTGCAGAAAATTTTAAAGCCTAAGGATCTGAATCCCAGTCAGATACATGGATTTTGGAAAACTGTCAGTCGAGCAGAATATGGCAGGATACAATCAAAGTTTATAAAGGCTTTAGGCGCTTTTTCTCCACTCGAAATCCCCATTCATTGGCGACGCGTGCTGTTTAGGATTCTTGATAGTGAGAGACGAGATCTCGCAGTCAATTGGTTGTCTGGAAATCAAAGCCTCACAGATGCTGACTACCAGAACTTGGACGTAACTGCCTCCCTCGCAGATGATGAAATTTCAGAGGTTATGAAACAATTGGGACATCTGTCGACTGGAGCGGGACCAATTATCCTCATTCTGGACCAGCTCGACATCCTTGCTAAACCTGATCAAATTCACGAAATAGAATCCCTCATGATTGATCTGAACGACGGCAGCCGCAACTGGTATGTCATTGTGAGCCTCGTCCAGGAGAAGTTCGACCTTTGGCTCTCTACGCTTTCAATACCGTTCAAGCATAGATTTGGAAGAGTGACTCACGATTCAATAGATCTGGATACTGTTGAGTTATCGGCCCTATCTGAGCAACAAAGACGCCAACTGATCATGGCCCGACTCAGCACCCCACAACTGGGATTCCAACGAAAAAACGACGGGATTAACGATCCTTCTTATCCGCTCAGTGAGTTGGATGTCCACGAGTTGACGTTGTCTGACATCTGCAACTCCAGATTGTTGATACAGAAGGCCCTGCAAGCATATGTCAACGCTCTGAGCGGACAAACAAAGCCCGCTACAAGGCCTCTTTGCGATTTTATGGAACAACTCTTTAACGATTTTCGACTAGAATTACGCGAAGAAGATCTCGCAGTGGATACTGCCTCGACGGCAGACCGCATCGGGGAATTATTTGGTCTACTGTGGTTTGTCAAGAAAGATCAGAAACTTGAGAGCACGGATGGACCGCTCCACACAGAAATAGATAACTTCGATGGGATAGACAGAGTTTACAACTGCCATAATACTCGACTGCGTGTCGTGAATTACGACGTGCAGCAGACCAATAAGTTTCCGAGTATCTTGAAGAAGATAGCAGAATCCTCGCCAAGCTCGATTTTAATCCGAGACGGTCGCATCAGCGTGTCAGGAAAAGTCACGAAAGAAAGACTCGACCTTTTTCAGAGAGACAAGAGATTTTTCCATCTGAGTTTAGATCAAATAAGGAATTTGCATGCGCTCGGTAACCTATTGGCAAAAATGCGAGAAGGTGAGTTCGATAATGAGGAAACGGAACCTAAGCCCACCAAGATACGTATTTACGAATGCCTTGCACAGAATCCTGATCTAGTGCAAACAGACCTCACTCAGGCCTTCATGGAAATGTGCGGACTTGCAGGCAAAGTTCAATGCACAACTTCCATCGGCGGCACAGAAAACATTAGAGGTGGATTGGATTCCTTTCAACCGGATGATCCCATTGTCGCAGGACTGGCAACAATAATGCAAGCGGAACGCTGGATGTCATTTGAGCGCCTTTGTGTGAGGGCAAGTTCGAGAGGAATCAGCGTTGATCCTCAACGGGTATATCAGTGCTTAAAGGCGGCACCGTTATGCGACAGCGTACTGATTTATCCGAGGCACGCGAATTTGCTGGAAACCATCGGTATCGTCATCTGGAATCTGGAGTAACAGCATGCTTTCTCCGGAACTATTTACCCTCGAAATCAATGCTGAAGTGCGGAAGTCTATTCAAGACAAGGTGCTTCAAGCCCTTTTCGGAAGTATCCATGAACTTCCTCCCAGACAGATCAGCAAGAAAGGAACCCCTAGCCTGACTGTTACAGAGGCAAAGGAGCGGCTGGCGATGGCGTTGCCTGAATATCGTGATGTGGTGACCAAAGCCCTTAGTTTGAACTGGAAGGAACTCGGATCCACTGCTGTCCAGATGGGAACCGAGCTTCACGCGTGGATCGAGGAAGCCTCCATTTTCTTTCGCAGAGAGGGCGGAGACTGCATAAGAGCCGGACTCAAACTATCAAGTGAAGAAGACTTCGCCCAACATGTCTGGAGTTGCCTGTTTAACCGAAAAATTCTCGCTCAAGCCCAGTCATCAGAGATGTTGCGTGATGAAAATGGCGTGCAGGTATGCGATCTCGTAATTGAGTCCCTAAAGAAATGGGCATGTCACGTGTGCTCCCATCTTTGGGGCATGTCCCCCGATTCCTTCGATCCTTCCGCTTTTTTTCTGGACACAGAGACAACGCTGACTGCCGAACTTCAATATCAAGGAGAAAGAATTCATCTCCGGGGCAAGCCGGATGCGGTGTTTCTCGATCAAAAGAAATCTCAGATCCACGTATGGGAGTACAAATTTGGTCAGCAAGGGCAGATAGAATTACAGATTGCGCAAGTTCTTCTTTACATGAGTTTGATTGAGGCTGCAAAGGGGTACGATTGCTCAAGTGGTTGTCTCACCTTTTTCAGGTTGGTTGAAGATACCAAGGTGGACCCGACAATGGCTTTGTTTTTCGAGAAACGAAAACCAAAGGACCCATTTGATCCTCGCGTTGAAGAAGCGTTCCGAGGTTATATAGGGAACGATCATGCTGTCTATCAACTGAAGGTAATGCTGACTCTGGGATTAAGACAGGACACCCACAGAGCCGGTGTAAACTTCATGTTTTGTGGCCCCGGAGGAACCGGTAAGACCGAACTGGCAAGGAGAATGGCAGAGGCTCTGGGGACTCCATTTGTCAACATACCCGCCACTGCCTTTAGGAATCTGGACGAGTTGGTGCAGAAGATAGATGCGGTTGTCGCTCAGAGCGGAACAAGACCGGAAGAAATAGGAACCGATTCGGGAATGCCCTTGGTGCGATATCCGGCATTGACAGTCTTTATCGACGAAGTCCACGCAATGGCCAAGAAAGCGGACGCCTACCTCAACATGCTCGAACCTAAAGAGAGACGAGCAGTGTGCCGTGACCGGGTTTGCGATTTTCGGAACATTGTATTCCTGTCTGCTACTACGGACAAGGGGAAGCTGCCGACAGCCTTCTTTTCACGATTTCGTATCATCGATCTGAGATCGTACACATTGGAAGAGATGTGTGAAATCGTACGACTGGAGTCCGAACGAGCAGGCAAAACTCTTCCTCCTGCCGTTTGCTCTGTCCTAGCAAGAATCGGACGATTCGTCCCTCGCGTGGCCTTGGTGCGTACACTCCAGTTTCTGGAGTATCATGATTTCTCACCAGAAACGTACCCGATTTCTGAAGCAGGGATTAGTGAGATAATGGGAAAGCTTTGGGACGTGGATTCCAACGGACTGACTCCTAACGACCGAGCGTACCTTGAAGCTGTTCAAACAGGGCCAAAAGGCTTTCATACCTTAGCAACGATATTACCCTGCGGAAAGGAAGAGATTGAACGGGTAATTGAGCCATACTTGGTCCAGCTTGCCGCTATACGTTTGACAGGAAAGGGACGCGAAATTACCGAGATTGGTCGAGCGATGCTCATGTGATTTTCTCGTCCTTCGACATAGACCATTCCGAGAACTCCGGCTACCATTACCGCATCTTCGAAACAGGCTTTGGGGTAACAGTCGTCAATTAACTCATTTATAGGGCCGCATCACAGACGGCTTCTGGCGGGTTCAAAATCAAGGCTCTAGCTTGAGGCAATTTTTTCATATGGTGGGCGAAGTGGAAAGGAAGCTCAAGTGCGAACAACGTTCGGAATATGTTATCGTCTTTAAGACTGGATAGATCATTCGTCGCTCTTGCTGTTTCCGCCTCTGTTTTCCGGTCGCTGGGACAAAAGCGTTCCCGCTTTCTTTTCAGCCTGACTTTGGCTTCGGCAATGGAATCCAGAGTTGACTTCGCGCCGTGAACCTTTGCACAAAAAATAAAGGGATTTAACAGAGTATTTCTTGTTTCATTCTTTAACCTCATTATGCCGCTCGGGTCAGGGCATTCTGGCCAGTTCAATAAGGCTTTAGGCATTTGGATTTTTATTGACGTGCGTATTGAACTGCTCCTATACTTGAAACAGTATTGTTGGCTGTTCAAATGGAGTCAGACAGGAGTGCGTGAGCGCAGGCGGGGGAGGACAGTCCATGACATTGATCACTCAACTCTTGCGGCCGCAGGACGTGGGTATTTGTAGGTTCAGGCCCATACAGATCGTCTTAATGGCCCTGCTGTTTACTATCGCCTATTCCATTGCCGGTGACACAGTAAATTGTCTTGCGAGCCAGAGCGAGCGACCTGATAGGAATCTTCCCAATCAGGACCTTACAGCAGTTCCCACACTTTCTCAGGGAGACCTGTACGCTGTTGTTGTAGGCATCTCTCAGTACAAGAATCCGGCGGTTCCGTCTTTACGCGGTGCCGCCAACGACGCTAAGTCTTTTGCAGACTTTCTCGAAACGCAAAGAGACCTCTTTGCCGACATCGGGATCGAATTATTAACTGACGAGCTAGCAACGAAGGCCAATATAGAAAAGAAATTGACAGATATAATCCGAAGAGCCGGCAAGAACGACACAATTGTGCTGTTCCTGAGTGGTCATGGTTCAGTGGACCCAAAGCGACCGAGCCAATTCTTTTTCCTGACACACGATTCGGATCCAGACGCCTTGGAAGCTTCTTCGGTGAATATGTCGGGTATGGTGTTTCTCAAGAATCTCGAATGTCCTCGAGTTGTGCTGATAGCCGATACGTGCCATTCCGGCGGATTATTAGAAGGAAGGGCTAAATCGCGACTGAATCCGTTGAAAACTCTTGCCAGGGACCTTGGTTCGTCGGCAGGAAAAGTTGTCATCACTTCCAGCCGTCCGGACGAGTATTCCCTCGAATCCCGGTACCGGGAAAGCGGCGTGTTCACCCATTGGTTCCTCGAAGGCCTTAAAGGGGCGGCGGATAAAGAAGGTCGAGGCGTGGTGACCATTAACGAGGCGTATAACTACGCATACGAGCAAACAAAGGTAGAAACTCATGAATCTCAGCACCCTCAGTTTCAGGGTAACATAGAAGGTATATTCCCTTTGTCCATAACGGCTAACGTCCGGGGGCGAATTCCCACCATACTTGACATTACTGCGGATCCACCCGGTTCGGAAATCATTGTTGGGGGACTCCTAAAGGGAGGGGCGAATCGTGATGGTTCGTTCCGCCTAAAATATCTTCCTATTGCTCGACCAATTCCCGTCGTGATCAGGAAGGAGGGGTGGGTGAAGCAAGAGGTGGCGCCGCCGGTTGAATTCTCAGAAAAGAATACTCACGTGACAGTACCCCTCTTAAGGCTTGATTGCGCGGTGTCATCCCTCGGGATAACGACAACTCCAGGTGATGTCGCTGTAACATTGGACGGACGGGCGGTTGGAAAGACCGACGTTAAAGGTAATCTGATCATAAATAACGTTCAGGTGTCCGTGAATCATATCATCGAATTGGAAAAAGCAGGGTTCTACAAGGAATCAATCAATCTGGTTGTTCCGGTTGGTTACGAGAGCAAGACGGCGCAATTGGAGGGAATCCCATTACGCAAAGTATCAACTTCGCGACCTGTTGACCGTATCGGCAAGGACTACGTTGTTCATAAGGAGCAAAAAGTTCCTAATTGGAAGACCAAACGGTTGGAGAATCTTTCTTCACAAGACCAACGCCTGATGGAGTTGAATCCCGGAATGACGCAATTCAAGTTGGAAAACGTGAAACAGATATACAGGAAACGTAGAAACAAAGATCTGGGTACCAAGATATATTTACAAGAGATGAGACGCGATATGTTCAAGTCGTCGGGGCATGGCAAGTCGCAGTCCGGTAGTGGCATGCCGTATTCGGGAGACTGAAAGAGACCGAAGCCTCTGCTTTTCTTGAACTGTGGGAAGGCCAAGCAAAAGGTGGGTTAGTTCAACGAGAGATTGCCAAAACTAGCGGATGGCTTGAATCGATGGGTGACCCTGAAAAATCCTGTATGGAGTACAAGCATGGAGCATCTGCGCTTCTTCTGGGCGATATGCGGCAAGGTCGTGATAATTATGGGTCTATGCTCCGGGTTGGCTATTTCCGACGCCGGAGACAAAAATCGGGATCTGAGGCAAGCCTGCGTGACGGGTTCGGTAAAGGAGGCGGAGCGCCTCATGAGCGCAGGGGCGAATATCGACAGCCGGGATGGCGAGCGCAAGACTCCGCTCATTCTGGCAGCGCTTAATGGACGTCAGGAGGTGGTCCGATTGCTCCTGGATCGAGGCTGTGATATCAACGCCGTGGACAACCAGGGCCGAACAGCCCTGATTTGGACGACGATCCAAGGACACGAGAAGGTGGCCGACGTCCTTTTGGACGAAGGCGCCGCCGTTGATGTTCGCGACAATCAGGGGGTTACCGCCCTCATGTGGGCGGCGGTAAAAGACAAAGAGACCGTGGCCAAGGCTCTCTTTGCACGCAGCGCTGATGTAAATCTGTTGGATAAGGACGGTAGGACGGTACTGATGTTAGCCGCATTTGGAGGGAACCTCAATATCGTCAAAATGGCCATAGAGCAAGGGGCAGATCCACAGGCGAAGGACTCAGGAGGGGCAACCGCTTACGATTATGCGGCAAAAAAGGGAAACCAGAAGTTGAAGGATTTGCTCATGAGTCCACCCAAATGACGGACACGCAGAGCGACTGTCCGAGCGCAGGGTTTCTCCCAATCCGTGTTTGGATTTTGCGTGGGCTATATTAGGGTTTTCATTGGATGAATGCGACGGCTTAATGCGTTATTCGCCAAGGGGACATCGGCTATGGAGACGACAACGCCCCGGAAATTTTCGAGGGAATCAACATGAACAGAGTAACGGTCCGGATCTTAGGACTTCTTGTAGTTCTTATGTCCTTACACCCGGTCATTCTACCGCTCCTTTCGGTGTCGTGGGCTGAATCGGATAATATGGTGGAAGTTCTTGTCTCTCTTGGTGAACCTGCGCCGGAGGCGGTCAAATTCAAGATATGGACCAATAAAGAAGAAGGTGAAGCGTTTCATCCGGACGACCGGGCAATTCTCTTCTTAAGCGCCGAACGGCAGTCATACGTAACCATATTAGCCATAGGGTCGGACGGGATAGTTACCGTAGTCTTGCCAAACAAGCTGATGCGGGATAGCCTGATTCAACCTCACACTCTTTACGCTCTGTTTGGAGATGACGCCCCGGTGCGTCTCACGACGGAAGAAGGGTCAAGTAACGAAAGACTCGTGCTTTATCTGACTCCGACTCCCCTGGTCCTGGAACCATTGAAAATATCGGAAGGCAGGGCATGGCTCATCCTTGGACACGGGGAACAAAAGGATGTTCAAATTCTTAAAGACAAACTTCAGACGATAGCGAAGAATAAAGACTTTAACAGAGCCGTCATTTTATTTCCCGATGAGAAGGGGAATCCTCTTAAGATCAAATTGACGGAAGTTCCTCATACTGTGCTGAGAAAGGGAATTCCGGCACCGGAGAGCTCTATCCCCGAGACGCTTACCGGAGCGTCCGGTCTAAAGCCGCTACGCAAAATAAAACTCAAGGAGTAGGAAACTAAATTGCGGGTCAAAGAAGGTAAGACCTAGTTGTACTTGAGAAATCAAGAAGAGTGACTGCTTTTATGTAACCTCCCAATAAGTCCGAGTAACTTGAAAAAGTAAGGGCTGAAAGCCAGCTTAATTGGCCATTTCGCAAAAACTACTTTCTCATTCTACTCGCAGTTATTGAGAGGTTACGCTTTTATCACAAAGAATCCATTGTGGGCGCTATTCTTTCTTTCCAGTATGAAGTTGAAAAGACCCTCCGAGAAGATGACGCCGTTGGCCGAATTGCCTCTGTATTTGGACTTCTTCCAGGTTATGGTGCTCGGACGTTTAAACCGACCACGCTCTGAACCTCTGCGAATAGAGTAAACCCAACCAATGATGCGTGATTTTGTATTCCCTTAGAAATTAGTTTTGTTGAAAGACCGACCAAAAGGGCCCTAAAAAATATGTGTTAAGTGTTGCGTTAAGTCCGCTTGCTTGTTTCGACCCAATGTTCTCCAATGTTGAGACTACTTTTGAGGCGATTTCTGACTGTGCCGTACGTCCGGCGTGCTTAGCCTATTGACATAACAAACTAATTGAGTCATACAACGAAAATTTCTTAGTCTATGGTTTCGAATAGTTTGTGCCGATTTACTGGATATGAACCGGATGATTTGTCAGCGTCCATGGCAATGCATATGAGGCGTCAATCAACTTCAGGCAACAGATGATTTTCCGAGGCGAGCCATGATTTGAAAGGAGACTCAAGTTCGCTTCTTCGAATTAGCCGTGTTGCAAGCAGGTAGTGGATTTCGGTTTTCCTTGCTCTCCTACTGTTCACTATGGCATGATTATACAAAACAATTCTTGAGTAGAACCTTTTGCGGGAGAGAGATTTGTCATGAAATCTCCGGTTGTCGATGCTTCATTATGGAAAGGTAGCGTTTCCAGAATATGGTCCATTCTTGTGCTGGGTCTCTTTATTTTTCTCCCATGTTTTTCAGTGACGGTATTCAATTCTTTCTCTTCCGCAGCCGATGACGATACGGCTAAGGCTATACGGCGTAATTCTCCAGAGGCAGGCGCTGCCCTAAAGTCTCAAAAAAGAGTCGCCCTGGTCATAGGAAACAGCGACTATAAAGTCGGCCCGTTGATGAATCCTGCCCATGACGCAGAGGACGTTTCAGCCGTCTTAAAGACATTGGGTTTTGACGTGCAGACAAGGACAAATGTGAACCAACGAGAGATGGAGGAAGCGGTCAACAAGTTTGTTCAACAGATTCAAGACGGTGACGTGGCGTTGTTCTACTTTTCCGGACATGGCGTTCAGGTCAGGGGAGAGAATTATTTAATCCCGATTGGGGATTCTATTCAATCGGAACCGGATGTGCGTTACAAGACTGTCAATGCTGGATTAATTCTTGCGAAGATGGAAGATTCCAGGAACCGAGCCAACATCGTTATATTGGACGCCTGTAGGAATAACCCTTTCAAAGGATTATTCAGATCGCCCAGTATGGGTTTGACAAAGATGGAAGCTCCCAAAGGGACATTCATCGCCTATGCTACATCGCCTGACTCGGTGGCCGCGGACGGGACAGGTAGGAACAGCCCGTATACGAAACATCTGATTGAAGCCCTGAAGGTAAAAGATATCCCGATTGAACAGGCGTTTAAACTCGTGGCGAGGGCCGTTAATCAAGAAACCGGCGGACAGCAGATTCCTTGGATATCTTCGTCTTTGCTGGATGATTTTTTCTGTAACCCTTCTCACCTCAACTCCTCATCCGCTGGTACCTATGACCAGGGTAATATTTACACTGAAGAAGGGCACGCGAGTATGGGGAATTTAGATCAAAAGAGCAAAGCGTACAATATTGCCCTCAAAACCCTTGAAAAATGGAGCAAAGGCTCCTTTCAACCATTGTCGGACGATTTTTCGTTGGAACTCAAAAAGGCGTTACCACCTTCACAACAGCAAGCGGCTTACAGTCAAGTCAAGAAAACTTTGGGGGATGTTCGTTCTCTAGATTTTGCAGAAGTTGTGCATCTACCCAGTCATCCGGAACTGGTTGTTTACCGTTTCAAAGGAGTTTTCTCGAAAGATTCTTCGAGAAAAATTGAAGTGCGTGTCAATATGGACAAAGATGGAAAGGTTGCGGGATTTTGGGTCAAGCCTTGGTCTGATTCCGTCCTGTGAGACTCTGTATTCTGGAATGATAAGTGGCTAATCCAGATTGTGGATTTGCAACCTTTGGTGACCCTGTGAGGGAAGACTTAAATGGCAGGCAAATTTTAACCGACCCAGATCGAGAGTTGATAAATTGGCGCCATTTTGGCGTCGCTTTTGACGTCCCGATGGTTCCCAAGAAATACCAATGGTGCTCAATAGTGTCTTATTTGTTCAAGGAAATCGCAGCATAGCGGCTTGTTTACTTGTAAAAACGCTGTATTCGGGATTCATCTTTCACGTGCAGCCTCGCAATTACGAAACTCGGGCTGTGAATGAAGCCAGCTCCAATTTTCAATGCGAAGGACCTTGAATCTATTGAAGTTTCAGGTTGGTCGGCAAGATAAAGGTCGGATCAGGACGAAAAATCTCTTGCTTTTGCCGCCGAGCATCGGCTTGAATTTACAGCGAAAGCAAACTGCGCGAAAACTAGGTGCCGGAACTTGATTATTTTTGAGTAGACTTTAGACCGCGGACGAATTAAAGTACTCTTTGAGAATATGAAAGTCTTAGCCGCAAAGCTTGAATTTCCGTTTTAGGTATATTTAGCAGATGCCGCATGTAATTCTGTTCCGTCCGCTTGAACATTACTCCTACAATATAGGAGCGCAGCGTCCCCCCTTGGGCCTCATCTATTTGGGTACGGCGCTCCAAAAACAGGGTCTTGACGTGACGCTGATAGACGCCGGCACGACGCCTGATTGGCTAGCGGAATTGAAGAGGTCCTTACGTAAGGACACGATTTTCGCCGGTATCACGTGCATGACCGGACACCAAATTCGGGGAGCTTTGGACTTTTCTCAGGCCATGCGGCAGATGACTTCAATCCCTCATGTGTGGGGCGGATTGCATCCTACCTTGACACCTGATCAGACCGGGCGGCATGAACTCGTTGACGTCGTCATTAAAGGTGAAGGCGAAGGGCCGGTTGTGAATCTCGCCGGGAAGATCATTGACGGCGAACCGTGGCTGAATGTTCCCAATATTGTTTTTAGAAAAAGCGGAGAAATATTTCACTCACCCCTGAGTCCGGATTTTGTTGACATGGACCGCCTTGACCCTCCGAATTACGCCTTGGTGGACGTAGAGCATTACGCTGCGAGAAGCGTTCTTGGAAAACGCGGGTTGGATCTTAATACGGACAGAGGATGTCCGCACAGGTGCGGCTTCTGCTACAATCTTGAGGTGAATAGACGCCATTGGCGAGGCTCAAGTGCGGAAAAGACACTTGATGACATCTCATTCTTAGTGAAGCGCTATAATCTCGACGCGATAAATTTCGTGTCGGACAATTTTTTTGTCAAGAAAGCTCGCGTGTACGACATTTGCGAAGGTTTACTCAGACGCAAACCGGGTATCAAGTGGCATGCGGACGGGTGCGGCGCGTTTTCTTCAGTTGATGACATCATGCCGCTTTCCGGTTCCGAGGCGCTTCCTGGGTAGCTGGACGGATGTTGTCGTATTTGGCGTATAGCCTGTTCCTCTCCGCCCTTGCTCTGAATTCCCAGAATTCCTCCCAAAGGTCATCAAGGAAGACTCCTCGAAGTTTTAGCATCGCCTCGGCCCCTTGCGTAGACCAAAACATGCCCGCTCCCTCCATGCGGATATTTATGAGGGAATTGCAGACGCTCTCGATTACTCCCGAAGCTATGGGAAGCCCCTTAGCCAGATTCCGATCGTAAGACATCCTATGCCGGTTGTTCCGAAAATAACCCAGAGCCTCGCTCTTGAGTTCTTTCGCCTTTGAGACGGAAAGCGTCCCGTCATCCAACGCCGTATCGAAGTCCTCGATCACGTCATCCAGACGTCCTTCCAGGAGACACAGCAGAGCCTCACGTCCGTAGTCCTCCGCCAATGTTCCGGGGCCGTGATGGAGTTCGCCCGCGAGCCGAATCCTCTTCACGGCGTGTGTGAGGTCGAGAGTCTCGGACCAACCCGGTAGCGCTTTGCGAGAAAGGCTCCACAGGGCCTTTTCTCCATCCATAAGAGCCAACTTCTCTTCCTCTGTCCCATGAATCCGAACCTTGGCCGAGAGCGACGAGCGGCGAAAGATTTCGGACTTTTTGTCTTTGAGCGAGACAAAGGTCCGCCTGTTCAGTGGTTCCGGTCGACGGGGATCTTTGTGTTTGACCGTCTTGAAAACGGCTGACCCAAAGAAGCTGTCCACTATGCCTTCCTTCGACCTGTAATGAGGATCGATAGTGTAGACTTGCGCCACACAGGCCATCCGCTTCTCGCCGGGCTTGTCCTTGGTTTTCACGACGTCGGGATTGCGCTCTTGGGGTCGCATTCGAATTCCTTTGCAATCCACTGTGTGAACCAGAATGGGTCCCTCCGTTTCCACATGGGGAGGGGTAAGAGAGTCCATGAACTCATTGACCGCCAAGGCGCAGTCCTGAATCACTCGTTGAATCGGTCTATGGGCTGATTCTAAATGAAGACGCTTGTTCACCCAAGCCGCCGCTCGTTCATAGGATGTTTCTACCGCTTGAGAGGCCATCCAGTCCTGGAGGACGTAGGAATACTTTCTGTCGGGAAGATTGAGCCTTGCGTCCAAGGGAAATAACCCCTTTTGTCCTCTTCCGGCATAATAGGCCCGCATTATCGTGATCTCTCCGAAAATGGACAAATACTTGCGCCCCAAATCTCTCAGATACCGGTACAAGCCGCCGTCGGCGCTGACCAAAATCTCTCCTGTTTTCCCAGTCCCCATGGACAATACAAACAGCTCCAACAGAATTCGTCCCAGCCGAAGAAGCATCCGATAGATCCGATCTTCCACCTCGTGAATCTGCAGATCAAGCGCTCCATTCACTACGAATTGAAGAATAGAGTTGAATTCCTCCTGAGCTTCTTCTATTTTCGTATTCATCCGAGGCCTCCTTCCTTGCTTTAACTTGTACTGGATATACAAATCAAAGCACATGAGGTCTCGGAGAACAAGCCCTATTTACTACCAGTTACGAAAAAACAAAAAGCGCGGCACCCCATGCGGACATTCGAATCGACAGTTTCCTGCGTCTTGAAGATGACTTCCTTGAGTGCCTCAAAAGGTCCGGCTGCTTTAAACTCACCTTCGGAGTGGAATCCGGCAGTGACGGAGTGCTGCGGGGCATACAAAAGGACATTCGAGTGGAGGACGTCGTGAAAGCTCATCAACGAGCTTTGAGAATGGGGTTCACGATCCATTACCATTTCATGGTGGGTTTTCCTGAAGAGACAAGGGATGACGTCCGACAAACAATGAGGCTAATGGAATTACTCACCAGGAACCGCCACGCAGCGGTCTTGGGACCTTCCACTTTCTGTCCTTATCCCGGCACCACTTTGTACAAGCGAGTCCTGGAACTTGGTTTTAAGCCTCCACAGTCATTGGAGGGATGGATCGACTATGACTGGGAAGAGGACACCAAGTTCGAATGGTTCGACGACGCCTACCGGAACTATCTGAGGGAAGTCGCAACCGTCTCCAAATTTGCCACACGAAATTATTCAAATCCTATTTTACAGGCTGTGAGAGCCTATTTCAGGCTACGCATGAAAGGGCTTATTCATGGGATAAGCCTCGGCGGTTGGGACCTTGCCATCGCTGAAAAGGCTCGCGGCCTCATGGGCGTCGCGCGAAATTACGAAACGTTTACAGACGATAAGCGTCAAGATCCAAGTTAGCGAATTGTTTCTCAAATAGGGCGACGTATGGGACTGATTCAGCAACTTCGTGATGAGGGCTTTATGGAATACTATGAGCGGCTGGAATATACATTCTACCAGAAGACCTGCACAACAGGTAACGAGTTAATTGGTGAGCTTGGTTTAGCGATTCGGGAATTTCTACATACAAGGCCATTAGTCTCGCCTTCTCTCGGCAAAACCCTTAGAGCTTGCAAGAAGATGATTCGCCGCGTGTGTGGCCCTTTCTTTTTCTGGTAGATTCAGACGGCATTGGGGGAAAATCTTTTCGTCAATTTTTCGTTACCTGTGAAGACCCATGGGATACCAACCGTGTCTCACAGTGCTCAGTCGGTATTGATTTTCATGGAAATTTCGGCAAGACGGCTCTGGGAAGGAATGACTTACTGTAGGAGCAGAATTCTTCATCGGCAATGCTCACTGTTCAGTAAGTCTCCCGATGTCTGGCAAGTCGCACTTCCCAGTGGATCGAAGTTTATCGTCTTCCGATCACGTTGCGGACAGAAGATTTCGAACGGACAGTCTATCGGCAAAGCACCGTCGTGGAGCATGTGGGTGAAGGTGGAATCAGAGGGTCAACAGCAACTTCGATATCCCCGGTTGATGGTCACAAAATGGTCACATTTTTTGTGACCGACAGGGATTGCAAGGGACGATCAGGGACACAAAAGGACTGAAATCATTGGGGCTCAGGCGTAAGTTCCCGTATCTGTTTGGTATGGCAATGAATTCGGGATGCAGGGGTCGCTGGTTCAAATCCAGTCGTCCCGACCAAAGATTTCAATAAGTTAGGTCGTGTTGCCGCACGGCCTTTCTTATTTTCTAGCGACTTTGTACACCTGTAGTACACCATTTTTACACTCACCTTTCATCGGCCTGCCACAAAGATCTCGGTCCGCCCGTGATCAAAGGTCATTAGGTCTATGGAACGCACCAACTCATCGTCGCTCATGCGCCCGTAGCGTTCCGACACCGACTTTTCCCGGAACCAGTGACCCAGTATGCTTTCGCGTATTTCCGGGTCCATCCCCGACCTACGCGCGTTCGTCTTCCAAGTGTGGCGCAGATCATGAAAACGGGGCCAGGGCTTTTCGAGCTCCAGGGCTTCGCATGCTCGGGGCCAACAATTCTTGACTCCCTCCAGCGACGGGACTCGAACCCCTTTTCTGTCCAGAAGCAAGAACAACGCGTCGGTCTCCAAAGACGTCACTTTCATGCACTCCTCTATGATCGGAACAAGATTGAGATGAATTGGAACTCGCTTCCAATGCCTTTCCTTTGTGTCTTCAGGTCCCAACAGTATTATTCGCTTGAACAACTTCACTCGTTTGCGGGTCAGCCCTAGAATCTCCCCTCTTCTCATGCCCGTGTAGTAAGCGGTCTGAGCTATCGGACGGAACCAAAGTGGACATTGATCCAAGACACTCTGGAAATCCTCGTGTCCTATGTAGACTTGTCTTTCACCGGATTTCCCGCTCAACTTCTTGACCAGTCGCACGGGGTTGCTTTCCACAAGCCTTAGTTCAGTCATGACCGAAAAAAGCTTTGAGAGAGAGCTCAGCTCCCAATTGACACTTCCCGGCGCAGCCCCTTCGTTGATACGTTCGATCTGATATTTCTTCAGATCGGGGACCCAGATGGACTTGACCGGCGTGTCTTTGCCCAACTTTTCGACCAAGTGGACCAAGGAGCACTCATACCGCCATCTCGTCGTACCTGTTCTTTATCTCAGGATACTTCAGGAAGATCTCGGCGGCCTTCCATAGGGTTAGTTCAGCCACCGGACGAATCTGTTCAAGATCCGGTGGGAGTTCCCATTCTTGGTTCCTGAACATTCTGACACAGATCTCTCGCGCCGCCGGGTCAAGACCCCGGTAGTCGCCTGAACGGCATGCGGTCAAAAGTCCCATCTCGATCTGTTTCGCCTCAGTCTTAGATCTGGCTGCGGTCTTCAACCCAATAACCTCCCGCCCGAAAGGTCGAAACCGAATGTGATAAGATTTTCCTCGTTTAGTTATCGCCATGAACGCATCTCCTCTCGAAGATCCGTCCTTGAACACCCAACCGATTTCGCACCCCCTTTCTTGGGTGAATATTTTACGGGCCTGGCGGCATCTTTGTCAACGCGCATTCCTGTGGACTGGGACTCGATGTATTGCTGGACCTGTTCGGCGGTGAATCGTCTTTCACGTGCGGTCACCTGTACGCAGGCCAACTTCCTTTCACGGACGAGTTTTTGAACGGTCCTAGAACTAATTTTCAGGATTGTGGCCACTTGCTTCGCGTTCATTAACGGAGGAGTTTCCGTTCCTATGTCCGTTCTAAATATGTGTTCGGTCATTTTCTCAATTCCATGGACACTGCGAGTGAAAAAAGGGGCGGAGTTCTCAATTGCGGCCCCGCCCCGGTTATCAATTTATAGAGTGACTTTGCAGTATCGCTGATGTGGTATTCAATTAGTGGGTCGGCGCCTATGTTTACAAGTCGGCGCAGTATCAATTGGTTGATTCGTTTCTTCATGTTGTCGGAGGAGAGCAAGGTTCCCGGTTACGTGGTACGGGAGTTACGCAATATCAGCATTTCCGACCAACTCTGTTTCATAGTCCCGCCGTTCCCACCCTATTGGACGGAAACTTGCGGGACCATGATTTATGGCTCTTCTCCTTTGACCTTTTTTGCGTGGTCCACGTTGGGGCGCTTTTCACAATTCTCGGTAAGCCAGTTGACTATGCTCTTTTCTCCGTCCTCGCCGTCGTCCACATCCACATCTGGTTCGTAACCGCAATCCGCACATGACAGGTAAAAATGGCTTTCGTCCGTGTAAAACTTCGGGCGGTCTAAGACGAGGTTTCCTTGGTCGTCAATTCCTTGAATCCGCTGGCATCCCAAGACGTCGGCGGACTCTATGTTGAGATCGGGACCCCCGCACTGAGGGCATTTAGACTCTGTGGAAATCGTAGGAGCGACTTCGTTTTCCTCTTCGATTCCAATGAACCTCATGTCATTTCTCAGCATCTTTTCTTCTCCTTTCTCTGTGTTCTCTTTTCAGTGTTGATTCAGTGCGGCCCCACTTGAATAGTGATGCCCGCCGCAATTTGATCGTGAGAAATCATTTTCGGAAAAAACCGAAAAAGTTCTTGCCCGATAGACTGTTTGGGTTAAGCCCCGTCACTGGCGGATTGGGCTTTCAGCCAGACTATCAACTCTTCTGCGCTCTCCAGTGGACTGCCATCGTCCTTGCCGTGTTCATGATTTATGGCATGGTCTTTTTGATGTGAGATTGTGGACATCTTTCACCCTCTGCGCTCAACATCCGTCCCTGGGGTCTCACGGAAATGATTATGGGCTTCCCGCGCCGCCGTCACCGTGGCGCGGGATAGTCTTACCGCACTTCAATGACACGGGGTTTCCGCCGTGATATCGTTTCCAATTTAGCAGGGACGAGGCCGGAATGATGGAGAAGGATACTCAATAACCCTACGAAGTCATACTTGGTCAGGTGAGCGTGTTTTAACGCCCATTCCCACTCCTCCCCGCAAACGCCATATGATTGGAACAAGATTTGGAGTTCGGTCTTCACGTGGGCTTCGGTAGGGGACCTTTCAAATCCATGGGATACATACCAGCACAATGTCAACAGTGAGACTATGAATCCACGCTGACGGCTCTTAAGGGTTCCCTCGGTCTGAAGCTCCTTGGACTTTTGTACGAGCGACTCAAGAAGCTGGTCAGGCGTCGACCAGTCTATTTCCTTCGCCATGGCCTTCCCTTCCAAGCTGATTTCCATGGCTTCAGGAATTAGATTTAGCATGAAGTAAGTCTCTGCCAGCAGTGTGTAAGCCCAAAACATCAGTTTGGGATTTGTTTCCGGTTTACCTTTCGTGGCCGCCACATACGGGGCCAGAAGCGGTTTGACTTTCTTATAATCCTCCGCTGCGCTGTACATGACGGCGAGTATCAGGCGAGCCTTCCAAGTTTCCGGACTGAGCCGGCCAAACTTCTTTTCATTATTGTCTAAGCATTGGCGGACGTGCTCCATCGCGTCCTCCAGTACGGTTCCGCCTTCTTCTGTTCTTCTACATAAAAACGACTTTGCCATGTTGGTTCCTCCAGGATGAGGGGGCAAGGAACAACCGCTGCTTGCCGGGTTCCAATTTCACATTGTTGAATGACCTAAGGAGACTCTATGAAACGCCCGAACAACTCATCTTTTGATTTTCAAATAGGCGCCGAACTTGAATTGCGTTCGGCGGACTTCTGAATCGAATTGCATCGTCAGACTAATGAGCCTTCAACCACGCAAGGAGTTCTTCAGGGCTCTGGACGGGAGCGCCGTCGTCTTTGACGAGTTCATAACCGCATGAACAGCTATATCTGAAAGAATTTCCGCCAAATATGTCTCTGAGGGGACCTAAGGCCACTATGGGGAAGCCGTCCCGAGTTTCAGGTTCACAAACGGCTACCACTTCCTGAGAGAACTCCACACCCATTTCAGTTCGAGAGAGTCCTCTGAGACCACACTTCGGGCAAGAGAAGAATTGAGCGCCCATAGGCTCGCCGGTCGTTTCCGCCCATTCCAGTGATATTTCTTCATCACGCAGTTCCAGTTCCGTACCTGTGACCACAATTTCGGCAGTTTAGGAAGAGTTGATAGTCACCATCCAATTCAGTACCCTGACATCCTATTTCGCCATCATCCGTCACTCCCAAGACCGGGGAATGGTAGAAAACGCCCACATCATTCAGATCGACTTCACTCTCACCGCATTTCGGACACTTGCATCTGAGGAACACGGGAAGTTTTGATTCCTTGTCACCCTGTCCAACCCCGCTGTCATTTACCGAGTCCTTCCCGGTCATCTTGACGACTTCCCTTTGCAAATCCTTTTCCGACATGTTTCATCTCCTTTTGTGAGTTGTTTTTTGCTGAATGGCCTTCCGAGCGCACTCGAAGCTTTACGACGGCAGCGTCGTTCCTAGTGCGTCTACGAACGCGCGAAGTCATCATTAATTCGTATGATTTGATAAATTTTGTGGACCAGGAAGCCCCACGAGGGCCTCCCGGCCTTGGGCGGGACTTCTCAACATACCCGCTCTTTACACCGCACCAGGTCAGCCTTATCCAAGGCGGCTTTATCCTTTGGCCATTCCTGACTCGACTCCTTGGAATCAGGATCATCACGGTCGTCGAAGATCACTACTAGTCTGGCGAATTGTTTAAGGATTTGCCATCTATAGTAGTCGAGGCACCCTAACACGTAGTCGAAACTTTTCTTATTGCGATGCAAGCCCTGCTCGACAGCCCAGTCGTGAGGCGCTCTCGATATGGCTCTGATATGATCCGCCGTTTCCCCAGCGCCGTCACACACAAGTGAGAGCAGCGTCTTTGACGTCTGCTCGAATTTCGCCCCCTCAGATTTTTCGTCTGGTGGTTGCGCCGTCCGCTGCTCGGATTCATATTTCTCCAGAGATCCTGATTTCATTCCGAGCAACATTTGTGCGACTCTCAGGCTCGTGAGCAGCCTCCATGAAGCGTCGTCTATGGCGTCTGTCTTACGCTTGGACGAATTAATGATTTCATCGGCCCTTCCGCCTTCAAGCCAGGGATCTGTAACATCGTGAACTACCTCGGTCATTGACAGAAATCTCCGCAAAACAGCCACAGATTTCACAATCAGGATGGCGTCGGTCATTTCAATTCTCTCGTCTCCAGATTTCATGGTTATGATTCCTTTCATGGGTTATGTTTCTATTTTCTCGGAAGGCGCCAGTCGCCGATTTCAGGGGCCATCTTCTCCAGAATGTCGGTGATCCGCGCGTCTGTACTCCCGTCGAGGACGGATTTGACCTCTCTTACCAGTTGCTCTATCCGGTAGATCAACGCCGGCAAATCGGTGAATCGTCGGTCAAGGCGTTGAACCAACAAGCCGTCAAGCCTTAGGAAGGCGTACTTCATTTGCTCGCTGTGAAATAGGAAGAAATGCTGGAACGCGAGCCTGGTCTGTGGCCCCAATTGTTCCGCCGGCGCCGCTGGACAGATCTCTGTTCGCATAAATTGATTAACGGCTTTCTTGGCGTTCCTGAGGTCTTTAGTAACCATCCGTAGTTGGTATTCAACTGGGGATTCATTTACTTTTGGATTGCCGCCAAGCCTCACGATCCAATTAAAGACCGTTTCTTCGCGCCCTTGGGCCGTCAGATTGGGAAGGTTATCCGATTCCAAGTGAGTAAGGAGACGGATTGCGGAAATGACCGACTTAGCGTTCACAATCAGTGTAAGACTTGCGTATTTCGTCGTTGCCGGATCAGCCCCTGTGATATAGGATTTTATTCTTTCGTCCCGCCTCCATGAGGAGAATGACCTAGTGATTTGATCAACTTGATGGGAAAATTCTTCCATACGAAGGGTGAAACTCTCTACCATGCCGAAAATCTCCATTTTGCGCCTCCTCAAGAGCTTAATTGTTGTTATTATTATATAATACTGTATTGACCAATCGGTCGTAACTCCAGCGAGGGCCTTGTTCCGTTTTCTTACAAGACCGTCCCCTCCGTCCAATTCACACGAATCAAACACTCTTACTCGATAACTGAAACGCTTATCACTTGCCCGAGATTCGAGATTTAGTACACTTGTCAAATTTTCGGCAAGTGTACCATAAGATCAATGATTTCAGGCTTCCGACTCTTGCGAAACTTTACCGCTTTCAAGTAGTTTAGTCGACTGCTTTTCCAAGAAGTTGTCTCGCAAATTCGTTTCAAGCTGCTTCAACATGTCCTCCGAATCCGGTAAGGTTTCCCTAAACTTTGAGCTGAAATCCAGTAACTGAGCTATTTCGGTGTTGTCCAAGACGGCGGAACGCTCTTTGTCCGCAAGAAACGCCTGGACATCTTCATCGGAAGCCAACCGGACAAATTCCCGTAGTTGCCGGATTAAAGAGCGAGCTATACGCTTGTCCTGCGAGGTCGTCTTCCCAAGAATATTATCGATTAGTTTCTTAAGCTCGTTGGTCGTGAGCTTATTATTTTGGGCCAACCGGGCTATTTCCAACCTTTGTTCTCGTTTTGGTAACCGTGCAAGTTGCAGGAGAAGCTCGAAATGTAAGTGGGGAAATTTATTAGGCATACTTGTTTAACTCCATATCCACTGCCGCAGCTTTAATGCAGTCAGTGAGTTTTTGCCTAGAAAACGGAATGTCATCTCGTTTAGCCAAATCGTTGAGAGAGGTTTCTTTGTGAGGGTTCTTGGAAAAGGCTTTGCTCTCATCGCAATCAAAATAAACGGCGAGCAAATAGTACCCTATGAGCAGGTACGCATGGAAAATAGTGGTTATCACTATCCCTTGAATATCTTTTGCGATCTTGTCGACATTTGATTGGAATAAGCCATTAAACTCACCGTTTCTAAACATGTCATATGGACTTGCCCACACAACCGTGCTTTTGTTCTTGCCCGCAAACCGATCAATAAGACCATCCCAGGAAGCGTCATGATCTTCCTGTTGAGTTCTTGAGACGATCTTGTTGGTTTCTGCGGCGCCGGAGTTTTCCACGGTAGCGTTTTGCGAATCTTCAGACTCCTCATGCGTCTCAATGGAATGGGATTTGCCGGACTCAGGGATAGACTCCGAGTCAGATTCTTTGGTATCGGATTGAAGTTCAGTTATTTGGGGTATCAATGCTGATGGAGCCTCTTCATCCGATTCCGGCGCTGCCTCCGGTTTGGTGAGAACCTTTGGGGTCACCAGACACGCAAGGAGGAAAGCGGCCACTTCGCTCGCATCCATTTCCTGCGCTATCTCCAAAGCGGTCAAACCGGCGTTGTTGCGAATATTCGGGTCAGCTCCGTGGGAAACCAAGAGCTCTGTAACGTTGAGATCTCTGTTGTATGCAGCCTTCATGAGAGCCGTTTCACCATCGGCGTCTACCGAATTTATGTCGGCGCCGTGACGAATGAGCGCTCCTATTAGAGAGGCATTTCCGGCTTCAGAGGCTACAATGAGGGGAGTCCTCCCCTTCTTGTCTCTGCAATCCGGAGAGACCCCACGAGACAGCAGCTTATCCACTTTGCCTACAGCCCCATTTAAGGTCGCCTTTAACAGGGCTTCAGATTCGACCTCTTGGCCTTTCTTGTGATCCTCTTGCATCTTCTCTCCTTCCGAGAATGAGCCGGATTCGTCGGCGGGTATTACCACACCGCCAGCCTCTTAAGTTAGGCCTGGGGGGGGGAGGACGAATCCGGTGAATGGATGAGGTCGGTCAGAGGCTCAGCGGCAAGGCTCATGCAGCGGCTCTCAAGGTCCAAGAAAACCCCTTGAATAATCCAACTGACAATGAGACAATTTGGACGGAGCTGAACCTGAGCGTCTGCGACCTCATCGTTGACGTTTAATCACTTCCAGAGCCTGCCCTGAGTCGCCGCCAAAGGTTCACAGGGCGGGCTTTCCTATCAATGCGGGACTTCTCAATTTGTTTCCGGCAGTCACATGCTCGCGGAGGTCCCCTTTCAGTGAAGTGCTGGCCGCGAATGGACTCCGGCTTCGAACTGCTGTTTACGTAACTCCTTTTCCATAGTCCTTCATTGCGCAATTCTCCTTCCTCACACTTTTCCATACGGCGCCTTCGTTCCCTATTCTGATAATTGACATCTGCCGTGGTAGTCAGAAGCATGAGTGAAAGCTTGAGGCGCTTAAGACCGGACATACATGTTGGAAGACCGGAACCGCCGTTATCGTCGAGGCTGTTGATGCAGGCTCCCTGGAGGGCGCCGTCGCTGTGTTGGAAGAAATCCCCATTGGAGATTATCGGGAATACAATCCAAATCAGTAACTCGGCAATGATCATCGTCTTTTCCTCCTCAATATAGTGTTTCGTTTCATAGAGATCGTTACGTGCGCTCAGCAATTGGGGAGTAGGAACACGGACTTTGAAACAGCAATTCGATCCGTTTAGCAGAACTTGTCATTAATTATCGGCAAATCGGTCTCAATTTGACTCTGCTAAAAGCGTTGCCCTGTCAGTGATTATCGAACAGATCGTTTTTAATAATTTTCCGTGTTCCACCGTCGTATATAATTAAAGCCCCAGTGGGCCATTAGAAGCCTTAACGACAATTTTTACGCCGAATTGATTCCGAATTTCAATTTGGTCACGTCGGTTTTATCAATTCCCGTGTTCCATCCTCAGTTCATTCGGTCGATTTTTCAGAGGCGAGTTCCTACCGGCTCCAACTGTCGTCTTTGCAGCCACCCCTCGTGTCTTTTGGTTAAGGCATAATCTTTGCCACTCCTGTTTCTTGGCGGACCTGTAACCCTGGTCGCGATATTCCATAGTATGGATCAAACAAAACCCCTAACAGCCCTTTAAGAGCGCTCCAGCTTCCCAAGTCAGCGGAATCACAATACAAGACGGCGACTTAGCCGCGGAAGGCCGACGCATCCGGCAACATCGGCCTTCAAGGGTGGCCATTGAACCTGTGTGGCATGTTCAGGGGCTTGCCGTTCCACCGCTGTTCTTGGTCGGGTGGATACGATTTATAGAGAGTACAAATTCAGTCTTGTGTGCAGACGGCTAGAAGAAATTTTTTTTGAACAGATCTCGTTTTTTGTACTCTATAGGTAATTATGGTGGTTTCGCCGATCGTGCCGGGTGCCATATCAGGGCGAAACGAAAGGAGCCGGAAAATTTGCACTGATAACTTCTTTATGTATGTCTCCCAATATACGGAAAGGGAGACCCGCTCAACGGTATTAGCATACCGTCCGCCTGGGGGAATAGCCTAGGGGAAAAGGGGGAATAAGGGTCGATCATTAGGCATACCACGTCTTTATTGCCTTATAACCTACTCAGATTCCTCGCCATTAGGTGAGGTACAAATGAGCCAGCATCTGAAAGGAGAGAGACCATGGCGAAATTCATGTTTACAAGCAAAGCTTCGTACGTATGATCTCTCGCCAACCAGGCAAGGTCAATTACATCAACGTATTACTCTCTTACGGGGGTAATCTAAACGGAATGGAGGAATTGCAGTTAATCAGCCGGCAGGTCGTCGGGTTTTTGTGGAAGAGGGGTCTCCTTCAAGACGGTGAGCCCCATTTAGCCGAAGAACTCCTGGAAGATCTTATCGCTCCGAAGATCTCCTCACGGAATGACACCATGAAAATTCGGGACCGGCTTCTATGGAAGGCCCGCTTTAGCTCCAAGCCCAATGAAAGATGCCTGTGCGAACTTCGGCAGGCCGTAAAAGGCACTATTAACCGGCTACGGTGTCCGCGGTATCAACGCAGGATTCATAGACAAGTAGCACGGTGGGCTAGGATACTTGAGCGAAAGGGCATTTTGCAGTCATACACAGCCCGAATAGGGCAAAGGCGTTCGAAAAAGATTATTGGTCTCCAGGCATGGGGAATGAATTGGCGTGAGCGGCCTACTACCATGACATTGGAGACTCTGCAGGCTTCTTTACCGATTATTCCCGTCTATCAGGGAGAGGAGAAGAAGGACAGAAAATCTAAAATCTTTGATTACCCATGTCTTGAGGTTCGTGAGCCCATGATGCTCAAAACATATAGCGCGCCAATGAGTCTGTGGGAAGTGACTCAAGTTGTTGATGGCTTGCTATCGCCCCGACCATATCATCCGACCAGAGAATCCATTTGGCCTGAAACACGCTGGGAGGACCATGAGGAGGGAGAAAGCTTGCCGTCAGCCGAAGAGATAGTTTCCTGTGCAGATGTCTCTTTCGAAGATTACCTTGTCACGCGAGATCTTGTAGAAAAATTGCTCAAGAAGGTGACCCCCGAGGAGCAATTCGTGTTCGAAGGTCTGGCTTCTGGTAGATCAAAAAGAGAGTTGGCCGATCTTGCAGGTTGTTCCCCTGGAACTATTGAGACGAGGAGGCTCCAGATAGAAGCAAAGGCAGCATCTCTTGATCCTGTTGTCGCAACTATAAGCGCCCGGTATTTACGTCACCCGAAGCCCTGACCCTTTGAAAGGTATTCGAGGTAGCAATGACAAAAATAACTCCCGGTTCAACCGGGGGTTATTTGTCCTCAAAACTCGTGTATAGAACATCAATGTCCTTGGTTAAGCCTGCCGGAACAGACGCTAACAGGATGGAGCTTCTTGTTGCCCATCTCCCTCTGGGATTACCGGCCGGATAGTCTAAGCTTCAGATGCGTGTACCGCTTCTGCGTCTTGTCATTCTTTACGGCAATGCCCAAAGCTCTCTTGCTTCCAACCAAGATCACCAGTTTTCTCCCTCGGGTGATCGCCGTGTATATAAGATTTCTCTGGAGCATTACATAGTGCTGGGTGAGCAACGGAATGACCACGCAGGGATATTCAGAGCCCTGGGATTTATGCACTGAAACGGCGTAAGCCAATACCAGCTCGTCCAGATCGGAGTAATCGTAATCAACCCGTTTGCCGTCAAAGATTACCGTTACTTCTTGGTCTTCGGTATCAATCTTCAATATCCGTCCGATGTCTCCGTTGTATACTTCCTTGTCATAATTGTTCCTGATCTGCATGACCTTATCGTTGACTCGGAAATTCCTTCCCCCGCGGTTTATACCGTCTTCCCTTGGATTGAGAATATTCTGCGACTCGATGTTCAAATTCCTGGCCCCCACGGAGCCCCTGTTCATAGGGGTCAACACTTGAACATCGTCAAAAGGATCAAAGCCGAACGCCCTTTTGATACGCCCGTTGAGCAACTCCAATATTACCGCCAGGGCCTCTTCCGGTTGCTCCTTTTGAATGAAATAAAAGTCAGTGGATGATCCCCGGGTGTTATCCAGGACTGGTATCACCCCTTGGTTGATGAGATGGGCGTTGACTATAATTGAGCTATCTTGGGCTTGTCGGAATATCTCGGTTAGGTACACAACAGGGACGGCTCCGGAAGAGATAATGTCTTTCAGCACGTTCCCCGGTCCGACCGACGGAAGCTGGTTCACGTCACCTACGAGAATCAGGGTCGCATGGATGGGAATCGCTTTTAAGAGATTATGCATGAGCACAGTGTCGATCATGGACGCTTCGTCCAGTATCAGTAGGTCACACTCAAGAGGCTGGTCTTCATTCTTTTGAAAACCGCCCTTCTTCGGACTGAATTCCAGTAAACGGTGAATCGTCTTGGCTTCGTGTCCGGTGGCTTCGGTCATTCTTTTAGCGGCCCTGCCGGTGGGAGCGGCTAAAAGAATGTCTATTCCCAACCTTCCGAAAATCTGTAAAATAGCGTTTATTATGGTCGTCTTTCCAGTCCCCGGTCCGCCGGTGATGACCATGACTTTGTTATCAACGGCGCATTTGACGGCCTCAATCTGATTTGACGCCAACGACAAAGAAAGCTGGGCCTGAACCCATTCTACAGCTTTGCTTGGGTCAATCTTTCTTCTTTTCAACGGAGCGGACATAAGCTTTTTCAGCCTGTAAGCTATGCCCTTCTCACAAATATGGAAAGCCGCCAGAGTACACGGCCATGTTGTCGCCGGGAGGGTTGTCTTGGCCTTCATGAAAATATTCGAGCACAGCCTTGTTTTGAGCTACAAGGGACTGCAAGCCGCCGAGGGCCACATCTCGATCCACCTGTAGCATCTCACGGCTTCTGTCCACTAGGGCCTCATGTGGGTAGTACACGTGACCTTCATCCGCCAGTTGATTGAGCGTATATATTACCCCTGCCGCCGCTCGGACAGACGAATCCTTTGCAATGCCCAGATTCTCGGCTATATGATCGGCTGTTATGAATCCTATGCCGAAAATGTCCTCGGCCAACCTGTACGGGTTTTCCTTAACAACGTCTATGGAGCGTTGGCCGTATTGCTTGAATATCTTTGCGGCGAAGGTCGAGCTGACACCTTGGCTTTGGAGAAAGACCATTACTTCTCGGATTTCTTTCTGGTCCGCCCAAGCCTTGGAGATCATGTTCACACGTTTCGCTCCGATGCCCTCAACCTCCAGCAACTTGCCTGAGTCTTCCTCGATGACCTTGAGAGTGTCCTCCTCGAACTCCTTGACCAACCTCTTGGCCATGACGGGTCCGATCCCCTTAATGAGACCGGAGCCAAGGTATTTTTCGATGCCCGCGACGGTCGCCGGGACAAGAGTCACGTACCGCACGATCTTGAACTGCTCTCCGAACTTTGGGTGATTGATCCATTCCCCGGTGGCTCGGACAACTTGTCCCGGCGTAGGAGCCATGAGGGTTCCCACGACTGTGACGAGTTCGCGGTAACCGGGAACTTTAAGCCGAGCGATGGTGAAATCGGTCTCGTCATTGTGAAAGGTCACGCGTTCTATTTGACCTTGAACGGTAGAAGGTCGGGATTGATCGCCATTTATTGAGGGGGACTTGTCTTTCATCTTTGCGTTGGTTCTCCAAGAAGACTTCTTCAGTATGTCGGACCTGGCGTCCGATCTTAACCCATTAAGAAGCCGAGTTAGTCGCTTGAAGCCCTGAGATCGATATTATCAGAGAAAACTTGGGTTGAACACACCACGTCACGGCCCTGTGGAACAAGCGTTAAATCTTGTGGACAATGTGGTTCCAGTGCGGTAAACAAAGGGCTATCGCATCAAAACCACAAATGGCATGCGCCCGACGCGCATATTGCAGTCTCAGCGTAGAATATAAGAATATGCCCTAGTTCATATATATCCTCCGATGCTCGGACTCTACCCTGTACTGCGGGACCACTATCGATCTGGAACGCCGCCTTGAAGCGCATAAAGGTGGGACTGGGGCCAGGTACACCAGGTCAAGACTGCCCGTGCGATTGGTGTGGTATAGGCGGACGCCAAGTAAATCGGAGGCGTTCAAAGAAGAATTCAGGATTAAACGTTTACAGAAGGCCGAAAAGGAACTTCTCCTCACCTGTAAAACGGATGGAGAGCTCGATTACTCTGATTCCAGGGGAGGTATTACGATGACAAAGGCGGAACTCGTGGCTAAACTGGCTGAAGAAGCGAATGTTACCAAAAAGGTCGCCGCAACGATGCTGGACAACCTGGTCAAGACCATGCAAACGAGTCTAAAGGACGGCGGCTCAATACGCATCGACGGTTTGGGGACATTTGCGGTTTCGGACAGGAAAGCTCGCGTGGGGGTGAACCCTCAAACCAGAGCCAAAATGAATATTCCTGCTACCAAGGCTCCGGTGTTTCGGGCCGCAAAAGCATTGAAGGACGCCGTTAAACCGATTCCCAAGACGGCTGCAAAAAAGTCCAAGTAAGAGAGCGCCGAGCAAAGCTCGTAGAAGAATAGTCGCAACTTGATACTGAATGAATCGACGCTGATTTTGCTTTGGCAGGCAATCAATCAAAGTTCCCTTCTAAAGACGAAGCTACGGTTTGAGGTCGCTGTCAAGGGTCAGACAGTATCAGCCTAGCGCCTTGATATAGTTAGTCTTAGAAGTCCACGTGCTGTGCGCGTGGTCAGAGTACACAGGCTTTGCCGGTAGGGGCTCACTGCTAATCCTAAGTTCGAGTTGTTCCCGCAACTTCGAGCAAAAGGGAAGCAGATGGGCAGGTTTCGAAAGCTTATCACATGCCATATGGCATTGCCGGTATCACCTAGTTTGAGCGCCGAAATACCGGTTCCGTGCACTGCAAGGATGGTCGGTCAGAAGGTTCACAACTGCATCCAGGTCTTTTGCGGCCGTTTGGGGCGCGATGTCGTGGAATTGAATGTGCAGCCGGACCACGCTCATCTGATATGCATGGAGCCTCCCAAAGCGTCGATCTCCGACTTGATGGCCACTGTTAAGGGTCGTACAGCGATACGAGTATTCAAACAGTTCCCATATCTCAAGGGAAGGCCCTACTGGGGCAACGACTTTTGGGCTAAGGGCTACTGTGTTGACGCAGTAGGGCTTGATGCGGGTATGATCCGCAATTACGTCAAATACCAAGAAACAAAAGAGCGTTGTGAGGACCGGTTACCTCTCACATTCAAGTGAAAACCTTGGAAACAACTCAGCTTGCCCCCTATGGGGGCATAAAGCAAAGCCACGTGCTATGCACGTGGATATTTACTTTCCTACTCCTTGAGTTTTATTTTGCGTAGCGGCTTTAGACCGGACGCTCCGGTAAGCGTCTCGGGGATAGAGCTCTCCGGCGCCGGAATTCCCTTTCTCAGCACAGTATGAGGAACTTCCGTCAATTTGATCTTAAGAGGATTCCCCTTCTCATCGGGAAATAAAATGACGGCTCTGTTAAAGTCTTTATTCTTCGCTATCGTCTGAAGTTTGTCTTTGAGAATTTGAACATCCTTTTGTTCCCCGTGTCCAAGGATGAGCCATGCCCTGCCTTCCGATATTTTCAAAGGTTCCAGGACCAAGGGAGTCGGAGTCAGATAAAGCACGAGTCTTTCGTTACTTGACCCTTCTTCCGTCGTGAGACGCACCGGGGCGTCATCTCCAAACAGAGCGTAAAGAGTGTGAGGCTGAATCAGGCTATCCCGCATCAGCTTGTTTGGCAAGACTACGGTAACTATCCCGTCCGACCCTACGGCTAATATGGTTACGTATGACTGCCGTTCGGCGCTTAAGAAGATAATTGCCCGGTCGTCCGGATGAAACGCTTCACCTTCTTCTTTATTGGTCCATATCTTGAATTTGACCGCCTCCGGCGCAGGTTCACCAAGAGAGACAAGAACTTCCACCATATTATCCGATTCAGCCCACGACACCGAAAGGAGCGGTAGAATGACCGGGTGTAAGGACATAAGAACCACAAGAAGTCCTAAGATCCGGACCGTTACTCTGTTCATGTTGATTCCCTCGAAAATTTCCGGGGCGTTGTCGTCTCCATGGCCGATGTCCCCTTGGCGAATAACGCATTAAGCCGTCGCATGCATCCAATGAAAACCCTAATATAGCCCACGCAAAATCCAAACACGGATTGGGAGAAACCCTGCGCTCGGACAGTCGCTCTGCGTGTCCGTCATTTGGGTGGACTCATGAGCAAATCCTTCAACTTCTGGTTTCCCTTTTTTGCCGCATAATCGTAAGCGGTTGCCCCTCCTGAGTCCTTCGCCTGTGGATCTGCCCCTTGCTCTATGGCCATTTTGACGATATTGAGGTTCCCTCCAAATGCGGCTAACATCAGTACCGTCCTACCGTCCTTATCCAACAGATTTACATCAGCGCTGCGTGCAAAGAGAGCCTTGGCCACGGTCTCTTTGTCTTTTACCGCCGCCCACATGAGGGCGGTAACCCCCTGATTGTCGCGAACATCAACGGCGGCGCCTTCGTCCAAAAGGACATCGGCCACCTTCTCGTGTCCTTGGATCGTCGTCCAAATCAGGGCTGTTCGGCCCTGGTTGTCCACGGCGTTGATATCACAGCCTCGATCCAGGAGCAATCGGACCACCTCCTGACGTCCATTAAGCGCTGCCAGAATGAGCGGAGTCTTGCGCTCGCCATCCCGGCTCTCGATATTCGCCCCTGCGCTCATGAGGCGCTCCGCCTCTTTTACCGAACCCGTCACGCAGGCTTGCCTCAGATCCCGATTTTTGTCTCCGGAGTCGGAAATAGCCAACCCGGAGCAAAGACCCAAAATTATCACGACCTTGCCGCATATCGCCCAGAAAAAGCGCAGATGCTCCATGCTTCCACTCCATACAGGATTTTTCAGGGTCATCCTTAGATTCAAGCCATCGGGTAGTTTCGGCGATCTTTCGTCGGACTAACCCACCTTTCGCTTGGCCTTCCCACAGTTCAAGAAAAGCAGAGGCTTCGGTCTCTTTCAGTCTCCCGAATACGGTATGCCGCTACCGGACTGCGACTTGCCCTGCTCCGACTTGAACATATCGCGTCTCATCTCTCGCAAATATATCTTCGTACCCAGATCTTTGTTTCTACGTTTCCTGTATATCTGTTTCACGTTTTCCAACCTGAATCGCGTCATTCCGGGATTCAACTCCATCAGGCGTTGGTCTTCTGAAGAAAGATTTTCCAGCCGTTTGGTCTTCCAGTTAGGAACTTTTTGCTCCTTATGAACAACGTAGTCCTTGCCGATACGGTCAACAGGTCGGGAAGTCGACACTTTGCGTAATGGGACTCTCTCCAATTGCGCCGTCTTACTCTCGTAACCAACCGGAACAACCAGATTGATTGATTCCTTGTCGAACCCTGCTTTTTCCAATTCGATGAGATGATTCACGGACACCTGAACGTTATTTGTGATCAGATCACCTTTAACGTCGGTCTTTCCAACCGCCTGCCCACCCAGTATTACCGCGACATCACCTGGAGTTGTCGTTATCCTGAGGGATGACACTGCGCGATCAAGCCTTAAGAGGGGTAGTGTCACGTGAGTATTCTTCTCTGAGAATTCAACCGGCGGCGCCACTTCTTGCTTTACCCACCCCTCCTTCCTGATCACGACGGGAATTGGTCGAGCAATAGGAAGATATTTGAGGCGGAACGAACCATCACGATTCGCCCCTCCCTTTAGGAGTCCCCCAACAATGATTTCCGAGCCGGGTGGATCAGCGGTAATGTCAAGTATGGTAGGAATTCGCCCCTGGACGTTAGCCGTTATGGACAAAGGGAATATACCTTCTATATTACCCTGAAACTGAGGGTGCTGAGATTCATGAGTTTCTACCTTTGTTTGCTCGTATGCGTAGTTATACGCCTCCTTAATGGTCACCACGCCCCGACCTTCTTTATCCGCCGCCCCTTTCAGCCCTTCGAGGAACCAATGGGTGAACACGCCGCTTTCCCGGTACCGGGATTCGAGGGAATACTCGTCCGGACGGCTGGAAGTGATGACGACTTTTCCTGCCGACGAACCAAGGTCCCTGGCAAGAGTTTTCAACGGATTCAGTCGCGATTTAGCCCTTCCTTCTAATAATCCGCCGGAATGGCACGTATCGGCTATCAGCACAACTCGAGGACATTCGAGATTCTTGAGAAACACCATACCCGACATATTCACCGAAGTGGCTTCCAAGGCGTCTGGATCCGAATCGTGTGTCAGGAAAAAGAATTGGCTCGGTCGCTTTGGGTCCACTGAACCATGACCACTCAGGAACAGCACAATTGTGTCGTTCTTGCCGGCTCTTCGGATTATATCTGTCAATTTCTTTTCTATATTGGCCTTAGTTGCCAGCTCATCAGTTAATAATTCGATCCCGATGCCGGCAAAGAGGTCTCTTTGCGTTTCGAGAAAGTCCGCAAAAGATTTAGCGTCATTGGCAGCGCCCCGTAAAGACGGAACCGCCGGGTTCTTGTACTGGGAGATGCCGACAATAACGGCGCACAGGCCCCCGTGAGAAAGTGTGGGAACTGCTGTAACGTCTTGATTAGGAAGATTCCTATCAGGTCGCTCGCTCTGGCTCGCAAGGCAATTTACTCTGTCACCGGCAATGGGGTAGGCGCTAATAAACAGCAGGGCCATTAAGACGATTTGTATGAGCCTGCCCCTACAAATGCCCACGTCCTGCGGCCGCAAGAATTGGGTGATCAATGTCATGGACTGTCCTCCCCAGGCTGCGGTCAAGTAGTTCTTGTCGTAGCATCTGACTCGATTTGAAATCCGAACGTTACTGTCTCCAGTATAGGAGCGATTCAATGCGGTCGTCAATAAGAAATCCAAATGCCTAAAGACGCATTCAACTGGTCGGAAGTCCCTGCCTAAAGGGGCATAGACGGGAAGTTTTGTAATCTTTGTAACCCTCCCTGGATCCAGAGCCACTTTTATATTGTCTGTCAACATGCCGTACGTGCGGCATCTTGGAAAATCGCTTTGGACAGGGGCTTCCGTCACATAAGGAATGCCCTCACAAATGCGGCTACTATCCATGATATTCTACGACTCTCTTTATTTATAGTGATGCGCGGAGAGAATGAGTCCTAAGCAAAAGATGCCAGGACGCTTCTCAGCGACGCAGGATTTCCCTGAAAGCGGTTGAATCTTCTGAAAAGTCGCTCCCTGAATTCAGCCAAGGTTTTGAAGAATCGATTGTGAGTGGTTTTTCTCCTGGTTTCCTTCCAGACGTATTCGGCCGCATTGAGTTTCGGAGAATACGGCGGCAGATAGTGGAGTTCAATACGGTCTTGTTTGTCTTTGAGCCACTCCCGTACTTTGGGACCCTTGTGGTACTTGGCGTTGTCCAGGATCATGTGTATCTTGCGACCCCTGTACCTGGAGATGAGCTGATCCAAGAAGGCCAGAAAACTGTGAGTGTTGAACCAGTTGACGAAGCGGAAGTGGAATTTGGGATAAGGGCCGACCGTTACCGCTCCCATCACTTTCAAGGATTTCCTTGTGGGTGGACTCTTCACCACGCATCCGATCCCCTTCAAAGCCCAATGTCGGAAAATGGAGCCCGCTTGCTTAAAGCTCACTTCATCTTGATACATCAGGATGCCTTCGTCTTCTTGGACTTTTTTTTAATCTCAGGCACTTCCTCTTCAAGCCATGTGGCCTGCCGCTTTTTATCGGCTTCAGAGGGCTCTTGTCTGGGATATTGAAGTGAAAACCCCAGCTCGTGCAGAAGCCTGCGAATCTGAGAGGGACTATATTTAATATTGAACCGCCGATGTACCAGATCTGCAATGATCGGGGCCGTCCAGACTCCAGTGTCTAGGCCACTGACTTCAGGCCCTTGTCGAACCGTTATAGCTAGTTCTCGTTTTTGGTCCAGACTCAGCCTGGGCTTTTTGCCCTGATACGGTCCTCGTACAAGCAAGCCCGTCACGCCTCTGGATCTGTACCTGTCTACCCAGCGCTCCACCGTACTCCGAGCCACTTCTAGAATTTGACCAACTTGTTCAAGGGTCTTTCCTTCGTGAACCAGCAAAATCGCTCTCAGACGTACCCTTGCCTGAAAATCTTTCCTCTTCCTGGCAAGATAGCGATGGCGAACAATGTCATTGTAATCATCCAGTTCAAGCCTCAATCCACGCTTGGGCATTGCCGTTCCCTCCCATCAATCGATGGCAGGGACATACCAAATGTCTGGAAAAAAGTCGCGCTCTTTTTTACACGCAATCACAATGCGCGGCACTATAGTTGGGTATCGTTGGCTCCAGCGCCAAGAATGCGGGAGGCGAGAAGTTATAGTACCCGTGCGGATAATATCCTTGCTGTTTTCATGGGGCGTGGATAGAAGCGATCGTGGAAAGGTTAGAAATGACAAGGCCGGAAAATGGAAAAGGTAAAGGGGCAGGCCCCTACTTACTTTTTCTTTGCAAAGTTTCCAGTTCGGGTACGTTCGGCTACAATTGATAAGGTGAGATATTCGTGTCTGCGCGGGGAAATAGAGACCTTCGGTCTCTATAATATGAGATTCAAAATCACGAGTCTGTATGCTCCCGCCTAATCGATCTCTGTGTTTTGGTCGGCATCAGCTTCGTTCGCAAGTCCCTCTTTGTTTATTTGTTCCTGCAAAGCCGACTCAGCCACTTCCATACGTTCCGCGGCTGTTCTCAGCAACACTTCAGTTCGTTGTCCCGCTTCATCTATTCTTCGCAAGAGGCCACTCATTCGCATAGCCCTGGCCTTGAACATGTTCGCCGTTTGCTCCAAGAATGTTCCGACAACGCCTGAGTTGGGCGGCAGTACGGTTATGTTGTCGGTCGGCTGCAAGGTAATCAGCTCATTGGATATGCGGTGTGTGTCTTTGGGTTTCGCCATTCCTATTACTCCTTTCTACCAGTCTTTACATTGCCTTGTCCAAGCGCATTGGACGCAGCCCCAGTCGTGTCGGGGAAAGAAGACTTCCTGTTGGATACCGTTCCAAACGCTGTACAAGAGCTTGATGAAGCGATACCTGTCATCCGGGGTGCGACTGGTTTCATATCTGACCAGCCCGGCTTCCTTGGTCTTCAGGAGCACGTCTAACCGGAATTTCAGCTCATCCGGATTAAATCCCATGGACTCTGTTGCCAAGGCGTAGGCAGTCAATTGCATATTGCTCTCCACGGCATTTGTGGAGTATTTTTTTGACGCTGTCTTCAGGTCAACTAGGGTGACGTCTCCCTCGGGCGATTGCTCTATCAAATCAATATAACCCTGAAATAGCGGGAGCCCGCCCAGGGGCAGTTCGAAGAATTCTTCAATAGCAATGATCCGGCTGCTCAGGTCCACGGAGTCATGGAATACGGTGAGCATTTGGCGGGCTTTCTCCGTCAGGGTATTCTCATTGTCGCCGTTGAAGTATTTCACCTGACCGGCCCGCCTCCATTCGTCCCTATAAACATCCACCAGTTGATCCGCTCTAAGAGGATCTCCTTCCAAACGGCTCTGATGGTAAGCGGCAGCCGCCTCATGGATTGCTGAGCCAAAAGCCAGAGCGGAAGATTTGAAAGCGGGTTCTAGCTTATCTATGTACTTGAACCTGTATTGTAAGGAGCAACTCAGGTAGCAACTAACCTGCGAATACGACAAGTGATCGTGCTCTTCCGTTGTTCTCATCTTCTTCCCCTCCATCGAAGTTCCTTCGTGCGGTTGCGCCAGTAATTTCTCTGATTAACCAGACGGCGGAGTTCACGGATCAGTTTTCTCCTTCGGGACTTGGGCTTCGGCGCCTGGAACAATGAGGTAATTCTGAACATAGCTATTCTCCTTTGTTGTGGCGGGGCTAGAACGCACCTGTAGCGTCCCGCCCTTTGTCTGTTCTTCGTGGTCTTTATGCGGTGAAATTAAGCTGCGACTTCGGTTTGCAAGTAGCTTATGAGCTGGGAGGCGGATTCACGGGAAAGTTCTTGGAAGGATACGGCGTTCAGCGGACGGAGCAGGGAGTCGATATCGTGATCCGTGTACTGCGCTTTGCGGGTCAGGGCAAACAACGCTCGGCATTGCGCTTGCGTAGCTTTTCCATTGCCCAAACTTTGCGGCGTTGATCGATGGGCCGCTCCTGAATTATCAGGTTTTGCTCCGTTGTTCCCGGCATCGATAGCATCATTCGACGCTTTTGATTCCTGTTTGTTGGCACCGCCATCGGCAGGAAACACAGGTTCGGGCGGTTTGTTTGTGGTTTGCTCAGCGCCTGCCGCATAAGCGATTTCCTCTGCTGAAGTGTATTCCACGCCTATGCCGCCAAACCGCAGCGCTCTAGCGATGGCTCTGGTCTCAGCCAATTCAACCAAAGAGTCGGCCAGTCTCGCGTCTCTTTGGGCTGAGGCGGTTCCCGTGCCGTTGAACTTTCCTTTTTCAACCTCAATGGCGGCCTTAACCACCGCGAAGTCAGGCTCCAACCTGACAATTTCGGTCTGGATGCTCAGGTGGTCATTGTTTTCGTGAAGAATTCGCAGTCTGCCGCCGACAACTGGGAATACTCTGGTTTGCCATTCATTGCCGACTTTTACTTTGCGGCTTACCAGCTCCTCTTCTCGGAATCCGTTTGTGCCCATATTAGCGCTCCTTTCTTGATGTATTCTGTTTCTCTATAGATTTAATGCGTGTGCGGGCGTGCGGTAATCATAGCCTCTTCAGGGCTTGATATCCGCCGAATAGAGCAACCGCTGCGTCATCAATGGGACCGGGAATGGGGTTCAAGATGATGTAGAGAATGACCAAGAGAATGATTAATCCGATACCGCCGCCCTGATGTTGTTGCTGACCGTTCATGGCAAAGCCTCCTTTCGTGTGCGTTTCTTTTGAATTCTATCCCTCAAGGTTTTACCCTCTAACCCCTCAAATATAGAAAAGAAGGGAAGATGCGGAGGAAGGGACGTATATGAACTAAGCGTATTTTTACCCCCGGCCTCTGTCACATTCGAGTTCAGTAATTGACTAATAATCTAGAGGACGTCGCTGGGGTAAGAGACCCTTGTTCGCTCCATTGTTTTATATTTTGCAGAGACGAACCGACCGTCTGTTTATATGGATTGTGAAACTTGCAAGAGATGAGATACGGAAGGCGGACTACAAATATACATTGTTTTGGGCTCCGCTTATTTTAGTGGGGTTAGTAAACTGATATTCGTGAAAATTGCCTGGATTCGCAGGAAAAGCTGCATCTTGCTTGTCCTGTCTGCCTTACGCCTCCGGGAGGGGCTATGAAAAGAGCGGTTACTATAGCAGGAGCGTTGTGCGCTATCTTCTTGTTTTTCCCGTCCACCGGACTGACGCAGTCCCAGGAAGCCGGGATACGCATCTTTAATCAGGCAAAGACATTGATGGAGAAAGCCCGCACCAGAGCAGATATGGAAAAAGCGGTTGAGAAATACGAGGAGGCCATACGCATATTCATCAGCATAGGAGACGCCCAGAACCAAGGGAATACTCTGAACAACCTGGGGGCCGTGTATTACGGCTGGGGACAATATCCTAAGGCGGCTGAGTTCTACGAAAAGGCCCTTGAGATTAGGAGGGAGATCGGCGACGTCAAAGGCGAAGGCGACGCCCTGAACAATTTAGGGAACGTGTATTCGGATTGGGAGGGTCAAAATGCCAAGGCTGTGGAATATTACGAAAAATCCATTGAGATTAGGAGAAGGGTTGGAGACATCAGAGGCCAGGGCGAAATTTTTAACAACCTAGGAGAAGTCTATCGGAACTGGGGTCAATACCCCAAGGCGGTGGAGTCGTATGAGACTTCTCTTGACATAGCCAGGAAAACCGGGAACGTCAAAGGCGAAGGGCTGACCCTGAACAACCTAGGATTAGTGTATTACGGCTGGGGGCAGTATTCCAAGGCAGTGGAGTTCTACGAGAAGGCCCTGCACATCTTTCAGCGGGTGGGCTACGAAGAGGGAAGCGGCGCTGTAGCCAACAATCTGGGGATCGTGTATTCGGAATGGAGGAGCCAAAATGCCAAGGCTGTGGAATATTACGAAAAATCCCTTAAGATCAGGAAAAAGATTGGAGACATCAGGGGCGAAGGGCAAACTCTGATGAACTTAGGTCATGTGTATGCGGCCTCGGGCCAAAACGTCAAGGCGGTGGAATATTACGAAAAGTCCCTTGGGATATTCCGGAAGATCGGGGACGTGGCGGACGAAGGAAAAAGTCTGATGGGCCTTGGGGATGTGTATTACGCCTTGGGCCAACGCCCCAAGACGCTGGAGTATTACGAGAAATCTCTAGAGATAAGCAGGAAGATCGGGGACGTCAAAGGCGAAGGGCAAACCCTGAGAGCCTTGGGAGTCGCGCATAAGGCCTGGGGTCAATATGCGGAGGCGCTGGAGTATGGTAAAAAATCTTTGGAGATTAGCAAGAAGATCGGGGACGTCAAGGGCGAAGGGGAAACCTTAGTGGCTCTGGGGCGTGTGTATGCGGCCTGGGACCAATACGCCAAAGCGGTGGAATATTACCAGAAGTCTCTGGAGATTAGCAGGAAGATCGAGGATTCGGCGGGTGAAGGGAATACCCTTACAGACCTGGGGTTCGTGTATGCGGACTGGGGTCAATATACCAAGGCAGTGGAAATCTTAGAGAAATCACTAAATATCAGGAGAAAGGTTGGGGATGTGCCGGGCGAAGGGGAAACCCTGATTGCTCTGGGCGAAGTCTATCGGAACTGGGACCACTACGACAAGGCATTGGCGAGCTTTCAGCATGGGCAGGAAATCTATGTAAAGATCGGAGTTCCTACAGATTTGCCTGAAGATTCTATCGGAAACCTATACCTGGACAAGGGTGAGATAGAAAAAGCCGAACCGTTCATAAGACACGCAAATCGCGGTTCATCCCTCGGTAGATTATATCTGGCCAAGACCGATTACCCCTCAGCCAAGACTTCCTATGAGAGCCTTCTTAAATCCGCCGAGCAAAATAGAGACGCCGACAACCTTTTCACTGCTTACGCCGGTCTAGGCATGTCCTATGAAGGTATGGGCGATAATCCCCGGGCGGTGGAATATTACCGAAAGGCTGTTTTATACACTGAAGACCTAAGATCGAGCCTCAACATCGCCGAACGGCAAACTTTCTTTGATGTGAGAATCAACGGATTTTACCGCACAGCGCCTTACGAGGGCCTAGCCCGTGCGTTTGCAAAAATGAACCGCCCCGTGGAGGCATTCAAAGAGTCCGAATACACCAGGGCAAGGATCTTTGCTGAATCCATATCAAAAAGAAACGCGTCTTCAGGTCTCGATGTTGCTACGGATGTTCGCGACAAGGACTCTCAACTGGCTGATGAACTTGCGGCCCTGACGAAAAATCTCCAAAAGGCTTATGAGAAGCAAAACAAAGAACAGATTACCGTCCTTGAACCTCAGGTTAAGGAAGCCCAATCAAGACTGGCGTCTCATGTCGATATGCTCCGTAAGCAGTATCCTCTCTTCGCGGCCACCAAGTACCCCCAACCTATGGATCTCTCACAAACGGGTCTAAACGATAACGAATGGGTTTTAGCTTACCACGTAACCGATACCGGCGTAATCATTTACCTCACAAAGGGCAAGACCCTCGTAAAGGGTTCATTCAAACCCATTTCCCGAAAAGAAGTTGATGAACTCGTGAAAAAGTTCCGCGAACCCATGGAAATGGGGTCAGGTGAGACTGTCGCTCAGAAACTGGGAAAATTCGATTTCGCGTCCGGCAAGAAGCTATCTGATTTACTCTTGGCTGATATTCTTCCTGACTTACCCAAAGACGCTTCGGTAATCGTCGTACCTGATGGCTCTCTGGGAGTCCTTCCCCTTGAAATGCTGGTTTTAAGCGATGGCGGCGAGGTCGTAACCGAAAACCAAAGGGTGAAGACTTCCGGAACCGAATTCTTCGGAGACCGCAATCCGATTTCTTATTACCAGTCGATTACCGCTCTTACTTTGGCTCGAACGCTGGGCAAACATCAGAAGACTGGGGAGAAAACATTAGCTATGGTCGATCCGGTTTTCTCCGCCGATGATCCTCGTCTGGTTAATGTCGCCAAACAGGAAAGAGACAAGCTTTTGGCCAATCTTCCAACGGACCTTACGATGTCCATCCAAACTGAAAGCGGGTTAACGTTTCCCAGATTGCCCCTTACGGCACAATTGGGCGAATCTTTGAAGAGCGACGCTGCACAGCAGATAGATCTTTATGAGGGATTGAACGTCAAGAAGACAGTATTACTCAACAAAGACCTCACAGTTTACAAGTCCCTTGTGTTTGCGACCCATGGATACTTCGGAAAGGACTTGCCGGGAATACAAGAGCCTGTGCTGGTAATGAGTCTCCTTGATCAACCGAAAGGACAGGACGGTTTCTTGCGTCTCTCCGAAGTCATGGGGTTAAAGCTCAATTGCGATATCGCCGCCCTTACCGCTTGTCAGACGGGTCTTGGAAGACACATCTCAGGCGAGGGAACAATGGGAATGGGAAGAGCGTTCCAGTATACGGGAGCAAGGTCAGTCCTGATGAGCTTGTGGAGTGTCTCTGAGACCGCTTCGGTGAATCTTGTGGAGAGCTTTTTCAAGCATTTGAAGGAGGGAAAGACCAAGCTGGAGTCGTTGAGGCTGGCAAGAGACGAAATAAGGAAAGCGGGATATGACCACCCATTTTACTGGGCGCCGTTTATTTTGGTCGGCGAAGTCGATTGATAATTCTTTGGGTAAGTCTATCTGAAAGTTTCCTCACTTATGTCGGCCTGCAGGTAGCATTCTCACCGCCCCGACTCCTTCGGTGGAAGAGGTCTGCCCCGAACCCAACTCCAAAACACGGTTATCAAAAGTGCAAGAGCGTTGAAGATAACACCCGCTGAGGCAAAAAGACAAAACAGTAGCCATCGTAAGAAAAAAAGCAAACGACGATATCGGCCGGCTCCACCATCAGCGTATTCTCTCTGGTCTTGAAAACGGCGATTCACGTAGACAAACATCCTAATGGCGCAAGAGAGCCACAAAACCAATGGGACCGCAACGAAGCCCAACAATATCATCGCTCCAATTTTCATAAAATGGTCCGTGGTGGCATAGCCGAGCACAATTCAGCTTGCATTGCGTCTATATCGGCTTTGCTGATCGGCGATGTTTCTTTCACTCGACTCTTATGCGACTGCTTGTGCAGGCGTGACATGAACCTGAACGGACTCTCGCCGCATCCGATAAAGAAATCACTCCGATGATATTTTCAGGGGCTTCAGACCATACGAACAGTCGTTGTAGATCAGAGAGAATCATCTTTCGTACGGCGTCTTCCAGGAATGTGGTCTCTTCGCAGGAAAGCACTCGCGAAGACGCCAAAATGTCGGCAGCGTGTGTTTCAAAGGGTATTCCATGAGCGTAAGCCAAAATCAGATCCGTCTGTGAGATCACACTTATGGGAACGCCTGCGCGGTCTCTTATGAGCGCCGATCGGCAACGATGCTCAGAAATTCCCTCCATTATCCTCAACAGGTTGTCGTGGTCATAGAACCACACAACCTGCCCTGTCATGATATCTTTGACTCTGATACGGATTGAGTCAGGGTTATTGTGAAGAGTTTTCTTCCGGTTCATAGCGCTTTGATCGCAGGATCTGCAATATCCATAAAGCAGGCCCACAATGTCAGGATAAGCAATTGCCCCCACCACTTTGTTTTCCAATTCACTGCGAACGTACAGGCGGTATATGCGGCGAGATCGCATTGTGTCCAACGCCGAATCAAGGGAATCGCCGGGATTGCAGTAGATCGGCGGAGACACCATTACGTGTTCCAAAGGAGATTCGATGGCGAGCCCGGCATAATAGGCTCCCATGATATCTGTTTTGGAAACCACGCCGACTGGCGCTCCCTCTTCTCCGGTAACAAGGAACGCATTGATCTTGTACTTTATTAGCAGCCTTATTCCGTGGCTTATGGGCAAATTGGCGGCGCTGCTAAAGACCTTCACACGCATCGCCTCTTTGACCGTCACATCCGACAAGATACTTTTTTTCTTTGCTTTGACCATCGCCATCTCTTCAGGAGGGAAAAATACGTCCTATTAAGGTCGATGCGTCCTGCCGTTGGGCGCCAAATGTTCAGCCAAAAAATAGAAGAGATCAGACAGGTAAACCATGCCTTCAATAATGCCTTTATTCACCACGGGCAATCTGCGTATGTGTTTCTTGATCATTATATCCAAAATATGCAACACGTGAGTATCCGGATTAACGGTGATCACTTCCGCTGTCATTAGGTCCTCGACACGGACAGACAGAGCTCTCTCGGTAATCACCTCGAAGAGGCCGGATACCTCTATATCGGTCATCATTCCCCAGACGTTCGTATGTTTTGGAAGTATGAGGAGTAACACGTCATACATGGACAACATTCCGATCAGACGACCGGCTTCATCAATGACGATCATACCGAACACGCGTCTGCCTTCTTCCTCACTGACTCGCTTGAAGAGCTTGATCGCTTCAGCAATTGTCGTGTGCGGATCGAGGGCATGGAATTCTCTTTGCATGACGTCTTTGGCATTGAACACATGCTACTCCAATAAGACTTTGGGCGCGTTTAGGTTGTTCCTCTTCAATGAGAAAGGTTCAGGATACCTATACCGACTTTCTTGCCGCAATCAATCAGACTCGTCACCCGGCGTTATGCTAAGGCCTGACATCTCGGGAGTCTAAAACTTGGGTACCCGTCGAACCATGGTTACCCTAACATCAAAAAAGCGCAAATCCGGTTACACACAAGGCCCGAGAAGCGCAAAACAGTCGTTATGGCACCTCGGAAGACTGTTGTTTGTTGTTTTGAGCTTATGGCGCCATAGGTTTGCCAGTCAAGGACAATCCAGAAATTGCTTACCCGAACACACATTGGCGGAAATTGGCTACTGTTGGGAAAACCGAGACATTGGATTAGAAGTGATTGTGAGCATAGTAAGCTTCAGTTTCTTCTTGTTGGTCTTCTCAAGCCATATCAGTAGGCGCAAAAGACAAAAAAGACTAATGAGATTATCGACATGCCCCACAGTTCCCACGGGATCTCACGCACACGGCCGGCGAATACTTTGACCAGCGGATGCACCACCAGTCCTGCCGTTATGCCGATGCCCAGGTTGTATGTGAAGCACATCATAACGATGGTCACGAATACCGGTATCACCTCGGTGGGATCCTCGAACTTCACCCGCGCAATCGGAGACAACATAAGCATCCCAACAACAATGAGGGCGGGGCCGTACGCACACGCCGGAACCGCTGAGAAAAACGGTTCGAAAAATAAGGTGAGCAGAAAAAATACTGCAACAAAAATCGCAGTCAGACCTGACTTTCCCCCAGCCTCTATTCCTGTGGCGGATTCAATGTACGCACCTGTCGTGGTGGTCCCGAGTATTCCAGCCAAAACGGTGCTCAGCGCATCGCACATCATTGGCTTTTCGATGTCCGGCAGGTTCCCGGACTCGTCCAGAAGATTAGCCTTGTACGCCAGCCCTATAAGCGTTCCCATGGTGTCCAAGAAACCCATGAGGAAAATTGAAAAGACGACAGTAAGAAGACCCCCGGTAAATGCTCCGCGAACGTCCAATTGCAGAAAAGTCGGGGAAAGGCTGGGCGGGAGAGCAACAACCAGTTCAGGCATTGCGGCAATTCCGGTGAGAAAGGCCAAGAGCGATACGGTTACAATCCCAATTAAAATAGCGGCGCCTACTTTCCTGATCATTAAAAGAGTAATCAGCAAGAAACCGAACACAGCAAGGAGTACAGCCGGATCACGAAGATTGCCCACATGCACTGGGGCTCCTTGCACTCCAAGCCTGACGATCCCCGTGGTATGAAGGCCGATAAACGTTATGAATAGCCCGATTCCCACCGCAAATCCAATCTTCAGCCCTTCGGGTAGGGAGCGGGAAAGTCTTCCCCGTATCCCGACGAGCGTGAGAATAGCGAAAAGCGCCCCTCCAAAGAACACGGCTCCGAGAGCGGTTTGCCAGGAGTACCCCATCACCTTCACGACCGTGAATGCTACAAACGCATTCTCTCCCATGTACGGAGCGATGGCGAAAGGGCGCTTTGCGTAGATCCCCATCGCCAGGGTTCCAAAGAATGCGCTGAGGATGGTAGCGACCATGCAGGGACCAAAGGGAATTCCCGCAGCTTCCAGTATCTTGGGGTTAACGACAACGATGTACACCATTGTCACGAAGGTCGTAGCGCCGGCGACGAATTCCTGCCGTACGGTGGTCCCCAGCTCTTCCAGGGCGAAAAATTTTCTGAGCATTGTCTCCTTCTCTTAGGTCATGTCATGCAGGCAAGCTTCGGCATGACGGCCTTAAATGGATTGCGTGCTGACCTATATTCCGCATAGGCAGCCTATAGTCCCATAGATGGAACTGGTTACACGACACTGCTCTTTGGGGCAATCGTTTAATAACTATCTGGGGCGCAATCCAACCTTTGTTTCAAAATCATTTTCTATCTTGCCCAAAACAATGTCTAAGCAGCTATGATTAGTAATCCATTTATCAGGCGGACCATCCGTCGGATTTAGGACGTGATAAATCGGCGCACATTCCTATCAGGCCTTGTTTATGCTCGGAGAGTCTTAGAAATGAGCGATCAAAGTCCCGGCTTTTGTACCCGTTCGGCAATCCTTTCGGTGGATAACGGCGTTGTGGGTCGGCGCAAAAAATACAAGACGGCTCTGCTGCTGGAAATCAAGTGTACGAATCGTATGGTGTTCATCCGAGGTCAATTCTTTCAAAAGGATACCCCAAGCTCTTGATCGACAAAATTACGGAATAGTCTTTTGAGGACTTCGATGGATAAGTTGAGTCCTTTTGTCAGATAAGCGTGCTCCATTTGCAATTGATCCGCATATCTCCGAAGACTTAGCCTTCTCCGGTTATTCTTGGCTTTACTGATTAAATTCCAGAACCGGCGGCGTCCACAGTTTCAATCTTATGCGCTTCTCAAAGGTGAATGGGCGTGCTTAACCCAGGTAGTCATCTCTCATCCAGCGCCTTACGAACCTGCCGCAACAGTTCGTTAAGTCTGAAAGGCTTGGATACGAAGCCCTGCGCTCCAAGCTCAATAAATTCTCTTGTGGAGGCGTCCGCCGAGTAGCCGCTGGCTATGAGTATTTTCGCATGGGGATCTATCGCAAGAATTTTCTTCAAGCAGTCTTTGCCGCCCATGATGGGCATTATGAGATCGAGAATCACCAGGGCGATGCGCTCTTTCTCTTTACCGTAAACCTCCAGGGCAGCTTCGCCGTTGGCGGCGGTAAGCACCTTGTATCCATTATTTGTCATAATCCGATTTCCAAGCTCTCGCACCGAGTCCTCATCGTCTACGAGCAAAACGGTTTCCGTTCCGCAAGCCGGCATTTCCAGGACGGATTCCGCAACATGCTCAAGCCGGGACAAAATGGCCGGAAAGTAGACGCTGAATGTGCTCCCTTTACACACCTCACTTTCACAGATAATGTGACCACCATGCTGCCGGATTATTCCATAGACCGTGGCCAACCCCAGCCCTGTGCCTCTTCCTATCTCTTTGGTGGTGAAGAACGGCTCAAATATATGCTCCACCGTCTCGGCGTCAATTCCGCGGCCTGTGTCTGAAACCGAGAGCGCCACGTATACACCAGGTTTGACACCAACATGGATCTTGCAGTATTCCTCATCGAGGTTGGTATTCTTCGTGTTTATCGTAAGCCTGCCCCCGTCAGGCATAGCGTCGCGGGCATTGATGGCCAAGTTCATCAGGATTTGTTCAACCTGTGTCGGATCCGCTTCCACCTCCATAAGCTGTTGGGACAGATCTAATTTAATGTCAATCATTTTGGGAATGGTTCGTCGAAGAAGTTTTTCCACTTGTACGATTTGTTTGTTGAGATTCAGGGGAATGGGCTTTGACTCCACTTTCCTGCTGAACATGAGCAGCCGCTGAACTAGTTCGGCTCCACTTTGGGCCGCTTGGAAGATTTTTGAAAGGTCCTCAAATTCCGGGTCATCCTTCCGCTTCTCCGCCAAGAGGAATTCTGAATAGCCCAGAGTGACCTGAAGGAGGTTGTTGAAGTCATGAGCGATACCTCCCGCCAGTGTCCCTATCGCTTCCATCTTCTGGGCCTGGACAAGTTGTTCTGAAAGCTTGAGATGTTCCGTCATGTCGTGCTTCACCGCAACAAAGTTTACTATTTTGCCAATGGCGTCACGGACCGGCGAAATCGTCGCAGCCTCGTGGAACAGTTTTCCGTTTTTTGTCCTGTTTATGAATCGACCGGTCCAGACTTCGCCCCGTGTGATCGTGTTCCATAGGTTCTTGTAGAACATTTGGTCATGTTCGCCGCTTTTCAGGAGCCTGGGGTTCTGACCCACGACTTCCATTAGTGTGTGCCCGGTGACCTTCTCGAAAGCCGGATTCACGTATTCAATTTTTCCTTTGACGTCAGTGACCATTATTGCGTCCGCAGCTTGCTCTACCGCTGTGAATAACCGTCTTTGAGCTTCTTCAGATCGCCTTCGCTGGGAAGTGTCTTTGACCCATACCAGGATACCGGGCTCGCCCTTCACCTTAACTCCACGGGCGCTAATTTCTCCATCAAAAGCTGCGCCGTCCTTTCGTTGGAGCCTCACCTCGGTCCTGAGAGACAACATCTTCCCCTTGCATCCGCGCCGTTGCCCTTTGTCGGGTAAGAGCCTGATAATCCGGATGATAAATGACCCAATGGTCGAGACCCCTTAACTCCCCTGCTGAGTAACCCAACATCTCGTGCAGTCGCGCATTCGCAAAAACTATCTCAAAGCCTTTCTGGATGAACATGCCGTCAAAGCTTTCTTCCACAAGGGTCCGGTACCGCTCTTCACTTTCCTTCAATTCCTCTTCCATGCGAATCCGTTCCGTGATGTCAGCCATGAAAGTGAGGGTCGCCTGCCTTCCTGCCCAGACAATTTCAGCGGAGTCTATTTCAACCCACTTCAGCGCTCCGTCTTTGGCGACAACCCTAAAGGAATAGCGGGTCGGAAACTTTTCTCCCCTCATTCTTCTGGCATGGCGCTCAAGCACAATCTCTCTGTCGTCAGTGTGAATAAATTCGCTGAAGGGCTTGGTGAGCAATTCGTTCTCAGAATATCCCAAAATATCAACCGTCTTGGGATTGACAAATCGGAGCATTCCGTCCTGTGCGACCGAAATAGCCTCCTGAGCGTTTTCTACGACGAGCCGGTATTTTTCCTCGGACTCCCGTAGTGCATCCTCTACTCGCCTTCTCTCTGACATATCGGAGATTGCGGCTATGACCAGATCCGGCTTACCCGACTCCTTCATCCTGATGTAAGCGTCAAAAAGGGAACTGTCTTTTCGTCTTAGAAGAGCGTCAATGGATGTGACCTTACCTGCTTTAACGCCTTCGTATATTGCTTTTCCAACCCGGTTGTACTCGGCCTCGGATGGGTACACTATTGCGGCGCTATGCCCTACGACTTCATCGTTTTGAAACCCAAACATCTCCAGACAAGATTCATTCACCCATTTTATGGTTCTGTCGCCGGCCAGTCCCACAATGCCGACAGGGGAAGTAGACAATATATCGCGTAGCGTCGATTCGCTATTGCGGAGGGCGTCTTCAGCTTCCTTGCTATTAGTAATGTCCGTCATAAAGACTAATACGGCCGGCCGTTCATCCCAACGGATCATTACGCTGGTAATCTCGACCCATCTTACGGCGCCCGTCTTGTGCAAGATTCTGCAGGGATAGCGTTGGGGAATTTGTTCCCCCGTAATTCTTCTCAGATGGTTTTTGTAGACCAGTTCTCTGTCATCCGGATGAATAAACTCAACAAATGGTTTGGACAGTAGCTCCGATTTTGAATACCCAAACAGCTCAATGGTTGTGGGGTTCATGAAGGTTAACCGTCCATCTTGGGCCACAAAGATCGACTCCTGAACATTATCCACCAGCAGACGGTACCTCTCCTCGGACTTGGACAAAAACTCTTCCGCTTGAACTCGTTCACTTACCTCTCGGCGCAATTCATCGTTGATAAGGGACAACTCGGCCGTCCTTGCTTCCACTCTTGTTTCCAGCTCATCCCTGGCTCGCTGAAGAGACTTGACAAGGCCTTCTTTCTCCAATCCCAGCGTCAAAGATTCCTTCGCGGACAGGTTCAGGTAAAGGGCCATGCGCAATACCACTGCGCAAAAGAGCAGGATCACAATTCCCGTCACAATTCCCGTTTCGTCTCCTTTGAAAAAGAAACGGACGGAAAGCGGTATCAATTCTACCAGAATTGTCGGAATGCAGGCGGTCTTGGACGGCCAATAGAATGCGGTCCACCACAACTGATTCCTACTAGAAAGAGAGCCAACATGTACTGGTGCGGAATTGAATTCTCGGGAAACAGAAAAATGGCGGCGACACCCCAAAGGACCCCTCCCGCAATTGTCCCTCCTGCGAATCGTCTCTCCCATATCAGTGGATCGGCGGCCTCTACTCCCACTTTGAAGTATCGGATGACCAGCATTCTCCGCGATAGGTTAATCAAAGTATAAGCGGCCAACCATAGTCCAAGGTCCATCCATGGCAACTGATTCCATAGCGAAATGACCAAAATGGCCGCGCCCAAGAGAGCCCCTGAGTAACCCTCCGGCCCCCGAGTATATAGTTTATGGACTAAGTTCGAGTGAATCGCATCATGCTGAATATGCCAATCGGAATCGAATTCATTGGGGTCATTGTTCGGCTCAGCGCTCATCCCTCCCCCTCCCATGTAGCAAACCTTGCTATGCCAAGTGAGAATTCGAGCTTATTGTCTTTCTTTGACGGGAGAAATCGGCGAATTGCAGTGGCGCATGGCTTCGGGCAGTTTGAGTCTACGCCTGTATTGGAAGAGTCAATCTTATGAGAACACAATCTGCGCCCCTACCACTAAACCGCAAAAGCAAGGACATTGCCCCGTTGATGAAGAGCCCGTCAATAGATGAATACTATATTACAGTCGCCTCCATATCAGAGGCAAGATTTTTGATGGTCCCTTCCCCAATACTGTTTACGAACGCCCGCTCAATGATAAGGTACGACCGACACGAGCCACAATTCCAGTTTCGCCGGTCAGGTAGGGGAAACTTTTAGGCAGCCCTACGTGTTAGTCCGCACAGAGATGCCGAAATTACCGTATGAGCGCTTTCGATGGTCCCTCTTCTCGATAGCGCAACTTTTCCTCCATATCGGTTAGATTTCGGTACACAAGCCTGTTTCATATCGGTGGAAAAGGTGAAGATTGGCTAAGTCACTGGAAGATCGATGTCAGGAGTCAGTGAAGCTCGTCCAGCGCGAATTCTGTCAATTAGCCACCGTAAGCGGGCTATCACAATTATTGGAATTCAATGTCCAGAGGAACCAGAGGATACTCCACAGCATTCTCCATAACGTCTTTCATTATTTTTCGGGCCTCCTCTACCTCCTCCTGCGGAGCCTCCACCCAAATACAGTCATGGATTAGCATCACGATGCGGCTTCGCATATTTTGTCTTCGGAATATCCCGTATAAGCCCACGACAGCCAAAGTAAGGACATCCGCTTCCGCCTGTTGCAAGATTGTAGCTCGGGCTTCGCGTTGCTCTTTAGGGCCAAATTCCTTATCAAATAACCGCCTTCTCCCTGAATAACTTTCAATAAAACGCTCTTTGGGATCATCTTTGCTTTTCAGCTCTGCAACAATTCCATCCAGATACTGTTTTGCCCCGGAATAGCAAGACCAGAAAGCCCGGATGTATTTTGCGGCCGCGGAGATATCTGTACCTAACTTGTGAGCCAATCCCAGAGGGGTCATCTGGAACAGAATACCGAAATTGACTTCCTTGGCCCGATCCCTCTTTTCCTTGTCCGTTGCGCCCTGGATGTCGCACATTTCCACGGTCAGCCAATGAACGTCCAGGCCTTCCTGAAAGGCTTTGACCAGTTCGGGATCACCTGAAAAATTGGCCAAGAGCCGCATATGCATTTGCTTATAGTCCGCTTTGATCAGCGCGCATCCCGGAGCGGGCACAAGGAGGGGACGACAGGTCCGCTTATTCACATTCTGTACCGCAGGATTTGAAGCTGTTATACGTCCAGTTCGGGAAATGATTTTCCACTCAGGGTAGACTCGCTCCACCCACCGGGCTCGTTTTAAGAACTGCAAGTCCGTCCCCAAATTCCGCCACTCCAAAATCTGGGCGGCTAAAGGATGTTGCGGGGCCAACAGCTTCAAATCACTCTGGGTGGCTTTCTTGTCTCGTGAATAAAAGGGAATACAGCGTTCCTGTAGCAATTCATAAACTAGCTCATCCCTCCACAGCTCTGAATCAGGATTCCCGGAAATCTCTCGGGCTAGGTTCTTTCTTCTACTCAAGGTATCATCATAGACGGAGCTCGCAGCCTCACCGTCAACTCCTATGCCCGCTCGACCCATCTCCGACAAAATCTTTATCAGAGGCAATTGAACATGGAAGTACATGAATTTCAGGGAATCCCCGGCCCTATTTATCTGGTCCAGCAGTACATAAGCCAAGTCGTAAATGAGATGGGCGTCGTAGGCCAAGATAGCTCTGATTGAATCAGGACAAGGATTGTCGGCGATTGCCTTGTGCCACAGGCGATATTCTTCAGATAGATAATCATATACCAAATGACTCAATGAATATTCTGATTTATTTCTACCGGAGTTGAGCAAATAAGCCATTATCTCAGTGTCGAGAATCAGGTCTGTGTTAACATTAGGGTCAAACAAGTCTAAAGTTTTCCAGATACGTTGAATACCGTGTACTGCTAGTCTAAAAGTTCTTGGGTAATACAAGAATTCTTTGATGCTCTGGAACTCATGTATAGTGACATCTATACAAGCATATTCTTGTAAACTACTGTACAAGGCTATTGTCACTCTTTGATTGGATATGAAGGGAGCTGTTATTGCTACAGGAGTCTTACCTTGACAGAATTCTTTAGAGTCTTGTAACTCTGAGATATCAGTAAATATTTTCATCTATCAATCTCATTTACATCAATAATTATGAATTCTGAAATAATTGTTGGTAACAATAAGTCTAAGAAATATCTTCATTAGCTCTGAAATATGAATAATTATTTTCATCTACTAACATCCATTGTCTTAATAATAATATAGAATTATAAGAAGTTATTGCTTAATGCTAATTCTGAGAAAAATGTTCAGTAATTCTAGAATATGAATAAATATCCTTTAGTTATTAATCTTATTAATTAATAATTATTGGTTAATAGTAATTCTAAGAAAAAAGGAAGGGGGCCCCTGGGTTGGGGGGACATTATATAAGTGGTACCGTTTTCGCCAAACCAGCTCCAGGACAGGCCTACAGAGATCGTGTGTTTCGTTGGAAATTGCCCCGGTAGTTTACCGTCCAGAGACCCTCTTTTATAGTCAGAAAGCCGAGTTTCAGCAGTTCCCGCCTGTATATCCCCGCCGTCTTCCGTGAATCTCCCAACTGACGGGCTATTTCGGCGTCAGTCACCTTGATGCCCCATTTGTTTTCCCGAGCGGCCTCCTCTTGGGCCACCAGGAGCCACAAATAAAGTCGAATGGCCAAGCTGTTTATCCGGGCCAATAGATCATTGTCTATTATCTGGGGCCAAAAGAAGGCGAAATAATCGGAAAAGACTCTGCCGTGTTCCAATTCCACAATGTCGCAGGAACGGATTAAATCGGAAGCTTCCTGGATTAGGTACGGTATATGCTGTCTTCGCTTTCCGGCGTAACGAATAATCAGGTCATGAATTTCATGCTTGGGCACGGCATAGCGAATGACCTTCGCTCGGTCTCGGAGGCTCCCCGATTCAAATCTACCTACTTTTCCAAATTCTTCTGAGACTATATTTATGGCCTGGTTTACCGAGCGGAACCCGTGAAAGATTTGAATGAGGCTGAAGACGTCAACAGGGCTGATTCGGTCGGGATTGCGGACGTTCAGCTTACAGCGAGTCCTCAAGCATTCCAGAGAATGACAATCAAACCCAACCTCGTCCTGAGAAGTAATGAAGACTTCGAGGGCGTCAGCGTACCACCGCAAAGGATCACCGTTCTGGTGAAGTCTTTCTCTGGGCTTCGGTTCATAGAACGACAAATTCTCTTGAAATAGCGGAACTTGACAATCAAATACCAGAGCAGGACCGGCAAGAATTCCATAGCGGTTTTTCAGTAATTCCTTCGTGTGCTTAAAGAAGCGCCAGTGTTTGATCGTTTGAGGATTCCATCTGTTATTGTCATCCGGCTCTGGCAAGGGCCGATCCCAAACCCGAGGAGCGGGCTGCTCATTCGGCAAAAATACATTGTAGGCTTTCCCGTATTCATGCCATGCCCTCAGTAACCCAGTGCGCTCGTCTTGTTCTTGATCTTCGCTCAAAACGTCCTCCCATAGACTACTCCGAGTTTACCAGATTCAAGAGCGGACGTCAGGATGAAATTGAAGCGTTGGGACTTCTCAAAGAAATCGATTATAAGGTGCCTGAGAACAATTCTCCGCGATTTTCTGGTCACGGGCACTCAAGGTGTTAATCAAAACCGGGAACGTTCGTGTATGTGGGTTCTGACTGGTTTTCTGTTCCTGCTCAGTGATGATCGCACGCTTGGCTTAGTCCGCCACATCTATGGCCCTATCATTTGCGGAGGCTTTCCCAGCAGGCTTCTTCCGCTGCTTCAGATCAGTAAAAGCTTTCGCTGTGCGGCTTCCCCGTCCACCCTTCTGGCGTATAATACCAATAAAGGGGTTTATGCGAGTCAGGGTCGGGTGCTTCGGCGCCGGGATAAATAATGAATCTTCCGGCCGGTGTATCTACGGTATAGGCGCTCAGCAACTCAGTCATGTTGTTTCCTAATAAGTTCATTCATTGGTGAGTAGAATCCGTTCTCGGTTTGTCCATGATGCCCGTCCCTTCCTCTAACATTCTTCTTCAACCTTTGAACCGGCATCTGACAATCAACAATCGTCTTGCCTGCACAAATTTGGTATTCTCTTCAGACCATTTTCGGTGAGGTCCGCATCGGAGTCACAAAGTGCGCTTTGCAGTGGTGGGACAGATTGCAGAGCACAAGTTAACGAAGAAACCTGCCGGCCGCAAAAGTTATTGGAGGGTCGCGTGGAGCATGTAAAATTCTTATCTGGTTGCTGTCTACCTAGAGGTGAAGAAACGCTGATATTTTGTTTTACGGGCGTTGTAGGTGAAATGGAGCGGTTGCGGAATGGGCAAGCAAATGCGCCACCGAGATATAGCAGATAACGAAGCTTTATTATTGCATAAAATCCTTAGCCATCTTGGATACTGGATATTCCGCAATAATATCGTTAGATTCTGACTATGTGGCTTCGCTATTCAGTTACAATTCCGAAGATATCAAGGCTCACTCTTGCGCGACTTGGTCAAGCGCAGGTAAACTATTTGATCGTAAAGCTTGCTTCCGTGAAGCCTGAGTCGGTTTCGCACATACTCATATTGGAGTTGAAGATGAAAACTAGTGTTTCGCTGTCCGAGGTTCATCGCAGCGTTTCAATTCCTGCTGGGGCGAGCATATTAAAACGTATGTTCGCTTTTTTCGGCCCCGCCTACTTGGTAAGTATCGGTTACATGGACCCTGGGAATTGGGCCACTGATTTGGAAGGCGGATCGAAGTTCGGTTATACGCTCATTTGGGTCCTGCTCGCATCCAACATCGCCGCTATAGTGCTCCAAAGATTGGCCGCAAGGCTCGGAATTGTTACAGGTAGAGATTTGGCGCAGTCCTGCCGAGACCATTATCCTCGTTCAGTGAATTATATGCTTTGGGTGTTGGCGGAAATCGGCATAGTAGCCTGCGATCTTGCTGAAGTGCTGGGTGGTGCAATTGGTATCAATCTCCTTTTCGGGATACCTCTTTTGTGGGGAGTAATTATTACAGGATTTGACGCTCTCCTTTTTCTTGCCATTCAAAGCTTTGGGATTCGGAAATTCGAGAGTTTCATTCTGTCATTGATTATCGTGATCGGTTTGTGCTTCGTATTTGAAATCTACTGGTCAGCTCCACTATGGGGCGAGGTGGCCAAGGGTTTTATACCGCGTATACCGGACGGAGCGCTGTACATTATCGTCGGCATCATAGGAGCCACTGTAATGCCCCATAACTTGTATCTGCATTCGGCTCTGGTACAAAGTCGAGCGTACGACACCTCACCTGAGGGTAAACGACAGGCATGCCGTTTCAATCTTGTTGATTCCGCAGTGGCTTTGAACGTCGCTTTTTTCGTAAATGCCGCTATCCTGGTCGTCTCTGCGGCTGCGTTCCACGGCAAGGGGACTGAGGTTACGGAACTCCAACAGGCTCACAGCCTCCTCTCACCCATGCTCGGGACAACTCTTGCGGGAGTCCTGTTCGCAGTAGGCCTCATCTGCAGTGGCCAGGCCTCTACCATAACCGGCACTCTGGCAGGCCAGATTGTTATGGAAGGGTTCCTGCACTTCAAAATCCGCCCCTTCTTGCGGAGATTAGTGACACGACTACTGGCGGTTGTGCCGACCATTTTGACGGTTCTGTTCATGGGCGACCGAGGGAAGCTACAAGTTGTTGATTTTGAGCCAGGTAATCCTGAGTTTGCAGCTCTCTTTCGCCATGATCCCACTAATCCATTTCACGAATGACAAAAGGATAATGGGGGAATTCGTCAGTAGCTCCTGGGCAAAGATTCTAGCGTTGGGCCGTGGCGCTCGGGATTCTAGCTTTGAACATTAAACTCGTGATCGATCAATTAGGGGAGTGGATACAATCAAGCGCAGCGCCGGTCTGGATATGGGCCACAATTGTGCCGCCGTTATGTATTCTGGGTCTGTTCCTCCTCTATATTTTCATACGGCCTTTTATTCACCTGCCTGAAAAGGAGCGGATTCCCGGGTGGCGCAAACTAAGTCATTTTATTCGAGCTGACGAGGACAGGCTGGACCTGGACGTGCAGCGATATAAGCGGATCGGCGTCGCTGTAGCGCACAACGATGTAGATAAACAGATCCTGAGCCATGCCTTGCCGCTTGCACGCCAGCATGACGCCATACTCTATTTGCTTCATGTTGTGGAAGGGGCGGCCGGTGCTGTCTTTGGAGCCGATGCGTTCGACGCGGAGACCAGACACGATGAAGAGTATCTCAGGCAGCTTGCGGCAGCGCTCAACCACCGAGGGGTCGAAGTTGAGATTTTCTTGGGGTACGGGCAGGTGGTCAAGGAACTGATCCGACTTGCTCAGGAACAAGAAATAGAATTGCTGGTCATGGGCGGCCACGGACACAAAGGGATCGGAGATATTCTCTTCGGAAGCACCATTGACCCCGTTAGACACGGGTTGAAGATCCCCGTGCTCGTTGTGAGATGAGTCAGCGCTATCTTCCTCTCAGCAAGTGGTGAGCTTACTACAACGGCCATAGACCGCTAAAGACGCGTGAGCAATGAGGCGGGAGGGACGGGAAGAGAAGCATATGGTTGTGGTGAATGGGGCTAGTATCGCTGCGGTATAGGAGGCAAGATGATTTCTCAGCGATACGGCAGGAGTTTTGCGATACTGCTCTCATGCGAGTCTTCCTTGACGCAAAATTGACGTGTAGCCAATAAGTTAACAGGCCCTCGGACTGGTAATGCAAATATCCTCTATAAAAACCAAATACAAACATGAGTCGAAAATTGTTTACGAGGTCCCAGGAAATTACTGACTTACGCCTGCGAGGTTGCTCCGCTGCGCTCGCAGTGACATACCAACCTTTCGTTGCCGGAAGTGAAGCCACAAAGCAATGTAGGGACTTCCCTTCCATGACTGAATCCTTACTGATACAAGCTGAAAGTTCTTGACACAATTTGGCAATGCTTTGTATTATCGCCAAGCGTATTACACAGTATTACCTTAGCGAATCCAACATGGCTCAGCTCTTTCGTCTTACTGGGGTCGTCGGCCGAATTCTCTGTGATCAAAGCACGGTGGGATCGGACGATTGTGGACCGGCATCAACCCAGATGGCTGCAATTTGGGCCATCATTGCGGTAGACGTCCGGAGTAGGGCTTTAGAATCGGTCGAACTCTGAGACCTTTTTGCTTGCAGGCTATTCTGTTCAGTATGGAGAAACATGCACGATACCATTTTAATTACACTTTAATGTGATGTAATAGGAGGGAACATGCAAGGGACTAGGTGTCTCATTTCTACGGCGGTTCTGGCCGTGTGCCTTTGTCTGCCGGTTCTTCCGGCCCACGCTTGGGAGTTCGAGCTTGCGGGAACTTTCAACTGGTACTATGAGTATTATAGTCAAGCCGGCAGCAAGGGCTTCTTCGGCCCTTACAACGTGGATAACGGGGCCGGAGCCACCCATACGGCGAATCTAAATTTCTGGAACGGAGGCAGGTTCGACACAAACATCGTGACCGGCTCACAGGCTGATTGGTCATATTTCAATGTGGAATTCCTGCCCAAATTCAAATTGAACCCGGCAATACAGTTTAAGGGCAAGTATCGTCTCGGGACTTACGGAAATCCGCTCGCTCCGGACTACCACACTTTTGATGCGCCCGGCATAAACAACGCCTTCACCGAAGGTCAGTGGACCATGTTTTGGGCCACCGCCCAGACTCCCCTCGGTGTATTCGGGGTTGGGAAAAGACCATGGACCTTCGGCACAGGCCTCCAGTATGACGGAGAGGATGCGGCCACCACAGAATCTCTGACTCTGGTTGCTCCTTACGGTCCGCTGGATATCGGGATGGCGTTTTATCCCTATCGTTTTGCGGGCAGCTCAAGCATCAGGGCTTACAACCAGTGACAACTACTTCCTTGGCGCCGTTGCGCCCTTTAATCCATTGGATCTCCCTTCCTATACCACGACCGTCGCGCCGACCCAGACGGTTCAAGGCCAATATTTCAGCAGAGCCGATTCCAGCGGAAGCATGGCTAAGGACTTCTTGCTCTTCCTGAATTATCACAGCGGTCCTCTGAACATGGGGGTTCTTGGTTCCCTTATGAGTTACCATATCGGTCCGGAAGCTCTCTTGCAGAACCCCGCCGACCCGTATGCGACTTCCCCGCTGGTTACCGTGAATTCCGATGTGGTACACGGCACGGCTTACCTCAAATACAACAACGGTCGCTTTTTCTTCAACGGGGAAGGCGCCTGGATCTATTGGGATGACAGGTTCGGGTCCGAGTCTTCTCCGACTGCCACAATAGGGACCCCTCATACCCGCTACACCCAGCAATGGCGATACATGGTGGAAATGGGCGCGATGTGCGGTCCCGCAAAGATCAGTTTGCTCAACGCCTGGACGCCTGGCCCGGACAGACGAGCCGGCATACTTATCGACAGACAGCCTGCGACCTTTGTGTGGCATCCCACCTTTGACCGGATGCACGGAAACTTCGACGTGTTCAGGCCGTACAGCTACCTATTCTCCTATGCCTATGGCGGAGGCCTGGGAGCTTACAACTTGAACAACGACGGTTATTTGAGGGACGCTTTCGTGCTGGCGGGCCGCCTCGATTACGCTGTTGCGGCAAACCTGAACGTTTTCGGCAGCTTCTTCTACGCCAACCGCACATCCAATGGCTATAGCTGGGGATGTATCGGCCCGAACGCGGGAGGAGGCGCCTTTGCCTCGGCTCCCGACGGAAACATAAATATCAATCTGAACAGATACGCCGCGTCGCCGAATATTCCCGACGCAGCTCTCGGGTACGAATTCGACGTAGGTTGCGATTGGAAGCTCTTGGAAAACATGACGGGCGGGTTCCTCTTCGGTTATTGGCAGCCGGGCAAATGGTTCAGCTACGCGTGTGTCGATAGGTCGGTCCCCAACTGGCACACCGGAACGGCGGGTAATTTGTTCGGCGTCAGGCCGGACAAGACTGTTGACCCCATCATGGGTGGAAACTTTTATCTAAAAATGGATTTCTGATCTTGGCGACGCCTCGACTCTAAAAGAACACAAGCGGAGACTGCAATATGAGAAGATTTTGGGCAATTTCGGCGATTCTTTTTCCGCTGGCGGTGGTCGCCGCAGAAGCGGGTAGCGATTCTTTTTCATGGGACGATTCCACGGTTCATAAGACTCGCTCTTTTATTCTGCAGGGAGCGAAAGCGCCCCAACAGATTACCACCGCCTATATGGACAAAGGGCGGGAAAAGTTCCTTCTCGCTCCTGCCCGGAGCAGCGTTCCTGACATCGTTGTGGAGCAAACGTTTGACGCCTCTGAGAAAGAAATTGATCTCGGAAACGTAGGCCAGCAAATCCTGAAAGTAGGCGAAAAAGGAAACGACGAAAGCGTAAAGAACGATGATGATGGAGAAGACAAGGAAAACGAAGGCGACGACAAAAAGGACGACAAGGACAAAAAAGAAGACGCAGGCGGCGGGGGGGGCTGGGATAGATTGTGGGATGCTCCCAAACTGGGCTAAACTTGGTTGAATCAAAGGGACCACCGGCGCTTCGCTGCTGTGGTCCTGCTTCCCGAATTGACTCTCACGCCGGTTCGCATTCAAAACGACAAAAATATACCGCTGGTAATCCGATTGATGGCATTGGGGGTCCTATATGCCGTATTACTTGATTCTATCTTTTCGCCCCACAATTTAACTTATCCTTCATTTTCCCGGATCGCTACTCAATCTCAATTACACTAGCTAATATTGATGGTTGATATTCAGGTCGGGTATTCGAGCGGCCCGGAAGGGATGAACTCCCTAAGGAGGAAACCCCAGAGGCCGTTAAGCCAAACAGCGAAGAGCCCGCTTGTTCTCTATGGCCTCCGGGGGAATAATAGGGGTCACCCTTTCAGTTTCATCGGTTTCTCGCAACACGTCAGACAGTCATTTGGTTTGCAAGTCCCTGATCCTTCCTTCGCGCAGTCACATTCTTTCACAATTTTGATCTCGAGCCCGCAGGTTTCGCAAATCCAGACTTGATTCAATTTCAGATCAACACAACATGATGGCATCGGAAATTCCTCCTTGATGGTTCAATTGCGCTTATTGATAGCAACCCTGATGAATCAGTTGCCAAGCATTGAGCTTGCCAACTGATTCATCACGGCAAAATACCCATCACCCTATATAATCGCAAGTCTTCCTCTTGCTTGAACCGACAGTAGTTCCTCAATAACTTCCACACTTCAGCCCGATTCTACGGCAAATATCCAGGAGCCCCATATCCGGCGCCTCCATTGAAGAAGACTCTTACTGTTGGACGCAACCCGTTTTGTCCATTGGGTCTTGAAAAACAGAGGTTGGCTCAGCACGCCTCGACGCCAATTGGGACCTGCTCAACTACTTCAAGGCCGTATCCTTCAAGTCCGACGATCCTTGTTGGATTGTCGGCCATCAACCGCATCTTCCTGACACCCAGGTCGGCCAGCATTTGAGCGCCGACGCCGTATTCCCGCACACGGGGTTTACATCCGAGCTTCAATTCTGCTTCGACGGCGCAAGACTCCTGATCCTGGAGAGCATGCGCCTTGAGCTGGTCAAGAATAGCGCTCATACCTCTGCCTTCCTGCTGCATGTACAGAATGACACCTAGCCTCCGCCTTTCCCACCATACGCATGGCCCCTTCCAGTCGTGCGCCGCAATTGCATCGACCTGAGTGAAACACGTCGCCCGTGAGGCACGCGGAATGGACCCGCACGAGAATCGGTTCGTCAGGATCAACCTTTCCCTTGACCAAGGCCACGTGGTGAAGATTGTCCATGTCGTTCTCATATACGATAAGCCTGAAGTCGTCGCCGAAATGCGTGGGCAGTATCGTCTCGGCCCCCCGACGAACGTGGCTTTCCGTCCTCATACGATACCGGATCAGGTCCTTTATGGCGCATATCTTGAGCCCGTGATCCTTCGCCATAACGATGAGGTCAGGTAGGCGGGCCATTGCTCCGTCGTCATTCATCACTTGGCAGATTACGCCCGCGGGAGTCAGACCCGCGAGTCGCGCCAGATCCACGCTGCCTTCAGTTTGACCGGCCCGGACCAACACTCCGCCGTTTCGGCTTCTGAGAGGAAAAATATGACCTGGGGAAATCAAGTCTGTGGAAGAGGCCTCTCTATTCACGGCGGCTAGGATCGTGATCGCCCTGTCATGGACCGAAATGCCGGTGGTTACGCCTTCTGCCGCTTCTATGGAAACGGTAAAGGCCGTTCCGTACCGAGATCTGTTGTCGCTGACCATCATCGGGAGTCCGAGAACGTCGATCTTTTCAGGCGTCATGGAAAGACACAGCAGTCCTCTGCCGTGCTTGGTCATGAAGTTGATGGCTTCAGGGGTAACCTTTTCCGCGGCCATGGTCAGATCGCCTTCATTTTCCCGGTCCTCGTCATCAACGAGTATCACCATTCGGCCTTGTCTAATTTCTTCAACAGCTTCTTCAATACCAACCAATACGCCCATATGAGGCATCCTCCTTCACCGTAAAGCAGATTTTACAAGCTTTTTCAGCCCCTTTCGTGGGGGGCCGGCGGGACTGTGACGCCATCGCGCAAACAGGCCGTACTTTGGGGCGACAATCAAAACTACAAGAAACTGCAAGGACGCGAAAAGCATTATGGTCGCTCCAGCGGCTGAATTGATAAAGAGACTGAGATAGAGTCCCCCGAATACCGACGTAACGCCAAAGATGGCGGCAAGAATCATCATCCGGGCCAACCTGTCGCAAATCAGGTACGCCGTGGCCGCAGGCGTGATAAGAAATCCCATGATCAGTATGACCCCGACCATGTTAATTCCTGTTACCACTATCAGTGCTACGCCGGCGGTGAGGGTGGACTGGACCAAGCCGAGCGGGATCCCGATGGATGCAGCCATGACAGGATCAAAGCTTGCGATTTGGAAGTATCGAAAGAAAACACAAATAAACGAGAGCACTAGGCAGCACACAAACATGGTCGCCCAGAGGTCCGCATCGGCTACACCGAGAATGTCCCCCATTATGAACTGACTAATCGAAATGTGAATTCGGTCGATAAACAGGGATATAATTACCAGTCCGAGGGAAAAAGCTGCCAGAATACATTATCCCAATAGCGGTATCGTTTCTTCATTCGTGGGACAAGGGACACAAAGTTTACGAGGGCTACAGCCAGCAGAGCCGCCACCAGCGAGCCTATTATCATGCCCAAAGAATGGGCTTCCACGCCAAAAACGAATTGCATAAAGAGGTAGCCACCCGCCACCCCGGGAGCATGGCATGGGAAAGAGCGTCTCCCAGAAAAGCCATGCGGTTCAGTATGACCAGGCAGCCCACCACGCCACACGCTATTGCAACGATCGAACCAGCAATAAGCGCCTTTTGAAGGTAGGTCTCCTGAATGGAATGAGAAAAAAATGAATGAACCCACTGATCACGATGCTGCCGCCTCCCAGATAGGATGGTTAAACGGTTCCAGCTTGTGCTCATATACCCTGCGGAGAATGTCGGGGCGAAGCATGCGCTGAGGAGTGCCATAGCCGATAGAGCTTTTGGTTCAAAAGTATGATGCGATCGAAATAGTCTCCTGCAGTGGCAAGATCGTGGTGCACCACCAACAGAGTGCGTCCTTCGGCTCTGACATTTGGCCAGCACTTTCACCAACTCCTTTTCTGTCGCTGCGTCGATTCCCGCCAAGGGCTCATCCAAGAGAAGGACCTGGGCATCCTGGGCAAGAGCTCCGAGCTACGAAAACCCTCTGCTTCTGACCACCGGACAACTCACCTATCGGCCGGTCCCTGAGATTGCCGATGCCCAACGTGTCCATGGCCACCCGAACAGCGCTTTTGTCCGAGGCGTCGGGGGAACGCCACCACGGGAGTTTCGCGTATCGCCCCATCATCACGACATCTTCAACCGTTACCGGATAATCCCAGTCCAGAGCCCCTCGCTGGGGAACGTAAGCAATAGAGCCCTTGGCTCTGCGTGCCGGCACACCGACAAATCTGAATGTCTCCGGAATCCGGTTTCACAAATCCAACCAGCGCCTTAATGAGGGTGGATTTACCGGCCCCGTTCGGGCCGATGACACCCACCATCAACCCCGGATCGATCGCAAATGAGGCTGCCTGAAGCGCCGGTCTTCCCCCATAGCTTACCGTAAGGTTGTCCACATCTATGGCCGGGACATTGTTTCCCTCAGGGTTCATGGCTTCCTTCCCTTTGCGGATCTGTCCGAAGATTGATGGAAAAAGCTGCGCTCATGTTCGCGCAGACTTCCGTCCAATACGTGTGTTCAGTCAATTCCTTTCCGTCCCGGAAGCACCTGAGACGCACAGCTTGCGCTCGAGGGGCCTCCCCTGAAGGGGGACTCGACTCCACATAGAATTCATTGACGCCATCCACCAGACCTCTCACGGGCTCCACGAGAACAGGGATTCCAGCTGCAACTTCATCATGACGGCGCAAGATCTCCTTTCCGTTCAAGCGCACAAGGAGTGAAGTGGGCTTTTTCAGTTTCATCCGCCTTGACCTCGAACGAATCCGGCTGAGCAGTGAAAGATAAAGTAATGTCCAATCCGAAGCTCCCTTCTGGAGTCGCTCCGCGTCCTTCATTTCAACAGTTTTCTGCGGCTGGGCGACTTCTCGCTCGTGCATGTACAGCGAGAGGCCGCCCATGCCTATGACCCAAATGAGCAAAGGTGTGACAACAACCCTCATCATTGGCTTACTTCAGGGCCTCCACTATGGTGAGCGTGTTTTCCCGCATCATCCCCATATAAGTGTCGGCGGCCGATCCGGCTGGGACCCAGTTGGTCGGCGTACAGAGTTCCGGCAATCCTTACGCCCGCTTCTTTCCCTATCTCATTCATGGTTTTCGGGTTGAGGGTTGTTTCCATGAAGATGGCTTTCACATGTGATTTCTTTATGAAATCCACCACCTTGGCTCGGGCTCGCCGGACTCATCCCACTCTCTTCAGCGGCCTTCCAGTCCAACGGAGCGGCTACCTTGAACCCGAATTCGTGACAAAAATACCCTAGCGCGTCATGGTTAGTCACCAAGACTCGCTTGCTGGGCGGGATTAGGTTGACCTGTTTTTTTATCCAACCATCGAGTGTTTTCAACTCCTGTAAGTAAAGGTCCGCCCGTGCGTCGAATTGGTATTTTTTCTCGGGGACAAGCTTGGATTACGCCCTTAAGTATGTTGTTGACGTAAATGGCCGCCGTTTTAGGCGAATGCCACGCGTGTGGGTCGTCCACCATTTTCCCGTCTTCGTCCAATTCCAGAGGCTTGAGACCATCTGTGGCTAGTGACAAGGGGCTTTCCGGCGTCTTTGGCCATAGTCGCCATCCAATCCTTGCCACCTACCCTCCATGTGCAGACCGTTTTGCACACATAAATCTGCGGATTTGATTATCCCGGCGTCAGAGGGTTTAGGTTGGTACTCGTGAGGATCAACCCCGGCTTCCATCAGGCTCTTCACTTCGCAATCGTCACCCACCACTTGCTTCACAAAATCCGCCAGGACAGGAAGCGAACATACTATGACGGGCTTCTTGGCTTCTTCGGCATGCGCAAACGCCGAAAAACACGCCACGACAAGAATCGCGAAAAAACAAGAAAGACGTTTCATTGACTGACCTCCTTACCGGCATGGTAACTTTTGCTTGACAGGGATTACCACTAATGATACTTCTTGTCAACTATGAAAAGCAAGGAACCTGACATCATAGATCTTGGGAACCGCTTCAGACGGCTGGGGATGCGTTTCACCCCCCAACGGGAAGCTGTATGGAAACTCTTTCGGGACAGCCGAAGGGGATATTCCATCCCGGAAGCGATTGAGGTTCTTAAGGACCAGGGCATAGGTATGGCAACCGTGTACAGGACTGTGATAGCCTTACAGGAAATCGGCCGACTGCACCGGGTGCACGATCAAAACGGCGACCATCGCTACGTGGCCTGCAAATCCATGCACGGACATCCTCTGGTTTGCGAAAAGTGCGGACTGCGTGCTGGAATTTGCGTCCTGTGATCTTTCCGTCCTGGAAAGGCTCCTAGCTGTGGAGACCGGCTTTACTATTACGGGGCATCACCTGGAAGTCTTGGGAATTTGCCCGGTTTGCCAAGCATGATATGATAACAATTATCAATAATGGGGTTCGCACACTTTCTCGCCGTAATGTTTGGAAAGTCCAATCGAGGGCGAGGTTTCTGTGAGAGCATCCGGCACTTACGCAATAGTAATCGTTGGCTATGGCTTGCCTGGAAGAGCCGAGAACATTGATCTCTTGGCTGAACGCTTTGGGGAGAGATATGGGCATCCCGTGGTAATGGCGTGCCACGCTGTGTTTCACGACCCACAGCTATCCGAAGCCTTTGGGAAATGTGTCAGAGGAGGCGCAAGGAGAATTTTAGTTATTCCAATTCTCTTTTCTTTAGATGCCAGGGAGATCTCGGATCTTGCGAACATTATCCAGGAGGAGGCGAGGAAACTGAAAGATGTGAAGGTCGTGATTGGGGGACCGCTCGGCTTCGACGAACTGATTCATGCTGTGGAGAAGCGTATTTCGGAATCGAAGGAATACCCTGATGTCCGAGAATTGACTCTGGCGACACGGAGAGAGTATTTAGATGCTCTGTTGCATTGAGAGCCCTGTCGGAAAGAGGTTGCAAGGCGGTAATCTCCGTCGGTTGCGCATCGAAGCATCCCGATGACGGGCGGTTGGGAAAAATCCGCCACGTTCAGCGGACCTTGTTCCGGCTAGGAGCAAGTGTTATGATCCGCCTCCAAGACAAACAGTGGAGCAATACAGCGTGACCCTGCCACAGCCATCACAGCGGATCACAGCACTCACCCATCACCCCCACGCGGAAGGACGCCGTTTCGAGGCCCAGGAGAACTTCTCGCACACACTCGCCAATCCTCACCCACTTACGGGGTCCCTTCGGGCGGAAGCGCTTGCCATCATTGCGGAGTTGGCTATTCTAACATTCGCTTTGGCGGCTCTTGTGGTGGGTGTGCTTTGGAGGCAGCCTGAAATCGGTGATCTCGCCATCAATTTTGTCTCTATTATACTGGAAGCCATGCCGTTCATGATGGTGGGAGCGGTCCTTGGCGGTTTCATTGAGGCATTTGTTCCTTCCGAGTTCATCCAGAGAGCCCTCACAGGACACACTAAAATCACCGTTTTTGTCGCAGCGGCCCTGGGGATGGTATTTCCCGTTTGCGAATGCGCAATTGTTCCCATTGTGCGGCGCTTGATCAACAAAGGAGCGCCCACACCAGCAGTCATAGCCTTTCTTTTAGGCGCGCCGATAGTGAATCCTCTCGTGGCGGGTTCCACTTGGCTGGCCTATCGCGGGAATTGGGGCATGGTGACGACTCGGATGGCCTGCGGGTACGTCATAGCTGTTAGCGTCGCCCTTGTCTTCGATGCCATGTTCCATAATCAGAGCCCTGTTCTTCTCCAAAATAGCGCTTCTTGCGAGCATGGCTGCGACCACTGCGGGCATGACCACCACGACCATGCCCCGTCAAGCTTTGTCGCTAAGATCTCAGACGCAGCCGTTCATGTTCGGGATGATTTCTTTGCCATAGGTAAATTCCTGATTATAGGCGCATTCGTTGCAGCTCTTGCCAGGACGACTATCGACGTTACTGCTTTTCGACAACTGTTCGCTTCACCGATTCTCTCCATAATAGCAATGATGGGGCTTGCCGTAACTCTCAATTTGTGCAGCCAGACCGACGCGTTCATAGCCGCAGGATTCCGAGGAATATTTCCCGAGACTGCCCAAATGGCTTTCATGGTTTCTCGGTCCTATGCTGGATCTGAAACTCATGCTCGCGTACTTAACAATATTCAGAGGTCGGACTATCTGGTCTCTTTCATTATTGACTGTTGTGGCAGTCCTGGTAGTGATGACGGTCTTGCATTACGGGTTTGGAGGCGTCCCTGGCGCCAAATAAACACCAAGGTCTTAACTGGCTGGGACTGATCCAGGCCGCTGTACTCCTGGGGTGGATAACCGCCTTTTGGCGCTTGGGGTGTGGATCGGGAGACGAAGCCTTGCTGGGACGGTTTCTTCGTAGCGATTACTGGTGGATCGTTTACACCGCTATTGGAGTTTTTGTCGTTTCTTCTGGGATCATTACTTGTCAGTCAACCTCGTGAGCTCGGGCTCGACCGACGAAGAAGTCTGATCCAAGCTATTATTTTGTCGCTTCCGCTCTTTTACCTTCCCCTGGCGGTTAGCTCCGAGCTGAGTATCGAAGCGGCGGAAAAGCGATCATTGTTCACGCCTCGTATAGTTGTGAAGCGCTCTGAGTCGCCCAAACCAATGGTCAATGGATCCGAATTAAACCTGGACGCGGCGGAAAAAGAGAACTCTCCGCAAATTGCTTCTGTGGCGGTAAATGATGGTGAGTCGCCCAAACCAACCCACGACCGGCTGGCATCAAAGGCGTCCCCGGGAAATTCGAGATCGGCCACAACTTCGGTGAAGTCTCACGAACCGAATTTGTGGAACTTGATTTCCGATCCAAAAGCCTTCGAAGGATCGAATGCCACGGTGATAGGGACGGTTTACAAAGGAAAGAGACTTTCCGCGGACTCTTTCTTCTGTTATCGCCTCTTAATGGTGTGTTGCGCTGCGGACGCGAGCCCAGCAGGAGTGATTGTGAAATGGCCGGACACCTCAAAACTGAAAAAAGGGGCATGGGTCAAGGTGCACGGAAGAGTATGCTTCACGATGTTCGAGGGAGAAAAGTGGGCTTCTATTGTGGCGACAAAAGTGGACAGAATTAGCCCCCCCAAGAATAAATTCCTTATACCGGGATAAGCGCTTTTGCTGAGTTTCTCGCACTGAGCGATTAAGCTTTAGCGGTTGATGGTAAGAATCCCCCCATCCACCAACGAGTTGAAGGCTATTCCAATCCCTATTATCATGACCGCCCCGGCGCTTAATACTGGAAGGGCTCGTATCCACTTCCTGTGTTTCTGAAAACCGACCTGCTAAACTGGACGCGGTCACGGTCAGGAGTCCAATGACAATGAGTACCGCTGCCAAGCCTAGGCTGAAGAAGATGATGAGCAAAAGTCCAAACCCGACCCAACCTAGACTGATCGCGGAGAGCAGTATCACCAGCGCTGTTGGGCACGGAACAATTCCTCCGGCAAAGCCCCAGGGAGACGAGGCTAACCTTGCCAATGCGGCCCGTTGGAAAGTGCTCATGCCGCTGAATATGTTCATGGGGTTCGTGGTCACCCCCAGGCTTGATGATGGTATTGTGAGAATTGGGTCTGGAGATGTTGTCTCGTTACCCACCATTGAATTTGTGCCGGTCCTATGCTGAACCGCTAGGAGTACTTCCGTCCCGTGGTGTGATGAACGTGATGTGAATGTCCATGATCAAGGCCTACGCCCTCTTCGCCAGCATCCAGTAGCCGACCATGAATATAACACCCCCGGACGTTGCGCCAATCCATGGAAACAGCTTCTGCGAAACTACAGCTTGGAAAAAAGGAGGCAGAGAAGTCCCAAGAGGAGGACACTTATGACATGCGTGAACGTGACGATCCCACCCAAAAGGACAGCGTCTCGCCGAGTGCCACGAGACCCAACGAGATAAGCGGCCACCATCGTCTTGCCGTGCCCTGGACTCAACGCGTGGGCGCAACCGAGCAATAACGCTGATCCCAGGGAGAAAATAACCATGGCCAAGCCCAGATCTCCTTTCGGCACATACGACGCAAGATCCTTTGATCCATTGAACGTATTGTTTCTTCGGGGCATACTGATAGCGGAGGTCTCCGATTCATCAAATGGATAGCCTTTTGGTTCAACCTGATGGACACCTCCGTCATCTTGCCTTCCCGGCGCTTGCCATCGCTGCCATTCGTCCACCGAGTGCGCTAATGTCGTCGTGGGATCATAACCTCGCCGTTCCAACGTGACAGGGCCCTCGGTCCGCGCGGAGGCCAATGCTCAAGACCAGCAAGCATACAACGGTCATGCACAAGACTCCTGTAACGCTGTCCCAACGGTCGTTTTTTCTGTGCGTCATGATTGCCTCGTCCTATGAATATAATCGTACCGGGGGTTATGAATATCCGGACCGGATCGTCTTGTCCAGTTCTTGGGCGTTCGGCGCCGAACGCCCGGTGGTAAAACAGAATCTTTGCTATTGACTGGTTCTCTGAATCGTCCTTATTTTCGATCACCAAGGCGACCGTTCTGATACGGCTTTGCTCGACACGGACCCTGGGGCCTCGGATGAGGAAACAATACACGGATATACACATCGGTGGAGCATTGAAATCACGAATCGAGAAACGAAAGGCTTGCTCGGCAGAGCGGATCCTCAATGCCGTTCTGAACAATCCGTTACCCGTGCGCCAGTGCTTTCCTACTGGAGCTACTGCTTCGTGGTGGTGTGGTTTGTGAGCCAATTGCGCAAGTGCGGGAGCTTTCTCCTCCCAGCTACCCCCTGATATCGCAAGAGACAGGTCACATTCTCGGATATGCTCGCTGCTGCTCGACGCAGTCATTTTAGCCAAAGAATTTCGCGCGATCCCAGGAAATGCCCGACTCACACAAAAATCCTGACGGCGGGCTTCACGCGCGACCCTCAATTCCTGGAAAAGGCAAAACTACAGGAAGCCAGTCCGGGAGTAGGTAGACCGACCAGGGCCGCGTGGCTCCACGAGCCTGACGATATACTCTACCTGGCTGGTCGTTTACGATCTTAGAGGCGTTACCGTTTCGCTTGTCCCCGAAGTCATAAGCCACTTGCCTTCCCCCACCAGTCTCAGTCTTGATTCATGCCAAGAGCGTAAAGTGCTTCGATGCCCCACACTGATTACCGCAGTATGGCTCAAGTGGGATCTGATAAGTTGATAGAGCATATCTTCCGTTTCTTCGTCTACGGACGCTGTTGCTTCGTCCAAGAATACATAATCAGGCCGCTGGAGTAGAATCCTGGCGAAAGCGACGCGCTGTTGCTCACCCAATGAAAGCGATTGAGCCCAATTGTCGCTCCGGTCCAGAGCGTTCGAAAGATGCGTAAGATGACAGAGGTCAAGTATCTCCGGTAACTTGGTCTCCGCCCCTTGCGTTGGATAAGGATAGTACAGAGCTTGCCTTAAGGTTCCCAGAGGGAGGTACGACTTCTGGGGCAGGAACATCGCCTTGGCTGTCTCGGGCAAAGCTACGGTTCCCCGAGCGAACGGCCAGATCCCGGCTAGGGCGCGCAGTAGAGTGCTTTTTCCGGAGCCCGACGGACCCACGACGAGCAGGGAGCCTCCAGGCTTCATACTCAAATTCAAATCGTCGAGTAAGACTTTTCCGTCCGGCAAAAACACGCTAAGAGATGTTACGGAGAAAGAACGGTCAGGCGAGCTGAGCCGTTCGCATTCCTCTCCTCCTTTAATAGTTTCAACCCGTTTAATGGCTCCGTTAAATCCCGTGAGACGATCCAGCACGGCGGTCCAATTGGCGATGGTCGTGTAACTGTTAACGAGATAGGAGAGAGCATCGTGCACTGAAGAGAAGGCCGAGACGGTTTGCATCAGACCGCCGAAGTCCATCCGTTTGGAAAAAAAGCTGGGCGCCGCCATCAAGATGGGAAAAATTACCGCCAGTTGATTATACCCGCTGGTCAGCCAGTTAACCTTTTTCCGGCGCTTCATGATTTCCCAGTAATTATTTACAACAGCGCCAATGCGACCCGCTTGGACCAGCGATATCTCAGCACGAACAATGGTTCATCACATGGGTTGATTTGGAGTTTACCTTGATCAGTCATTTTCTTGATTCCGTTCCGCCCTCAATGTGCTTACTGGACTCTGGTCTCAATATTGTTCATACGGTCTGAGAAATAGGTTTTCGAGGATTTTTCTTGAGAATCATCACTCCTTCGCTCCGTGAGCTTTGAGGAGTTTTACGATTCCCTTGTTGTAACCCATATCCTGTGCCGCCTTCAATGCGGTCTGGCCATCCTTGGTCTTTGCATTAACGTCCGCTCCTTTTTCTGTGAGAAACTTCACCACTCCAAAATTCAGGCCTCTGGCAGCAAACATCAGTACCGTCCGTCCCGCTTTGTCCTTGGCGTTCACGTCAAGACCCTTTTCCAAAAGTAGTTTCACCACTTCAACCTGGCCGCCATCAGTTGAAGCAGCAAACATCAGTACCGTCCGTCCGCCTTTGTCCTTGGCGTTCACGTCGAGTCCCTTTTCTAAAAGCAGCTTCACTACTTCAAGATTCCCGCCTCTGGCAGCAAACATCAGTACCGTCCCTCCATCGCTATTCTTGGCATTAACGTCGGCTCCCTTTTCCATAAAGAGCTTCACCATCTCAAGATCGCCGAGACTGGCAGCATATGCCAGGGCAGTACCAAAGAAATCGATGTGGGCATTCACGGCCGCATTCACGTCCGCTCCCTTTGCCAAGAGCAGCTTCACGAAGTCAAGATCGCCGTGATATACGGCAAATGTCAGGGCAGAACCAAAGAAGTTGTGGGGATTCACGTCCGCATTCACGTCCGCTCCGTTTTCTACGAGCAACTTCACCATCTCAACCATCCAGAGACCGTTATTAATAGCATAACTCAGGGCAGTTGCACCGTGGCAGGCCTTGGCATTAACGTCCGCCCCTTTAACAAGAAGCTCTTTGACAATCTCAGTGTCACCCCTAAATGAGGCCCACATAAGAGCGGTCATACCCCTCTCGTCTTTAGCATTCACGTCAACGCCGTTCGACAAAAGGTTTTTCACAGTCTCCAACTTGCCCTGTTCAGCGGCCTCTATCATGGCCTGACCTTGATCCGCAGCGCAGCTCAAAGAACAGAATATCGTGACTACGGCCAGCAGCCCTGTTGCGATTATTGTAAACGCCGGACGAAAATCGCGACGGAAGTCGGGGCGGTTTAAAATCGCGGCGCCCCTAAGTAGCCTCTCGTGATAGAGGACTTTCGGAAAATCCGGGGGTTTTCCGATCAGTTCTTCATGAGGAGGCCGGAGGGGTGTACACACAGATGAAGAGTTGGACGGAGATACGCTTTAAGGTATTGAGAGAGGAGAAGAGCAAGCGGGAGGTTCTTCGGGAAACGGGAATACATTGGACGACTTTGGAGAAGATCCTAACCCATCCGGAGCCCCCTGGTTACAGGTTGAGCAAGGCTAGACCCAAACCCAAGATCGGTCCTTTCTTGGACCGGATCGCCGACATTCTAGACAGCGATAAGCAAGCGCCAAAGAAGCAGCGTCATACGGCCAAGCGGATATATGAACGAATCAAGCAAGAAGGCTACGAGGGAAAATATACTCAGGTCAAAGAAGCGGTAAATAGGATCAAACTGCACAGCCGTGAGGTTTTTATGCCTCTGATTCACCGGCCGGGGGAAGCCCAAGTCGATTTTGGGGAAGCCTTGGTAAATGTGTCCGGAGAGTTGCGCAAGGCTCACTTCCTGGTTATGGCGCTCCCGTATTCGGACGCTTTTTTCGTTGTAGCATTCCAGCGGGAATGCACGGAGACTTGGTGGGAAGGTCATGTGCGGGCATTCGAGTTTTTTGAGGGAGTTCCCGTACCGGATCACGTATGACAACAGCCGGGTGCTGACATCTCAGATCGTATGTTCCCGGGGAAGCGAACTGACCAAAGGATTCTCGCAACTAAAAAGCCATTACCTTTTTGATCATCACTTCTGTCGGGTGCGCCGCGCCAACGAGAAGGGGGTCGTTGAGGGGGTGGTTAAGTACGCTCGTCTTAATTTCTTTGTGCCAGTGCCTCAGGTCAGTGATTTTCAAGAGCTCAATGAAAGGCTGGCGCGGATGTGCCGAGACGACCTGACCAGGCGTCTTCGCGGCAAGATCGGCTCAAAGGCCGAGCTCATGCTTGAAGATCAAGCCGCTTTTCATTCCCTTCCCCCAACGCCGTTCGACGCATGTCTCATACAGTCTACAAGAGCAAGCTCACTATCTCTGGTGCGATTCGATGATAACGACTATTCGGTTCCGGTTCGATACGCTCACCATACGATTCAGGTAAAGGGATACGTAGACAAAGTGGTCTTGCGCCATGGAAAGGAGAAGGCGGCTGAGCACAAGCGCTCCTGGAGCAAGCAAGGCGTCTTTTTCAATTACGTGCATTACCTGGCGCTTCTGGAAAGAAAACCCGGCGCTTTGAATTATGCGTTGCCTTTGGCTGATTTAAATCTACCGGAGTGTTTCGGGGATCTTCATCGCCTCCTTCAGGCAAAGGCTGAGCGGGAGGGTGAAGGGACTCGAGAATATATCCGTGTGCTCCGGCTCTTAGAGGATTACAGTTTTTCCGAAGTGAAAGAGGCTGTAATAAAGGGCCTCAGAGTGGGAGCCTGTACCTCGGGACGCCGTCGTTCAGTTTCTAACGCATCAGACTCCCTGCCATCCCACTTTCAGGTTGGACGGACGAGAGCGTCTCACCCTGGTGAAGGTGGCCGGGCCCGATATATCGGCCTACACAGATCTTCTCTCTCCTGGAGGCTCCGCATGAGCGAGAAGAATAAATCAACGATTCTATTGGAGCATCATCTCAAGAGACTCAAGCTTCCCACTGTCCTGAGAGAATATGCCTCCATGGCGACGGTTTGCAGAGATGATCGGTCCGATTATCCGACCTACCTTCTTCGTCTGACTGAACGCGAATTGCTTGATCGTGAGAGAAAAGCTGCGGAAAGGCGAGTCAAGGAAGCTCGGTTTCCCGTGACCAAGACCATTGATACCTTTGATTTCAAAGCGCAGCCATCTATAAACGAGCCGCTGGTGCGAGAACTCATGAGAGGGGAATTTATAGACAAGAGAGAAAACGTTTTGCTTATAGGCAACAGCGGCACAGGCAAAACCCATTTGGCTTGCGCTTTGGCTTTTTGCGCCTGCATGCAGGGACGCCGAGTGCGTTTCTACACCGTAACCGGTTTGGTCACGGAGCTTCTAGAGAGCCGTGAAGAGAGAGGACTACAACGATACCACAGACAATTGGAACGCCAAGACCTCTTGGTCTTGGACGAACTTGGATACGTCCCCTTTTCCAAGGCGGGGGCGGAACTGCTTTTTGAGGTGGTCAGTAGGGCCTATGAGCGCCATAGCCTAATGGTTACCACTAACCTCCCATTTGAAAACTGGACCGAAATCCTAGGGTCAGAGCGTCTTACCGGGGCTCTGCTCGACCGGCTTACCCATAGAGTCCACATTCTCGAAGCAAATGGCCAGAGCTACAGGCTCCAGCAAGCCAAGAAACGATCCCCGCGCCGATCCGACCATATAAAACCGGGAGCTTGAAAGGAGGAAAAGCTTGACAGGTAGCAGAGAAGAGATCTAATTGTCCAATAGGCGCCGCACTTTTCGGCCGCCACCCTCCGCACTTTTCAACCGGCCTTCACATATTGCGCATTCTGGGCAATAGTAGGTCGGCATTTCGTCGTCTCCTATGTCTTATTGCGTCTCATCCTTGGCATTATCTTTTTTCCGGGCCACGAGTCAAGGCCATGGGACTTATATATATAGCTCAAACGTCGCAGTCCGTAGTCCATACATTTCCGAGCAGCCCCAAAGCCAGAAGGTTTCGCTTGGGGTAGACTGTCTATTTCTCGGTCCTACAAGAAAACCGGGTCCGCATGATACCTCTTCCCGAGAACGTTCCATGAGCAAGACTCGGCTTGCCGCACCTACGGATCTATCGCCGACTCGCAACGCCGCTGCGAAACTTCATGCTGATGATTTATCCGGAAATTCTACGCGAATACCACCTGATTTTGCCCCACGCGCATCAGCACACAACGAGTACCTCGGTGGTTCGGCGACGAAATCCCTGCATCGGTAGTATTTCCCACGCCCTTACCTTTAGCGGTGAGCCCCACGGGTGAGAAATGGGCGAATTTCGCATATTTTCACAGCACCGGGTTAGCACCGGCTTTTTTGAAAGGCTCGGTTTGATACCGTTTCATACCGTTCGATACGGGGCGATATCACAGGGATATTTAGGTTTTCCGTAATGATTTCAACGGGTGGGGCCGCCCTCTCACGGCGGAGACACCGGTTCGAAACCGGTTGGGACTGCCAAGAATATTAAACACTTAAGTGTTTTTCGCTTTTAACTTCACTTACGTTTGTTCACGTTTTGTTCACATTTTGAGCCAGTGGCGTCACCCACTGGCTTTTGTTTTTCACTGCGCGCAGACTAAAATTTCAGTTTCCCCGTGGTCAAAGGTCATCAGGTCAATGGCTCGGACAAGCTCTTGACTACTGATACGCCCGTAACGCTCGGTAACGGATTTTTCTCTGAACCAGTGCCCCATCACGCTCTCCCGTATCTCTGGATCAATTCCCGACCTGCGGGCATTGGTCTTCCACGTGTGCCGCAAATCGTGAAATCGTGGGAGGGGCTCAAGCCCGAGTTTTCCAGCCGCTAGATGCCACGGCTTCTTTATAGAGTGTCTGGACAACGGATGACCGTCCAGCAAAAAAATCCTGTCGTTGCTCAGTGACTGAACTTTCATCGCTTCCCTTAGGATCGGAACCAAATCCTTATGAATGGGCACCCTCTTCCAATTCGCTTCCTTTACGTCCTTAGGCGCTAAGACTATCATCCGCCCTTCCAATTTGACCTGAGTTCTGGTCAGTCCCAAAATCTCTCCCTGCCTCATACCCGTATAATAGGCGGTTTGAACTACTGGCTGAAGCCAGTCAGGAAGCCTTTCGGCAATGAGTTCAAAATCGTCGTGGCTCAGGTATACCTGCCGTTGTCCAGATTTTTCGGACAGGTTTTTAACATCCCTTGCGGGATTACGGTCAATGAGATCATATTCAGCCAAAATCTGAAACATTTTGGATAAAGCGGATTTTTCTCGGTTCACCGTCGCAGGACAAGCGCCTTCCTTCTGGCGTTCAACCCTGTATTGCTTTATCAGGGGAATTCGGATCAATCTAATTGGAAATTCCTTACCCCACTTCTCAACCAGATGAGCGAAGCACTGTTGAAGGCGTTCTCTATTGTCCGTATCTCGCACCTCGGGGTGTTTCAGGCACAATTCAACTCCCTTCCACAAGGTCAACTCATCTGTGGGGCTTGGCAATCCTGAAAGAACGTCTGGGATTTGCCATCCTTGGTTATTGAACAGCCTGCAACAGACCTCCCGACAAACAGCGTCCAGAGTTCCATATTCACCAATGCTACAAGCCCTCAAAATTTCCGCCTCTATTTTCTTGGCTTCCGTTTTTGAATTGGCTGACGTGCTTATCCCGACGTCCTTTCCAAAAAGTCGTATCCTAAGGTAATAAGTCTTCCCTCTCTTCATTACTGCCATTGGCGCATCTCCTTTAGGAGACCTGCCCTAGATACCCCAGATGATTTCTCACCCCCTTTCGGTTGCGACCATCTTAGTTTCTCGGAAATCTTCCTGTCAAGCGGATTGGGAACCGCTATCGTCCTACGTTCAATATATTCCTTCACCTGTTCGGGCGTGAATCTCCGATCCCTCTCGGTGACCTGAACACACCCGAGTTTTCCATCACGAACCAATTTATGAACAGTCCTTGGGGAAATCCCCAACCGTTCGGCCACTTCTTTCGGGCTCAGCAACGCAATTTCAGCCTGAGCCTCACCTTTACCAAATTCTGTAATAGGCAATAATAATTCCTCCAATAATTCAAAGAGCAAGAAAAGCCTCGCTCCGCTGGGGAACGAGGCCATAAACAGTATTAATTCAAACTATAACTAGTTGTGTCGGTCAGTCCGTCCCTTGTATGAAATAGATTTATGAAATGGGTGACCATCAACCGACGACAAAGAACTTAATATGGCGTTGGGGACGCAGCGTCCGTCGGCAAGAGAGTTGGGTCAAGCAACTGCCGATAACCCATTCCTGAGGGGGGCTGTCATAACGATTAGGTCGCTAAACACGAAATCATTTTCTATTCTCTCCAGAAATTTGAAAGCAAGAAAACGCTGTGAGCCCTCTTGGACAATCACTGCTAGACCTTCTGGATATACACTGTGTTCGGAGGCTTCAGAGCCAGAAGAGTTAATCGCCTCAGACTGTATCCACGAAGTTTCACAGATGACTATCTGAAGATCGGCGTCAATACTCCTAAAAGCCGCAGCAAGATTATCCTCAAAGGCAGGGATGTCCGACTGGTCATGGAGAATTGCCATATTGAGTATCACGTCATTCTCTCTGGAGCATACCGATACCCATAAGCCTTCATACCCTATTGCCAGAAATAATTGAAATATTCGGCATAATTGCTCAATCTTTCCTATAAGATTGGCCGTTTCAAAACCATTTCTCCTCAATGTTAATGAGGCGCGGTCTAGAATTTCCCTTGGTAATGTAACCATTTATGTTCTCCTAAAAAATTTGGCTTTACCGTTTTTCTCTATAATTTGTCTCGCAGCGCTGGAGGCGGTCGTTTTACCGTGGCTTACAATTAGTGCTAATGCTATGCCGCCTATATCATTTCCTCCCGCTGCTCTACTCTTGGTTCCAATTTCAAGTCATTATTCAGGTGTAACAAAGTCCTGTTGACTACTCGCTCAGTGTGTTAATCCATTGATTTCCCTCCTTTCAATGTGAGCCCCCGATTAAAAGGGGCTCGGCAACGACGCTTTGCTTTGCCATTCACGCAAGAATGCCACCTAAAATGGTTGGCTTCCCTGTCCTACAGTTATTTGTGATTTTTTTTAAGGCGAGAATCAGCCTTCAAAATAATAGGACACATCTGATTCAACAATGTTCCCCAAAAATGAACAAAAATATGCCACTGGGATAATAGCATAAACACAAGTCGCCGTACAGAAGACACGCTCCAGAAATGACGATCTATTGTTGGACACAGTAATTGTCTTAGGTTAGGAACTACGGGGCTATGCTGAAAGTTTTTTGGAACAACAAGAAAATAACTGGAACAAATTAGCAGAGGAGTTGTCTAAGACAAATCGGCACATCTATTTTTATTTTATGCCCGTAGGAGAAATGTATGATCGCTGTTGATGAAGATCAAATTCGCAAACAAATGGTTGAGGCTCTGCACGAGTATGGAGAGCGGTTTTCTATGTTCGTTCCTCATGAACAGCCAATACCACAGGTTTTAAGCCTGTATTCTGGGACGGTGGATCACAAGGGGCGTGTAGATCACCGAATGCTCCGCCACTGGACGTATTATCAGGAAACAAGAGAGTTTCTGAAAGACAGGTATGCCCAATTCCATGTACTGGAGACGCCAGCAGTGAGATTTGATTGTCTTGCGGGCAAATTGCGGAAGCGCACGGCGTTGGGATATGGCGAAAACGGTGTGTTCGGCAATGTGAAAGACTGCGACGAGTGGTACTCGGACGCTATCTGGATGAAATTCAAAGGCTCGCAGACGGTTTTTGAATGCCACTCTCTCTCGTGTGGAAGGAACAAGTGCAGGCTCAACTATAGGGTTAACCGCATTCGGGAACGAGAGGATTTGTTCGGGCTCTTGAAGATTTTTGAGGGCGTCAACTTTATTACCGCCTTATCCGAGATCGGGAAATGGTTCAACCTGAAATTCCAACCCAAAGCCTCCACGGGGCGGTCTCCTAATACTTATCCCAGATATGCGGTGTCCAAGGAAGCGGTCAAGGGACTGTTAACCGAGTTCCAGCAAATGCGACATCAGCATTTTAGAAAATTCATAGGCAAAATGCTCACACTGCTGCAAACATCCGAGATTGTTGACTGGTATCCTAGAAAGTTCTCATCGGAACACGCCTACCTAAGCCTCAATCTGGACAGCAGTATTCGGACAATAAATAGCCCTGCGATTAAAGCTCACTTGTGGTTGCTGATCCGCCAAGAGGAAATAGCAAGGGACACACGAGCCAAATTCAGGATAACAGACCGTGAAATGGCGGAAGGGCTGGGCGTGAGCGCCACGACTGCCGAGACTGTACCGAAGGCGGCTTGAGGAACTGGGCTTGATACGGGTGGAGCGGCTCCAGAATGGCGGCAATACCAACGTTTACATCACCAAGGTAAAATATTAAGATATGGACTGCAACTTTGTTCACACAACATCTTTATCCTCTGATATTAGTGCCTTATGTAATTATATACCTTTTAAGAATAGGTATAGTAAGTATCTTGCCTACCCACCTCAGCCTTCTCTCTGTGGATACTATGCCAGTCCAGTATCCGCCTTAGGCTTGTTGCCCTACTCCCCTTTCCCAGTCTATCCATCCACAGACAGTCCTTTGGTGCTGGGAGTAATCCTCCAACCTTTATTACTGATGGGAAGGGAGATGAGAGAATTTATAAATCTGGGACAAAAAAAAAAAGCGTCTCATCTTTCAATCAAGACTACATAACATAAACAGCAACATAGCCGTATGTAGCATTAATTATTGCACATATAAGGATTGGACAACCAATTATGACAATTACCTATGATAAACCAAGTAGTTATACCGATTGTGTCTCAGTGTCCCCTCCTCTTACCATACAAGACTCATCCATTATTGGAATTTATAACTTATATCAAGACGATACACGTATCCGCAGTATTATGACAGAGGATTTTGAACAATGTATGAATTATTTTTATTCTTCTACAGGATACCCCCTTTGCATACACGGAATAAAGAGAATACGAGAGACATTACACTTAAAAGACGATCTGAGCATTGGGTATCCGATATACGACACACGTTTAATGGCTTATTTACTTAATCCTGATGCTGATGTGAAGGCCGGTTGAAAAGTGCGGAGGGTGGCGGCCGAAAAGTGCGGCGCCTATTGGACAATTAGATCTCTTCTCTGCTACCTGTCAAGCTTTTCCTCCTTTCAAGCTCCCGGTTTTATATGGTCGGATCGGCGCGGGGATCGTTTCTTGGCTTGCTGGAGCCTGTAGCTCTGGCCATTTGCTTCGAGAATGTGGACTCTATGGGTAAGCCGGTCGAGCAGAGCCCCGGTAAGACGCTCTGACCCTAGGATTTCGGTCCAGTTTTCAAATGGGAGGTTAGTGGTAACCATTAGGCTATGGCGCTCATAGGCCCTACTGACCACCTCAAAAAGCAGTTCCGCCCCCGCCTTGGAAAAGGGGACGTATCCAAGTTCGTCCAAGACCAAGAGGTCTTGGCGTTCCAATTGTCTGTGGTATCGTTGTAGTCCTCTCTCTTCACGGCTCTCTAGAAGCTCCGTGACCAAACCGGTTACGGTGTAGAAACGCACTCGGCGTCCCTGCATGCAGGCGCAAAAAGCCAAAGCGCAAGCCAAATGGGTTTTGCCTGTGCCGCTGTTGCCTATAAGCAAAACGTTTTCTCTCTTGTCTATAAATTCCCCTCTCATGAGTTCTCGCACCAGCGGCTCGTTTATAGATGGCTGCGCTTTGAAATCAAAGGTATCAATGGTCTTGGTCACGGGAAACCGAGCTTCCTTGACTCGCCTTTCCGCAGCTTTTCTCTCACGATCAAGCAATTCGCGTTCAGTCAGACGAAGAAGGTAGGTCGGATAATCGGACCGATCATCTCTGCAAACCGTCGCCATGGAGGCATATTCTCTCAGGACAGTGGGAAGCTTGAGTCTCTTGAGATGATGCTCCAATAGAATCGTTGATTTATTCTTCTCGCTCATGCGGAGCCTCCAGGAGAGAGAAGATCTGTGTAGGCCGATATATCGGGCCCGGCCACCTTCACCAGGGTGAGACGCTCTCGTCCGTCCAACCTGAAAGTGGGATGGCAGGGAGTCTGATGCGTTAGAAACTGAACGACGGCGTCCCGAGGTACAGGCTCCCACTCTGAGGCCCTTTATTACAGCCTCTTTCACTTCGGAAAAACTGTAATCCTCTAAGAGCCGGAGCACACGGATATATTCTCGAGTCCCTTCACCCTCCCGCTCAGCCTTTGCCTGAAGGAGGCGATGAAGATCCCCGAAACACTCCGGTAGATTTAAATCAGCCAAAGGCAACGCATAATTCAAAGCGCCGGGTTTTCTTTCCAGAAGCGCCAGGTAATGCACGTAATTGAAAAAGACGCCTTGCTTGCTCCAGGAGCGCTTGTGCTCAGCCGCCTTCTCCTTTCCATGGCGCAAGACCACTTTGTCTACGTATCCCTTTACCTGAATCGTATGGTGAGCGTATCGAACCGGAACCGAATAGTCGTTATCATCGAATCGCACCAGAGATAGTGAGCTTGCTCTTGTAGACTGTATGAGACATGCGTCGAACGGCGTTGGGGGAAGGGAATGAAAAGCGGCTTGATCTTCAAGCATGAGCTCGGCCTTTGAGCCGATCTTGCCGCGAAGACGCCTGGTCAGGTCGTCTCGGCACATCCGCGCCAGCCTTTCATTGAGCTCTTGAAAATCACTGACCTGAGGCACTGGCACAAAGAAATTAAGACGAGCGTACTTAACCACCCCCTCAACGACCCCCTTCTCGTTGGCGCGGCGCACCCGACAGAAGTGATGATCAAAAAGGTAATGGCTTTTTAGTTGCGAGAATCCTTTGGTCAGTTCGCTTCCCCGGGAACATACGATCTGAGATGTCAGCACCCGGCTGTTGTCATACGTGATCCTGTACGGGAACTCCCTCAAAAAACTCGAATGCCCGCACATGACCTTCCCACCAAGTCTCCGTGCATTCCCGCTGGAATGCTACAACGAAAAAAGCGTCCGAATACGGGAGCGCCATAACCAGGAAGTGAGCCTTGCGCAACTCTCCGGACACATTTACCAAGGCTTCCCCAAAATCGACTTGGGCTTCCCCCGGCCGGTGAATCAGAGGCATAAAAACCTCACGGCTGTGCAGTTTGATCCTATTTACCGCTTCTTTGACCTGAGTATATTTTCCCTCGTAGCCTTCTTGCTTGATTCGTTCATATATCCGCTTGGCCGTATGACGCTGCTTCTTTGGCGCTTGCTTATCGCTGTCTAGAATGTCGGCGATCCGGTCCAAGAAAGGACCGATCTTGGGTTTGGGTCTAGCCTTGCTCAACCTGTAACCAGGGGGCTCCGGATGGGTTAGGATCTTCTCCAAAGTCGTCCAATGTATTCCCGTTTCCCGAAGAACCTCCCGCTTGCTCTTCTCCTCTCTCAATACCTTAAAGCGTATCTCCGTCCAACTCTTCATCTGTGTGTACACCCCTCCGGCCTCCTCATGAAGAACTGATCGGAAAACCCCCGGATTTTCCGAAAGTCCTCTATCACGAGAGGCTACTTAGGGGCGCCGCGATTTTAAACCGCCCCGACTTCCGTCGCGATTTTCGTCCGGCGTTTACACCATTTGATGAACGTAAAGGCGAAAAGACGGAGTTGGAGTTCACTTGCCCATTGTGCCGAAGCAATGAAATTTGTGAACATATAGTCCTTTATGAACCCGTTGTCTTCTACAGTGATAACTCTTTTACAGAATATGGAACGAAATGGGGCGAACCCGCCAATGTAAGGTACACGTGCTTGATATGTGATTGGCAAGTCCGCGACGAAGACGGTTCCATAATCAAAGATGACGCCTCCTTGACGCTGTGGCTGATGGGAGGCTGCAAGCCCCCCCAATATCCCTTAAGACCCAGCGGCCAGCCGCTGGAAGACGTAGCGAAAAAGGAAGCCCTTATGTTTAGATGCCCCGTTTGCGGGGGACATGTGCTTGAAGGAATAGGATGCGCCGTCGGCAGTTTGAAAGTATATGATGATGGGTCAACAGTAGGAGACGATTTCCATGAGGTAGGCCCTCTTTCTTATCACTGCCATGATTGCGGATTCCTGTTAGTGGATAAGCAAGGAGAAGCCATCTGCGAGCCCAAGATGGTCGTGGAATGGCTCCAAAGCTCTTGCGCTACGGGTGAGGATGAATGAGATAACGATTAAAATTGACCTCGTTTTGGCTAGGGCGCAGCGGTTTCGTGGGAACAACCCAATCCTGAGACGTCAGTGGGGTCAAATGAAAAGGAGAGATCAATGGATTAACACACTGAGCTAGTAGCCAAGGGAATTTGTTGCACATGAGGAATCACGAAAAATGTGAAGCCGGACGTAGACCAGCGGAGACGAATGAGATGAGAGGCATAATACCAATACTAATTATAGGCCAGCGCAAACCCAGGGGCTCCGAAATGGTCGGACAACGGCGGACAGTTAACTCAAACCCGAAAATTGCAAATTGAAAGGTATGAATTGATGAGCGCCAATTTAACTAATAATAATAACAGCAAATGCGAAGATACTAAAGATGAAGCGATTGGAGATGGGATGACTCCAAGAGGAGTAGAGATCATTAGTCACGAAATTTACAAGACGTTGATGGTGGCGGCAGTTGATGTACTGAACATCCGTCGCATGGCGATAACCGTAGACGAGAATTCCATTGTCGTAGTAGGCCCTGATCCGTTGTCCTACAAGGTGCAGTTAAAAGAAGACGGCTTTTATTACGAAACTCTGCCTGGGCTTGGGGAGCATAAGACCGAGGCATCGGAGAATGACGCAACTTCACTTCGCATAATGTATCAACCTCTAAAGGACTGGATCGAGGCTCAGTTCTATAAGGATTGTCCGGATATGACTAATCGTCGTCTGATATTTAATGGTAAGGAGCTTGATGATACGAGTAATATCCGGGACCTAATTGACTTGTGGAATGATCTGGTGGCCCAGGCGGGGCAATCCGATTTGGAAATTAGTGCGGATGGCCTGTCGGAATCGCCAAAGGAATACGCTCAATTCGTTCGTGAATTTTTGCAAGCCCGAATATTGCTGAACGAAGAGCGACGACAGGACAACTACCCTTGCCTTTGAGGATGATGAAGACAAGTCGTATTTATGAGGTTAACAGCAAAGTTCACAAGGCCCATAAAACAATGAGGAATATAAGAATGGAACGAGAAAAAGCCGAAATTAGCATGGAAATTTACAAAACGTTGATAGCCGCGTCGTCTGACCTGAGACTTCGATACGTTGACATAACCTTTGACGGGAGTTCGTTAGTCATACAAGGGCCTGCCCCATTATTCTATAAAGTGGCGCTTAAGGACGACGGCTTCTATTATGAAACGCTCTTAGGTCTGGAGGAGCATAAGACCTCGCAATCGGGAGACGCCGAAGATTTCTTCGCACTCGTGTGCGAATCCTTTGGGGATTGGATTGAAGCCCAGCGGCACAGGGACTGCCTTGATATGTCCTATCGGAAGATAATTTTCAACGGTGAAGTCTTAGACCGAAGCCAAAATATCTGGAAGCTTGCGGAGTTGTGGAATCAGCTCGTGACGGACGCAGGTCTCCCTCATTTGGAAATTAAGAGGGATGAGGCGGAACCAACTAAAGCGGAACTTGATTTTCTATGGGAATTTACACTGGGGATAGGAAAAATGGGCTGGGCTCGTCGAGGACGGTCTGTTCAAATGGCCTAAATGTGAGGATTTGATGCGATAGCCTGCCTCGCGAGGCCATAATCCGAAATTTCGGATCGTGGTCGAACGAGGGCAGGCCAAATTCATGTGGATGTGACAGCACGCATATATACTTACTAATTTGTCTCGTGATAAATTACTCAAAGACCTAATAATTAATCTATTTTTTATTAAAGGTATTCATATGTCAGAAATTAATACAAAAGATGGTAAGGTTTGCAACTTAAAGAGCCCCACCAGATGGTATGGCTCCAAATATAAGATGGCTTCTAAACGAAGGCGCTGATGCCCGAGCACGAAAATTACGTGGAAGTCTTCGCAGGAGGAGCTTCTCTTCTGTTCGCAAGGGAACCCAAGGGGCTTGAGGCGTTGAATGACTTGGACTCAGGCATAGTCAATTTCTATAGAGTGCTGAGAGACCCTGAAAAGTTCAAAGCGTTTCAGCAAAAGGTGGAATTAACCCCATACAGCGCGGAGGAATTTCGGTACTGCAAAGAGACTTGGCGCGACTGTGGGGACGATGTGGAAAAGGCCGTACCCCGTCGGTACATCGTAAACAGAAT
>CAVVHK010000009.1:0-12450 GCA_963747865.1 uncultured delta proteobacterium | reverse complement strand
CTCCGGACCCGGCGGCGTCCATAAGGAGCATTCCGCCGTTCTTGTCTTTGGCATTGATGTCGGCTCCCCTATCAATGAGGAGGTTCACGGCTTCCAGATTTCTCGAGCGGGCAGCTTTCATGAGGCCCGTTTTGCCGTTCTTGTCCATGGCTTTCACATCGGCTCCTCTGTCAGTCAGGAACTTTACGACTTCAGGATTGCTCCCCCAGATACCTGTACGTCAGGGTTGTGTCTCCGTCATTATTTCGTGCGTTCACATCTGCGCCCTTGTCGACGAGGAACTTCACAACTTCGAGTTTTCCGGACCTTGCGGCGCCCATGAGGGCCGTCTGGCCTTGTTTGTCCTTGGCGTTGACGTCGAGCCCTTCATCGATGAGAAACTTCGCCAATTCAAGATTTCCACTTCCAACCGCAGCCATAAGGGCGGTTCCGCCGCTTTCCCCCTTAGCTTCGCCTCCCTTTTCCATGAGTAACTTCACGACTTCAAGGCGCCCACACCCAGCTCCGTACATGGGAACCGTGTGGCCGTATTCGTCCTTGGCGGTCACATCCGCCCCTTTATCAATCAGCAGTTTGATGATTTCGAGGTTTCCCGTCCGGGCTGCGCCCATGATTGCTGTTCGGCCGCCTTGGGCCTTTGCCGTCACATCTGCTCCCTTATCGATAAGAAATTTCACAACTTCGAGATTTCCCGATCCGACAGCCTCCATGAGCGCGGTTTGACCATGTTTGTTCTTTGCGTTGACGTCTGCCCCGTTCCTCATAAGGAACTTCAGGACTTCAAGGTTTTTCCCCCAGACGGCGGACATAAGAACCGTTCGACCCCTTTGGCTCTCGGCCTTCACGTTGGCTCCCTTGTCTATGAGGGGTTTTATGACTTCGAGATTTCCCCGTAGGGAAGCTTCCATAAGGGCCGTTTCGCCGTTTTCGTCCCCGGCGTCCACGTCGGTCGCCTTACTGATGAGCGATTTGGCAATATTCAGGCTTTTCCCCGCCGCAGCGTTCATGAGGAGGGACCAACCGTCTGGGTCCTTGGCATTGAGCGCCGTTTGACCGTGTTGGTTGCGGGCATTCACGTCTGCGCCCTTGTCCATGAGCAACTTCACGATTTCGGGGTCTTTCTTCCAGACAGCGATCATGAGGGCCGTCCGACTATTCTCACCTTTCGCATTCACGTCGGCCCCGTGCTCGATAAGAAGTTTCGCCGCTTTAATATTACCCTCCTTCCAAGCAGCGGCCATGAGGGGCGTCCGGCCATATGCGCTCGGTGTGTTCACATCGGCCCCCTTATCGATTAGGAGCTTCACGATTTCGGTACGTCCCCTAATCGCAGCTTCCATAAGAGCCGTTTCTCCGGATTTAGCCCTGGCGTTCACGTTTGCTCCCGCGTCAATGAGCAGGTTCACCACTTCGGGATCTCTAAACTGGGCAGCCTCCATGAGGGCCGTTTTTCCGTCTTCGTCCACATCAAGGCCCTTATGGATGAGGAACTTCAGGATTTCGTGATTTCGTGACTCGATCACCTCTGTAAGGAATGTTTCGCCCTTTTCGGTCTCGGAGCGCACGTCCGCTCCCTTATCAATGAGGAACTTGACGATCTCGACATTTCCCTTCCTGGCAGCGGCAATGAGAGGTGTTTGGCCGGATTCGTCATTTGCATTCACGTCTGCCCCGCTATCGACGAGGGCCTTCAGAATTTCGAGTTTTTCCTTGTCCGCAGCCACCACAAGAACCGTGTCGTCTTTTTCCATAATAAGTTTAAGGAGTTCGAGGTTTCCCCACTCGATGGCCTCCGTGACCGGCGTCTTGCCGTTGTCGTCACGGGCAGTCACGTCGGCTCCCTTACCGATGAGGAACTTCACGGCTTCGAGATTTCTCGACACGGCGGCTTTCATCAGGGCCGTTTCGCCGCTCTCGTCCATGGCGTTTATGTCGGCGCGTTTTTCCAGCAAGATATTGATCCGGTCCAGGGAACCTTCTTCGGCTGCTCGCAGCAGCTCTTCACTCATGGAGGGATCGGTCGTGATTGCGGGCCCCGGCGACACTCGTGCCTGCAAATAATCGACAACTTCGTCTTGATCATTAGCGGAAGCGACGTTCAGAGCCGTTTCGCCGTGTTTGTCCTTGGCGTTTACGTCCGCTCCGCTATCGATCAGGAATTTCACGGCTTCGAGATTTCCCGATGCGGCAGCCGTCATAAGGGCTGTGGAGCCGCTTTTGGAGCCTGCGTTGACGTCAAGGCCTTTGTCGATCAGGAACTTAATGGTTTCAAGATTTGTCCCCACGGCGGCGGCCATAAGGACCGTGGAGTTGTCTTTGGTCTTGGCGTTGATGTCGGCTCCCTTATCGATCAGGAATTCCAGAATTTCGAGATGTCCTCCCTGGGCGGCGCACATAAGGGCCGTTGAGCCGTCTTTGGCCCCGGCACTGACGTTGGCCCCTTGATCTATCAGGTATTTCACGACTTCAAGATTTTCCCCGCCGCCCGTGTAGTTTACAGCATACATAAGGGCCGTTTTCCCTTCTTTGTCTTGGGCGTTCACGTCGGCCCCTTCATTGATGAGGAATTTCACGGCTTCGAGATGTCCTGCCCGGGCAGCGTCCATGAGGACCGTTTTGCCGTCTGCGTCTTTGCGATTTAATAAGTCAAGGCCCGGAGAACTTATCTTGGCAGTCGGCAGCGGTTGTATATTTAGTGGAGACTCATAAGCGATTGCGGACACAGGCACAAGCATGCAAATCAAAATTGCCGCCGCCCAAAGTATCCTGTTCACCCAAGTGCGATATGTTCTCATTGATGGTTTCTCCTATCGTAGGCGTGTCCGCAGTCCATGAATTTGCTTTCATAGAGTTTCCCCCGCCGCTCGCTGCTCCACCATATCACGCCAATGTGCAAGGATAATGGGACACTCGTGAAATTTCCATGGAGAACTTGTGCAAATTCCGTGCAACGATGAGATTGTCCCCATCCACCATGAGGGCGTCACGGCAACGAGAGGCCGGGCCTTTCAGTCTCGAAAAGGGGTCAAAAGTACTTAAAAAGGTTGAAAGGGGTAAGCCGGCTTGAATTCCGAGGCGTCATACACTATTTTTTGCACATAGGAATTCATTTGACTTAACCATCCGCAAATCCTGGAATTATACGCTGGCCTTGCCATTTTTGATCATTCTCAGGAACAAAACTTGGTTTAGGCCCCGTCCCCCGCCTTCCTACGCGTAAACTGGTCCACCGCCACGGCGAGGACGATTACCACGCCGATCACAATTAACTGAGCGTTCGTCGAGATTCCAACTAGGGTGCATCCGTTACGCAAAAAACTGATGAGCAGGGTTCCTACGATGGTTCCCGTGACGGTTCCGCGACCCCCGGAGAGGCTTGCCCCGCCGATGACCACTGCGGCGATGACGTCGAGTTCCGCGCCCACGCCCGCGGTGGGTTGAGCCGAGACGGTCCGGCTCATGGCGATCATCGCGCCGAGCCCTGTGAGCAGACCCCCGAGGGCGTAGACGCCGATCAGAGTTCGGTCGACTCTCACGCCGGCGTGGCGCGCGGCTTCCACATTGGAACCGATGGCGTAGGTGTGACGACCGAACCGCGTGAAATGAAGGACGGTGCCCGCCACGGCGATGACGGCCAAGAACAGGACCACAGAAATCGGTATCCCAAGCAGGGTCCCTTCGCCCAGGTAGCGGTAGGATGACACGTTGATCGGCTGTCCGTTGTACATAACCAGCGCTATCCCACGGTAGAGACTCATAGTCCCCAAGGTGGCGATGAACGGTTGGAGCTTCAGCTTGGTGATCAACATTCCAGAGACCAGACCACCCACTGCGCCGGTAAGTAGCCCGACCACCGTTCCCAGGGCGCTAATCTCCACAGAATGTCCTTGGCTTCCGAGCCCGATCATTGTCCCGGCCGCGCACATGCCGCACAACGCGAGCAAAGATCCCACAGAGAGATCGATGCCGCCGGATATGATGACGAACGTCATTCCAACGGCGATTATGCCGTACACAGACGAGCGGCGCAGCACGTTGAGAAAATTGTCGAGGGTCAAAAAGCTGTCGGGCTGCCAGAGCGACAATATGGCGATGACCAGGAAGAGGCTCCCGAACGGCAGCAGTTCTCGAACGAGTTTGTTCATGCGTGGCCCTCGTCCACGGCGGCGAGTCGCATAACGGCCTCCTGAGTGGTTTCCGAAGTGACGAGATCGGCGACGAGGCGGCCTCGGCGCATAACCAGAATTCGGTCGGTGATTCCGAAGAGCTCGGGCAGTTCCGAAGAGATGATGAGAATGGCCTTCTCTTCAGCGGCCATACGTCCGATGAGCTCGTAGACGTCCACCTTAGCGGCTATGTCTATTCCACGAGTGGGCTCGTCCAAGACCCACAATCCCGATTGAGCGATGAGCGCTCGACCGAGCAGCAGCTTTTGTTGATTGCCTCCGGACAGAGCGCTCACCGGCGCTCCCGGCCCGGGCCACTTGAGCGAGAGCTTTCTGGCCGTTTCTTCTGCGATTTCGTTTTCGCGGCGGAGGCGCAGTATATGTTTCATGCCCAGTTGGGCGAGGCACGGTAGCGTCATGTTCCAGGCCGCCGGGAGCTCGAGGCATAGCCCCGTGCGCTTTCGATCTTCCGTGATGTACATGATTCCGTGGGAGAGAGCGTCTGCCGGCGTTGCTATTTTAACGCTTTTCCCGTCGAGCTCGACGCTACCGCTGATTGAGGAGTCGAGGCCGCACAGGACGCGGGCAAGCTCTGTGCGGCCCGCTCCCACCAACCCGGCGACGCCGACGATTTCTCCCCAGCGCAGATCGAAACTGATGTTTTCCACGCTGTGAGATGAAAGCTCCGACACGCTCAAAGCAGTAGACCCAATTTCGACCTTCCTCTTGGGGAAGTATTCCTCAAGGTCGCGGCCGACCATGTGTTTGACGATATCGGAGATCTCGAGGCCTTCCATGGGGCCGGTGTGAGCGACTCGTCCGTCGCGCAGAACAGTGATGTAGCCTGCGACCTCGACAACCTCTTCGAGCCGATGGGAAATGTAGATGATTGTGGTCCCCCCCCGGCTCAATTTCCTGACCATTTCGAGAAGCACGGCCACTTCGTGTTCTCCACACGAAGAAGTCGGTTCGTCCATCACCAGAATTTCGGCGTTACGAGCGAGGGCCTTCAGCGCTTCGACGATCTGGCAAGTGCTCGCCGGCAGGTTCTCCACTTTTTGATTGGGATCCACATCGAAGCCATGCTTTTTGGCCAGAGAGCAAGTGTCTTGAAGCATCCGTTTTTTGGAATAGGCTCCGAATGGCCCGCTGCGGGGCTCGATCCCGAGCCACACGTTCTCGGCGACGGTGAGATCCGGGGCGAGGCTGAGCTCCTGGTAGATCATAGCGACCCCTGCCGCGAGGGAGTCGGAAGGATCGCTTCCACGAGCAAATCTTCCCGTCTCGCACGATGGTTCCGGTATCGGGCTGATGAACTCCCGAGAGGATCTTCATCAAGGTGGATTTGCCGGCTCCGTTTTCGCCTACCAAGGGCGTGAACCGTCCCTTGCGGGACGCGTAACGTGACATCTTCGAGGGCCTTGATGGGACCGAAGCTCTTACTGATCCCATGCATTTCGAGGGCGAACGGGGAAGTCTCGACCCGCGGAGCCGACGCCATCAACCTTCGCTTCCTATGAGAGCGCGAATCTCGGGCGAGTTCAAACGATCCTTGGTGACGAGCTCCACACCGGTGTCGATTCTCGCATTGACGCTTTTCGCCCTTGATCGCGGCGACGACGCCGCACACGCCTTTGTATCCCATGGCCTGAGGATTCTGGATTACGAGAGCGTCGATGCGTCCGGCTTCGAGACCTTTGAGCAAAGCGTCAGCAGCGTCGAAGCCGATCATCTTCACGGCGCCGACTCGTCCCTGGCTTTCCAGCGCACGCAGGGCTCCGCGGGAAGTGGACTCGTTGCAGGCGAATATGCCATCCAGCTCTTTGTGGCGGGTGAGCACGTCTTCGGCGGCGGAGAGAGCGGTCTCCACCGTGTCCATGCCGTAACGGTCTTCAACCAGCTCGATATCCGGAAACTCCTTCTTCAGTGTTTCCATGAAGCCGTTTTCGCGAGCGGTGGTTGACGCGGAGCCGGCCATGTACTTGATCACGGCCACCTTGCCTTTGCCGCCGAGGAGCTTCGCCATGTGTTTCGCAGCGAGGGCACCGCCGGCGTAGTTGTCGGTGGCCACGAAGGAGACCCGCTTGTCGGTTTCGATGTCCGAGTCGATGATGACGACCGGTATCTTGGCTGCCGCCGCACGTTCGACGACGGGGACTAGAGCGCTGGCGTCGGTGGGCGCCAGCACGATGCCGGCGACTTTCTTGACGATGAAGTCCTCGACTATCTGGATCTGTTTTTCACGATCACCCTCACGGTCCGGACCCGTCCAGAAGATCTCCACGTTGTTCTCTTTGGCGGCCTTTTGTGAACCGGCTAGGACCGAGTTCCAGAACGAATGAGTGGTCCCCTTCGGGATAACAGCGATAGGGCCCACTCCCCTGGTCTGCTCGGTGGCGCCGTTGGCTTTGGAAGTAGCAGATTGGGGCGTGGTATTGCGCTCTTTCTTAAACAACAGTCCAGCGCCCACGGCTCCGACTGCAATTAGCAGAAATACCAGAATCAGAACGTTTCTTGCTCAAAACTACTCCTCCCGAGCTCTCGGTTTGCCGACTTCAGTAATAATAACAGGGCTTTCTAGACTGCCGGCGCACTCAAAGGGTTTGGCGTATCCGGGAGTCCGCAAGGGCCTTCCTTTTCGGGACCGGCCAAAGTTCGCGAAAAGAAAGGTGTTCCATTAACAGGCTTCAAAGTCTAAGTCAGCCTGTTTGGGAATGCAAGCGCCACTTCCCAAAATCCACGGTCAACCATGTCGTCATGGGGAGCAGGTTGTAAGTTGGGAGTCCGAAAATGGAGGCCAAAGATTGCGGTCGACTCGCAGCCATGATAATGGGTATGCGCAGGAAAAAAGGACAAAGTATTCCTTTTCAGTAACCCGGCGACGGTTTTGCCTCTATCAGGCATTTATGGGAGGAGACACGAAGCTTTTGCAGAGGCAAGAGTTACTCCGTTGATCGGTCAACACGTCCCAAACACTGGAAGAGTAAGACTGCCGCATAAATTCGGTTGATAGGACGAATTGAAAGATTTAGAATCATAGGTACTCAATGAAGGCGTTGAGGGAGAGTTTTCTTTCCACTTCGATAACGGATTTTACGTGCCCGATGAGGCCAGAACCAGTGCGTCTCTCATGGCAGGCGTATTATTTATGAGCAAACATATGCCTAGTCCGGCCACCGCTGAACTAATCCACAACGCCACAGATTCTGTCCAGAACGGCGTGGAGCGCTACCTCGCCCACGGCGAAATGCGGACGGCGATCAGACACGCCATTCTGAACATCTGCCGGAGCATCGAATTATTCTTGAAGGCGGGGCTTTCGCGGGACCAGCCACTTTTCATCTACCGGTCCTTGACAATTCAACCTTCCGCACCGTTGGCCCAAAAACAAATTATTATCTTAAGGAGAGAGAAATGTCGAACCATTTTACCGGACTGAGTCTCGGTCCACCTCTCGGGGACCAAAGACTCGACCTCTGCGACCTATACGCGTTCCAGTCGCCGACTGACCCGTCGAGGACTGTGATCATCCTCAACGCAAATCCGACTGCCGACGCGCTCCATCCTGACGCCATCTACCGTCTCAACATTGACAACGACGGAGACTGCCTGACGGACATAGCGATCAGCTACGTGTTCTCACCCCCGCAAAACGGTATGCAGACCGTGAACGTCTTCGTGGCAATAGGCGTGGAATCCCGCTCGGTGGAAGCTATTGGGACGAAGATCATCGCCGATGCCGAGGTGTCCTTCGGCGCGAACCCCAACATCGTCAAGTCCGGCGCCTACACCTTCTTCGCCGGCGCTCGCAGCGACGCTTTCTTTTTCGACTACGACGGAATCAAGAATCTGTTCGATACCTCGGGCGGCAGAAATTTCACGGCGCCCCACCTGGGCGGCAAGTCTCCGTGGACCGGCGTGGATTCAAATACGGAAGCCAATGTGTTCTCGACAGTGATCGAGCTGCCGACAAGCGAGCTCGGTGCGAACCCGGAGATCCGGATCTGGGGGCGGTGCAGCGTGCGCAAGGACGGCAAGCTGCTCCATGTAGATCGCGCCGGCCACCCGAGCGTCAGCAGCTTCTTCAATACCGATGACACCAAATTGGAATACAACGCCAGCGAGCCGGTCAACGACCGCAAGCGTTGGACGGATCAGTTTGTTCACTTGATGGGGCATACGGGCAATTACACCCGCGAAGAAGCAATCGCCGCGATCGAAGCTGACCGCATTTTACCCGACATGCTGTGCTTCGATCCTTCGAAGCCCGCGAAATATCCAAACGGCCGCGTCTTTACTGACGACGTCATCGATCATCGCCTTGCCTTCCTCTCCAAAGGTGATATTCCCCCTACCGGCCTCAAGCCGCACACTGACATTCTCAAGGAGTTCCCGTACATTGGCGCTCCGCATCAGAAGAAGAGCTAACGGCGCGCGACGGATCCAGCGTTTTGGAGTGCGAAATCTTCGTCGACAGGGGGTGGCTTCGAGCTAGCCCCGGTTGGCGAGGATGCCATCAGGCGTCGGCGGATGACGCTTGCTGACTTTGCCTTCGGGGCGATTCCATCATGGGAGACAGCTTCAGTATTTGAATACGGATTTCGACTGGATCGATGAAATCGCCAATCTTCACCTGCTACGTTTTCCCTGGAGGCCGTCCCCTCGACCTTTGTCGTATAGCGGTAGACAGGACTTGTATGACAGAAACATCCGCGCCGGTGGTAGCGGGTACCGCCACTTCTGCCAGGAGTATCCGCAGTTTCAAAGCTGTGGACGTAGTGGACAGGAACTACCCAGGCTGAAATCGATGAACCGGACCCAAGCGGCGTAGGCGCCTAACCCGTCGTTCCAGTGGACTCGCTTCGGTCGCCGCTGAACTCCGTATCGTTAACCGGCCCGACCGCTTGTTATGCGAGTACGCAATATCCCCCCTCGATAGTCTTGATGTGGGGCGCCAACTTCAGCGACACCCATCCCTGCGCGTTCCACCTTGACCACCACGTATTTTTATTTCATTCGAAAAGAAGAACCTGAAGAAGCCCTACCGTAATATTGGAGTTGCTAAGCGGGCGAATAAAGAGAGCGTTTGGCTTTGATCCCCCTGACGACGTTCAGGTCCTGACTCCTGTGAACAGGGGTACGGTCGGGGCGCGGAATTTGAACATAGAATTGCAGAAGATTCTTAATCCAAGAGAAGACGGCATAACCCGCGAAGGCAGGAATTTTCGGATCAACGATAAGGTCATGCAAATGCGGAACAATTATGACAAGGATGTCTATAACGGGGACATCGGGCGGATACTGAAGATTGACACGGAAGACCAGGAAGTCACAGTGGTCTTTGACGGTCGGCGCGTGGATTACGATTATTCGGATCTGGACGAGCTCATCCCGGCCCATGCCGTGTCTGCTCACAAATCCCAGGGCTCGGAATATCCTTGCGTGGTGATTCCTTTGCTCACCCAGCATTACGTAATGCTGTAAAGAAACCTGATCTAAACGGCCATCACGAGAGGAAAGAAGCTGGTTATCCTGGTTGGGAGCAAGAGAGCTTTCGCCATAGCCGTGAAGAACGACAAAACGCAGAAGCGATATACGCATCTCAAAGCCAGACTGTCGGGCCGGTGAAATTCGGAACAACGCGGACTCGGGAAGGCATAGCGGTGGCGGTCTTACCCTTAACCAAATAGAGCCCCTCTTGAGTTCGATCAATTAGACCCGCCGGACAGTTTTACCAAATCTCAGAGCTGTAGGATCTCCTAGTTGGGGCTGTGGGACCAACGATTTGGCGCGTAAAGAACGCGTATCCGGGCTTTGGTTACGGGCCTGTGGCAATTCTGTCTCCCGTGTCCGTTATTCATTCTTGAAGTGGACCCCTCTGTCAATCGGCAGGGCTCACAATCTCTTCAGGACTTGATATCGACCGCACGGGTGTATTGATAGGCCGTCGATGGGACCTTTAACAGGATTGAACATGGTGTTGATAATTAGGAAGGAAACTGTAAGGCCTGCCCCGCTCTGGCCTCAGTCTCCTCCATCCATGGCAGAGCCTTCTTCATAATATCTCTTGATCCACCCCTCAACGGATGACCCTCCACCGCACACAAAAGGCTAAGGTTCTTACACCATAATATTTCATACAGCGACCATGGAGTGATCAGTGATAATAACGTCCAAAAGCGGCTTAATGCGTGTAAACAACACAACATGTCTTGATCGGACGTAAGTGACGGCGTTGTAGCCCTGTCAGTTTCTTTGTGAATTTCTGAAAGGTTAGCGTTATCGGCTATTCTCCAATTGATTCATTGAACTAATGGATACTCAGCTTGCGTGCTTAACGTATTGTATTCACTCCTATTCGCTTGAGGGACGCTACTTCGACGCATTCGACCCATTCTTCGAGAATCTTTGGAGGCTGAGAGATCTGCCTTTACACTCCTACAGAAATAACACATTAAAATATCAAAGTATTTTCTTAATCAACTCCTTGCTCCCAATGTTGGCGCGTAAATTGCTCCGATTTGGATCGTGAGCGGAATATGTCGGCCCCATGATAAATATCTGAAATGGTCCAGACTCCATTATCTCGGGCGCCCCTAGCGTTTTTGAAATGGTCCCATACACCGGTTTAACGATTATTGAGCTGCGTAAACTGCCAGTGGAAAATCTGGGACCACCTTTGTTCCATAAAGTCTGGCCCAGTTTAGAAGGATATTTCGGAGGAAACAGTGAAGAGACGAAGATTGTATGATATCTTGCGCGTAGCGGTTTATTGCTGTGCGTTCATCATTCCCATCGCTGGGCTAACTCAGGCTTCTGATAACACCGTGCTCAAAGTCAGGGGAGCCACAACCGTCTCCAGCCTTATTTCAAGTTGGGCAAAAGATTTCGAAAACACCCATGGCAATGTGTCCGTTGTCCTTTACGGCAGCACCCATGGTGACGGCTTTAAAGCTCTTCTGAACAAAGAGACGGATGTGTTAATGGCCGCTAGAAGGCTGTCTGGGGACGAGCGCTTGCAAGCTAGGAACAATAATTTGGATTTGACAGAAGCTTTCCTGGAGAATGACGCCGTGGCTATTGTGGTTAATCCGGCTAATCCGGTTAATGAGCTTACCATGGACCAGCTCACGAAAGTTCTCACCGGTGAATACTCCAATTGGATACAAGTTGGTGGAAACGATGAGCACATTTTGTTCATGACCTTGCCCCATGACTCAGGAATGAGAAGCTTTCTGTCCAAGGACGTTATCAAAGCCCCTTTTGCTTCCCAAGCGCTAGAGGAAAAATCCGTCACTCGCATTCTATCGATGATCCTGCCACGCCCAGGGGCCATAACTTATTGCCGGACAGACTTGGCCCTGCAAGGGGAAGCAAATGGAACCCTGAAATGCCTTGCCTTGAGGCGCAATCGTGAAACCCCGGCGATCAAGTTATCAGAGGAGTCTGTAATTAACGGGAGCTTTCCGATAACCAGGGCGCTCTGCCTCTATTATGACGCGCGGGGCGCCAACTCTGTGGCGGAAGAGTTTTCTCAATTCTGCCGCGAACAAAGCCAAAGAAAAGACACGAAAAGCCAGCGCGGCTCTGGCGAATGAGCGGCAATAATCGAACGGCGGCACGGATGCCTTGCGGTCCAAGAACTTCATGAAATATTCCCAAGCCGTGAGGTTGTTTCTATGATCGGGATTCTACACATTATTCTGGCCACAGGTGAATTGGCCCTCGGAATGTTACCCAAGCAATAGAGACAAGGCCTGATGAAAGATCACCGTCAGAATATAAGGCGCAGACGATGTGGCTGGACCGGTGGACTCCTTGTCCAAACACTTTCTTGGAGATCACCCTGATCACTCGATAATTGTGACCGGAGGGTCTGTGGGTGCGGCTTTTTGAGTCCTGCTGAGTATGAACTGCGAAGCGCTCATGCCGAGCATCAGCCTTTCTCCGGAGGAAGCTGGTCGGGCCAAAGCCAAAGGGATTGAACTAACGGAACGAGCTCCGGGTATAGCGCTCCAGTCATTTGACCTATCCTCAGAATTCCCTGGTGAGTTATTCGTGGGGCAAGTTCAAAGGCTTATGAAAGGAGACTACTCAAACTGGGACCAGGCGGGGGACATGACCAGCCTGTGGTCATTATCAGCGCGGAAGCCTTAGAGCTCGGGACCAGGATGTTCCTCATAAGTGATTTTCTGGGAGTGACCAGTGTAAGATCCAGGGTGGAGAGAGTCTCCCGTTTGGCCAGTGCGCTGTCCAGAGTGGCCGAAACCGTAGGCGCTTCGGC
>CAVVHK010000008.1:0-16293 GCA_963747865.1 uncultured delta proteobacterium | reverse complement strand
GGTCCGCTCATCATTGTGTTCGCGTATTGATTCATTTCCTGGGAAACTTCCGTGTGCGTCACTTCCAGAGTGCAACCAATTATCTGATCGATTTGTGCGAAACGCTCTGCGGATTGATTCCGGAGGGTTCCATTTACAACCCAATTTCAAGGGAAGGTCAAAATGCCGATTTATGAATACCAGTGCGAGAGGTGTGGTAAGGAATTTGAAAAATGTCAGAAATTCTCAAACCCGGTAGTTGACAAATGCCCGACATGCGGAGGAATCTCACGGAGATTGATCTCGCAGTCTACGTTCGTGCTTAAAGGAACCGGATGGTACGTTACGGATTACGAAGAAAAGCCAGTAGTTCTTCTGGACCGACTCGACCCAACAAAGAATGCGCCTCAGAGACCAAGACTTCGAGCACTCAGATGCAGATAAGGTTGGCCATGCTGGTCAATGAATAGGAGATAAGGTACGAGGAAAGCCTTGAAGAATGGCTTGCGCAAACAATGTCGCAGCCGTTTTGTGAATCTTCGGATTGACAACCCTTGGCAGTAGATGTCAAGCTCTCTTTTGCTTCAATATTCCTTCCGAAGTTCGTTGAGGTTCGCATTAAAGGAGTAGCTATATGTTGACCATGTCCTGAACCTCCATACTTGGAACGAAATCCGGCCAGCAAAACGAAGTGTCGTCATTTGCCTTCAAGAGGGTTCTGATAGGTCCATCTTGTGACAAGACATATACGATAGCATTCTCGCAGGAACCAGCAAAATTTGCAGCTGAATTATGTCGCGTGCCATAGATGCTTAGATCAACTTCCCGGCTCGGTGTAGGACGATCTGCTATAGGCCCTTCTACAACTCGTCCCTTCCAACGTGGCGCTTGCAGTTTCGCACCGAATACTTCAGGCTGAAGGCTGTCCTTTACAATCAGAGCCCCGTCGATGCAGGCAAGTTGCGCCAAGAGAGCCATTTGGTGTAACGCAGTATTAAGCGGATAGTATACTTCATTTAAAGTGCCTAACATTATTTGATGCTTGTCCCATAGTGTCTTGCCGGTAAGTCGTTTCTCGATCTCATTCGTAACGGCATTCGTAGTCATGGCCTTCCACCTACTGAGGAGTTCGTGTACATCCGCAAAGCCGCTTATTCTATAGCCGCCTCTGAACAGTTCTCGATATTGTTCGACTGCTTCTGCAGGCAGCCAGACTATTGTCGCACCATGTGAGCGTTGGGCAGTTTCCTGTATGAGACGTGTAAGTAGACGTGCGTAGTGAAAATATAAAAGTGTACTCTTAAGTGAATCCTGAGCATTCTCGTATCCATGACGATGAAGGGTCTGCATAATGCGTTGCTGGTGCATAGACTCATACAGAGGAGCAAGATATGCGGGTATGAATTGCCCCAATGCAAAGCGTCCGATCACCAAGCTACCACTGGAAACCAGGAAGGAGCCAGGACCTGTGACTGTGAGGGCAAGCCCCTCAGGGGGAGATGCGGCCCCGAATGGTTGTGAAAACGACGACTCCGAGCGTGCCATCGATATCACCCCCCATGCAGTAAGTGGCAATGACTCGCTCACTGCAATTGCACACGTCCGCTCATCAAATGCCGGCCCGATCTTGCGAAGCCAATCAATTGTGATGCGTTGAGGTTTAGCGAAACGCGCCTGAATGTGAGGCCTCTGAAAAGTTTCATCCTTAAGCACAGTATCACTATTGCGCACTATTAGGCGGACGCGCACTTGTCGTTGTTCCTCTCGCACAACACTAGAGTAAAAGGCTATCTGAATTAGCTCCTGAAGAATCTCGGGGACGGGCAAAGGCGCGCGATACCCCTCAGGCAAAGCTTCGAACGCTGCAATAACTTCATCCACAATATCAGACATATGACTCATAGAAGGTATTCCTCGCTCTCCCCGAGTAAGTGGTAAATCATCGGTAAAGTTGTTTCATGGTCTTTTGCCGACGTCTTCTAAAAGGCACTAACAATAAGTAATATAGACTGTTAATACAGGGTCAGAGCCCGTCATCCGGGCTGCGGACACAGTGGCCTCCCTTTTCGAATCACGCGTGTAGACCGGAATTATGCGGCGGTCTTGCCATTTCGGGAGAACTGGCCGGGCGCCCCTCGAACGATGGTTCCCCTGACATCAAAAAAGCGTCACACTCGGTCACACACAAGGCTTGAGAAACACAAAACCGTCGTCATGTTGCTGCTGAAGAAGCCTGTCTTTTGTTGTTCTGAGCGTATAGCGCCATAGGTTCTCTAGTCAGAAACAATCGAGCGCTTTCTTTCCCGACACACATTGGTGAAAATGAGCTAATGGAAGGGCTCAAGGCAAAAGAAAGCGATTGCCACACGTTGGGCGGGCTACAAGACCATTCTAGCTCCGCTCCGCCGCATCCGGCGTATAAAGCCCTGAGAAACGATTCTCAGCGATTCTTGCCCTGCGATCACCCCCGGCCTGCTCCGGTTCCCTGAATTCGCGTCAGAATCGCTCTCCCTAAGCCAATATCGACCACCTTACACCACCAAAGCCTTTAGGGGGGCGGATTTGAGTATCCTAGTGCTCGGAAAGCCACTCCATCTTCCAAACCTATCTTCCCGGCTTCGGCTTTGAATAGATTCTTAACGTTGTGGACCGAATCACGTCTCAGTTACAAGGCATAGAATCTTTCAATTTGAGCGACCCAAGGCTAGGGCGGGCAAGCTCGGGCGCTCATGACGAATCTCTACCCCCAGGGCCGTATTAAGCGTTTTTGCCTCGCTCTTGGGAGGAAATTTTTCTATGCCCTGTTGACGAATTGGTCTATCCCGATTTCCCCCCCCCCAACACCTGCCTTGGTGTCCGGGATAGACCTTCTTTTAACTAGTTTCCCAATAAAAAAACACCGATTAATGACCCGGAAACGCTCAAGGAGATGAGAAATGCCGGGCACTAAAGGTTATTCAGAGATTGGAGCAGCGTTGACACACCTCGTAGATTCCATGAACAAAGCCAACGCCTGGAAAGACCATTCAGCCGAATTGCTCAAAATCCCAGCGGCCTTTCGGCGGATCGCCGAACCTCTCGGTCCGGAAGGTGTTGAGAGAGCTCTCAAAGCTCATATCGAAAGCCGGAATAAAGACGAACATGCAGCGTACGCAAATATAGGAACAACACTAATGGCCTACGTGCGATTCATACTTCGCCAAACTGACCCACTGGACAATCCAGGGAAAGTCCTAGAATTGGCATCTATTTTTGAGTCGATAGCCGCACCTCTCGGTCCACGTGGCGTTGACAAGGCTATCAAGGCTCTACGAAATTACTGAATGCTTACAGATTCAGGATGCTCTGAAACGGCTGCGTCATCACTGCCACAGTATGAATCGGCCTCCATGAGACCATCCGGGGCAACCGAGGGAGGCGCAGGCACAAAGAGTTCGAGGGGCGTCGGAACGGAACTCCTTCGTGATTGAGTAGTCCCTCCCGGCGAGGTCTTCATAGGCCGGCTGGATCCACGCCCATTCTCGAACAAACCGGCTGATGAGGCACGCTACCACAGGGTCCTCAACCAGGCGTTAGGTTAAGTTCGTCTTTCAGGTATGGTCTTGGCTTTATTCAAAGCTTTACTCTTGCGTAAAAAACTTTCTTCAGCAATTCCGCTGCAACAATATAGGTAAGCAAGATCGCCCCCAGCATGAGGAGAAATGAAAACGGTAGAGGCTGAAATTCCAGCAGACCCGCTAGTGGTGAAATCGGCAGAAGTAGCGTGACAACGACAACGAGCAGAGTGGCCAACAAAAGATATTTCCCCGGTTTGCTCTTGAAGAAGGGTCTCCGGCTACGAATAACAAGCACAATCAAACAGGCCGAAACCACGGACTCCAGGAACCAGCCGGTTCTAAATTGATCTACGGTGGCGTGGATGAGGAGAAGGCAGCCGAAAGTCAGGTAATCAAACACCGAACTCAAGAGACCGAATGCCAGCATAAACTTGCGAATGAACTTAATATCCCAGCGCCGAGGCTGCTCCACCATTTCGCTGTCTACGTTATCGGTGGCGATTGCCATCTCAGGAAAATCGGTCATTAGGTTGGTAAGCAATATCTGCTTCGGCAGCAACGGAAGAAAAGACAGAAAGAGAGATGCGCCGGCCATGCTGAACATGTTTCCGAAATTGGCGCTTGTAGCCATGAACACATACTTTAGAGTGTTCGCAAAGGTCAACCTGCCTGCCTTCACACCTTGAACAAGGACGCTCAAGTCTTTTTCCAACAGAACAATATCTGCCGCTTCTTTGGCTACATCCGCGGCGCTCTGCACCGAAATGCTGACATCCGCGGCGTGGAGCGCAGATGCGTCATTGATGCCGTCCCCCATGTACCCAACGACATTTCCGGCTTTCCTGAGAGCAAGGATAATCCGCTCCTTCTGATTCGGCTCGACTTCGGCAAGGATATCCACATCAACGACTCTCTTCAGCAAAGCCCCATCACTCATGTCCCTGATTTCCGGACCGGTCAGGATCCGGCCATTCGTCAATCCAATCTGCTGACTCACATTAGCGGCCACGAGTCGATTATCGCCGGTGATGATCTTCAATGAAACACCAAGGCGCTTAAGCAGGCCTATGGTCTCCACAATGTCCGCCTTAGGCGGATCGAAAAGAACCAAAAATCCTAAGAACGTCATGCCGGTTTCGTGGTTAACGCTGATCTTGGATTCAGATCCCACCTCTCTGTAAGCAATCCCTAAAGTCCGAAAGCCCTTACTGCTAAACTCCTCAAAGTGCCTTTCGATATCGTCGCGTACCGAGAGGATGTCCACAATCTGACCAGTGGCGGTCTCGGCTGACGCACAAACTTCAAGAATATTCCGCAGAGCGCCCTTGGTAACAATAAGGTGGGCATTCCCTGTTGACACGAGGATGCTCAATCGTTTGCGCACAAAGTCGTAAGGCGCTTCGTCCAGCTTCTGGTACCCGGAGAGATCGAACTGACGATAGGTTCGAATGGCTTCATCGATAGGGTTCACGAACCCTGTCTCGTAGAAGGCGTTTATATAGGCGTAGAGAAGGGCCTTATCGTTTGGCTCGCCGTCCACATTGAGTGCGGAGTGCAACCGAACCACCCCCTCAGTGAGGGTGCCGGTCTTGTCCGAACAGAGGACGTTCATGCTCCCGAAGTTTTCAATAGAAGCGAGCCTTTTGACGATCACCTTCTCTCTCGCCATGTCTTTCGCTCCATGGGCGAGGTTGATGGTGATTATCGCCGGTAACAGTTGAGGGGTCAATCCTACGGCCAGGGCAAGGGAAAATAGGAACGAGTCCAAAATTGGATGCTGTAAATACGCGTTGACCGCAAAGATCGTTATGACCAGCATCAGGGTGACTTCCATCAGGAAAAACCCGAATCGCCTCACCCCCCGTTCAAATTCCGTTTCCTGTGGCCTCAGCTTAAGACGCTCCGACACTTTGCCGAACTCGGTTTGCTTTCCCGTGTTGACAACCAAGGCTTTGCCGCTCCCGCTGACTACGTGAGTTCCCATCCAGAGGACACCTTTGCGCTGAGAAAGCGGTGTCTCCCCGTCCATCACTGTGAGCGATTTTCGCACAGGGTACGTTTCACCAGTCAATGTGGCTTCATCGACATAGAGAGCTTCGGATTCAGAACCAGACAGTCGCCTGGAATGACTTCCCCTGCGCTGATGAGAACCACATCGCCTGGAACTATATCTTCCAACGGGATCTTCTTTTCAATTCCGTCTCGAAGCACTGGCGTCTTTATTTGAACGATTGCCAGCAATTTCTCCACCGCATCTGCTGCGCCCCGTTCTTGCCAGAATCCGAGAAGACCGCTTCCCAAAACAATTACGAGAATTATGAGAGCATTTACGTGATCATGCAGGAAGAAGGATAATCCCGTGGCGAAGAGAAGGATCAGGATAATCGGGCTCTTGAATTGGGAAAGCAGGAGGGTTAGCGCATCGGATCCCTTCTTGGGCTTCAGGAGATTAGAGCCGTATAGGGAGAGTCGCCGCTGAGCTTCACTGCCTGTTAGCCCATCCGCCGCGCTTTCGAGCTGCTGAAGCATTTCGGCACAAGGAACGCTCCAAAATGCAGTCGGACGTTGGTCCATGTCGGTCTCCTCTGAGGTTAAGGGGCAAAGTCGATAATAGGCAAAAGAGGTTGGTTACGATTTCTAAGTGTTCTTATCCCAATCCGCTGGTCCGATCTATTCGTTCTAAATGTCCCTGTCTACTCCAAACATTCATTAACCGGAATTATGCGGCGTTCTTGCCACGTTGGGGGTTTGGGGGTCGGTGACCCGTCGAACGATGGTTCCCCTGACATCGAAAAGCTGCTCACACGATCACACACAAGACCCGAGAAACACAAAAACCGTCGTCACGTTGCTTGCTGATGAGGCCCGTTTTTTGTTGTTCTGAGCATATGGCGCCATAAGTTCTCCAGTCAAGAACAATCGAGCGATTGCTGACCCGAACGCATATTGGTGAAAATGAGCTAATGGAAGGGCTCAAGGCACAAGAAAGTGACCACCCGCTGGGCGGGCAATAAGACCATTCTAGCCCCCGCACCGCCGCATCCGGCGCATAAAGCCCCTGAGAACGATTCTCCGCGATTTTCGGGTTAAGACCGCCTAGAGTATCCCAATGTTCCTCCCGCGTATCCAAGACGTTCTAATAGCGCGAGAACGCGAATCATGGGAAGGGCTTCGCTTTCTTTCGGTACATGTTCGGGAGATACATCGCAAATGCCCGTGTTTCAGCCCGGAAGAGAAATAGCGAATAGGCTTCGGTACTAGAATACTGATTGTGAGAGCACGTTAAGATCCAAGTGAGGGTATTCTCTCAAAAAGCCACACTGAGCATCCTATACCAATAAACACAGCGTTGATGCAGTCATGAGGTTTGCCTTACGACTTAATCTCGCCGATATGGTCAACTCAACGCTCCTTCCAAGGGATGAGCTGCCTTTTCAATACCGCAAGTTTGCGGTTTTGATATACCCTTGTCGGAACCCAGTAATCGCGTGCAGGCTTCACAATCAGGCAGTGAAGTCCAATTTAGCTGAAGAGGGATATCCCCGTGTTGAATTTCGCCCCCGCCCCCTGACGTGTGGGCGTTTAAGTGTCCACATAAACCTTGGGCGGGGCTATTCCGGCAGTTGTATCTATTCCAGGTCAGCCCCGGTGATAATTGGACATCAACTTGTGCTGACCGAATTTGATGAGCCATTTACAATATGGGACGGAAATTCCGAGGAGCTGCAACTTGAGCGGCAACCGCTAGTTCTTGCTGCCCATTGGATGGAACTTTTTCGAGGTCCCGCTGTCAACCTTCGCTCGGAAGGAGAAGCTACAAATGGAATACCTGAATGATCTAATCAACGCAGCTCAGGCGATTCTGGACAGCGGATTCGATGTCCAAGCTTTTTTCAACTGGAAGGAACTTGCCCTTCTTGCGCTTTTGGGGATGTTGGGACCTCTGCACTACTATACCCAGACCTTCAAGCAGGTCACATCGGACCAAGATTCTCTGGCCCTCCTTGCAGGCGAGGGAGTTCTTATGGCGGCAAAGGAAGAAATCCGGAAGACTGTGAATAGTCTCCAAAGCAACGATCAGCCGCAGCAGCCGGGGCAATGCTAAAGATCATGAATTCATCGGACTCATGGCCGTCAAGATTGCGGGTAATGAAAGCCCTCTAGCTAAGAGAAGCATCAAGGAACCGGATTCAACCAGCAGAAAATATCTATCAACATCATCGCCAAAGTGACGGTCTAGGCAAGGTTTCGGTTCATGGTAAACATGCTCGCTCTCAACTAATTGATTCTTGGACATTTCAACCAGGAATCTTGTGATTCGCTAAGAAAATTTGCAGTGTGCTTAATCATCTCATCTTTCGGAAGGACAGACAATGACGGACGACCGCAAATCCCAATTTCTTGACAACGACCAGCGCCTTCTGAGTTTTTTTATAAAGGAAGCAGGGGTCGGGAAAGCGCAGGCTGCTCAAGAAGTCGGCCTAACTGTGGAGGAGGTCTGCTGGATCTGGAAGGACGACGTGGAGCAGGGTTTACGGGACCTCGCTGCGCTGAAGGAAAGACTCAGCCTTATTCTAAAAGAACATGACCCTAGACCGGGAAAGCGACCGAGGTTCACAGGGCCCAAAAAGGCTGCCGGCATCCGGGTGAATCAAGCCCTTTATGACGCCGCTCTGGAAAAAGCGCGCAAAGAAAAGTCTTTTACAGGCGGAACTTTCAGTTCCTTGTTGGATCTTCTGCTTTGGGACTATCTTGAACGGGACACAAAATTTATCGAAACATCCGACACGTAAGGAAAAAGTCCTTCTTTTATATGTATAGATCAGGAATTCCAATATCGCCCCTTAACTCTCATCCCGGCAGGCTTTTACAGCGGGCCTTTCGGGGATCATCTCCCCCGCCCGGAGCATCAATGACGATGAGGGTTGTCTTCTTCCTTTAGCAGACTGGAAACCTCATCCACTGTCTCAGAATCACATCAGAGCGATCATATCTCACCCCGCGAAATTTGGGTTGGTTAAGGAATAAATTTAAGAACTTCAAATAGACCGGGTTGACATGGATATATCCAGGATCGAACTGCGGCGACTGTTCCGAAAGCAGGCTTATAGGCTCTCAGGGATGTTCCCTCACCCGAACCCGCAGTTCATGTTTCCCTAACCATTTGACATCAATCTCTAAATGAACCCTCGTCTTCCCAACAGAGTCCATTGTCTTTGGGGTTCAACGTCGCATAGTAGCGCTTCCTCTCACTTAATCGCGTTTCAATTCTCTTCTATGATATAGGTCCCTGATATGGTAACGGCCTTCCCGTGAAGAATGAAGCGAGCCGCGCCGCCCTCTGTTTCAACCTGAACGCGACCTTTCCAGGACTTGATGGGCTTTCCGTCATTAGCGTACAAGGTAATGGTGCGGTCCAACCCGATGGCGCTAGACTCGGCATGGCTGATTCTCTGCTGAACGGACGGCAAGCTGAAGTATGCGTACAACACCACTAGAGAAATCACCAGGACTGCTATACCCGCAATTATCATCTTGGTCTTCAAAGTCATGTCACTTCTCCTCTAAAAATGGATTCTCTACTCCTCTTTTAGTACAACGAGGGGCTTGAATGAAATCAGGAAAGGACGTTACTTGATATCCACATCCAGCGGAACTTTGAGTTTTGCGGCGGTGGTCATCATCTTTCTCATCAACCGTCTGACTTGTTCCGCTTCATCCTGCGGAGCCCCCACCCACAAGGCGTCATGTATAACCATAACAAGACGGGCCTCCATGCGGCGGCGACGAAAGATATTATCCAATCTGACCATTGCGGTCTTAATAAGGTCCGCTTCTATTTGCTGCGCCCACGTTACTCGGAAACTTCTTTGGGTAGCCGGGTTGGCTCGTGTCTTAAATAGTCTGGTTCTCCCCAATAGACTTTTCACGGAACGTTGCTCCATGGGAATACTCTTCATTTTATTCCATTCATTGTCGAAGAAAGTCCGTATGCCTTTGTAACGGGAATAAAAAGCCTCTATATACCCTTGGGCTTGTTCCACAGTAATTAAAGCGGATGATTTATTCTCCTTTAAAACTGTGTTTATTCTTCCGCATAGCGGCCCCGCGGAAATGCCGAAACAAATTCCGAAATTGACGGCTTTGGCGGCGTCCCTGTGAATGCCGAGCATCACAGCGGTTTCAGTATGGGCGTCTCCGCCTCGGGTGTACAAATCAATTAAGGCGGGATCCTCCGATAAATGAGCCAAAATACGCAATTGCGCTTGGGAATAATCAGCTTTAATTAAAATCTTTCCAGGAGCCGCCACGAGTATTTTTTCACGGAGTTCCCGGTGGATATTTTGCGCCGCCGGGTTACGGGCATAGATACGGGACGTGCCTGCTCGGGTTTGCTGCCACTCCGGATTGACACGGTCCAACCCCGCCGCTCTATTCAAGAAAGATAAATCGGAATGCATTTCCCGCCATTTAATAATATCCTCCACCAGCGGATAGAGATGAGATATTTCTTCCAGAATAGGAGTGGTTACCTTTCGGGTGGCGTATACAAATGCACTGGTAAAGCGAATTCCTTGCAGTACCAAGAAATTGAATAATTGTGTGGGACTTGTAAGGTTGACGGATTGATCGCCTTTTATTTTCCGCTCCAGCATGTCGGCTTCGTAATAAATCCTGTTGCGTTCATTTGCAGCCGCCGGTCGATCTATCCCTATGCCTGTTCGGCGCATGCGGTGAAGCAGCGGCATTAAAGGAAGCTCCAAATTATTGTACAGCCTGTGCAGACGTGGACTCATATGCTTGGGCAGTTCTTGGCCGAGAGAATAAATAATCCGGGCGTCATGGGCGAGTAATTCTCTTAATGCCGCATTAACTCCTTCGGCTTTGACCCATGTAGCCACATGCGGGTATGCTTCTCCCAAGTATTGATGCGCCAAATGGGTCAGCGTCAATCCGGAACCTGCTCCGGCGTCCGGGTCCAGCAAATACGCCATCAGCTTAGTGTCGGTAATAAATTTAAGGCTTAATTCTTCAACACTCAGGTCCAGGAATTCCCATATACGCTTCAGGCCATGGACTATAACCGGACGATGCTTCGGCTGGTACAGCAATTCTCCGACAGGCTTAAGGTCACTCACCGATATTTCGGCGCAGTAAGATTCTTCGAGAGCACTGTGTAAGCCTATTAGAACCGTATCACTCAAGACCAACGGAGCTGTTACGGCTATTGGGCATGTATTCCGGGTAATGAAAGATTCTAGCACTGCAATACTCTTATAGTTAGCGGTAAAGATATAACGTTGTATGTAATATCCTCCTCAGCAAAGCGAGCAATCAATAACATCAGGGGGGGCATGCGGCGGCGGGGCAAGGGTCACTCAGCGAAGCATGTCTCAGCTAGTAGCATCATAGCATTATTATTAATTGGTATGTGAAGTGAGAACCTTGAGTACCCGCCGACAAAAACTCCTTCATACCGCCAAGTTGCAGTATGGGGCTAGTATTTCACGCTTTTGACCCTAATCTCACTGATCTTTCCGATCTTGTCGACGACCGTTTTCACGAGACCCAACTCTTGCAATCGTTCCCGGTATTTTGCCGCCGTAGTCTTGCTTACCCCTAGTCCCTGAGCCAGTTGCGTATCCGTTACGCTGAAGACTTCCCTCGTGTTTCGCGCCGCTTCTTCCTGTCGGATCAATAGCCACAAATACGCCTTGGCCGCGGGGCTCTTTATAACATGAAGATTACCCACTACTTTTTGACTCAAGAAAGCGTGTTCATCGTTAAATTGTCGCCCGTGCCATGGAACCAACTGCGAACCCTTGATAACCTCCACAGCTTCTTTCAGGAAACTGCTAACATGTTGGCTCCGCATATTGACGTAATTTGCAAGAAGATCGTAAAGGGCTTGTTTGGGAACCGAATAGCGGTACCCCTTGACCGGCGCCTCTCCCGCAGAATCAAAAGGCTGGATCTTAACACCAAACCATTTTTCAACTCTGGAAAGCGCTTGTCCCAGGCCGCAGCCCTCGAACAGATCCATCAAACTGTAGATGTCAATGGGGTTGATCCGTCCAGGGTTATCCCTATGTAGCTTGCACCAATTGCGTTCGCACAATACCGAACGGCAAGAAAAGCTGACTTGCCATTGGAAGATCCCGATGCGCAAGGCGGAGGCGTACCACTCATAGCCATCGTTGACGGGATTGTGCACAGGAAAACCATGCTCATCTTCACCCATCCGGTAATACATGCGCCTCTGAAACTTCGGGACGAGACAATCAAAGTCCAGAGAGGGACTTTCCAAAATATGATATTGGGCATACCGGAGCCTCAAGAATTCTTTCGTGGGGAAAAGCTGCTCCCAGTGCTTCAAAGCATCGCGGTGAATACGACCTTTTTCATCCGGTTGAGGAATGGCGGGATCCCATATGGAGGGAAAGGGCTGTTCCTCGGGCACGAAGGTGGAAAAGCGCTTCCCATACTCCTGCCAAGCCTTCAATAATTCTTGCTCATTGCTCTGTTTAGGATCCGCGTCCAAAGTACCCTCCGATAAGCAACCGGTAGTTTACCACAGTCTGCGGCGGCGCTCTAAGATGAAAGTCAAGCCATGCCGAGTTCTATTGGCAGATCGATTATAAGGCGCCTGAGAACAATTCTCCGCGATTTTCTGGTCATGGGCATGAAGAGGAATTCAAAACCGGGAACGTTCGCGTATGGGGGTTCTGACTGGTTCTCTGTTCCCGCTCAGTGATGATCGCACGCTTGGCTTAGTCCGTCACATCTATGGCCCTATCGTTTGCGGAGGCTCTCCCAGCATGCCTCGTCCGCTGCTTCAGAGGAGTAGAATGCTTCACTGTGCGGCTTCCCCGTCCACCCTTCAAGAGCATAATACCAATGGAGCGGTCTGTGCGAATCGGGGTCAGCAGCTTCGGAACCAGGATATATGACGAATCGTCCAGCGGGTGTATCTATGGTTTAGGCACGAAGTAATCCGGTCATGTCGCTCTCCCTCATAAGATTGTTTGTCGATGCATGGGAAGCCGTGAAGCGTAATAATGTGGCTTAGTTACCATCCCGGGGGGTAAGGGTTCCTCCGACCCGAAAGAGCCGAGTCTGGTTCCCCACAATAACCAAATAGAGGCAAAACTGTCGTCAAGTTGATCAAAAAGGCCTCTCTTATTATTTTTTTGAGCATACCGCTTCATACTGCCCCAATCAAGCAAAGTGTTCTCCCAGGATCCACGGTCCAATTTACATGAATGTTTGGTCCCGAAGGACTAGATCCCTCGACTTGCTTTTCTTGAAATCCCTCTTCACTTCGCATTCCTCTGTCCGAATAGGATGTCACCGCTGCCAAAGGATTTGTGTGGCTTCCAACGGAACGGCGACGCCGTCGTGATGCGGTACGACACGCGCCGTATAGTCCCTTGCCGGACGGGTTGCCGAAACTGTCGCTCTGTAAACGTAGCCGCGGGCCGCACCCGCCAGTTGATGAACGCATTTCATCTCCTGTCGTACCGGACCGCCGTCGTCCACTGAGTCGGCGTAAAGCTCCAGCCGCACGGCATCCGGGTCAAGGTCATTGAGATAGACCTGAACCTCGAATACGTGCTGTGTCCCGTTCGTCTCAATCTTAACTTCACCGAAACGCAGCGTGGCCCATTTCTGTTCCAAAGCGTGCTGCCAAATAACGATCCGCTTGCCCATTGCGCCTCTACCGGCAGCCCGCTCACGGTAGGCTGCGGCAGCAGGGATGTAGTGTTGCTCGGTGTATTCCCGCACCGCACGGTTGGCGGAGAATCGCGGCGTCAACAGCGCCATGCTCTCTCGCATCCGCGCAACCCAGGCGGCAGGAATGCCCCTCTCGTCGCGGGTATAGAACTCAGGGATAACCTCACGTTCGAGACGGTCGTAGAGCATCTCAGCTTCGGCGGCATCCCAACCCGTATCATCGTCATGTTCCCGGCCATCCCCCAACGCCCAGCCCACTTTAGGCGTGTAGGCTTCCGACCACCAACCGTCCAACTCGGAAAGATTGATGCCTCCGTTAACGAGCACCTTCATACCGCTTGTCCCGCAAGCCTCCCAGGGACGTCGTGGCGTGTTGATCCAGACATCTACCCCCTGCACCAGATGCTCGGTCAAAAGCATGTCGTAGTCACTGAGGAAGATAACATGGGGACGCGCTTCGGGCCGCCAAATGAAATGCATCCATTCCTGAATCAGTGCCTGCCCGGCCTGGTCAGCCGGATGGGCCTTACCCGCCATGATGAGTTGCACAGGTCGCTGAGGATCGATAAACAAGCGAAGCAGTCGCTCCGGGTCGTGCAGCAGTAGGTTCGGTCTCTTGTAAGCCGCGAAACGACGCGCAAAACCCAGCGTCAAAGAGTTGGGATCAAGCAGATGCTTAGCACCGTCAACCGCATCGGGCGATGCGCCGGAGGCGGCCAGTTGATGGGATAATCGCTCGCGGGCGTATTCGATGAGAGACTTGGTGGCGGCGGTGCGAAGGCGCCACAGCCTGGCGTCCGAAACACGGCGAATATCCGCCTCAAGGGTTTCCGTCGTCCTCAGCCAACGGTCTTTTCCACAGGCCTCCGTCCACAGATCGTCGGCCGCCGCCGAGTCCCAGCTCGGCATATGGACTCCGTTGGTCACGTGTCCGACGGGCACTTCATCCGCAGGCCAGTGGGGAAAGAGAGGCTCAAAGAGATGCCGGCTGACCTTCCCATGCAAGCGACTGACGCCATTCACTGCCCCGCTCCCTCGTATCGCCAGATATGCCATGTTGAAACTTTCCGATGAGTCGTTCGGGTTCCGGCGGCCAAGGGCCAACAAATCGCGGAGTGAGATGCCGAGCTTTTTCTCGGCATAGTCACCGAGGTATTGCTCGATCAGGACCGGAGCAAAACGGTCAAAGCCGGCGGCCACCGCCGTGTGGGTGGTGAAAAGGTTACCTGCTCGAGTGACGGCTAGTGCGACTTCAAAGGCTGTCCGGTCTCTTGCATGAAACTGCGGGCGCGTTCCAACACGGCGAATGCCGCATGCCCTTCATTCAAGTGACAGACTTCCGGCTGGATACCGAGTGCGGAGAGCAGTCGCCATCCGCCGATTCCGAGGAGCAGTTCTTGCTTGAGGCGCAGTTCCGGACCGCCGCCATACAGCTCGCTGGTGATCCCTCGATGAACGGGGAAGTTCGCCGGGTCGTTGCTGTCTAATAGGTACAGTCTTCACTCTGCCGACCTCCACCTGCCATGTGCGAAGCCAGACCGTGTAACCGGGCAACACGATCTCCAACCGCAACCACTCCCCGTTCGGTTTACGCAACGGCGTAATCGGCAACTGCCCGGGGTCGTTATACGGAAAGAGCGCCTGTTGCGCACCGTCCTTATCGATCACCTGACGAAAATAGCCTTGCTGGTAGAGCAGCCCCACGCCGACCACCGGGACGCCCAGATCACTGGAGGCTTTGAGCTGATCGCCGGCCACATTGCCCAGTCCTCCCGAATAGATCGGGAGAGCTTCGCTTAACATAAATTCCATGCTGAAATACGCAACACAGGTCAGGGAGATTGCGAGTAGGTTTGCTGAAACCACGCCGGTGCCTCCTACGCTTGCCGCCTGGCTTGTACCAGGTCATCGACCATTTTCCGGAAGGCGGAGTCGGCCAACACGCGTTCAATCTGGTCCCGCGAGACCGTCTGCAGAACGACCCAGGGGTTATGCGTGAGATCCCATAGCGCGGGATCAAGCTCTCGCCACACTTCGTCGATGGCATGATTCCACGACCAGCGCATATCCAGGGCCAGCTCCGCCAGGGAATCGAATCCCTCGACTTCCGTGGGCAGAAGGCTGTATATCGGGTGGCTGACACGTGTTTGTTTGCTCATGGTTTCTCCTTTGATTTTGTCTTGGGCGGGATCCCGGTCTGCTGCGGTGCCGCCGCCAGAGCATCGTTGACGATCGTCTGGGCTTCCTCCAGGATGCGGTCGCAGATGCTCCGCTCCCCGGAAGCTCTCCGCATAGATCTTGTAGATATTCTCAGTTCCTGACGGACGCGCCGCGAACCATCCGCTCTCGGCCACCACTTTCAACCCGCCGATAGGAGCGCCGTTGCCCGGCGCGTGGGTGAGGACGGTCTGGATTTTTTCGCCCGCCAGCTCGGTGAGCTTCACCTGCTGGGGTGAGAGCTTTGCCAACAGTTCCTTTTGCTCCGGAGTGGCCGGCGCCTCAACGCGGTCATAGGCAGGCTCGCCGAACTCGCGCGTGAGTTCATGGTAAATTTCGCCGGGATCGCGGCCCATCCGGGCCGTGATCTCCGCCGCAAGCAAAGCCGGGACAATTCCATCTTTGTCCGTCGTCCAAACGCTGCCATCCAGACGAACGAAAGACGCCCCGGCGCTCTCCTCACCACCGAAGCCAAGCGAGCCGTCGAGCAAACCATCAACGAACCACTTGAATCCAACCGGCACTTCGTAGAGCTTCCGGCCCAGCTTCGCTGTGACCCGATCAATCATCTGGCTGCTCACCACCGTCTTGCCCACCGCCGCCTCCATTTCGCCATTTTGGTCGGTGTTGGAAGAGATAGAATATGGCGACCGAAAGATAATGATTGGGCGGGAGCAAGCCCGCACTCCTGGTGACAATCCCGTGCCGGTCATGATCCGTGTCGCACGCGAAGGCGATATCGAAGCGATCCTTCAGGCCGATCAGTCTCTGCATCGCGTAGGGCGAGGACGGGTCCATGCGGATC
>CAVVHK010000007.1:0-20699 GCA_963747865.1 uncultured delta proteobacterium | reverse complement strand
CCTCAATCCGACGAGCTAGATACTCTTCCGCCCGTTCGATTTCGCTTTCACCAGTGCTTTCGCAAAGGCGTCTTCCTCTGACAACCTTGTCGATGTGCCAGATCCCCTTGCGATTGATGAGACCGGCGACTTTTTTTCGTCCCATGGCTTATTTGTTCCTTTCTGCTTGCCGGGACGACCGTTGCGATCCTTATAGTCGTCCAGCCAATTGTCCAAGTCAAGCCGGTCAAACCCAACGCCCTGATCTCCGACGGGAAATTCGACTATATGTGGACGGACTTCCCGATCAAATCGGTTCTTGTCCATCCCCAGGTAAGCAGCGGCGTCCCTGAGTCGAATCACCCTTGGTAACAGGATTACGTTTGAGCCCATCTTCTCCTTCGCAGAATTTTCGAAGCGTCGCCGGTTTATTAGCGCTTCAAAAATAAAAAAACCCGCCAAGCATGCAGGTTGTACAGGGCTCTCCATGCACGCTTTAGCTTGAATTTCTCTTTTACAGCGCCCAGCAAGCTGTGCCTATCAAATCGGCGCTGCATTCATCTTTTTGACTATGGACCGGCTCACAATCGATTCCCGTCAAGCTCATTCGGCGGCTATAGGGATATTGCCTAAATCGAATCGTTGTGTCCGGCTACCTACCTTACATGTTCCTCTTTGCTTCTCAACTTTTCGTCTCTAAATGAGTGAATGTGTACAAAACGGTCCAATTTGGACAAAAAAATTGCTTCAGTTTGATTTTTTTTCCGACGAACTATTCCCGAAACATTCGTATTATCCCTGAAACCGGTAGAGAGACCGTTGCGCTTGGCCATGGCCGGTCCATGACCATAGATGCTGAGCAAACTCTGCGACCACAGTGGCGGAATTGCTCAGTAAAGGCGACTGTATTTTTCGGGCGCCTTGATCGTCATTAAGTTCCGCTTTTCACCGGAGATCGGGAAGCCCCGAAGGAAAATCAAGTTAAGCCCGGTTCTTTTATTGTATTAGGGATCGGAGCGGGCCATAATTTACAGGCACCGCAACCGATCTTGTCGCAATGGAATTTTCCTTGTTCCAGAGGCCAATGTGAAACTGACCCAAATAATGTGCCGGGGCGCCGGCAATATCTTCAAAGGAACTGAATGCGAACACTACGACGGCTCACAAAACAGGTGTAATCTCCTCTCTGAGGGTCACAATAGCGATATTTATCAGAAAGGCCGCTGTGTTTTCGCAATGGCGGATTTTGTGCGAAGGCAACTTGCAGAGCAATTCAATGTTGATGTGGACGTTGACCAGCAAAAGATGATCGACGGCTTAAGGGGGATGACCTGGCAAAGGGCCTACGGTCTAACGAATTGGCTATATTTCTTACGTAACACGGCGCGCCGAATGGCGATTAACATCTTGGCAAAGCAAAGGGTCCTTCCAGGAAGAAAGAACTGTGGCTCCTGTGGCGCAATTACATTGTCAAAACCTTATAAATGCCAACTGTCCGGCAAGACCAGAAAAAGGCGCGACGTTCCGTGTGAGTATTATCACTTTTTGCCGATAACGCTGGTTTCCGAATCCGATGAAAGCTCAACTGATGCGGACAACAACAATGAGCAGCGTTTCTACAAGGCTGCTGTTGAAAAATCTGAAGAAGCGCAAAGAGACGCAACCGGTAAGATACGTGTGGCTGAACTGCGAGCCGAGCTTAAAAAAAGAGTGGAGACTGCAAAAGTCGGCTCCAGGAAAAGGGCAAGATTTATCCGTCAATATGACGTTTTTGTGAATCTCCACGCTTTACTTGTTCAGGTCGATACTTATGCCGACGCCGTCAAAATTCTTTCCGAAAGCATGGCGATGGCTCGAAAGACAATCAGCAGAGATATTGATCAAATACGAGAATTCCTGAGTCGTTCTTTCCGCACGTATTGAAAATTAGGAGCCAATCCATGTTTTTCTTCTTCTTCGATCCGGAATTGAAAGAGGCGCTGAAGACAAATGAGGGATTCATCGGCATACTGAAGAATGATGTGCGCTCTAGAAAAATGAAACGCCTAAAGCCGAAGAGAGGGGTATCCCATCCGGAAATCGACAAGCTTTATGATTACATCCTCGGGAACCTCTCCAGTGAAGAAATGGGTTCCGTGATGGAACATATGTTGAGCTGTGAAGAATGCGCCGAGAAGATGCTTGAGATCAGAAGGCTGGACAAGAAGGTGGTTAAAGAATTACAAGCCTGGGTACGGACTTCAGGTAAAGTCCATGCCAAAGGATCGGCTGAAAAGAGAGGGAAGCCAAGGCCTAAGGATTGATGGAATTCCAGCCTAAAATGTCCTGACGGTCGATTTCGGTAAGAAGGGAGAGCGCCACCGGCAGACTCAAATTGGTCTGTCCAATCTTATTGTAATCCCAACCTGTTGAGTCTTCAAAGTCCGGTAAAGGCGTCTGGAAGCCCTATGCTGTCACCTCCGACCACCTCCGATCCAATAACCGACTCTTGACAAAATCCCGCTTCTTTGGCCCACTATCAACCACGCCGATTTGAGGAATCAGCTTGCGGGCGTATCATAAATGCGGCTAAAGCGATGTGTCTTCAACGACCCGACCGGCGGCATAATAGAGGCGGGTTTTCTGGTTCTTGGCCCGTCGCTGCCGCCGGGATAGAGATCGGCGGTATTATGAACCTCCATCCATTCAGGGGGAGAATCCATTATGTCTACGGAAAGTCGTCCAGTCCTGCTCCACATCAACGGCAAAAAGTTTCATTTGTGGACAAATCCCGGCCCGTCCGACTTCAGTTCTATGCCTGAATGGGTCAGATTCACGGCGGATCGAACGACCCTAAGCGTATACGTCCGGGATTATACGTGCGCCATGCCCACGAGCATGTCGATGTATCTCGGTTTGCATGATCCATACTCTTCACCGGACTTCCTCAAGGGTGCAGCCCCAAAAAGGGCTGATGGAGTTTTCCGTATGGTGGAATCCCATTTTCTTCAGTCATTCAAGCGAAATCGACTCCCAAGGGAAGGGAGCGTTATCTTGAAAAACCTGTTGAATCAGGACTGGTCTTGGCCCGACAAATATGTGGACGTTGCGGGGTGGTTGGAAGATTACCAAAAGGCAATGGGCATATGAACATTAAAAGAGGCCGCTTCCCCGACCCTCTTAAGGCCTTCGGGAAGTTATGTGATTTCTACTCGAAGGAAGTAAGAAATCGCAATCAAGACCGACCCGCCCCATGTAAATTCCGGCGATTTCGTTGAACTACCGTTTCTTTCCAACCGTTACCAGGACTATGGGCTTCACGTCGGCAGGAAGCTTCAAGGCCGAAGACAGTTCGGCGTCTCGGATTCCGCCCACCGTGTTGGTCTCAAGACCAAGGGCGCGGGCCTGAAGTAATATGTTCTGGTTGGCGTTCCCCGACTCCATCACGCCGAAGTTGATACCTCTTTCCGGTCCCGACGTGGCCTCGGCTCGCTGGAACACTGATCCAATGACAACTGAAACGGGAGCTTCGGCTGCCCAGGACTGACCCTTGCACGCCTTTGCCATGGGCTTGCGTTGGTCTCCGTCCGTGATCTTTTCCAGAGCATGGCGTTCAGCGTTGTAGTGGTAAACACCTGCAGGGAGCCGTTGAGTCGTACCATCGCCGCATACGAGGTATAACTCGATGGGATAGGTTTTCCGAGCGGATGGTATTACTCTAGGGGTTGCTGATGATACGGCGTCGGCAGGAATCATTCCGTTTCCCGACCACAAGAGCTGCGAAACTTGAGCTAAAGTGAGCGGGACAGAGGAATAGCTTCTCGCCGTCGTTCTTGTAGCCAGCGCTTTTTCCAACGAAACGCTCCCGTCCAGAGTCGGGCGAGGGAGTATCATTTCATCCGCTTCGGCGATTGTACAAAGCGGGCTGAAAGCCAACACCAAGATGATTATAATGAAGAATGACTCTGATGACGGCCAATTTCTCATGAAGAGATACCTTCTGCACTTTTTCAGGGATAGCGGTTCTTCGACCTAATATGAGCAAAGTTATCCCACGGGAATATTCAGCATCTTGAGGCCTGATAAAATCCCTATGGTCGGTATGGATCAAAAGGAAAGGAGAGTCACAAGGCCTTGTAAACGGTCTTCGTATGATTCCTATTCCCAGATTATTTAGACTTCTTGCCGGTCTTCTTCGGAACCGGCTTCACCGCGTCCTTCAGAGCTCTTGCCGCTCGGAATACAGGAGCTTTAGTAGCCGGAATCTTTATTTTCGCTCCGGTCTGGGGATTCACCCCATTACGCTCCTTGCGATCTGCAACCGCAAAGGTTCCCAGGCCATCGATCCTTACACTGCCGCCTTCCTTGAGGCCGTTTTGTAGCGTTTTCACCAGTGAGTCCAACATCGCTGCAGCCGCCTTCTTCATAACCTGAGCCTCTTCCGCCAGTTTTGCCACCAGTTCAGCCTTTGTCATCGAAGTATCTCCTGTAGGATTCGAGTTTTCGAGCATTCCGCCCGTATTGAGCGTGATGAAAAGCTCTTTTTCAGCTTTGCTTAACCTCTTGATTCTGAATTCTTCCCGAAAAGCCTCCGATTTGCTCTTTGGCCTCTTGATACCAGACTAATATCCCCGGCGTCCTCGACCGTGTGTATCTTGCTCCTGTTCCACCGTTGTGAGCCTGCACCCGGCGATCCAAATCAGTGGTTGTCCCACAGTACAGGCTATTGTCAGAGCATCGGAGGACATATACGAACGGGTCGTCATTTTGTAACTTGAGCCTTGGCTGCACCATTCACGCCGGACGTTCGCCGTCGCTTACTTCAATTCGATGGAATCTCTTTATCCCGTTGGCAATGCCTTGTCCACAAGATTTCGCGGGTATTCAACTAGAGTTTTCTCTGATAAGATCCGTCTCCGGAATTCTGGCGATTAACCAAGGTTTTTTGCCATGTTAAGACCGGCTGTCCGGTTCAACATACTAAAGAAGCCTTCTTAGGGTTTCAATCCGGATATGAACGACAATTCCTCCAGAAATAGCGACCCTCCCGGCCTGTCTACCTTGCAAGGACAGATAGAGCGTGTGACCTTCTATAACGATGAGACTGATTTCACAATCGCTCGGCTCAAGGTTCCAGGTTACCGTGAGCTTGTCACAGTGGTGGGAACCCTCATGGCTCCCTCACCAGGCCAGGTTGTCCGTGCCACGGGTGAATGGATTAATCACCCGAAGTTCGGAGAGCAGTTCAAGATATTGCGTTATACGACCCTTGTGCCGGCGACCGTTGCGGGAATCGAAAAATACCTTGGCTCCGGGCTCATCAAAGGCATCGGTCCCGTCATGGCCAAGAGGATGGTCAAGAAATTCGAGGAGAACACTCTCAAGATCATCGAAGAAGACTCAGGCAAATTGATGGAAGTGGAGGGCATCGGCGCAAAACGCGTGAAGATGATCTCCAAGGCATGGACGGACCAGAAGGAAATCAGAGAAGTAATGCTTTTTCTACAGAGCCATGGAGTCAGCTCGACCTTTGCCGCAAAGATATTCAAGCAATACGGCCAACGCTCCATCGACGTAGTCAAAGAGAAACCCGTATAGATTAGCCGAGGACATTTTTGGCATAGGCTTCATAACGGCTGACCGTATCGCTGAGAATCTCGGCGTCGAGAAGGATTCGCCTCTTCGCGCAGAGGCTGGGGTAATTTACACTCTTAATCAACTGGCGGACGAAGGCCATGTTTATTACCCACATGAAGCCCTGGTGGACAAAAGCCGTGAAATGCTGAGTGTCGATCGGGATGTAGCGCTGAGCGGTCTGCGCTCCCTGGTCGATAAGAAGAAGGCCGTGATTGAATATTTGCACGAAGGCCAAGACAATCCGCCAGGAGATAATACCGCCGTTTACTTGGCGGCGTTTCATGTGTGCGAGAAGAGCATCGCTTACGCTCTAAAAAAGCTTATGTCCGCTCCTTTGAAAAGAAGAAAGATTGACCCAGGTAAGGCCATGGAATGGGTTCAGGCGCAACTTTCGTTGTCCCTGGCGTCAAATCAGGTCGAGGCTGTAAGGTGCGCCGTCGAAAACAAGGTTCTGGTCATAACGGGCGGACCTGGGACCGGCAAGACGACCATTATCAACGCCATCCTCAAGATATTCGGCAGGTTAGGAATAGACATCCTTTTAGCCGCTCCCACCGGGAGGGCCGCCAAACGAATTACCGAAACCACCAGGCACGAAGCCAAAACGATTCACCGATTACTGGAATTCAGTCCGAAGAAGGGCGGTTTTCAAAAGAACGAAGACCAGCCGCTCAGGTGTGACCTCCTGATATTGGACGAAGCCTCCATGATCGACACAGTGCTCATGCACAATCTCTTAAAAGCCGTTCCCATCCATGCTACCCTGATTCTCGTGGGTGATGTCAACCAGCTACCCTCCGTTGGACCCGGCAATGTGCTGAAGGATATTATCGCGTCCGGCGCTGTTCCTGTGGTATCTCTGACCGAGATATTTCGACAAGCCAAAGATAGCTCAATTATAGTCAATGCCCATCTTATCAACCAAGGCGTGATACCCGCTCTGGATACGACACGGGGATCTTCCTCCGATTTTTATTTCATTCAAAAGGAAGAGCCTGAAGAAGCCCTTGCAGTAATTTTGGAACTCCTCAACGGCCGCATAAAGAGAGCATTCGGTTTTGACCCTATCGACGATGTTCAGGTCTTGACCCCCATGAACAGAGGCTCGGTCGGGGCATCGAATTTGAACGTCGAACTCCAGAAGGTTCTTAATCCCAGAGAAGACGGAATAACCCGTGGCGGTAGGAACTTTCGGGTCGACGATAAAGTCATGCAAATCCGGAACAATTATGACAAGGAAGTCTACAACGGGGACATCGGACGGATACTGAAAATTGACACGGAAGACCAGGAAGTCACCGTAGTTTTTGACGGCAGGCGCGTCTCATACGATTATTCGGATCTGGACGAGCTCATCTTGGCCTATGCCGTGTCTGTCCACAAATCCCAGGGCTCGGAATATCCTTGCGTGGTCATTCCCTTGCTCACCCAGCATTACGTTATGCTGCAAAGAAACCTGATCTACACGGCCATCACGAGAGGCAAGAAACTTGTTATCCTGGTTGGGAGCAAGAGGGCTTTTGCTATAGCTGTGAAGAACGACAAAACGCAGAAGAGATACACCCATCTCAAAGTCAGACTGTCGGGCCGGTGAAAATGGGCAGGAGGGCATGGTCAGAGCCGCTCTTGAATTCGGTCGATCACCTTGGCTGAACAGGTTTCCCGAAGCTAAGAGCTCGGTCGGTTGGAGCTATCACAGGGATAGATTCGCTGCGTGGCTCAGCCAAACTTTTGTCATCGGCCTGGGGAAAGTTTCTCTTCCATGACCGCTATTTCTCTCGTCTGAACAGCCTCACATCCTCCGTGAGTTTATTCCACATAAGAAAAGAGTTCACGCCGTCCATAAATCAAGCATGATTATCCGAAGAAAGTGTCCCACTTATGGGACAGATTTTGAGCTTAAGGCAAATTGCCTTGAAGCAACCTCATGAGGCTGTCGATCGCAAGGATCGGCGCTTCACATAGAAGAAGTGTTTCCCTCCACGTCAGCCTTGTGAAAGGGAAGAGAACTTTAGATATGGGGATGGTCAAACTGCGGAATATAAGAGCAAACCCGATAGGTGCTCAGCTCTTGCGTATACCCCAAAATAGGCGCTCCCTTGACATTCAGTCTCCCAGCGTCGTACGGTCCTCAAATTAGAATAATCCACTTGGAAATTCGAGAAAGAGGGGCTTCTGATAATGCCGACTCTGCTCAACGTCGAAAAACGTAAGGTATTTTCAGTTCCTTACGAAGAACTATTTCGGATATGTGAGAATACTCTCCTATCCTTAGGGCTGAAAATAACCGAGAAAAATCAATCTGCAGGTGTGCTAGAGGCTCGAAAACCCGGTTTGTGGCCGCTTAAATCCAAGGAGGGCATTTTCTTGAAGTTTGACCTCGATACGGGGGTCACGGCAATCGCCAAAATGGACATGGCAAAGGCCATGTCGTCAACATACTTCATCTTGGACCAGTTCTTTGACGGAGTCCGGCTGCGGATCCAGGATCACTCTTAGCGCTACTGACTTCATTGTCGACGGCTGCTGCGGTGGATTCCCTGCTCCCTGAAACCTATTCCAAACGGGCAGGGTCTCTCTTCTATTTTGCGGAATGCTGTTTTTGCCAGTCTTCAACTACCTGAGCCGTAGTGCGCTCGAGATTTTGACTCCCCTGTTCATCCAAGACCCCAGCGGACCGTAACGTATCCTGGGCGTTGCTATGCGCTTCCGATAACGTGAATATCACCTCTCTTGCGGCGAAATCTTTCCTTAAGCCGGACAACATGTCCGTGGCGGCCAGATCTATCCACGGGGTTACTGCTAACGAGCACACCACCAATCTCAGAGATGGTCCACGCCTATCAGCAAGCTCCACGATTTCATTACGGACTTCCTCCAAGTTGAAATAAAGCAATGAACCGTGGACACACACAACCAAGACGCCGGGAATTTCCTGACTGCCGGGGTGATGCTCTACCGAAGCGAAAGACTCACCTCCCGGAGTCCGTCCGAGCACAGATATGTGAGGATGAGAGGTCCGTCGAATAAGGATTAATAGAGAGCAGATAACCCCTATGAGAACTCCTTCCAACAGACCGAAGCCCAACACCCCCAGCAGAACCAGTATCGCTATGAAAAACTCGGTTTTATCCAAACGATAGTAGCGTCTCAATGCTCCAACATTTACCAAACCGGCTACGGCCACTAAAACAATGGCCGCGAGCACGGGTTCGGGAAGGTTGCGAAGCACACCGCTGAGGAATATCGCCACTAACCCGACGATGGACGAGGCCACGACCTAAGACAAAGGCGTCTTTGCTCCTGCTGACTCGTTAACCGCTGATTGGGACATGCCTCCACTTACCGGATACCCTTGACTGAACGCAGTAAAGAAATTAGCCATCCCGATGGCCACAATATCCTGATTGGCGTCGAACGTGTATCCATGCTTCTGAGCGAAGACACGACTAACAGCCATGGTTTCCACAATCGCCAGCAGGAAACAAGCTAAAGCCAAGGGTAAGAGGTCATGCGGGTCATGTGGGTTGACACTCGGAATCGCCATTTGGGGTAATCCTTCCGGGATTCTCCCCAGGACATGAAGCCCGCCGCCCTTAAAGCCGCCGAAAGACATGACCGCGATGGATACCACCACTACGATCAGTCCGATGGGACGATGTGGGTGACGCCATGACCCGAGAATGAGTAACGCCAAGGCAACGATTCCCACCATAACGCTTGCGTAGTTTGCTTCCGACGCATGCAATAAAAAGGAAGCCGACCGAACGAAGAAGTTATGGCCTTCGGCAGGTAGCCCGAAAAGCTTGGGAAACTGGGTTGAAGCGATTACAAGAGCCGCCCCAGCCTTATATCCGGTAAGCACTGTGTCCGACATGAAGTGGACAACAGCGCCGGCTTTGGCGATCCAGGCTACAAAACATATTATCCCGACGAATAGAGCCGTTTCAGAAGCCAGAGCCGCGTATCTCAACGGGTCGCCCCCGGCAAGACCGCCAAGAGTATTGGCCAGGAGTAAAGAGATGGCTGAAGTGACTGCTATGGCGGTATGTCGTGAAGTGCAAAAAAAACGCAAATCCGAGTCCTGCGAATATGCATGAGTAAAGACCGGATTGAGGCGGCAATCCGGCTAAAGAGGCGTATGCGATACCTACAGGAATGAGATATGCCGCAAGAGTAGCCCCAGCGATAAAGTCCCTCCGGAAATATCGGGCTTTATAGGTTCGGAGCCATCCCAAACAAGGCAGGAAGAGCGACAGAGGATATACATTGTTGTTCATATAGTATTAGTCCTTCAATCGGATATCCTGTGAGGTTAGCCGGCGCCTTGAGGCTGGGTTGGTGAGAAAACCCGGAACGCCGTTGTCGAGAATCGGAACCGTGCGTCACGGTCTATATGGTCGGCTCTATCATTCAAGATGACTTCTTTTCCCCGCTGTCGGGAATGATTATAAGACTTCGGATTCAGCTACACCATCACAAATTGAGACTTTTCCCCCGTTAAAGCGCAATGTCACTTCATGGTTCAAAAAGTATTGACGGATTGCCGGCCCTGAACCTATACGGGCGTCCCTGGTTCTACAGATGCGTCTTTTCAACCCAGATCATGTCCGCTTCTATTGCGCCCGAGCCTGGTTTCCGTTATTCTCCGTCGCCTCAAATAATTAACCTGGAGAAATCGTAATGGGTTTGATGTCACGGTCCGCTTCTATAATGAGATATCGTGTAAAAGGAGAGATAGAGGGCTCGTTTTGGGACGCCGTTGAGACCGGTGTAAGAAACGGATCCTTTAAGCCCGTAGAATCTACCGGCGACGAGATAGGCTTAGGATGGACTTCTCTTGAAGACTTTACTGACTTTGAATTTAGAGGGTCTTCATACGTTCGTGGAAATTACGTGGCTCTGAGCCTACGCTTTGACTCCGTAAGAGTGCCGTCCCGTGTGTTGGAAATGGAATACAAGAAAGAAAGCCGGAAGGTTATGGAGCAAATGGGAACCAAGCGGCTTTCGTCAGGGCAACGCCGAGAGCTGAAGGAGCGTCTCAAGGAATCCTTAAAACAGAAGGTATTCCCGTCCATACAGACTTTCGACCTGATTTGGGACACGGCAAAATCTTTGGTTTATTTCGGCTCTCATTCAGTAAAAGCGCGGGAACGTATGGAAGAGCATTTCAAGAAATCTTTCGGCCTGTCACTGCTGCCCTTGCTGGCTTTCCTCCGCGGCCGGGAATTGTTGACCACTGACGCCGAAAAGGAAGCTTTGGAGCAGCTCAAACCCTGCTCAATGATGCCCTGACACGTGATTTTACTGAATAGTATTGCTTGGCTACGCTCGCAATGACATGCCTGAGCGTTTTTGCACGGCATGAACCGCAATATTAATCTAATAATCCGGCGCTTGTAGCTAAATGGAAGCCGGCGACTCTTGTTAGTTGTTGGGATGAGGGTAAACCCCATGAGGACGTCTGCTCTTTCAGCTCAGATAACCGCGACTAACTTATAGGAATTACAATGGACTTTTTGGATATACTTAGGGAAAAGGCTTTTCTGGGCCGGGAATTCTTGACTTGGCTATGGTTCAAATCGGACCAAACGGGCGGACAAATAGAGACGCTGGACGGCAAGACCGTTGAAGTGTCTTTTTGGATAGGATGACCCTTGATCTGCTGGCCACTGAGTCCCCTCAAACGGCCACTTTTAAGGGTGAGCAGTCCGAGCTTAGGGAGGGATTAGCCTGCTTGAGGGAGGGAAAGAAGATGGAGGAGGCTCGGATTTCCCTGAAAAGTGGCGAAAACGAGTTTACCATGTCAATCAAAGGAACATGGTTTTCGTTCGGCGGTTTCAAGACTCCGCCTGTTCTTCTCTCAAACGAGTCGTCCGAGGATGAGGATACTGAGGGCGCTTTCCTGGAAAAAGTCTACCTCTTGGAAGAAGGCATGGATGCGCGTCGACGCACTCTTTGCCCGCTTCCTCCAACTACGTATATCCGCAGACTGGGAGCCTGAACTGGCTCAAATGAGCTTTTGGGTTAACGAACATATGCTGGATTTGCCAAATGCCTGAAATACTGTGAAGATTGGATGATTAATTGGATCGGGAAGCCCTGGCAATTACAGAAGTCAGGGGATGTCAATCGGGGAGCTCAGGGTCATGACCCGTCGTAATGCAGAGAGCGGGACCAGACTTGTCGGCCCAGAATCGACAAAAAGAACACTGAGGGGCTCGTGAGCGGGTTGTCTGGGTTCTATGGAGGCTGAGGCTGCCCTTTGCAGAAAAACTGTTGTACGGCGTTCTGGTGAAGTTTAACCTCGTCATTTCCCAGGGAGCCGGCCGTTGGAGAGCCTTGTCTCCGTAACTGATTGCCCCTTCCACTCTGATGGCTTGAGACCGCTCGCTGCATATCGGAGCATTCTCCCCATTGGATCAATGTGGGTTCACTTCCGATAGATTGAGTTCATCATTGTCTCTGTGCCGAATCGCCGTCCATAACACTTCTTTGGCCGCCCTAATAGTCTCGGCGGGATCCGCCGACGACTCCCAAGCTTTCTCAAACTCCGACAGTCTTCTTGGATAGCACTGTAGCGATATCCAGCCCAACATCCTGATGATCGGAATGAACTCGTAAGCCTGAGTGGCGATCAGACGTCTACTTTCTTGGAGAGCGGAGAACAAAACGGTCCTGCAGGTACTGCTCATCCAGGGTATGAAGTGTTCCGTCATCGGGCTGAAAAGATTGGTTCGCATCGAAGTCAGCAAGAGTCCGGGATAGGATGTCCCGACAGGCTTTCACGGTAGACGCCGGATGCGGCTGATATAGGTTTTTTTTCAGCTCCTTCTCAGCTTTGGCGTCATGGGCCACCCCGCATAGCGATAACCCTTGAAGAACAACCGGAATCTTTTCGTAACCTGCCTCAATAATCTCGTCGTATCGCCTTATGAGAAATTTCAGAAGCAAGGTAGGGTCAATTTCGGGACCATCCTTCATGCAAGACTCGGTATTTTCCATACTTGTTCCTTTGTAGTTAATGATTTGAGAGTTTGCAATCCGGCCCACGTGAACAAATCCGGTAGTCGCATCGGATATCCGAGGAGAAATCGCGGCGCTTCTAATGAAGCCGACGACAATCATGGTCGTATTCGAAAAACATTTTTGTCGGAGAAATGAAAAATGACGAAAGAACGGTGCGAAAAGTTGAAGGAAAAGTCCAGTGATCTTAATATTTGTCCCCGAATCGCGGACAAACTGCCAGGCCTGTACGTCCCGTAACGTCTCCTCTTGGTTGTCATCCTGAGAGACAGGATTCGTTAGGAGGCCGCCAACGCTCTTTCAGGGATGCGGGAGGTATAATTCTAAGGAAAGCTGCCACGGAGAATGTGGAGGCTCTCCGTGGTCTGGAGGGAGCGGGAAGGGTTTCGACTCAATTTGAGGAGGCATGCCGATTTTACCGGACAACCCGGATTTAAGAATTTCTCCGAAATTTTTGACTGATAACAGACCGCCAGGCCCCCCATCGTTTCTGAGCGCTTGAACCTTATACCGGGGAGGGGGGAGGAGGATACCAGGGTAAGTGTCAATGGCGCAAGCGCTCGTAAGAACTGTCGTAGCTTCGATTCGATGATAACATTCATTTAAGCGCTTAATGGTTTGCCGAACGAGAAGAATTGTTGTTGACTCAAGGTGTCTTCAACTGCTAACCTATGTCTAGGGGAACTTACCTAGTGCTACGTTTCTCAAATGAGAGTCCTAATGGAATCAGATTGAAGCCTTTAGTGAAAGGATTTTGACGCTGAATTAATAGTACTCTTATTTCAAGATCGCAACACTAGGTAATATCAACGAAAATGATTTTTGCATTTAGGGGGCATAGCTGCTTAAGGGATGTGGAATTATATGTGTTTGGGTCTCATCGACACTACTGAATGGTCGTCGCCCTCTCACGGCGGAGACAGGGGTTCGAAACCCCTTGGGACTACCAGCGTAACAGCCCGATATCACAGGCAACCCTAAGCAATAAACGCTTAAACCTGTTTCTAAAGTCGTGAATCCAGGGCCCCCTAAGGGCCCCTTGCGGATTATGAGCGGATTATGCGGAGTTGCTGGAATGGGGCGGATTTCACTGGACTTGCTTATAGGATCTCATAGGGGGCGAGCGTGCCGCGTTCGGTCGCAGCAACATCAGGTAACAGTCGTCTGCGAGCTATTCCTGAACCTTCGGACCAGGCGGTTGGCCCGTTATCAATATCGATGATGATGTATACGAGTGTCCCTGAGCGCGGGCCATCGGGGGTGCGAAGCTTTGTGGATCGGCTCTGAGAAAAGGGGTCTGATGCCGATTCGGATAACATGCCTATGTATGGGGCATGATACTTAATTAGCGGGGATTGTCCCGAGTTAGGTATTGAGTCCCAGGACTTTTCCTAAAGTCCAACAGCATTTGAAGAAAGGAGAGACAACATGCCTGTTTTTAGGCCAGACCTGGACGGTCTGCGCGTTCAACTGCCGGGTGACACCGCGATCTACCTTATGGATGCTGGTAGAAAGCGACATATTCCGGACCCGGCCACCTATAACAATCTATTCCGTGACTGGAATGGGATAGTGCAGGATACTGATATCACGGAGATAGAAACAGGAAGCCCCATCAGCTCAGGCGCCGTCCTGGCGCAAGCTTACGGTGACTCCGCAGTGTACTTAATCGACGCCGGACAAAAGCGCCACATTGCATCACCGGCGACGATGGACCGGTACTATCTGGCCTGGAATAGAATCCACCACGTTGCGCCGAGCATCGTCGCGGCGATCCCTGCCGGTGCCCAGATTGCCTGGCCGTAATGAAGCAGAGCCACCTCGTCTAGGCCACTACAACCGGCGTAGGATGGGTTCACTTGCTCACCCCATCCTACGCACATGTCACTTGCTGTTACCGAACACCCCGCCATTCCCCGACTCTTCCCCATCAAACCTCATCCTGTCCACAGCGTCCAGCAAGTCCTGATCGCTTATTGTAAGATACAGGCTTTGCAGGGATTTCTTTTTATCCCCATGACCCACTATCATATCGGCTATGGCGGGATGGACACCGCTCCGCATAGCGTTGGTTTTCCAACAATGACGTAGGTCATGGACGGTAGGTCTCGGATCGATTCCGCAAGCCTGCACAGCTTTACGCCAAGCCCTGCTCAAAGAATCCTCATGCGGAATGCTCCCGTCCTCATTCAGGAAAACGCGCTCATGGCAAGGTCCCGTAGCCCTGATTTCTTCCAGGATTGGGACCAGTGTGAAGGCCGGTTGAAAAGTGCGGAGGGTGGCGGCCGAAAAGTGCGGCGCCTATTGGACAATTAGATCTCTTCTCTGCTACCTGTCAAGCTTTTCCTCCTTTCAAGCTCCCGGTTTTATATGGTCGGATCGGCGCGGGGATCGTTTCTTGGCTTGCTGGAGCCTGTAGCTCTGGCCATTTGCTTCGAGAATGTGGACTCTATGGGTAAGCCGGTCGAGCAGAGCCCCGGTAAGACGCTCTGACCCTAGGATTTCGGTCCAGTTTTCAAATGGGAGGTTAGTGGTAACCATTAGGCTATGGCGCTCATAGGCCCTACTGACCACCTCAAAAAGCAGTTCCGCCCCCGCCTTGGAAAAGGGGACGTATCCAAGTTCGTCCAAGACCAAGAGGTCTTGGCGTTCCAATTGTCTGTGGTATCGTTGTAGTCCTCTCTCTTCACGGCTCTCTAGAAGCTCCGTGACCAAACCGGTTACGGTGTAGAAACGCACTCGGCGTCCCTGCATGCAGGCGCAAAAAGCCAAAGCGCAAGCCAAATGGGTTTTGCCTGTGCCGCTGTTGCCTATAAGCAAAACGTTTTCTCTCTTGTCTATAAATTCCCCTCTCATGAGTTCTCGCACCAGCGGCTCGTTTATAGATGGCTGCGCTTTGAAATCAAAGGTATCAATGGTCTTGGTCACGGGAAACCGAGCTTCCTTGACTCGCCTTTCCGCAGCTTTTCTCTCACGATCAAGCAATTCGCGTTCAGTCAGACGAAGAAGGTAGGTCGGATAATCGGACCGATCATCTCTGCAAACCGTCGCCATGGAGGCATATTCTCTCAGGACAGTGGGAAGCTTGAGTCTCTTGAGATGATGCTCCAATAGAATCGTTGATTTATTCTTCTCGCTCATGCGGAGCCTCCAGGAGAGAGAAGATCTGTGTAGGCCGATATATCGGGCCCGGCCACCTTCACCAGGGTGAGACGCTCTCGTCCGTCCAACCTGAAAGTGGGATGGCAGGGAGTCTGATGCGTTAGAAACTGAACGACGGCGTCCCGAGGTACAGGCTCCCACTCTGAGGCCCTTTATTACAGCCTCTTTCACTTCGGAAAAACTGTAATCCTCTAAGAGCCGGAGCACACGGATATATTCTCGAGTCCCTTCACCCTCCCGCTCAGCCTTTGCCTGAAGGAGGCGATGAAGATCCCCGAAACACTCCGGTAGATTTAAATCAGCCAAAGGCAACGCATAATTCAAAGCGCCGGGTTTTCTTTCCAGAAGCGCCAGGTAATGCACGTAATTGAAAAAGACGCCTTGCTTGCTCCAGGAGCGCTTGTGCTCAGCCGCCTTCTCCTTTCCATGGCGCAAGACCACTTTGTCTACGTATCCCTTTACCTGAATCGTATGGTGAGCGTATCGAACCGGAACCGAATAGTCGTTATCATCGAATCGCACCAGAGATAGTGAGCTTGCTCTTGTAGACTGTATGAGACATGCGTCGAACGGCGTTGGGGGAAGGGAATGAAAAGCGGCTTGATCTTCAAGCATGAGCTCGGCCTTTGAGCCGATCTTGCCGCGAAGACGCCTGGTCAGGTCGTCTCGGCACATCCGCGCCAGCCTTTCATTGAGCTCTTGAAAATCACTGACCTGAGGCACTGGCACAAAGAAATTAAGACGAGCGTACTTAACCACCCCCTCAACGACCCCCTTCTCGTTGGCGCGGCGCACCCGACAGAAGTGATGATCAAAAAGGTAATGGCTTTTTAGTTGCGAGAATCCTTTGGTCAGTTCGCTTCCCCGGGAACATACGATCTGAGATGTCAGCACCCGGCTGTTGTCATACGTGATCCGTACGGGAACTCCCTCAAAAAACTCGAATGCCCGCACATGACCTTCCCACCAAGTCTCCGTGCATTCCCGCTGGAATGCTACAACGAAAAAAGCGTCCGAATACGGGAGCGCCATAACCAGGAAGTGAGCCTTGCGCAACTCTCCGGACACATTTACCAAGGCTTCCCCAAAATCGACTTGGGCTTCCCCCGGCCGGTGAATCAGAGGCATAAAAACCTCACGGCTGTGCAGTTTGATCCTATTTACCGCTTCTTTGACCTGAGTATATTTTCCCTCGTAGCCTTCTTGCTTGATTCGTTCATATATCCGCTTGGCCGTATGACGCTGCTTCTTTGGCGCTTGCTTATCGCTGTCTAGAATGTCGGCGATCCGGTCCAAGAAAGGACCGATCTTGGGTTTGGGTCTAGCCTTGCTCAACCTGTAACCAGGGGGCTCCGGATGGGTTAGGATCTTCTCCAAAGTCGTCCAATGTATTCCCGTTTCCCGAAGAACCTCCCGCTTGCTCTTCTCCTCTCTCAATACCTTAAAGCGTATCTCCGTCCAACTCTTCATCTGTGTGTACACCCCTCCGGCCTCCTCATGAAGAACTGATCGGAAAACCCCCGGATTTTCCGAAAGTCCTCTATCACGAGAGGCTACTTAGGGGCGCCGCGATTTTAAACCGCCCCGACTTCCGTCGCGATTTTCGTCCGGCGTTTACAGACCAGCAGCTTGTGAATCGGTACACGTTTCCCTCTCCTTTCCTTGGTCTCACTATAGCCCAGCGTGATGATGCGACTTTCCAAGTTGACCTTGTCCCATGTAAGGTCGAGAGCTTCTTTTCGACGCATGCCGGTAAAGTAAAGGGTCTGAAAAATGGGCTTGGCCCAAGGGCTGCACACATCGAGTATACGGTTGAAATCACTGTAAGAAATGTATATATCCCGTTGTCCCTCACGTTCATCGGCAGGCAAAGTTTCCCTTACCGGATTCCGGTCGATCATGTCAGCTTCCATGAGGATCTTGAAAAGCTTCGACAGCGCGCTCCTCTCACGGTTGATGGTTGCTCCAGCGGCTTTCGCCACTTTTCTCTTCGCCATGTATTCTTTGATTTGCCGTACCTTGATCTGGCTGACTGGAAAATCCGGTCCCCAGTGTGCGAGAATATGCACGAAGGCTTGCTGAGGCCGTGTCGGATCGGCAAGGTCCTGCAATTCCGGGTCATCAAGACAGTATTGAATGGCTTCGAGCAGTGAAAGTTCTTGAGCGGAGCCAATATTCCCTACGGAATTGATGAGGGCTGGAGGCAGTGACCATCCCTTATTCTTGAATAATTGGATACATATACGGCGGGATCGTTCGTCGAGGTAGCGATAGTCGTAGAACTTTACGGCTGTGAGTAAGGCATTCCTGATTTTACGGGCAGCTCCCTTGGATATTCCTTTATCCAAGGTGATCCTGATGTCTTCCTGCTTGCCATCGGGATTGGTCAGTTTGAATCTTACCCTCCACCTTTTGGTGTCTTCTCTCCATTCGAGGTTCGGTTCCTTGAGTTCGTCCTTGTCTTTGCCCATTGTTCCCTACTCCAAGATAAGAATCGGAATCCGGCTGAGCGTCACGATTTCTTTGTCATGCCCTTCAGGAGTTTCCTGGATTCTTCCGCAGAAATGGACGTACGAGGCGTTTGCACGAGTGCGGCCGCACCTTTACCCGGTGGTCCTTGACGGTCCCGTATGCCGGATTCCCTGCGTATAAACTCGTCAATGAGAGCTTGAGTAAAGACTTTCTTCCGTTTCGTAAGTTGGATGCAGCCAAGTCTCTCTTCCTGCACCAAGCGCCGAATCTCTTTTACCGAAATATCGAGGACTCCGGCCACATCATGCTCCGTAAGGTATGGGGTTGCGGGACTTTCCTGCTCTTCAGGCTGTTGTGCAGATTCCGGGTAGGAACCGTGATCGGCTTCGATGCTGAGAACCATGTCCCTGGCGTAAGTGATTCCGCCGATTACGATGTCTCCGGTGCCTTTATCACTCTCTTTGGTCATTTGTACAGCCCCTGAAGGCCTGGATCTTCGGAGCATATAATAGCAGAAAAATCATGGCGTTCTCTACAGCATTGACGGGTTCCAAGGTAACCGGCGCTTACCACCTAGCTATAGGCTTGCCGATTGATTTCTTCATGTCCCTATGGATTTCATGAGCAACCTTCCTGATATAATCGATCAGGTCTCGCCCTTTACCATACGGCGTCAGGTGTGCGTACCCGATTTTGTTCAAGAAGTAGCTGAGGAAGCCATTACTGTCAAAGTTGCGAGCAAGGGTATCGAAGACACCAGATTCATCCTTCTGGACGACACAGTCAGCAAATACGAGCATGGTCCGTATGGCGTACTGTTGATTTCGGCTTACACCCTCCAGGTGAAAACCGGGAAGTGGTGGTAATGTCGGCGGAGGAGAAGTCTGGTCGCTTACTCCCAGGGTAGCAACCATTTCTCCGGTATTCTGTAAGTCCTCGTAGATCATAACCTCCTCCTGCTCCTTTGCATGTTTGTCGGGGTTCGATTCGCGCAAGCCCTCGACAACCGCATTGAGATACCCTTGAAAATCAAGGCCCCTGCCCAGATTCACATACTTCCGATGGTTGACTTGACCAAGCCAATATGTGAGATGTTTTCGGTCTGGTAGCCGGGTCCTCAGGATTTTGCAAGCCTGCTCTGTGGAGTCAGCCCCCATCACAGCATCTAGAATTGAATGTGCTTGAGCCCGGATCATGCGAATAGCCTCCTTAATGGCCTGTTGCCTTTGATTTTTCATTTTGTCCCGTTCCTGCCAGTCAGGGGGAAGAGTTTGATGCCGCCTTTATCTGAAGGATGCTATGCACTTGCGTCTTTGCGAGTGGCCGGCCCTTACGGTTCACGCGACCTTCCCTTTGAAGGATTTCGACAATTTGGTAGATTGAGACCCGCTGCTGATGAAGGTTGAGAATCCGCTGGATGATTTCCTGTTCGTCAGGGTCGGGACGACATGGCCGTCGATGATTTTGTATCCGTACTCGGGATTACCAGTTGTGGCGAGGCCGAGTTCCCTCTTTCGGGCCAGCGCAGCGGTAATACGTTCCCCAATTAAACTTCTTTCCATCTCTGCCAAGCTGGCCATAAGCGTGAAGAAAAACTTTCCGAGGGCTGACTGCGTATCCAGTTTTTCCGTAATGCTGTGAAGTGCGACTCCGTTTTTCTGGCATAAAGTCGCAATGTCCAAAGATTCAGATGTGTTACGTGCCAAACGGTCGAGCTTCCACGTAACTATGCAATCTATTTGATGATTTCTTGCGAGGTCAAGGACTCGCTTCATACCGGGCCTGCCCTTAATGGAACTACCGGAAATCCCCTCGTCCGATATGATTTCGACAAGTTCAAACCCTTCAAGCTCGGCATAGGCATGAATCTTGCTGTGTTGTAGATTAAGGCTGATGCCCCCTCGAACTTGCTCCTCCGTCGAAACCCGAACGTAACCCACAGCTCGCAGTTTCATAGCTTATTCGCCTCCTTTACAGAATGTGTGCACCATGCCCACAAGGTCCATGGTAGAATGCCGGGAGTAGATGTCCCGAACAGCTTGTTCATGCCGATCTTTATTCCAGGGCTCTTGAATTTGCCGCCGTATCGCATCGTGCAAGCAGGTGGTGAACTCCGCGCTGAACGTCAACGCCCGGATCGCTACGAAATACGGCTCGATGTGTCCACCATGATGGTCTTGAGCAAGGCGTGAAGGTCCGTGCTCACATCGGGAATCTTCCTGAATCCCTTGTTGACAAGCCACCATGAGTATGCAGCGTCATTCCAAGCCATGTCGCCGAACTGATGGAGCAGGAAAATGAGTGGTCCTTTCGTGTATAGGCCGAACTGCGCTTCTCCTGTCTGGAGGCTGTTTACCTCTGTAGGTGTTGGATTTTGGTAGAGATAATGAAGCCAGAAGCCGGAAACGTCGTAGTTGAAGTGGCAACCTTCTGGAAACGTCTCC
>CAVVHK010000006.1:0-38353 GCA_963747865.1 uncultured delta proteobacterium | reverse complement strand
CTTTCTCGTGACCGTAGCGTCTGATCGTTTTTGCTGCCGTATGAAATCCTTTGCGGCGGCCTTGTATACGTAGTATTTTGGACCATGAATCCCGTGCTTCTCTTGTATGACGGTGTCGGTGAGTCCCGCCAAAATATCGTCAACGAACTGCTGCGCCGAGTCCTGAGATTGTGGCAATGTGATATCCCTTGTTTAAAATAATTGTAGTGTAATTTAGCATAATTTCTCAATTATTTCAAGGGACTGTTCTTGATGGTCTCGGTTCGGTAGCCCATTGGCAGGAAGTTTTAACAGATGATGGGTTAACCAGCTTCCATCCATAGGCAAAGGCCGCTACCCGCTTCAGTATTAGACAAACCTTCTAGTCTCACGGCAAACCATTATCGGTCGTCGTTGATTGGCCAAGGAAATCCAGTAAACCGACTAGCAGCCGACGGTGTCTGCTTTCTCGAAGAGTACCTCTTCCGGCAAACTTGTCCGCCGCAACCGGGTATTGGATCCTCGCAGACAAGCCGCTCATTCTTTCCCGGCCACAAAACCGGACTCATCCCCATCATGAAAGTAGATTCTTCCGCGCAGTTGTTCATCCGCTATGATAGCCCATCCCCTACCGGAAACTTCATCCCCTTCGTCCCAGCCCACGAAAGAGAATTCTATTCGTTCCTGATCCCCGATCTTTTCGATCCGACAGTCCGGTCGCATTCAACCGCTCCGAACTGAAGTTGGCCGCGGTCCTTTTTTTCAAATGTGATATGACCTTCGCCGACGAGGTCTATGAAATCTTTGTCCCACTGCTCCATTTCCAGGAGTCGCCATTTGCCCAAGAACTTATTCGTGGTTTTCTTCACTGGTTCCTTCCTAGAGCACGCCGGCGTCCAGGGCTTACTCGATATTACAATCGGTGAATAAGCGAGCCGGTAGTCGATCCGTCCCATCCACTCGTAAAGTAAGCGGATTGATAGGGCATGGAGCGACATCTCTTGCCCCCTGTTGTAACCGTCAAAGGATCATTCCCTTTTTCATCGTCACTGAGATATGTTTATTTTGTCGATAAATCCAGAATTACTGGAACTACCCAAGATCGCCGTCGACATTGGTCAGAATCCGACCTTAAGGCAAATTTGCCTTTGGCGTTTCAGGGCTTTCAGCGTCCAAAAACTCCACTTCAACAGACGTAATCCGTTTACTCTTGCCTCAGAGCCTGGTTTCCGTTATTCTCCGTCGCCTCAAATAATCAACCTGGAGAAATCGTAATGGGTTTGCTGTCCCGGTCCGCTTCTATAATGAGGTATCGTGTAAAAGGAGAGATTGAGGGATCGTTTTGGGACGCTGTTGAGTCAGGGGTCCGAAGCGGAGCCTTTAAGCCTGTCGAATCCACTGGTGACGAGACAGGCGTTGGTTGGACGTCTCTCGAAGATTTCACGGATTGCGAATTCAGGGGATCTTCGTATGTGCGGGGAAACTATGTAGCTCTAAGCCTACGCTTGGACACCGTAAGAGTGCCGTCCCGCGTGTTGGAAATGGAATTCAAGAAAGAAAGCCGGAAGGTTATGGATCAGCTTGGAACCAAGAGGCTTTCGTCGGGGCAACGCCGAGAGCTGAAGGAGCGTCTGAAGGAATCCTTAAAACAGAAGGTATTTCCGTCGATACAGACTTTCGACCTTATTTGGGACACGTCCAAGTCATTGGTTTATTTCGGCTCCCATTCACTGAAAGCGCGGGAACGTATGGAGGAGCATTTCAAGAAATCTTTCGGGCTATCACTACTGCCCTTGCTGGCTTTCATCCTCGGCCGGGAATTGTTGACCACTGAGGCCGAAAAGGAAGCTCTGCAGCAGCTCAAACCCTGCTCAATGACGCCATGACACGCGACTCTTACTGAATAGTGTTGCCTAGTTAGGCTCGCAATGACATTTCCGAGCGTCTTTGCAAGGCATCCAATGACAAATCGATCTCGCGATCCGGCGCTTGTAGCCAAATGGATGCCGGCGCCTCCCGTTAGCCGTGGCATGGAGGATGAACGCCGTGACGTTTGCTCTTTCAGCTATGACAAACGTGAGTAAACCAGAGGAATTACAATGGACTTCTTGGATATACTTAGAGAAAAGGCTTTTCTGGGCCGGGAGTTCTTGACCTGGCTATGGTTTAAATCGGACCAAACGGGCGGACAAATAGAAACGATGGACGGAAAGGCCGTTGAAGTGTTCTTTTTGGATAGGATGACCCTTGATCTGCCGGACACTGAGTCCCCTCAAACGGCCACTTTCAAGGGTGAACAGTCCGAACTGAGGGAGGGATTAGCCTGCTTAAGAGAGGGCAAGAAGGTTGAGGAGGCCCGCATTTCCCTGAAAAGTGGCGAAGACGAGTTTACTATGACAATCAAAGGAACATGGTTTTACTTCGGCGGTTTCAAAACTCCGCCTGTTCTTCCCTCAAGCGAGTCGTCCGAGGATGAGGATACTGAGGGGGCTTTCCTTGAGAAAGTCTACCTTTTGGAAGAAGGCATGGATGCGGTCGACGCGCTCTTTGGCCGCTTCCTCCAACTACGTATATCCCCGGACTGGGAGCCTGAATTGGTTAAACTGAGGCTTTGGGTTAACGAACATATGCTGGATTTGCCAAATGCCTGAAATAGTGTGAAGATTGGATGATTACTTGGATCGGGAAGCCCTGACAATCACGGAAGTCAGGGGATCTCAATCGGGGAACTCAGGGTTATGACCAGTTAGTAATGCAGAGCGCCGGAACAGCGTTGTCGGCCCAGAATCGACAAAAAGAACACTGAGGGGCTCGTGAGCGGGTTGTCTGGGTTATGTAGAGGCTAACGTGTCCTTTGCAGAAAAACTGTTGTACAGCGTTTCTGGTGAAGTTCAACCTCTTCATTTCCCAGGGAGCAGGCCATGGGGGAACATTGTCTCCGGAAGCCCTGATTACCGCTCATAATCTGATGGCTGGAGACGATTCACGCCTTTCGTATCATTCTCCCCGTGGTTTCAGTCGGCGCTCAAATCCGATAGATTGGGTTCATCATTGTCTCTGTGCCGAATCGCCGTCCATAACACTTCCTTCCCCGCTCTCATCGCTTCGTCGGGATCCGTAGACGATTCCCAAGCCCTCTGAAACTCCGACAATCGTCTCGGATAGCACTGTAGTGATATCCAGCCAAGCATCCTGATGATCGGAATGAACTCGTAAGCCTTATCGTCGATCAGACGTCTACTTTCTTGCAGAGCGGAGAACAAAACGGTCCTGCAGTACGGCTCCTCCAGGGTACGAAATGTTTCGTCATCGGGCTGAAAAGATTGTTTAATATCGAAATCGGCAAGAGTCCGGGATAAGATGTCCCTACAGGCTTTTGCGGGATAGGTCGGGTTCGGCGGATATAGGGCTTTTCTCAACTCCTTCTCAGCTTCGGCGTCATGGGCCACCCCGCATAGCGATAACCCTTGAAGAACAACCGGAATCTTTTCATAACCCGCCTCAATAATCTCGTCGTATCGCCTTATGAGAAATTTCAGAAGCGGGGTGGGGTCGATTTCGGGACCTTCCTTCATGCAAGACTCGGTATTTTCCATACTTGTTCCTTTGTAGTTAATGATTTGAGAGTTTACGATCCGGCCCACGTGAACAAATCCGATAGTCGCGTCGGCTATCCGAGGAGAAATCTCTGCGCCTCTCTAATGAAGCCGAAGACTCATGGTCGTATTCGAAAGACATTTTTGTCGGAGAAATGGAAAATGACGAAGAGATGGTCCGAAAAGATGAGGGAAAAGTCTAAAACGTAGCCCGAAGAGGGAGTTTCATCGTAACTTCTCAATAACCCCGGGTAAAATGGGATCCAAAAGTCCGGTGAATCGGCTCAATATGCGGTTTAACCAATCCTTACTCTTCGAAGTTACCCGGACTTATTGAGAAGCTACGAGATATGTACCCCACCGGCTAATGTTTGTCATCCTTTTTTTCCGAGGACTCTAGGCTAAGTGCTGTCCCTCGGCAATAATCATGTCCATAGCTCCCTCTGTTCCAGCGGGAGCTCCGCCAGGAGTCGATTTCTACCGAATTCAAGGTTTTGATCCATGAGGGATTGAATTGCTGTTCGGAGTCGGAAGATAGCTCGCTTGTCGTCATAGGCGGACTTCAGGGATTCTACTGCCTGGACAACAATCCACCGGTTCTTGAGAACTGCAAAATTGGTCGTATTTTCTCTCAGTTCCTCCTCCTGCGGTCTTCTCTTTTCATCCTGGATCTTGCGTACGGGAAAAAAAAAGAGATCGAGATATGAGGAGTGTGCTGTTCGAAGTCCCCTGAATCTGATAGGATTGCGGTTAGTGAAAGGCCGTAATCTATCGGAGAAGCAGGGGACTTGAGAAGTATGAAGAAAAAGCAGAGACATGGCAAGGGGAAAAGCATCCGGAGAATCACTCCGAAGCCTCGATTTTCGGAAAAACGATTGACGAGCCGTGCCGGTCTGATTCCAATGAGCCGCTTTATCGACAAACTCGGGGTCGAGAGGATGATAGATCGGATGGTCAGCGTAGTCCGGGGCTCCAACGTAGACTATGGTTTGGGAATGATTTTGAAAGCTGTCAAGCTGGGTGTCATTTGCGGTAGCCGGAGCCTGTCGGATGTTGTTCGGTTGGGCATGGATGAAGCCCTTATGAAGACACAGGGCTGGGACGCCTTCCCGGTGCTGACCAGCATTACTCGCGTCTTTAAGCGTTTTAGCTTTCGCAACTGTGTGGAGCTTAACGAGATCCAGAAAAAGGCTCGTCAGAAAATCTGGAACAAGAAGTGGTATGGACGGATCAATCTGGATTTGGATTCCTCATCCAAAAGCGCCTATGGGCGCCAGGAAGGAGTAGCCAGGGGGCACAATACCGAGCGCTCACACAAGCCCATGCTAAACCCATTGTTTGCGTTCATCGCTCAGACTGGGGAATGCCTCAATGCTTGGCTCAGACCGGGCAATACGCACAGCGCCAACGGCAGTGTCGAATTCTTAAAGGAGTGCCTGGCGCTGCTTCCCAAGCAGGTCTGGAAAATAATAGTCCGAGCGGATTCAGCATTCTTCAGCGCCGCTTTTGCGCAAACACTGGAAATGCTCGGGTGCGGATATGTCATCAAAGTGAAGGTTCGCAACTGGAAAAAGCTGTGTGCGGGACTGCCCTGGCAAAAGGCCCGTGGAGAAGAGGGACTGTGGACTGCCGAATTCAACTACAAAATGGACGGGTGGAGCCGACCGAGGCGATTTGTCGCTGTTCGACGCTTGGTGGGCATACTGACTCCCGAGAAAGACGGAGTGTTATTCGACATCCCTGAATACAGCTATGGCCTCTGGGTGACGAACCTGGGATTGACGCCTTTAAAGACGGAGAAGTTCTACAATAAGAGAGCGGTTGCGGAGAATCTGATCGGCGCTGGGAAAAACCAGATGGCTTTCGGTTCCATGCTTGTTCACGAATTCTGGGCGAATCATGCTCTTCTGCAGGCGTCGATATTCGCTTACAACCTGATGATATGGTTCCAGCGTATCACACTGGACGCTCATCGTTGGCGAGAGAGGCCCAACACACTCCGGGCTTGGTTCATCTACTTGGCCGCACGACTTCTGTATACGGATAATACATGGGTTCTTGCTATGAGCCGAGGGTACCCTCATCAGGACGAATGGGAGCGAATGGAAGGGAGAATGGCAGCATTAAGCTTCTGATAAATTATTCATGATCCAAGGAAGCCCGAATATGGAGGGGATACGCTCGCCCTCAATCCGCCTTTCTTTCGGTTTGTAGGCTGAATTCCGTCTCTTCGAAGACCGGAGATCCGCCTTCGCGACGCCAACATCACTCGTAGTGGCACAAATAAGGACCGAATAGGGTTCAGGTTGAAATGGGGACCCACTTAAATGCATTCCAAAACCGCAGTTGCAAAATCCAGGTTCAGGATTACCCTGAAACTTGTAACGGACACGTGCGCCAAGGCAATCAAACCAAAGCCTCTGCAGGTATCCTCAACATCAGTCGTATTTCAGAGTTTCACCCGTCAAATTGTCAACGACCACCGGCGTAGCGAAATAGTGGACCGACGGTTCCGCCCCGTACTTCTCTGTTATGAATCTTTTCCAGTCATCCGTGTAAAGTCGCTCAGCGTCTTCACGCGACCTCCACAGATAGACGCCTCCTGCTGTTGCTCCGTCCTCCGAGAGCAGATAATATTTGCGAACGAGCCCTGGGAAGTCTCTGTATTTTGGAGCCGTACTCAAAAAGATTTCACGGCCTTTGTCTAGGGTTACAGGTTGTGGAAGCTTGAACTGAACAAGTGCTGTAATCATAATGCGTTCCTTCTCACACGTTTCTTTGCAACGGTCGGATAGTTCCGGCCAGAATCAGTAATACAGCGCCATAGCGACGATGGCAACTTCCTTAATCCTTTGCCTAGGACGATGACCACCCTTTCAAACCTTGTCAGCCCCTTGCTGTTAAGGTAGGATTGAAAACGGCGGACGGCATCCCTGCCCTACTTTATTTGTGATTCGCGCCTTAGGGCTTCCTCTTTCATTTTACTTCCGGTAGGAGGTTTTTTCCTGGACCGCTTTTCTGGGCGGGTGCAAAGGTTCCCCTGCAGGTTTACCCACACAAACTAAAGCAACCGGGTCTTTTTCCGGTTCTATGCCCAGAATCTCCCTTAGGGCTTCTTTCTCAAACAACGTAAACCAGAGGCTACCCAAACCTAATGAATGGGCCGTCAACAAAATGTTTTGGATTGCCGCTGCGCAGGCATGTTGGTAGGCCATGCCCCCGTCCTTGAGGAACATATCAGCCCCAGTCTTCTTGGGATCACCGACTACGGCAAGAATTAACGGCGCTACTTTAAGGAAGCCGACATCATACCGGTCAAGCCATTTCCATCCGCTCTTCTCAAAGAGGGCCAGTCTGCGGTCTTCCGCTTCGGCAAAGATTTTTTCCTTAAGTTCGGGGCTGGTGATTGCAATGAATTCCCACGGCTGATTGTTTGCCGGCGACGGCGCCCACGTGGCCGCTTCAATTAGCTGCTCTATGGTTTTTTGTTGGAGGGCCTCGCTCAAGAAGCTTCGACAGCTCCGACGTTCTCTGATGGCAGTGTGCAGCTCCACGGGTTTCTCCTTTAATAATGTGAATATCCAATCCGGAATAATTATGACGCTCAGAAGCGGAATCCCGACATGATTTGTCGCTAGCATAGCATAGCAGAGTAGGATAAGAACCTACAACCTTGTGGTTAACAGACGCCAATTTTGTAAAAAAACGTAATGATGTCAACAAAGTTTGCCGGAACCAGTTGCAAAAATACCAACACTGTCCATAACGGTTCATAACCGAATAACGCAAAAGTCCCGCACGCCCAATCTGACTGCATCTTTCCAGTCATATGCGGACCATCGTCCGAATCCTGCCGTGTGAAGCCAGTCTTCGGGCTTAAAGAAAACAACTACCTGTACAGATACCCCAACGATTTCGATCCCTGTCAGGCCTCCGGTGCGTGATCAAAATGTGATCAAAAACCGGGAGGCCCGGCTCACATTTTGCCATCCATGGGTAAGCCTCGCTACAAATCAGGATTTCACATGCCCCAATGGTGCAAATCTGGTGCAAAGGAATTTTCCGAAAGATTCCGTGGCGTCCCACGGTGATAGGCCATAATACAACCCAATTTGCCTACAAGATTCGTTTCCCCCGATCCGTTCCTTGAGCTCCGCATCCCGAATGCAGAAAAGACTTATGATCGAAGGAAATCGGAATATCCCACCAGAGACTAGCTCCCGCCATAAAGAAGCTTGAACAAATCGGAATAGTGAAGGAGATCACGGGTAAAACCACTGGCAGGGTATACTCATATAAAGAATATCTCGATGTGCTTGGGGAAGGGACTCAGTCCCTATCAGGGAGAAAACTTCAGCGCCATTCGTGAGAACCTAGGATCGTTGGGTTTGTTCTTTACCGCAATTAAACCCCCGTCTGTCTCGTGCTCCGAAACAGCCAACAGCGCCTTATTTTTGTGAAGTGGAGGATTTGAAGCTTTCCAAAATCCTCGGACCACTTTTTGCAAGAATATCACAGGAGGCTAATTTCATCGAGACAAGGGACTAATGGAGCGGTTGAATTACACACATCTTGCATCTCAGGAAAGAGCCCCATCAGTCCCACAACGTTGCCACAAACCCATGTGACAGGCGCTGGATGCAAATACGTTAATCATCGAAAATAGTATTGAGAATCGTACGGTTGGAAGGAAGTCTCAGGATTTTATCACGCAACGCCCACGAGGGTTGTCTGGAGGCTAAATTCATTGAAATGAGGGAGTAAAGGGCGCAGGGGGGGGGTAGCGCCCGATGATCCCTTCAAGCTGAGGTTGCAGACTGGACGAAAAAACACCGTTCTATCTTCTTGGACAAGGGAAAGGATTCGGAGATCCATGAAATTGCAGGAAAGCGAAGAATACTGGAAAGCACTGAGATGTCCTCTGCTTCTCCAGTGGTGTGTGGATAGATCTATCCACAAAAACAGAGCGAGGCCAGGAGGTAATAATTGCATTAATGGCTTACATAGCGGCTACAAGTCCCAAGACTAGCGTCTTGGTAGGAAGATTTGCAAAGATTTTAGCTTTTGAGGGTCTAGCGAAGTCTCAATGAAAATATATAAGAATTGTCAGGCTTGGGCGATCCAAGGCCAAGCGGGGCAAAAGTCAGACCAAAATTGTTTTAGATATGCATGAATACCCAAAGATGGGAACAGACTGGGGTAAAAGTTCCTGATGAAGTAGGTCTAGAGCCATAGTGAAGTAACTGAGGTAGTGACAATCAGTTCATGAGACACTTTAACTCATGATCTGGTTCCGATCATGTTGAGTTGTCCTTGCCTGCGCATAATTCTTTGGCTATTGTGTACTCCGTCACGTATTTGCCGATGAATTGCAACCTGACCAATTGACTGTGCCGGCTCAGATTGCTCCCCGTAAATGCGATGCGCAAGTTTATGGTAAGAATTCAGCGAACCTGGAGGCTCAAATGACGCACGGAATCCTGGAAGCTTGTAAGCCGGTTGACATTTCGGACGATGATATTTGCGAAGCCATGAAGGATATTTCCGGGTATCTGGACATCACTCCGGCCGATTGCAAAGAGATTTACCTCAAAGCCTATAAACACGCTATTGCGCGATTGGTTCAGTCCGTCAAGGCGGCTGATGTGATGACGAGGGACGTAGCCTCTGTCCTTGAGGGCACTCCACTGAAGGACGTAGCTCAAATTATGGCTGAGAGACGTGTCTCCGGGGTACCCGTCATCTCTTCGGAGGGCAGGGTGACCGGAATGATTTCTGAAAAGGACTTTCTAGCCACTATGGCGGGCGGGCGGGCCGAAACATTCATGGAAGTTATTACCCAGTGCTTGAGAGGAGGAGCTTGCTTGGCAGCGCCCATTAGAGCGAAGTTCGCCAAAGACATTATGACTTCACCGGCAATCATGGTAAATGAGCAAACCCCAATTCTAGAAGTAGCCGAGATGCTCACCATCAAGGAAATCAACAGATTACCGGTAGTCGACAAGGACGCTCGAATGGTGGGCATTATCTCACGAGCGGACGTGGTGGGATCGTCGTTTCTACTCGTGGGCCGTGAATTAATTGGATAGAACTTTAGAGAGCGCCACTTCAGCGGGGATACCTAATCTATGGCTGATTCTTCGGGCGTGTTAACCTCTCCTGTAAGCCACGACCTTCCAGAGCCCGGTTGTACGCCGACATAATGTCCCGCTGAGAGAGTATCCCTATCACCTTTTTCGGATTGTCTCCCTCACGAACCACGGGAACCCGTTCGATAGCATTCTCATCAATGAGTGTTAGCGCTTTCGCCAAATTGTCTTCCGTTGTCACTGAGATTGCCGGTATCGTCGCGATATCCCTGGCGATGACAACGTCCAGCACGCTTTCCTCGAAAATCCCTTGTCGGAAGTCTTTTAAAGACAGCATGCCGACCAAGCGCCCCTCACTGTCGACAACGGGAAACGAGGTGTGCTGACTGAACGGCAAGATATGAATCAATTCTCGCAATGACGTGCTTTCCAGAACCGTTTCCGGACGCCACGTCATGAAGTCCGTGACAAGCATGCTTTTAAGGATATTGACGTCCCTGCCCGCCTCGATGTCAATTCCCCTACGCAGAAGTTTCAGGGTGTAAATGGACTCTCTCTTTAGGCCGCGTGATACGAAAGTGGCGATGACACAACAAATCATGAGAGGAGGGATGATCAAGTAGTTCTGTGTGAGTTCAAAAATGATCAGAAAGGCTTGGATCGGGGCATGAGTGGTCCCCGCAACAACTGCCCCCATACCCACAATGGCGTATGCCCCCGGGTTAGCCGCGACGCTTGGAAACAAAGCATGCGCTGCGCATCCGAAAGCTCCCCCCAACATTGCCCCCATAAAGAGCGACGGAGCAAAAATGCCGCCGGAGCCGCCGGAGCCGATGGTGACCGACGTCGCCAGGATCTTCAATGGAACCAGGAGAACCAGCACGGTCCAAACCTCTTGGTTTAGGAGCGCTTTTTCTATGGAGTCGTAGCCTACGGCCATTATCTGTGGATAATGCAATGCGATAATCCCTATGACAATGCCGCCCACAGAAGCCTTGAGATAATCGGGTATTTTCCAACTATCCCAAAGGTCTTCGCTTTTGTACAGAGTGACGGTAAAACTCACGGCCACCAATCCCGCCAACAACCCAAGGACAAGGTAAAATCCGATTTCCCAAGGCGATTCCAGTTGATACGGAGGGACCTGGAAGGCAGGATAATTCCCCAGAAAAGCGCGGGATACAACTGTGGCTATCACCGAAGAAAGAATGATAGGAGTGAAGGTCGGAAGGGCGAAGTCCGCCAATATTATTTCTAGGGCAAATATTGCTCCCGCTATTGGAGCATTAAAGGTTGCGGCTATACCTGCAGCCGCTCCGCAAGCCACGAGGACCCTCATCTCACCCTGTGAAAGCCTCAGAATCTGACCGAGACTTGAACCGAGAGCGCTTCCAATTTGGACTATGGGACCCTCCCGTCCAACGGAGCCACCTGAACCTATGCACAACGCCGAGGCAAGAGTTTTAACGACGACCACTCGCTTTCTTATGACTCCGCCCTCTCTTGCGACGGCGTTCATCACCTCGGGCACGCCGTGTCCCTTGGCTTCCCTCGCCAAAAAATACACGAGAGGGCCGACCAACGCCCCTCCAATGGTCGGTCCTAATACGACCCGCCACCACGGCAGAGAATAGACAACCGTGGCGAGATCAGCTCCATTGCCATAGATCAGCGTTTGAAAAAAGCCTATTAGATATCTAAAGGCCACGGCTCCAAGTCCGCCTAGAAAGCCGACCAACATCCCCAGACCGGGCATCATAAGATCGCCGGTATAGCGAATGATTTTTTCACGGGATATCTTATAGCGACCCGGGCTGGATTCGCTCCCATGATCGGGCAGTGAAAAAACAGAGGAGGCTTCCAAGCTCCGATGATGAGATAACATACTCTGTCCCCGCTGAAGTTGAGACGCCATGCGGTTCGTCTTTAACTAGAGATAACATATCCCAAAGTGATAGTCCATCAACAGCCCCTTGCCCCAACCGTTCGGCAGCTAAAGGGCAAACGGAGCGAGTGCGAGCACAAGGAGTTAAAGTCGTTTAATCGTCCACAGGCGAACCGCTCTCAACAATGTCGATCTCGGATCAATAAATGGCCGGGAATAAGTTGCGAATTCCGGGGAATGATGAAAGTCATGAGTGAAAGGGCGGCTGAGAGATGAGGCTCCGGAAAGTTGTCTCAAGACCGTTGCGGGACCAGTCCGATCCTTTAATGGAGAATTCCGGCCTTCATACATGAATTGACTCGACAGAGAACCAATCAGAGCCGCACATGGATTCCATGCAGCAGCATCTTGAAGAAACGACGACTGCGTGGGTCACGAACGAAGGCGTATTTTGAGTTCCTGACAAATGCAAGGGTCGATTCGAGACGCGTCAATTGCAGCGTGGAGATCAGGCCGGAGGTCCAAGCGTTGCGAGCGAGTCTTCTCTGTGACGAGGTCGCTATTCGCCAAGCGTCGATACGCCCTAGATTGGATTTAAGGTGTTCAACCCCTCGCCACGCTATTCCTGTGGGGACTGAGCCGTCACGGGATGTGATTCCGTCCATACGGACCAATTCCCGCCCCGTTCTCTTGAATAGGAGCAAACTCTCAGGTGGAGCCGGTTTGCTCTGTCTTTGGCCGCCTCCGGCCGTGAATCCTGCAGGAGTGACTACGGCTTGTTGGTACTCATGGGTGAGTTGGTCATATGCGTATGGATAAAGACGCCACGCCCCCAGCGTCTGATCCGCGTAGAGCATCCGGATTAGTTCGCGCAGGCCGTCTTTCTCCCGGCGAATGACCGCCGCTCGTTTGTGCGAACAAGCGATATCCAAAAACACAAAATTGGCGCCGGATTTCACTGCGGGAACTTGGCTGACCAAACTGCGCAAGAGATCGTTCCGAATTTCCCCTGCCTCTCGCCAGTCCTGGCTCAATCCAGCGTGAAAAATCGCCATAAAACCGATTACAACGAGGGCGGCAATCTTTCCGAACAGCCTTCCGGAAGGTTTCCGCCAGCCATCGAGCCCCAAGGCAAGCAGAATTGCCACGCCAAAAGAAGCCGAGGAATAGATCCTGCTCGCCCAACTGAAGTTATACCAGGAGAGGTCACCCTTCGGCGTCATCCCCCACTTTACCATCAATGTATCCACCAGCCGTGGGCCGTAACTTCCGTACCCGGCGAGCTGGTAAGGGAGCATACCTAAGACCAGTATAGTTGCCCCCAGCACGACCAGATACAATTGCGACCCCGGCCCGAACGGACGCCCGCCCTCCGTTTCCACCGCGCTCCGGTCTCGCCTCTGAAAAACGAATAGAACAGCAGCCCCCATCGCGACCAGGAGGCCTGCCAACACCGCCCATCGGTCCGTAGACATGGATGTAAAGGGAGCTAACAAGTAGAATGGAAGCAGAGCGAGGTACGACCACACCAACTCGAAGGGCGGTAAGAGAAAGCTGTGTCCAACTGCGCCGCCGTTCAGGAATAGGAACCTTACCGCTACTGCGGCTACAAACGCTGCGAGTATCGCCACAAAGAGTCTTATCAGAAAGGCTTGATCGGAAGGGCGACAGGAACAACGCCTATGAACGGGCCATGCCAACAAGGGCGTAACGAAAATGAGAAAACTTGCGGTCTCATAGGTGAGAAACGAACCTACATACAGAGCCACAGGAAGAACTAATCCGCTCCATGGCGAGGACCTCTTCGCCCACCGCTGGAACGCGATCACCGAAGTCCAGAATAACAGCATACTGAGCCGTGAATTGTCGGTGAACATCACGTACGTGAGGCAGGAAACAGGAGGTAAAAAAAACGCCAGCAACACGGCGATGGAGACACAAGACCGTCGACCGGGAAAAGCCCGATCCAGGGAAGCCCCCATGAGGGAAGCGGAGCACGCCAGCAGAAGCAGTGAACAAAAATGGAACGCAATCTTGTTGAAGCCGAATATCTTAAACAGACTGATCCAGTAAAAGCCCTCCAGTGGACGTAGGAACTTTTGAGCGTATAGAACCAGCGCGTCTGGGAAACTGTTCCAGTAAGGTAACGCGAGCACCCACCAGTCATCACCGTTGAAGCCGATGTCGCCCGTTATCGCCGTGAGCAAGACACAATAAAGAGCCAGTCCCGCCGATAGAAACCATAGATACGAACTCCCACTTCCGGAATGTTCCAGGGACACAGTCTGAGAGCCTCCACTGCGGTTAAGAGATCAATGAGCGCCGCACCGCGTTCATCGATAACACGCTTTGGATATAGCAAATCCGAGGCATCCTGAAAAGGGTAAATTTGCCATGCGCCAGTGACGCCTTAGCCTCTATGCCCGGCTCCATAATCATCCCCGCTACAAATCGGTCATGCGAATTTCTCTTATCTCATAAAGATTCATTGTTCCTTCAAGGCCCTTTAGACAAGCTTCACACTTTGGCCCCACTTCCAATCGATCTGACAACAATTTATAAGTTCTCTCCGAGATCATAGTCTTTCCGCCTTGAGCGAATGACTGAATGCGAGCGGTCTCATTGACGGCAGATCCGACAATACCGTATTTGGCCCTCGTCTCCGAACCTATGTTTCCTACGATTACCTCTCCTGTATGAATTCCTATTCCCATAGAGACAGCAGGCAGGCCGTCTTGCAAATTTTGCTGGGAACCAAAAGCCAGTTCGTGCTGCATTTCCGTCGCACATTTGATAGCGTCAGCGGTGTTCACGCGAACATCGGGTTCCATTCCGTTGAAAAAGGCCAAGATAGAATCGCCATGAAAATCAACTATGATTCCTCTGTATTTTTCTATGATTGGTATCATCCCTGAGAAAAATCTGTTCAGGAGTCTAATCACCTGATCAGGTCGAAGCTTCTTGGCTATTGGTGTAAATCCCCGCAGGTCAGCCATGAGAATCGTGACCACATGCTCTTCGCCGCCCAGATGCAGAGCTTCCGGTCTACTCATCAATTCTTGTGCAATGTTCTTATCTACGTACCGGCCGAAAGTCTGCTCAATCATGTCTTTTTTCTTGAGACCTTCTACCATACTATTGAATCTGTATCTTAAGCGGCCGATTTCGTCAGAACTAGTCTCACTCAGCTTCACAGTGTAATCGCCCTCTTCTACTCTTTCCGCAGCTTCAGCTATCTCTCCGATGGAATTGGCCACCGGCTTTGTATTCAAGCTTATGAGAAGCCCTATAAGGAGCACGCTGACGAGAAACGGCGGACAGGTAGCCGTATCTCTGAACCGCAAAACAGGAGCCAATATGGAAGTCTTTTTAGAAGACAGTATAAGATACCACGGCGTCGTAGGAACCCTGTAATAGCCCATTATGATATCAGCTTGCGATCCCTGCCCGAGAACGGTAACTAAAGTCCGTTTCTTCATGTCTTTTTGAATCTCTTTCTCCAGAGCGTGACCTCCTTGCCCCAATGTTTTCGGCCAATTCCGCGAGCGATCCGTATGGGCAAGATAAGTGCCGTCAGCCGCCACGAGGCACGCAAGGCCGCCTTGCCAGAGGCTCATGTGGAGTAAGTGCTGTACAAGATAATCCAAACTTACTGTAACACTCAATTTCTTGAATGAAGTTCGGTCTCCGGACGAAAAAATCGTCACCAACGTGAGATCGCCTTTCTCCGAGTTCACGTCCATCTGAATAGGCTTTACACCGGAAGGAGAGACGTCGTGCAGATCGTGGCTTTCATCATTCGAGTTCAAGTCAATCTTGTCTGGTAGATCGGATGCGGTCGATTTTAAGCCATCAATTGGGGGCTGGTCCGCAGAAACTGTTTCAAGATTTACAGCCAGGACTCCCGCTTGCTTGCTCAATTCTTGAATGAGGAACGACTGCGTAGGATCTCCAGATTTTTCAGATGAAGCGATCAGCTCCATCATTGCGCGTTTTTCATCGAGCCTCATTCGTATCTGGTGAGCCGTCTTTTCAAGGCTTAGTTTTGTTGTGATATTCCACTGATCGAGCAAGAAAGAGCGGGCGTACAGGAAGGACGCCAGACCCAAAATTGAGAGAATGAGAATGACCGGCAAAAGTAGGAGGACGAGAAATCTCTTTTGTAATGAAAAAATCATGGTTGCTCCTTAGCATCCTCAGGAGGGACGGATATCCCATGGTGTATCCGAGGAAGGAGTAAGTATCAAGATGAACTTCCGAAGACGGTCGGAGATTGATTCCGCTCCGTTTTCCGGTTATTAACATAGTCATGTTATGCCCAGTCCAAAACAAGATTGTGTCACGCCCGTTTCTAGGAGCGGCAAAACTCGCCTGCCGAATCACCACCTTGATTTGGCGGCTTGGAGAGACACTGTATCCTCGACGAGGAACCTCGAATCTATGGAAGTTGTCTCAACGAACAAACCGCAGGGACGAGGGCGGTGAGTAATAGCCCAACTGGTGTTCAGGATCCATTTAGAATCTGCTCCCCCTGTGAGATTCGCGGAGGTGATGCAAAATGCCGATGGGACAGCACTATGGTTGGATGAATAACATGACGGGTGGGGGCATTTGGATGGCACCGTGGGGATGGATATTAATTCTCATTCTCATCGTAATCGTCATTTATGCGCTCGCGGGCCGAAGGGGACAGAGGGCTCCCCAGCGTTCTAGGGAATCCCACATGGAAGAAAAACCAGACGCGGAAACGCCTCTTGAAATTCTAAAGAAACGGTACGCCAGGGGTGAGGTTTCCAGGGAAGATTTTGAGCAAATGAAAAACGATCTGCATATCTGAAAAGGGCCACAAGTTCGCTCTTTTTCGCACATTGGTCACCCGATGAAGGCGGGCCGAACAGGGACCGTTGCCCGAGGGAACCGACCAAGGAGGAATAACATGATTGAAATAATGCCTGAATCAAACGAGTCTGCGCTGGCGCTCAAGGCGACCGGCAAACTCACTGATGCTGACTACAAAGAAGTGCTTATTCCTGAAATTGAAGAAATCATAAAACAATCCGGTAAAGCCAATGTGCTTTTATATCTTCCCGGAGACTTTGCCGGATGGGAAGCGCATGCAGCGTGGGACGACGCCAGGTTCGGACTCCTCCACAGAAATGACTTTGAGAAATTAGCCGTTGTAGGCGGCCCCAAGTGGGTCGAATGGGCCACCAAGATTGCGTCTCACTTCATGAAGGGCGAGGTAAAAAACTTTCCCGAAGAGCAACTTCCGGATGCTTTAGACTGGGTTCGAGCTTAGCCTGGAATTCCCACTTTGATCTCCACGGGATCAGGCGGAACAATGCGGGATTACCGGTTAAATGGCCCATCGGATGAAGAATTGACATATTGAGATGGGTGTTCCATATAATGAAATTCCCGAAAAACATATAACCGCCCTGGTCAAGTTTCTGTCTTACTTCCGTGGACCAATCCCCTGGATGACCGAGATAGCGGGAATTCTTTCGGTGACGGTTCAGCACTGGGCGAATTTCGGGATTATTCTAGTGCTCCTCGTGGTGAACGGTGTTGTGGGATCCGGGGAGGAGTATCAGGCAGGTAACACCAATGCGGCGCTTAAAGAGCGGCTCGCTCTGACCGCACTGGGCAAGTGGCGCAACAGAAGGGTTACCATCCCAGCCGGCGAGCTTGTCCTAGGGGACTCTCCTACGCATCCGAGTCGGGCATTGTTCCCGCTGATGCGTGATTCTTGTTAGGAGACCCCGTCCACATCGATCAATCCGACTTCACGGTCGAATCCTTGCCTTTGGCCCGCGAACGGAGTGAGGCAATCAGCTCGCGGACCATTCTAAACAAGGCGAAATTGATTTGATTGTTACCGAACCGGTAAGACCTCATATTCCGGCAAGACTGCTGCACGCGGAAAAATGAAAACCCAATCGAGAGTCCAGGTCGAACCAGTTATGATTTGACTAAATTAGGTCTCTTTCCTGGTTCCGGCCTTCATCTCCAGCCCGATGCCTTCAAAAATCAGCAGAACCGCAATTCCCCACCACAAGGTATAAATAACGTAAAAGATGAGAGACCCCGTCAAGGGGATGGCGTCGGAGGCCGCTGACACAGGTTCAATTTTGAAGTAGTTGTACGCGACCTCGACGCCCTTCTTGCTTACATCGCTGACGAAGGCTGCTTCCTTGAACTTGGTCTGTTTTTTGAAATCCTTGTCCAAGCCCTTACAGATGTTCCACCAAATATACAGAGCGTCTTTGCCGGGAAAACCGTATTTGGCTGAAACTTCGGAGTCCCGATTAAAATACATGGCGTCGGAATCCGCCAATGCGGCCGCAAGGACTTTGCCCAAATCGCCGTTCACATCCTTGAGCTGAGAGCCGCCCACCGTGGCTTTGGCCCCGGCGGCAATGAAAAGTTTGTTGGCTTGCTGAGCCATGTTGTCGTCTTTAAGCGCGATATTCGCCGTGAAATTATCTCCCATAAAAGCCTGGTTCTTCTTTTGAAGAGAAGGAATATAATGGCTGGAGTCTTTGGAGATGGAGTTGAAAAGTCTGTCGGCGGCCTTCATTCCATTCTCTCCGCCAAATATCGGCGTGAAAATAATGAACAGGACGATTAGGAACGTCACTGCCAGGAGGACGCCTTTGATGAAAGTTGCGGTATTTCTTACCAGCATAATTATACCTCCCCTCTAAGAGTCTTAAGATTGGATAGGAACTTGCCGATAACCCAAACGGCAAAGATGCCGATAACGACGAAGAAAATGACCATTCCCATTTTGTCGCATAATTTCACGGTGGAATCGCCCAACCCCACGAAGAAGGGGACTTCCATCTGTTTGAGCTTTTCAGGCATGGAAAAGAAGCGGTTTAGGAATCCAGCCAGAATGGCCATCGCATAAAAGCCTCTGATGTAAATGCCCTTGACAATCTTTGTAGTAAGCGCGCCAACCTGGATTCCGATCAATGAACCCAGCAGCATGCCCATGGCCAGAGTGTAGAATATGAAGCCGTAAATGGCGTATTGCGCAATGGCGGCCAAACCTGCGGTGAAGATGATTTGCAGGATGTCCGTGCCCACGGTGGTGAACGAAGAAACACCGAGGACATACACAAACATAGGGAAAGTCAAGAAACCGCCGCCGACCCCCATGATGGCGGCCGCAAAGCCCACAACCGCTCCGCAGATGGCCACAAAGAGGGCGGGAATCTTCTTGCCGCCGGGAACCAGGTCTTCATCAAACGTGATTTGGGGAGGAATCGTGGAAGCTTGCAGCCTGGCGGGGAGGCCGACCTTACCTGTGGCAGCCTCTCGTCCGTGGGCGCTTTCTCCTCCGTGGGCCCCAACGTCGTCCCCGGCTTTTCTCAATTTCAAGAAATCAAACAAAGAATAAAAACCCAGGAAACCCAATAACACGACATACACTATACTGATGAAAGCGTCACTGAGAACCGGATCCTTCTCATAAATCCACCGGTTGATCATTCCTCCGCCGAAGACGCCGCCGCCTGACCCCACAAGGAATGCGACGGCCAAGGGGACTGAGACGTTGCCCAGTTTCTTGTGGACAACGGTTCCCATGATGGCTTTTGCGAAGATGTGAAAAAGGTCGGTGCCTACTGCAAGTATGCCTTTAACATTTATGCTCATTAGCGCCGGGGTTATAATAAAGCCGCCTCCCGCTCCTATGCACCCCGTTATGAGGCCGGCGCATAGTCCGATGAAGATAGTGGCCACGAAGACCAGAGGGTCATAAAAAGCCGGTTGATAGGCTTTGTGGCCCCCTATGGTAGACGGCAGATCAACAGCAAGAGCTATTCCGGTTAACACCGCAGGAATGGTAAGCAGCCCGAGAATCCGCAGCTTACGTTTGTCCCGAAGGATGTTCATGGAAGTCTCATAGTCCCATTTTGCATGGGCTACAGAGGCGGCCACGAGCATCTGGTACATTTGTTTACACCAATTCATTTCCATTTTCCTCCACCAGCTATTGGGATAATTTACGGCCCGCTACCGGAGCCGTAATGGCCTGAATTGTATGGAACATTGACTATGGCTCGCCGGGCGAACCGATATGGGATCTTAGGGCTAATGTAAAACCAGCCTGACAGGCGCCCCTTGAAAAGAAGACAGCGGCCACCGGGCTGGCTTCAGTAATGGAGATTTCATTACCGGCGTACTGCCGAAATATCCCGGTAAGATCAGTGGACAAATGCGGGAAAGCAACCGAAAGCGGATCGATGGGACCACTGGAAGCCGAGCATCTGTCCCAGTCCGAGGCCACAGAAGCTGTCTATTTTTCGATTCTCTCCGCGTTCCGGCCGAGTCAATGTTCAAACGTGGGCCTCTATCTCACGACCAGGACAGCACAAGGAGCCAGATGCACGAGACTCTGGCAAGTCCCTCCCATAATTCTGTCGTAAACTGGGGAATGTTCCATGAACCCGATGACCAAGAGATCATATCCCTTCTCTTTAACAAATTCCACGATGGTCTTCACTTCATGGCCGACCAGCACGTGAGCCTCAATCTTAACCCCTTTTTCTTCAGCGGTCTTCTGAGCCTTCGAGATCGCTAGTCCAAATCTCGTGTCAGCTGCTTCTTTCTCCTCGATTATTTCATCAATAGTGCCTGGAAACCGTGGGATCTCTTCCACGGAAACAGTGTGAACTTCCTTGCCTGCCAGCGAAGCTAGAAGCAAAGCCTCTTCCAATGCTTTGAAAGATCCTTTCGACCCGTCAAGCCCAACAAGTATTTTCCTCAGCATTTGGCTACCTCAGCGAAGTTCTTGCGGTTATTTTATGATGAGAACCGCACAAGGGCTGAACCGAGCGAGATTTCGAGACACTCCGCCCCAAATGCGCTCATAAATCCGGCTGTGTCCGGTGAATCCGGTCACTAGCAGATCGAACCCCCCTTGTTTGAGGAAAGAGACGATGCTGTCCACTGCGTGACCGGCTACAACATGCGGGGTCAACGCTATCCCCTCGGCTCTTGCCAGTTCAATGGCTTCCTTGTTGAGTTGGTCAAAATAGGCGTCTTTATCTCGTTTTACTTCGTCAAATTCTCCCACTGTTGCGGCATAATGAGGCAGGTCAACCTCTACCGAAATCGAATGAAGTTCGGCCCCGAAACAGGGGATCATTTCTATTGCTTTTTTTAGAGCCTTACGCGAACCCTCCGACCCATCAAATGCAACCAAGATTTTCTTGAACATTTCTTCTCTCCTTTACATACTGTCCACAAAACAGTGTATTTGCGAAGCCGGATGGAAACTCGGCATCCAGTTGCCAAGCGTCAAGTTGATGTGACAGTCAATGCGTTGCGTACCGGACCCGAATGGACAGTCCCAACAAGGACGGCTGCTATGCTGCGGATTCACAATCCTAATCCGCATTCCACAGAGTCCTTTTCGAGGCTGACTGTCACCGTCAGCGAGGGGTTCCCGATCTTGCCACGGGCGTCAAATCAGGCGCGGGACCTGCAAGAGACGTCGCTGCTTATCCGTCCCTCACGCAGGACTCTTCTTCAGCACAGACCTCGGGTTGAAACCAAGCCTGAGCAATCATTGTCGGAACAACTGCGCTCCCGACCACCGCTGCAACCAGGATCGTGTATTGGTCCTGGTTTATGATCCCATTGGTATAACCGAACAGTGCCGATATGCTGCCGAATGTCAGGCCAGTGGACATCATGAGCGTTGTATATATCCCTTCACGCTTTTCAAAGCGGAAGAGTTTCGTGAGGGGCCATATTCCTACTATTTTCGTTATCATTTTGATGGCAAGGAAAAGGCCAATCAGCCCCATTCCTGTTAGGAGCGTTTCAGATTTTATGAGCGAACCCGCTTTCAAAAAGTAAAAGGGCGTCAAGAATGTGAAGGCCATTACACGCATCCGGGTAGCCAAGACCTTTTCTTTTAGAAAGAAAGGGGCAAGAACCATTCCTACCAGGTACGCGGGCAATACCGCTTCACTTTTCGAGATACTCGCCAAACCACCCAACAAGAATAAGACGAGGAATATGAACTTGGTTTCCGGCTCGCTTACCCTGTTGCCGACCTTAGCGAAAAACCACGGAACGAAATACGGCAATAACCACATGGTAAGAGCGGTTACCACAGCGAAGAGCGCCAGCCAGATGTTGTAGTTTGCAAACAGGATTCCCAACGCCAACACGGTACCAAGATCATTCACGAAACAAGCCGCCAGAATGATCTTACCTATTTCAGTGTTGTTAAGGCCTGTTTCGACCATTACGGCGTACACGACTGCTACCGATGTCGTAGAAAGAGCGATTCCTGCAATTTGAGCCTGGTCCCACGGCCAGTTGGCCACATAGTGAGCATAAGCTAGCACTCCGAAGAACGGCGCGAAAAATCCTACAATTCCAATGGTCATGCTGGACCAGAAATGTTTTCGGATGACCACGGGGTCTATCTCCGCTCCAGCAAGAAACGTAAGCAAGATGGCTCCGAAGCCTGCAAGATAGTTGACCCATGGCGCCAGAGGAAGACCTACTATGTTTCCTGCGAATGCCCCGACAACTATCTCAATGAGCGCAACAGATACAGCGACTCTTATGGAGACCAGTGATGCTAACAGTGCCATCCCAATCCATAGCCCGGACAATAACCAGTCATTCATTGTTCACTCCGTTATACTTCAGTCTCACAGTCGTCATCCTTGAGATCCGGTTCGTAAATTCCGTTTGTGTACCCAGGGATCCTCCCTCGTGACTCTGTTGATTGAGGACCGGGTTCGAAGCTCTCTGAGCAGATCATTCAGTCTGGCCCTGAGTCCGAGCTAGGTGAGTTCATGTCCGTGACATCAAGGCATATTAGGTTCAGAGCGATAGAGACGGCGTACGCAGAACAACACGTGCACCAGGCGCCTGCCGTATGCAAATCGTTGCCACATGCGATATGTGCGTATTGCGTCTTCCAATTATGGTAACGAACCGATTTGCAAGCGCCTTCTCAAAGAACGTCAGCGTCGCTTCAGCGTTGTGTGTGAATGCAGACTCAATGCGGGGCGTGTCGCCCGGAACGACGCCGTGCTGAAGAATGAGGGCCGGATGGAGAATTTCAACTTGCTGGAAGCCAAGCCGATTCTTCGACTTGTCTTTTTCAGCTACAAAGTCTTGAAGTCTTTTGAGGGACTCTTCTATGGAGTCTCCCCTGAACTCATTCACGGCTTTTTCATCCCGAGAAACGACGCGGATGCTCACCTCAGGTCCACACTGCGGAAGCGTGGCAATAGCAGTTGGAACAACAACCGAGATCGGGGACAACTCCTGCTTGATGAAAGCTTTCAGCAAAGCACACTTGCCGCTCTTGAACCGCCCCGGCACGGTGTAGCGAAAACGCCCTTCTTGCAACCGAGTGTGAAGGGAAAGAAGCCTGTCTTTGTATGCAAAATAGCCTACGCCCAGGTCCTCCATTTTCTGATTTGCCTCATCGAGAACAAAGCGAAAATCAATAGACGCTTGGAAACCCAGATCTGGTGGCCAGAATGCGTTCTTCATTTCGGTATATTGCGACGGCGGGAAATCCACGACGAATCCTCCCGGTCAAAAGTTCCGGAAAAGGCAGTGTGCCCAAGAAACAAAAAAACCACCATATGGTGGGTTATATTTGGACCGGACTCCACCGTAAGGTTTTTACGGTAGGAGTCATCAGCTCATAATGGGCGTTTTGGGGGGACTCCATCCCCTTATGAGAAACTCAATATAGCTAATTTCTCTCGGAAGTCAAGACGCGTCAAAGGCCGAAATCATCGGCCGCAATGATGAGGAGATCTACGGCGAATCCACCGGGAGACATATCAAACAAGTGGATCTGCGCGTGCTCCAAGGAGAATCCATCGAAGAAGAATATACGGCTTCCGTAAAGGGCGTCCAATTGACCTTGAACACTGTCCTTACGCCGCTTCGAGACGCGGACGGCGCCATCGTCGGCATCTACGGCATTTCTCGTGATGTCACGGACCGCAAGAGAACAGTGCACTTCCAAAGACCGATCGTCGAGGCTTACCCCTCCAAGGCCATGAGGGTTACTCTGCACGAGGCTCGTCTCGCCGCCGCCACCGACAGCATCATTCTACTCCAGGGGGAGAGCGGGAGTGGAAAGGACTATTTGGCGCGCTGGATTCACGACCAATCGAGGCGTGCGCCCGGCCCCTATTTGGCGGTGAATTGCGCCGCCATATCCAAGGAATTGGCGGAGTCGGAGCTTTTTGGGCACGAACGGGGCTCATTCACGGGGGCGCTCGGCCGGAAGCGAGGACTCCTGGAATTGGCCGAGGGCGGGACCCTCCTACTCAACGAAATTGGAGAGCTTACCCCGTCCTTGCAATCCAAGCTCCTGACCTTTCTTGACACAAGGTCATTCCTTCGTGTTGGCGGTGAAAAGAGCATCACCGTGAATGCCAGGATCATTGCGGCGACGAACAGGAGTCTCGATACGGAGGTGGCGGAAGGCCGATTCCTTTCTCCCCTGCTCTATCGTCTCAACGTGTTTTCCATAAGCATGCCGCCGCTGCGTGACAGGATTGAGGACATCCCGGCGCTTTGGAACAGATCATGTCAAAGCTGGCGATGGAGATGCAACTGACCTCTCTACCTGAGATCGACGCCGAGTCCGTCATTGCGCTTTCCGGGCACGATTGGCCTGGAAATGTTAGGGAATTGCGAAACGTGCTCGAACGATCATTGATGTTATCCGACGGGCAGAATTTGAATGTTGCGCTCCCCTCTGTTGCGGCAAGCCGCCGGGAGTGGCCCCACGTGTCCGATTTTCCGGAACACAAGCGCACGCTTCACGATGTTACTGATGAGGTGATCAAATCCCTGTGTTTAGAGGCCCTACGAGACGCTGTGGAGGCAATAAAAGACGCGTCGCCCGCGGCGTGCTGGGCATATCCCGAGATTCTCTGTTTCGGCACATGAAGCGTTTGGGAATGGAGAGCGACAATCCGACAGTGGATTAATGGGGAACCGACTTTAAGACAGCAGTGAATTTATAACCTATTGATAACACTGATCCAGAAATGCTGTTGCCCGTTTTTAGGACACGCGAACCCTTTCTCGCGGACCTTTCCTATCTCATCCCCTTCTCCATCACCGTAGATAACCATTAGATAATTCTGGTTTTATAAGATAACTTTGCCGTTTAGCACACTTGGCGCCCAAAATGCTAGGGATTGCGGTGAGGGTTAATGGATACCAGTTGAATAATTTGGAACGATTGTTGAGTCTCTGGACCAATTAGTAACGGCTACAGACTCCGAAGCTATCAAAATGGATGAGCTCAAATTAGCGCGCTCAGGTCACTGATAATTGATTAGAAGGGGGAGCAATGTCCATTGAGGAGAGAATCGACGATTTGATAGAAGCAGGCTGGGGTGTTCTTGACTCGGATTTTGATCCGGGCGCCTTTCAGCGCTGGAGGCTAAGGGCTTTCGATTGCCTTACCGCCATGTTTGGGCCGGATCATGTTCATACCAGACATTTCGAGAGCTTCGTTCGGCAAGGCGGGAAAAGAGACCTGCTTGCTGCTGGCGGGATACTGAGCGCAGCCAAAGAACAGGCGTCCTGCAACAGGCTGCAACCATCCGAGGCGCATCGCAGCCTGAAGCCGGTTTCACCCTTTACCGAGAAAACCCGAAGCGCCGTAAGCCGGGGAGGGGAAAAGGAATTTCTATAGAGCAGGTGAAATAACATGAATTACAGCCTAATTACAGTAGTGGTTATACTCTTGGCAGCGATTGGCGGTTTCGTAGTCCTGGCGCGTATTATACTGGATAAATGGACAGCAAGATAGCGAGGCAAAGTGGAAACTGAGGCTCATCAGAGTGCAGGGAATAGGAGCTTGTAATAATGGTCCAGAATCGCCGCGTTGATCAGGGCAATGTGAAATCACGGTAGCGAGCAATCTTTGGGGAAAACTCAAACACAACAGGAAGAAGAGAGGATGAGCATTACAGGACAAAAGGCGCTTGCAGGTGTGTACAACACCCATACAGAAGCGGAGGCTGCAGTCAGGGAGCTCCAGAAGTCGGGGTTTGACATGAAGAAGCTCTCCATAGTGGGTAAGGACTACCATACTGAGGAGCATGTCGTGGGATACTATAATACCGGGGACCGCATGAAGGCCTGGGGCAAACTGGGTGCTTTCTGGGGTGGACTCTGGGGGCTGCTTTTTGGAGCAGCGTTCTTTTTAGTCCCCGGCATAGGTCCCGTTGCCGTAGCAGGGCCACTGGTGGGCTGGATAGTTTCCGCGCTCGAAGGGGCGGTTGTGGTCGGAGGTCTGAGTGCCATTGGCGCAGGGCTGTTCAGCATCGGCATTCCCAAAGACAGTGTCATCAAGTATGAATCCCAGATAAAATCTGACAAGTTCATTCTAGTTTGCCACGGGACTATAGAAGAGATGGAGAAGGCGCACAGTATTCTGGAGAACACAAAAGCCGCGGAACTCAACTTGCATGGCGATTTGGCCGGTCAGCCTGCTTGATGCATTAGTCAAGTGGCTGTGCATCACGCCGATTCCCCAGGATTTTCGGTGCGAGCAAACCGGCTGTGTGCCCAGGGCCGTGGATACATGAAGATAAGGGGAAACACTCAGGTTTGCCCCACTGGGTTCGGGTCGTTGGCGGTCAAGGGTCATTTTCAAGGCGTGGCATTGTAGTCCGGATTGCCAAGAAGGAGATTAGCGATGGAAACTACTTTTGGGTGTCTTGGCCTGCCCGTCTCTCCGGCTGCTCAGGGTTCTCCTGAGGCGGTGATCCTGGAACAAAAGGTCAAGGAAAAGACAAAGGAACCCATTCCGTCAGACAAGAAGAACTGATAGAGCCTTGGAAGGCTCTCTTGTCTGATTTCTCTGAGGAAGCTCCGTTATCGCCCCGCAGACCCTCTGAATGGCAAGACCGCCGCATAATTCGGGAGAACAGGGGCCACAGTATAGTGCCTGAACGGCACAACTTTTTCCAAGGAGGGAATTCATGAGAAGGATTAATTTTCTAACGAGTGGAAGGGCTTGGGCTACGGTCTTTGCCTTTGGAGTTGCGGTTTTACTAGCAGGCGGGTCGGCTATGGCACAAAGTGGGCCGAAGGCTATGGAAGACGACATGGCTAAGCACAAGGCCACTATGATGGACGCCTCCAAGAAGATGATGGAGGGGGCCAACATGATGCGGGAAGCCATGAAAATGATAGAGGAGAAAAAAGATGTAGCCAAGGCCCATCAGATGATGGCTGACGCCGACAAAATGATGAAGCAAGGCGAAGAGATGATGGCTAAGACTCAAGAAATGGTGATGAAAGATGGCGGCATGATGGAAAAGATGAAGAAAAAGATGGAAGCCTGCAAACAAATGATGGAAGGCTCAAAGATGATGCAAAGCGGAGCGATGATGCAGAAACAGAAAGAGGATGCTCCCGAAGCGGAGAAGGCCATACTCGAAGGGCACAAGCACGTGGAGGAGGGCGCCAAAAAGATCATCGAGCCGGATACCACGGAAAAGCCCAAATAGTGAATAGTCTGTGCAGCCGTGTCGCTCAAAAGGTTGCAAGAGGCATGCTTACGAATCGTGATCACATCTTGCACATGATTTTTTTGGAGCGCGGCAGTGGCGCGGGGTACCGGCGTTCCTACCGCGACCAATTGTCGCAATTGGGCGGCCCAATAACATATGGCTCTCTCTGCGGGAGGGTAACGAGATGGGACCCGGGATGCATGATTCCTGGATGTTCGGCGGGTTCGGCATGTGGCTATGGCCTATTCCAGTCATTGTGCTGATCATAGCCCTTATTCTGTTTTTTGGCAGAGGATATTCTGTTCGGAATTTTCGCAGCTCTGATGCGGGTACTGATCAATCCGCAGAAACGGCCCTGGATGTCCTCAAGAAAAGATACGCAAAAGGGAATATGACAAAGGACGAATTTGATCGGATGAAAAAAGATATACTATCGTAGAGGCGCGTCACAATGAAGGTCGGATATCCACTGCGCAAGAGGAATTGCCCGATTTCACTTCCTAGTAGAGCGATCCGGAATCATCTTTATGTACGCGCCATGCAGGATAGAATGATACAGAACCAGAATAAGATGTCCGAGCTTGGAATGAAAAAGTAAAATAACTGTAGACCTTACAGTTATGGCGTGTTCAAGCGCTAGGCCTGCACAGTTGAGGAGGAGCAACAATGGCCGCTCTAAAGGCCGCTGACAAGAGATACCTGAAAAGCCTTTTGGAAACTCGTGTCTCCTTCGACCGCATGGAGCGCACGCTCTACGGGCACGACATCGCGGAGATCCCCAGCCTCATCAAGCCGCTCGTCGGCTCGACTATCCCCGACGCCGCCGTCCAGCCCGACTCTGAAGAGGAGCTTGTGGCCCTTGTGCGCTGGGCGCAGGAAAACCGCATAGCCCTAACCCCCCGAGGCCGAGCGACCTCGGGGTACGGTGGGGTGCTGCCGGTGAAGGGGGGCCTCGTGGTGGATTTCTTCCATCTGGGCAAGCTCCTGGAGATCGACACGGAGACCCGGGCTGTCCGGGTTCAGCCCGGCATCTGCTGGGAGAAGCTCGATCGGGAGTTGGCCAGGAAGGGTCTGACGCTTCGGCTCTACCCTTCCAGCTATCCCGCCGCCACCGTGGGTGGATGGCTGGCCCAGGGAGGGGCGGGGTTCGGCTCTTATGAGTCGGGATGGTTCCGGGACAACGTGGTCAGTGCCCGGGGGGTACTGGGCGACGGGGCGGTACCGGGAATTCTCGGGATCGGATCTCGATCTCGTGTCCGAGGCCGAAGGCACAACCGGGCTCATCAGTGAGGTGACCGTCAAGGTCATGCCCAAGGAAGAGTTGGGCGTAATCTCGATCGGTTGCCCCGATGCATATGACCTGCAACGCCTTGTGGAGCGGATCGTCAAGGAGAGGCTGCCGATCTGGTCCCTCAGCTTCATCAACCCGAGCATGGCGGAAATGAAAAACCGTGCTCCTCTGCGGATGCACGCTGGTCACGCGGTCGGGGAGCAGGTTCTCCTACCGGCGTCCTACGTCATGACTCTCGCCTTCCGGGAGAAAGACCGCCGGCGTATCGACGACGTCTTCCCTGACCTGTTCAAGACTTGTCAGGCGGAGCTCCTCTCGGACAAGATCGCTCATCACGAATGGGGCAACCGTTTCGAACTCATGGTTGTCAAACGGCTTGGCCCGAGCCTCGTGCCCGCCGAGGTGGTCATCCCGCTCTCTTCTTTTGGGGATATGATGGCCGAAGTGGAACGCAAGGTCAGCAAGCCTGTCGTCAAAGAGGGGCTGGTCATTCGGGAAGGCGCCGGGGGCAATCCCGAGGTGGTCATCCTCGGCTTCATCCCCAGCGACCAGCGGAAGTTCTGGTACAACTTCATCTTTCCCTTGTCGCTTACCATCATGAAGATCGCGGAAAAAAACGGCGGAAGGCCTTATGCCACGGGGCTTTACTTCGCCGGTAAGGCCCGCGGGATCCTTGGCAAAGAGCGGCTGGAGCGCTTGAAGGCATTCAAAGCCCAGGTGGATCCAGACAACATCCTCAATCCCGGCAAGGTGATGCAGGGCGGGCTCATGGCTGGCGCCCTCAGCCTGGGAGCGATTATCGAGCCGCTTATCAGGCCCCTGGGGAACCACATCAGCAGCAAGATCGGTGATCGCCCGACGCAATCGGTCAGGGACATCCCCGCCGATGTGGCCTGGTATGCCTACACCTGCTCCCAGTGCGGCTACTGCGTGTCGGAGTGTGACCAGTTCTGACGGCCGCGGGTGGGAAAGCCAGAGCCCTCGTGGCAAATGGTATTGGCTGCGCGAGTATATGGCCGGGCACGAGCAATGGGACCAGCGGATGGTAGACACTTTCCTGGTTTGCACCACCTGCGAGATGTGCGACACGCGCTGCTCCACCAATCTGCCCATCGAGTCCTCATGGATGAAAATTCGCGGCATGCTGATCAACGAGGAGCATCGCATGACTTTCCCTCCCTTTGAGATGATGGCCGCGGCGCTTGAGTCCGAGGGAAACATCTGGGCCGGCTACCGCAAGGACCGTATGGACTGGTATCCCGCAGACCTGAAGGCCGCTCACCCGCTGGGCGGCAAGGCCAAGAACGTGTAACTTCGCCGGCTGCACGGCGAGCTACGTGGAGCACGACATCGGGCAGGCTTCGGTGCGCCTGCTGGATAAGGCGGGAGTCGACTTTGTGCACCTCGGGAAGGAGGAAAACTGTTGCGGCACGCCGATGCTGGTAGCCGGCCGCTGGGACCTCTTCGCCGAGATCATGAAGCGAAACATCGAACTGGTGAAGCAGGCCGGTGCGGATACGGTCATCGCCTCCTGCCCTGCGTGCGACTTGATGTGGCGCCAGTACTACCCCCAATGGGCGGAGAAGCTGGGTATCGACTACCCGATTAAGGCCAGGCACTACAGTGAGATCCTCGCCGAGCAGATCAAGGCCGGGAAGTTCCGCTTCCCCAAATCCGAGAAACCGGTTACCGTCACTTGGCACGACTCCTGCCACATCGGCCGCGCATCGGGAGTTTACGAGCCGCCTCGCGACGTGATCCAAGCCATCCCCAACGTGAAGCTCGTGGAGATGAGCCACAACCGTGAGCAGGCACACTGCTGCGCCAGCGTACTCACGCTGCTCAAGGAGCCGCCGGTCGCTGCCGACATCGGCAAGGTGAAGCTCGATGAGGCCCTTGCAGCCGGGGCGGAGAAAATCCTTTCCCTGTGCCCCTGCTGCCAGGTGCAGATGAGGGTGGCGGCGGACAAGAAGGGGGTGCCGATCGAGGTCCAGGACCTCGCGCACTTCGCCGCGGCGACCTTCGGCTACACTTTCCCCGATCCGAACCCGGAGGTCAGAAAGCAGTGGGCGGTCTTCGATGCCTTCATCAGGCTGTTGACCCCGCAGGGGTTCGCCGACCTGATGGGCACGATGTGGCCGGAGCTCATCGACGCCATGCCGCTCGGCATGGGGCGCATGATGCGCCTCTTGGGCAAGGTCCCCGGCGCTCTGAGCCTGATGAAGCCGATGTTCCCGCTGCTCTTCCCGCGCCTGCTGCCGCTGATGCTGCCCAAGGTGCTGCCGACCATGCTCTGGAGGGTCGAGAAGCAGATCGAGATGCCCAAATACATGTGCGAGCAGATGCCGGATCTCATGCCCAAGGTCATGGACCGACTCATGCCTCACATGATCGGCGACGTGGCGCCGCTCATCACTCAGCCGATGATCGACTACCTGCAGGGGAAGTCGTAATTTGCTGTTCTTCGGGGGAGGGTGAAGACTGCCGGACATGATGAAAGATATGCTCAGTGCCCAGGGATTAGATAGAGATGATTTCTGGAACGATGAAAGGGATGTCAAAGCAAATTATGGATCTTAATATTTGGGAAGGGGTATGGTTTCAGGGAAGGATACGAAGAGTATGCAGGATAGAATGATGCAGATGCAGAATAAGATGTCCGAGCTTGAAATGAAAAACTGAAACAACTATTCAAACTTCCTCCTGGAATCGGGCGATGACGTAGACCTTGCCTGTCCTTCGTAACGAGCGACAGGCACACGGATGGATCTTAGGCTTCGCGGCAATCAGGCTTAGTGGCGTGTCGATATTGCCGAAATTCTTGTCCGATTTGCGTAGGAATCGTTTCGTCATTCCCGTAAAAGCGGGAATCCATCAAGAATCCCAGGGTTCCCCCTTTAGCGGGAACGAGGGGAGCGTGGCTTACGGATATTACTTTTGGCATTCGGCATATTAGGAGGATTCCATGGGAGCATGCCCTGCTTTTTCGCTTGAAATGTTGCCTAATCGGGTGGACGTTAGTGTAGAGGACAGAACGCTCGATTTCTCAGCGGCCAGAGCGGCTGCTCAAGACGCGGCTCTGACACGCGCCTCGGAACCTCTATTGCTGGCGTGGCTCGACGCTGCATCAGGTCGATTCTCCCCGAACGTAACCTGTTGCGGAGAAGACAAGCCGACTTGGCTTGTGTACGCCGAGTCACGAGGTGGTGACCTGTCCATCAGCGTTAATGACGGCCGGTTTGTATTCGTTTTCGCCACCGGTCAGGCCGCTAGTTGAAATAGGACTCTGATCAGGCCTGCCTGCCGGCGCTACACACCAAACAGATCGATCATGAGCGGAAAAAGGACGCCGATTAATTCTGAAAAACGCAAACAGGATAAGAAATCGGATTCCAATGGAGGCTCACAACCGGCTGCTGGCGGCGAGCTGCACCAGATCACTGGTGGGCCTAATAGACAAAGGAGAAAACTATGACACCAGGAGTGGGTTTGTGGATTGATCATAGGAAGGCTATTATCGTGGCTGTTACGGACAAAGGGGAAGAGATACGACTAACAATATCAAAGGTTGAAAAACAGCTCCGCCGTTCTGGTGATTCACCCCTTAAGGGTCCCTATGAATCACAGCAAGTACCGGCAAGTGACAGCCGCCAGAAAACATTTACGGGGCATCTCAAGATTTACTACGATGCGATAATTGCGTGTATTCGTGATGCAGAATCTATTTTGATATTCGGTCCTGGTGAGGCAAAGGGCGAGCTGAAAGAACGTCTTGAAAGAAACAACCTCGGCGGACGCATCGTAGGCATTGAAACAGTTGACAAGATGACTGATAGTCAGATTGCAGGGAAAGTTAGACAATACTTTCAGCAATAGATCGAGATTGCCCCCCGGTAAAAATGAAGCCGGGAGTCAGGCGTCAGAATTCAGTAGAATGCCGGCGAGTGAGATCTCATCAGGACGCATTTACAGACGTCGAATCGGCCACAATGTGAGCACCGAGATCTTGAGACCCAGTGAAGTTTGATGCAATTGTATCGGTAACGGACTGAGTGCGTGAGCACGGTGGCTAATGGGTCTTACCAACATCACAAGGTTATAGGACACATGAAAATTTCAGAATGGTTGGACAAACAGGAAACACAAGGCGTAGATGTGTCGCACATCGTTCCTGCCGAATGACCTGTCTTATGAAGAAGACCCTGACGAAACTCTTTATTTCAAAGAGATCAGACCGTGCGGTATCCTCTGTACCGAAAATCATCCTTTTGCTACGGTCGAGCGTTTCGGACACTGGTATTATTCGAGAGGTCAAGACAAGCAAGCTGGTATCCACGCAACAGGAATGAATTGGTCGTTGTTTACAAAGGATAAGGATCTCGCTATCAGAACAGCCGAATCACACATAGAATGATATAATCTGACCACCAGTCATGATCCCGTTTTATGCAGGAGGCTTGGAAAGAACCGACGCAATGGCCCTGTTTCTTGAATGGATAGAAATCGTTTCGGACGGCAAAGCCTACCGGCAATTCCTGAAACCCGGAGATACTCCCGAAGCAACCTTTCCGGTAGCCGGAGATCGGGCGGCCCGAGAATATTGTAAAATCTACACGGCCTTTGGAAATCATGATTGTATCGATCTCTCCTAGTCCGATTTAGCGATGCACCGGAATCTCATTATTGCATGCTGAAACGCCTATAATGGTACACATAGTGAAACGCATGAGGTGGCGTCAATGCAGCCGGGAACTCCAAAAGCGAAAGACTCTCGGAAGACCGGTTATCGATTTGAAGATGACCACGATGCGTGTACGCAGCATACTCTTGCGTCAATTAAGACATGAAGGAGGTTACAGTGTCCAAGCAGTTGATGGAGTATTTCAACAAACAGCCACGAATCGGGACCTTGAGCACTGCTGACAAAAGCGGCAAGGTCAACTCCGGTTATTTCGGGTCACCTCGAATGATCGATGAAAAGACTGTAGTCATGGGGTTAGGCAAAAACCGAACCTTTGCCAATCTTCAAGAAAACCCGAATGCTTGCTTTTTGATTCTAGAGTCTGGCCGCACGCTTCCTGAATGGAAAGGGGTAAGAGTCTCCTTGAAGATGATCGACTGCCAGACGTCGGGAGAGAAACTGGACACAGTGAGAGCCCGTATTGCAGAGGCAGCGGGAGAGAAAGCGGCCGAGAGGATTCACGCGGCGGTAGCTTTTGAGATCGAGGAAATTCGACCTCTGGTCAACTTCGGCCAAGGCTGGGAGAAGTCCATCTGAGGCAGAATCCGGTCCTTGCAGGGGGCGGCGATTGCCTCGACGCTGGGGGACCGCGGAATAATTCCGGTTCGGGGTTACCCTGGGAAGGCAGAACAAAAACCTGGGGCTGCATCATCGGGGTTTCAGATACGACGAAAGGAAAATGTATGCACCAGCTCGATGCGATTTTTTCCCCCCAATCCGTGGCGGTTGTGGGCGCTTCCACAACCCCTGGAAAAGTCGGCCACGATATTTTCGTAAACATTCTTCAAGGCGATTATAAAGGAACCCTGTACCCGGTAAATCCTAGAGCTAGGTACGTGAGATCAGTAAGGGCATATCCTTCCATTTCCGAATTACCTGAACCCGTCGATTTGGCTATTATCGTACTACCGCCGAAATTGGCCCTGAATGCAGTGGAAGAAGCGGCAGAAAAGGGAATAAAAGGAATCGTTATAGTGTCCGCAGGGTTCCGCGAAGTTGGTGAAGAAGGGCGTAAGATTGAAGACGAAATTGTAGCCAAGTGTCGGCAAGCCGGTATCCGTATGGTAGGCCCCAACTGTCTGGGAGTCATCAACCCGAATCCGTCCGTTCAGCTCAATGCCAGCTTTTCTACCCATATGCCGGCGTCCGGTCATATTTCATTTATATCTCAGAGTGGGGCCCTCTGTGCTGCGGTGCTGGATTTTGCTGCAGATCGGGAGTTTGGCTTTTCAAAATTCGTCTCAATCGGTAATAAGGCCGACGTCGATGAACTGGAGCTCCTGCTTTTCCTGCATCAGGACCCCGAAACCGACGTTATCATGGTCTACTTGGAAGAGCTGAACCGGGGCCCGGAGTTCATAAAGACGGCAAAGCACATCACGTCCGGACATCGCCCCACGCCTATTCTCGTGACAAAGTCCGGGAGAACTGTCGCCGGGCAGCGTGCGGCTGCTTCCCATACGGGATCTCTGGCCGGATCGGAGGCTATCTACGAAGCCTTGTTTCAGCAAACGGGAATCATCAGAGCGGATTCCATTGAGGATCTGTTCAACTATGCGGCGGCGTTTTCATGCAAGAAAATACCCGCGGGAAATCGGGTGGGCATTATTACCAATGCGGGTGGTCCGGGCATAGTTGCGACGGATATGACGATATCGTCCGGTCTGGAATTGGCTAGATTTAGCCGGGAGACTGTGGCGGTTCTGGCGAGCCATTTGCCGCCTACGGCTAATTTGCTTAACCCGGTAGACGTTATCGGCGATGCCCCGGAGGACAGATATGAGAACGCTCTTGCAGCGGTTATCATGGATGAAGGAGTCGATGGCGCTATCGTAATTCTCACGCCCCAATCCATGACCAACGCTTTGGGCACGGCACAAGTTATCGCCCGGATCGCGATGAAAACTCCTAAACCCATTCTCTGCTGCTTCATGGGAGTAATCGACGTCTCAGCCGGCGTGAAGCACCTCCAGGAACAAGGGCTCCCTGTGTTTAGCTTTCCGGAGCACGCGGCTCAGGCATTTGGAGCGCTCTATCAGGTACTCTCGCTGGGTGAATCGCCAATTTCTCGATGAGTTCACGCTGATTCACGACAAAGACCGGGCCTCGGAAATTATACAACGTGTCCTCGCTCAAGGTCGACTCAGCATGGGTGAATCAGAAGGAGGACAGCTCCTCAAGTGCTATGGGTTTGAGATCCTCCCGTCCAGACTCGCTAAGACTAAGGAGGAGGCTGGAGAGTTTGTTGAATCCATTAACTCACCGGTAGCTCTGAAGATTGTCTCACCGCAAATTCTCCACAAGTCGGATGTGGGTGGCGTCGTCCTAAATGTTAATGACGCCAAGACCGCTATGCAACAATTCGAGGTAATCGTACAAAGAGGACGGGAGCATGTTCCCGATGCAAAGATTGACGGAGTCCTCGTCCAGAAAATGGCTGACCTGGAAGGTCAGGAGATTATTCTCGGTATGAACCGATATCCTATTTACGGGCCGCTGCTTATGTTCGGACTTGGGGGCATTTTTGTAGAGATTTTCCGAGACGTTGTTTTTCGCGTGGCGCCCATTGGGCGCAATGAAGCCCATAGAATGATTAATGGTATCAAAGGAATAAAAATACTGCAAGGATATCGAGGCAAACCTCCCCTGGATGTTGAGACTCTGGAGCGATCGCTCGTCGGTCTCTCTGCCATGGTGATGGATCATCCGGAGATCCATGAGCTCGATATTAATCCGTTAATGGTTTATGAGAAAGGGAAAGGCGCTGTGGTTGCAGATTGCAGAATCATTTTGAAAGTCCCCGGGTAACAGCAACTGGCTCGGGCGAAGCCTTGAAGAGATTGAATTGCACTGGCGAGCGGGAAAGCATGCACGGACATTATGAAAGCATGGCAACGCGGATACAATGCGCACCCTTTGATATCGGGACTGAAATGATGAACACGGCCAACCATTCACCAATCTGCATCAGGATGAAATACACCGATGAAGGCCGTTCCGTAAAACAGGAGACAACCGGAACATGAGCAAAGCAGGCGAGGACAAGCTTGGGTTTTGGGCAGTGGTGGCCATCGGCGTCGGCGGGATGGTTGGGGGCGGAATATTTGCGGTGCTGGGGCTGGCGGTGCAACTGGCGCACGGCGGCGCGCCGGTGGCCTTTGCTCTGGCGGGCGGGGTGGCGCTGTTGACAACCTATTCCTACGCCAAACTCTCCGTTGCTTATCCGAGCCGCGGGGGAACGGTTACCTTCCTGAACCGCGCGTTCGGCGCCGGTATGTTCACCGGCAGCCTGAACGTGCTGTTGTGGTTAAGTTACGTGGTGATGCTGTCGTTGTATGCCTTTGCGTTTGGCAGTTATGGGGCGACATTCTTGCCGGACGGATGGCAAGCGACCGGCAAACATGTGCTGATCTGTTTCAGCGTGGTGACGATTGCCGGACTGAACCTGTTCAGCGCCGGGGTGATCGGAAAAGCGGAGGACTGGATCGTGGGATTGAAAGTGGCGATCCTGTTATTTTTTGTCGGCGTCGGGTTTGCCGGCATCGACGTCTCCAGGGTCACAACCGGCTCGTGGGCACCGTCGCTGCAGTTGGTCGCGGGCGGGATGATCATCTTTGTGGCCTACGAAGGGTTCGAGTTGATCGCCAACACCGCTCACGATGTGCGGGACGTGGAGCGGACGCTGCCGCGGGCGTATTACACGGCGGTCGGATTTGTGATGGCATTGTATGTGCTGGTCGCACTCGTCACCGTCGGCAATCTCCCAGTGGACAAGATTGTGGCGGCCAAGGATTACGCTTTGGCGGAAGCGGCGCGGCCCTTTCTCGGGCAGGCTGGTTTCACACTGATAGCGATCGCGGCGCTGTTATCCACCGCTTCGGCGATCAATGCCACGCTCTACGGCTCGGCGCGGTTGAGTTACTGTATAGCGCGCGACGGCGAATTGCCGGCCTTCCTGGAGCGGAAAGTCTGGGGTGAGCCGGTGGAAGGAGTGTTGATCACCGCCAGCCTGACGCTGTTCGTGGCCAACGCTTTTGACCTGACCAGCATTTCGACGCTGGGCAGCGCCGGGTTTCTGCTGATCTTCGCCGCCGTGAACACCGCCAACGCACGGCATGCGGCACTTACGAAAAGCCGCGGCTGGATTTCCTCCGCCGGAGCCGTCGCGTGTCTGGCAGCGTTGGGCGCGTTGGTTTGGCAGACGGCGCGGACCGGACCTATGAAGTTGTGGGTGCTGGCGGCGATGGTCGCACTGGCGGTGATCATCGAGGGCATATACCGGCTGACAAAACGGGAGATCCATTTGCATGAATAAGGAACCGATCCAACGACTCCGGGGGGCACCGCTGATCCTAACGATCAACGGGGGCTCGTCAAGTATCAAGTTCGCGTTGTACCGTACAGGAAAAGCACTGAAAAAAACTCTTAATGGAAGCGTTGACCGTATCGGTCTGGCGGGCACGAATTTAACTTTCAGGAACTCAGCAGGAAACCAGAAGGGCAATCTCACTCTTGAATCCTCTGATAACAGGTCTGCATCAAATTTCCTGATCGATTGGCTCAATAAACAGGTTGATTTTGCTTTGATCAGCGGCGTAGGACACCGGGTGGTCTTCGGCATGGAACGCACCGAACCCGAACACATCACAGATGAATTGCTGACTGAACTACGCCGCATCAGTCCTTACGATATGGATCACCTGCCTGCGGAGATTGAGTTGATCGAGGCTTTCCGTCAGCGTCATCCAAAACTTCCCCAGGTTGCTTGTTTTGACACTGCGTTTCATTGCACGATGCCACGCGTTGCTAAATTGCTCCCTATCCCCCGCCGGTTCGACGAAATGGGAATCCGACGATACGGTTTCCACGGTTTGTCCTATGCTTATCTAATCGAGGAACTTGCTCGTGTAGCAGGCACGACAACAGCTCAAGGCCGGGTGATTCTGGCTCATCTCGGTGGCGGGGCGAGTTTGGCTGCCGTGCGTGGAGGCAAGAGTATTGACACCAGTATGGGCTTCACACCTGCCGGAGGGCTGACGATGGGCACACGGCCTGGTGATTTAGATCCGGGCGTCGCGTGGCACATGATCCAGTTAGAGAATCTGACGCCCAAACAGTTCAATAGTCTCATCAATCACGATTCCGGGCTCCTCGGAATTTCTGAAACCAGTTCCGACATGCGGGATTTACTAGCGAAGGAAACCAATGACCTTCGGGCGGCCGAGGC
>CAVVHK010000005.1:0-39675 GCA_963747865.1 uncultured delta proteobacterium | reverse complement strand
GATGCCGCTAAAGTGGATAAGTTTATCACAGGAGGGATTTAGGGGCGCGGTAGGAGTTGTCACAATTGTCGTATAGATGAAAGGCGCCCTTAAATCCCCGAATCGAAATCATTGAGACCGGCGGTTATTGAGACGATCCGACCATCAATTAAACGAGAGGGTAAGGGGCATTTAGAGTCAGGACTTGCCTTGAGACGCCCCCTAGTTTCTTAATTGAAAAAATAGAAAAACCACGTGACATTGGTGGGATGAAATTACTCTAACCGATGAGAGATACGCCTGTCCACAGAAATTTCTGACAGGCCCAAAGATATCTCCCGGATCGACTAGCTTTGTTGACATGGGGACCAAAGGGAGCTTGTGGATTAACAACACCTGATTCCAGAGGCAGGCCCTTCGGTCCCTCCGCTGTGGAAAGCAAAAACCTTAAAACAAATCCCTGAAAGGCAATAGCCGCCCAACATATTGCGCTGGCGGACCAAATCCGCTTGACATGAGGGATTGGAGTATTGGTGATGAGTATGAGTCATCGGGCATTAACTGGGAACGGACTACCCCTTGATCCCTCAGAATTGATGTATCACAGGTCACACCCAACTGGGAAGTGATTTTGAGAACCCGAGAGTTTCCAAAAGACCACTCTGATCGGACAAGGCAGACAACCGGTAAGTTGAGGCGACCCGGTTAACCGTCTCAAAAGCTCTTCGTTCATTCGGCTTTGTCCATTTTCTTTTTGAAAACCTTGCCGACCTTGAAGAAAGGGAGCTTCTTAGTTTCCACGGATACATATTCGCCAGTCCTGGGATCTCGCCCCGTATATCCTTCGTATTCCTTAACCTGAAAAGAACCGAATCCCCTTATCTCTACCCGGTCTCCAGAAACAAGCGTATTTGACATGACTATGAAAAGTTTATCTACTATCTCCACGGCCTTCCGAAAAGGGATGTCAACTTCCTTTGCCGGCATATCGACGAGATCGGATTTGTTCATATAACCGCCCGTCCTTCAGTTCATTTCTTTTTCGTTCCAGCTTTCTTTTGGGTCTTCGTCTCGGGTTTTATATCAGGTTTCTTCTCCGGCTCTTTTACGGAGTCCTTTAGAGCTTGAGCAGCTCTGAACGTCGGCGCTTTAGTGGCGGGAATTTCCATCTTGACTCCTGTACTGGGATTAACGCCAACCCGCGCTTTTCTATCCATGACCTTGAATGTGCCCAGACCGCCTATCCGAAGTTCTCCGCCTTCTTTCAAGGTCAGTTGTAATGTTCCTATGAGAGACTTCAGAAAGGCATCAGCGGTTTTCTTAGTGACATCGTTTTCCTCAGCGATTTTAGACACAAGTTCAGCCTTAGTCATCGAATCGACTCCCCTTGAAATTATTAATGTTCCACACTAATGGAATGTGTTTGATCGCTCCACGATACATCGTCAGGAGCAAGTTAGTCAAAGAAAATTAGCGTGAAGGCCAGCTTACCCGGACGATCGAGACAGAAATACTTATCCTCCCCAGATCTCGTGGGCTGGGTAAATCCTACAACGCTTGTTCAAGTAAACAGGCCATTGCGTCTTTGGCCTATTTTGGCAAGATGAAGCAGCAATTTGAATTCTGTGAAATTTCCAATGGAAATATGACTGATCTGGAATACGGCCACAGGACGGCCGTTTGGGTCCGTTGTTATCCAGCGGCATTGACCGTCAAAAGTAAACCTGGCGAACTCTCCGAACTCGTCCTTATCCACAACCAGATATTTTATATCCCCCTTTTGGGCCTTTAGACCAACGATGCCCAAACCATTATCTGAAACGTCGGCGGATATTTCCCACGCTCAGGGGATCGTCCCCATCGTAGACAGGGCACTGGAAGGGCAGCGCATATCTTTTCATTCGTCGGGGCTTTTCGGGAACCAATTCTTCATAACTAGCGCATAAATTGTCGTAAACATCCTGCCAAGCGACAGCCCCCGAGCCTATGAGCGTCATTGAAATCCATCTAAGACCTCGTTGCCTCAAGTGGTATTTCTCCATGAATCGAGCTTTGGTCATCCGACCTCTGATATCCTCCCCTATTTCATGAACTTTGATGACTATCCTAGACGCCACACCGCTTTGTTCAGCGGTTCTTCTCAAGAGACCAACCTTGTCAAGCTCTTGGATTAGCCGCTGAAGACCTTTGGAGTTGATCTTATATTTCTCCATAAGATCATCGCTGGTCATTCCTCGTCTGTGTCCTCCAGTACCGCATGAGCGTTCAGGTGTCTAATAACACCAGAGTCAGCGAGTTTCTCGAACAAGCTCTGGAGGCCTTTGCCCGACAGTTTGTATTACTTCATAAGGGCGACGTCATCCATCCCCGCCCTAATATCTTCCAGCGCCTCTTTTGCGCTTATCTTGCTCTTCTCCAAAACCACTGCTTAACAGCCCTCACAATGCTGATAGGAGCGATTTGAAATATCCCCGCAATTTTGATTGGGTCGATGGAAATGTTCCAGGGAGTTCGTGCGACAATTAGGTACCAGATCACGATTAAAAGTAACAAGAAAATTCAATCATTCGGTAATAGTCCTTTAAAAGACAGACGCTGCTATGGATAAGATTGGGCCGACTAATCTGCTGGTTCAAAGTTAACCAGCGGGAACAAACACAGTCTCCGGCCAACGTATCTCATTCAAAGGGACACAGTGGACACAGTCAAGCTTCCTTCAAAATGACGGTGTCCCCTGAAAAACAGCTATGGAAGCCTAAGTTGTCCACTCTAAGGTCAATTTTGATTCTGATCTAGCCGGATCTTGCGGCGTTGCGTGAGTTAGTCATCATACCAGATGGAAGCCCTTTCCTTTTTGGGAGGGCTTTTGCTGAACACTAAACCGCAATAGACGCACTCGTCCGGGAAGGATTTGTCTTTAGGTTTGTGACAACCGGGGCAGACACTAAGCGTAATGACTTCCCTTTGTTTAGGCTGCGTTCGCCTGCGTTTGTTCTGTTGTTGAGTTTCTCTGGCTTCTCGCAAAACTCTTTCAAGTACAGCGTCCGTGGAACAGTCTTGATTCATCATCCGCTCAGTAAGGGCTTCGGAAGGCTCTTCGATAACGCGCACAGTAACTGAGGCGGCCACCGGCGGCAGGTCCGTGTCCTGTAGCTCTGGAGCTTTTCTTTCACGCTGGTGATATTCGTATTCTGACAGTAGGCCCTTTTCGATAACAGCGGAGTAAATCTTTGCCAGCTGCTTCAGCGTGATCGAATATTGTTCCATCAAATACACATCGTCCGGTTTTTTTCTAAAGAGACTGACGAATTCTTTAGCCTTGACGGTCTTAGCTGATCCAGGCGACATGATCTAAAACTCCCCTCCCATCGGGCGATTTCCGAACGTAAGAATTGCTCTCCACAGTCAGATACCTCCGGCAAAGCCGGAGGCTTGAATTCGTGAACCGCTTAGAAGCGGTTGACCTGAAGGCAGCTTGGTCCCCTTTTCCGTGCCTCTTGCTGCCATTTCCTGTGGGATTTGGGGATCGCAGCGACGTGAAGCTGGGACGCCAATGCTGTGCCATTTGCTCTTAGGGACTTACTCATTGGATGTGTTCTCTGTTTCTCGAATTTACAGAAATTCGTAAGAAGATTTGAACACTCCCGTAACTGTCAAACTCTTTGGGTCCCCCGGCAGAGCCGGGGGGTTACTCATTATTATTATCGTAATATGGAAAAGCGCTTTTAACCAAGGCTACTCCTTTCACGGCGTGGAGCAGAGGGACATTCTCAAGAAGCGCTTGCCCGATTCACAATCAATAGCGAAGGCCCGTGTAGTATCAAGTTCTATTTTTATGGCTTGGGCTGGAGTCTTTTCACCTCTTCCACCGGTTTCCAAACCATTTCAGCTGGGACTTCCGTTAGTTGCGTTAGGATGAGCATATCTTTAAATTTAGGATCCGCGCCTGTTTTCCCGACATAAACGGATACGTCGGCCATGTGATCCTCAGGTCGAATGAAACGATATCCCCGTCGTAATGATCTGAACGAGAGACCTTCCAGAGCCTTTACAACCCGATCTGAATCAGTGCTTTCCGCCTTATTGATAGCCTCCGTGAGAACCACCAAGCCATCATAGGCCATTAAAGCGTATTCTGAAGGCCATTGCTGGTATCTCTCGTAAAACTTGTCTCGAAATTTATCGAATCGTTTTGTCCGGTCGATGAAGCCATAAGGGGGGCATCTGGAATAACCCAGAAGACCTTCAGGCATTTCCTTTCCCATAGACCTAAGCACGTCCATGTCGAAAAGAGACGTCAACATCGTAGTCTTCAAGAGCCCTGTAGGCTTAATTTGCCTTATAAACTCAGCTAGAGGCTCTCCCCACAGATTTGAGATAACCACATCCGGTTTTTGCGATTCGATCACACGTATGTTTCTGCCCATAGTTGGTCTCGCCCACCTTAACCCATTGCTCTGGGAGAATTACGACGTCAGGCCTGCGCTGCGTAAGGTATGACTTGAAATTAGTCCACCAGTTTCTGGCATATTCGTAATCCGGCCCGACATAAGAAAATCTCTTGTAATTGGGATAGGACACGAAGAAAGAGGCCAAACCTCTCGACTCGATCCCGGTATTGGGGGCAACCTGAAACATATAGGGCTGAAATGCAGTAGTGGTAAGCGATTCCGAGTTACAGGTGTGAAAAACCACTATCTTCTTGTGCTTCTGGGCTACCTTAGTTACCTCCAGGGCCACTCCACTACTGCTGGGACCCATGAGAAAGTCACATTTATCCTTAGTTATTAGTTCTTCCGCCAGCTCTTTTCCCAGAGCGGGATTCATGGCAGAGTCGTGGACAATTAGCTCCAGCTTCTTGCCCAGTATTCCTCCTGACTCGTTGGCTTCATCTATGAAGAGATCTATTGCAGCTCTCTGACCTTTAGTCCAAAGCATCCCCATTCCTGTCTCATCCGCCACAAAACCGATCCTAATAGTGTCTTTGGACCACGAAGGCGCTGCGCCCATCAAAGCCGACACCATTAGAGCGCTCAAAACTGCCCTAAGATATTTTTTCATAACCAATCTTCCTTTTCGTTGATCGGCATCGCATAATGCTGAAGTAACGACCAATTGATGTCCCTACTCTGAGATTTAGGGTAGGCGAAAGTAAAAACTGACTTTCTTATTTCTCCTTCTTTCCTTTTGATCTGAGACATGCGGATTACGCAGAGAAGTTCCGTATCTGTTTTTCGCTGAGCGCCTACACCTCCAAAGCCGCTTATTTCTCAGAGGCGCCGCCCTTCGTTGCGCAAAACTCTATGAACTTCTTTATTTGGTCGTTGGCCGTTTTGTCGTCCCAATAGAATCGAAAGGACAAAATAATCGGATAGCTCTTATCTTTCAGAGTTTCATCGGATGGGGCTACCCCAGGTGAATTCTCATCTTCCTTTATTCGCAAAACCTTTATCATGCCCGAAGCGGCAAGGGCTTGATTTATGGGGGCTATCCCCGCAGACAAATCATTGCCCGTTGAACAAACCTTGATAATTGTCGCCCATGTCTCCGCCATAGTGGTGTTGCCATAGGGCTGATTATCGAGGACTTTCTCTTGAAAAAACACTGCGGCCCCGGACTCAGGCGCCCTTCTTGTGAGACACTTTACTGGAGCGTCCGGCCCTCCCACCTGTTTCCAGTTCGTGTATTCTCCAGTGAATATCTTACGAAGCTGGGCCATTGTAAGTTCGGACACAGTGTTCTTTGGATTTGTTATTACCGCAACACCTGAATGACCTATCAGTCGCTCATTAAGCTGAAACCCGAGGCTGGCCGCTTTCTTTTCTTCTTCCCGGGAAATCACTCGGCTGGCCATCGCTATATCGGCGTTTCGGTCAAACAGGGACTCGAAACCTTTCCCGGCGCTTGAGCCGGTGATTAACACATTTACCCCAGGGTTGGCCTCCATAAAGGACTTTGCCCATAGGTCAACTTGGGCCGAGGACACGCCCGCCCCATTGACTCTGATCGCCCGTTTTGAAGCGTCTTGCCCGGTGGACGCTGAAGTCATGGCCAATGCAAAAGCGATCACCAAACATGCCCTAGAAATGAGAAACCGCATCATGTGGACTCCCCCTAATCCAAACTTCTACTGCAAATTGCTTTGCATATGAATCAATCTTATTCGACTCCAAATGTTTAATCCGCTCAAAAGTCTTTTTACATCCCATATAAAGACAAGCCAGATCCCGTACTTCCTGCATTTACTCAAGTCGTCCCGCCGTACAGAAGGCGAGGCTTGAACTGCGTTATTTGTTCGTTCCGGAGCCCGGTTGAGCGCTTGTCAAAGCCGACTATTCTCAACCCCAGTTAAAGATATTGGCCCATTGTCTCAAGATGACAATATTGTGGCCGTGTTCCATAAGCGTCGTGACCCCCACGGTGAGACGGCAACCTCGCTGAGAATAGGCCGTGATAGGCGAAACAGGTAAACTTCGGCATTTGTTTTGGTATGACCGCCACCGCATTGGCCAGCCGCATCAGCAGGATGAGAAAGACGCAGGGAAGAGAAGCGGTAGAAGTGAATACCGCCCAAGGCTACATTGAAGTTGCGCACCCCCTTGTCTTGGGTTAAACTAATGGCCATTTCCTCCGCACCAGAATAATATACGTCATATTCACTCACCATTGCCGACCATATACGGCACATCCACGCATTAGGCATTTTTGTAACATTATGTTATGAGGCTTGATTTGCAGCTTCAGCGCTACCACAGACGTGTGGTGCGTGATGCCAACGTAATGCCCCGTAAACTGTCAGTGTTTGCGCTCATGCCAACTAAACATAAGATGGGGTTATTTCCCTTACTTGTTCGCGCTCTCATCGGAGGCTCCAGTATGGCACTTGCTACAGGATGTGGGACCGGTCTTCTGCATATCTCTCTTCATTTTCCAGTGGCAGTACCTGACACTTGTTGTGATATGCTGTTTCCAAGTCTTTGATATCGCCCCTCTTCTCCTGTTTGTGGCAGTCATTGCACAATTTGACTTCCTGTCCTTCCTGCCACACATTTCTTCCGTTATGAAAGTCATGATGGCATTCTGTGCATTGATATTCCTGGTGTTTTGGGTGTGAAAAACTCATCGGTTTCGTGAATGCCTTCCCAGTAGCGATTACGACTGGCTGCTGCGGAGCTTGGGTGGCTGCGTAGGCCAGCGTGACAGCCGCGATAATCGCTCCTCCGACCAGAGCGACCAACACTTTAGCTCTATTACTCAAGGTCCCCCTCCTTGTATTAACCTAAACTAAGCCTCGGTCTTGCCCATTTCGGTCTGTATGCGCCAGAATTCGGCCTCGGCAGCACGCCCCAACAGAGTTATGGCTTTGTTGATCCACCTATACCCCAATGCTTGCTAGGTCTTGTATTCTAAGAATCTTGCAAGTGGCGTGCCTAAACGCATCTTGCATGGGATGGGTTTCCATCTCAAAGATATTTTGACCCGACGGCATTCTCCTGTTATGATTCGTAGTTAAGGACTGGGTTATTTTGGTTCGGAGTCATTCCTCAGTCGGGAGGGGACATGGACACAGAGGTTTTGCCCAACGATGTGGAGACCATGAGACATCGCGGAGAATCGCTCTCAGGCGCTTTATAAATCATCTGTCAATAGACCTCGGCATGGTTTGACTTTCATCTTAGAGCGCCGCCGCAGATTGGGGAAAATGTAGGCGGCATTAGGGTCAAAAACGTGAAATACTAGTCCCCTACTGCAACTTGGCGGTCTGAAAGACTTTTGGTCGGCGGGTACTCAAAGTTCTCACTTCACATACCAATTAAGGATAATGCTATGATGCTACTCGCTGAGACATGCTTCGCTGAGTGACCCTTGCCCCGCCGCCGCATACCCCCCCCTGATGTTATTGCTTGCTCGCGTTGCTGAGGAGAAGATTCCATACAGCGTTATATCTTTATCGCTAACCATTAAGAGTATAGCAGTGCTGGAATCTTTCATCGCCCGGAACACATACCCAATAGCCGTGACAGCTCCTTTGGTCTTGAGTGATACGGCTCTATTTGTCCTTCAAGGAGAAGTTCATTTGTCGGAATAGCCCCGCCTGCCCGAAGTTTGTGTGGACAAATACGTTATCACACGACAGGTCGAGAGCGGGGGGGAATTCAACAAGGGGATATCCCCTCATCAGTTCAATTTGACTTTACTGGCTAATGGTGAGCCTACACGAGATTTCCGTGTTGCAATGATGTGGTATCAAAACCGCAAACTTGCGGAATTCAAAAAGCGGCTACTTTCTCAGGAGGGGCGTTGAACATATCGGCGAGATTCAGTTGCAAGGCACCCCTCATGACTTCATCAACTTCGTGCTTATTGGATGGCGCGCTCAGGGTGGCTCTTTGAGAGAATTCACGCAGGATATGCTTTATTGGCATTAGTGGAGGATTTTGCCGCTGCCGTCCCGATTTGCTGATTCTCGACCGATTGCAAAAGGATACATATGCCGATGATGTACCGAAAGGGGGCAAAGATGAACGGTATAGAGAGAATACACGCTATCCGATGCAGTGAGGGTCATATGTCTCCAATTCAAGTCTCAACAACTCCTAAGCCCGTCGGCTAATTCACGGACCGTGATATCACCGTAGGGATTTCCGACCGGCGTTTATACTTGCATAGGAAGGCCCTCCTGGATACGGTTCCATACCAAGAAATGACCGCTCAATCCATACGCTACAAAATGACATTACGCACACGAAACAGCGAAGAGCCAATGGGGTTGCCGCAGAAATGGAACCCCAGAAATTCGGTGATTTGTTGGAAGAGATGGACGCCAAACACCACGGCCTCAACGGTGTACGTTGCTGGCGATGGGCCGGAGGCAAAAACGCAGCTTGCCCCCCGGGAAACCAGATAAGTTGAAATCGTAAGGAAAATAGCAACCAGCAATGAACAAGAAAGCCGCCTTGCTCCAATCCCGATGAAGCATTTTTCAAATCAGGCAAATGCGCTCGTGTCGGAAGATTCTATTTTCCGGCATTTGCATTGGCAGGCATTCTGGGAATAATAGTTTCCAGTGTAGCAGCGTCGCTCGGCTCATCGCTGGAAAGGAGGTACCTTCAAATACTTGCATAATTCCTCTACTGGCGTGTAGTCAACAGGGTCAACAAAGCGTTCTATGCCACGAGCTTTCTCCAAAGCGGAGTGTCCTGGTGGTATTGCCAGCAGGACGTTCTTCAGCTTTTCACCCTGCTCCGGCGAAACCTCGCCCATGGCGGCAACCGGCCAGTCCGGATAGAGCGGAGTGCTGCATACCACTGAGAAGTTTCTCATGATGATGAGGGTTCAGGATGATGAAATCCTTCGGATCGATCTTTCCTTCACTTTGCATCGCTTCCAGCAAATTCGTTCTTACAGTGCCGACATCCGCCTTTCCATCCCTAACAGCCAAAGCAACACTGTCATGAGACTCGTCAGGGCTTTCCAGAATCTTTTTGAAATCCTTTTCTGGGATGAAGCCATTTTTGACCATAACACCTTTCTGAAATAGCCATCCGCCCAGAGAAGTTAGTTTCGGGCACATGGCGACCTTGTCTTTCAGGTCCTGGAGGGATGCTATCCCGCTGTCACGACGAGCAAATATTACGCCTCCGAAAAGGATCCCTTGATTCTTGTACTTTATTGTCGCAAGCGCTCTTGCGTTTCTCTTGACTTTTGCCCCTACGAAGAACCATGAGTTTGTGATGATATATGATTTTGGCTCGGCCCAATACCAATCTCTGAATTCGGAAAACTTGACCGGAACAATAGTGACTTGCTCCCCTAATTGTTTTGTCAAGTATTCTCCGAGCGGTCCCCATTCTTGTAGAGCTACAGTGACGCCTCTTTGAGCCAATACACCGATCCTGATTTCAGATGAGGCCGTCATCGGCAGCATTAGAACAGCGTTTATACAAACGGCAAACAAAATAACGGTTTTCATAATCCCACCCCGAATTTCAAATTTTCATTAAAGATGGATTGATTTAGCCTCGAGGCCAACAGGGTTCTGCCCAGCGCCACGTGAGGCTGAAGAAAAGACGAAATCTAGTTTACGCAAAGAACATGCCGCGGTCGCTAACTGGTCCTTCGATTACGATATAACCAGAGATTCATGAGTAAATTCAGGGAACGACTTCGAGAGCAAGAGCTGGCCGGTTGGCTTTGAGAGGAAGCAAAGTGCAGTAAAAAAGCTGCACGTTTCTAAAAGGTCATAGAAATAACCTCGAAATAAACCGTCTTAACATTGGTGCAATAAAGAGCTGTCCAGCGCAATAAAAACAATGCGCCCCTTCGAAGACTCGGATGGCAGCGTATACCGAAACAAAAAAATATGAACCGAAAACAGCATAGAGAGGGGACACTCTATCCGATGCAGTGAAAATCTTAAGTCTCCAATTTGAAGGCTCAATTACTCTTGAGCCCGCCGACTAATTCACGGACTGTGATATCGCCGTCCACGATGCCTGCAATTCTCACCATCCTGCGCAGTCGAGAGAGATATCCTTATCGCTGCTTTTGAACAGGAATAATCTGAAATGCCGCCGGTAAACTTAGCCGTAAACTCCGGAACGAATCACGGCGGCACATCCATTTAGTTTGTTTCACCAACCAAAATAAAAGGAGCCCAGTAAAGTGGGTGCTTGAATCCTGCGTTCCGAACATCGTCCCTTGCTAGTTTTAGCGCCTTGAGTTTCCTCTTTAAGACTCATGAGTTCCCTAGAGCACCTTGTACAGGTTAGTTTCTACTTGAATACCCCTCACGTTTGCTCTTCCGACATACTGGATGTTCTCGCAAATCGACAATGCGCTCCTTGTTTCCCTGCTGATTAGGATGTCGCAGTAATATTTCTTTGTAAGTCCCTGAATGCGGGAAGCAAGATTTACGGTGTGTCCGAACATTAGATAAGAAAGTCGGTCGGGGCTTCCTATGTTCCCTGCCAAGACCTCCCCGGTATGTATTCCTATCCCATGTTTCCAGGAAGCATATCCATTTCGTATCCAATTTTGGTTGAGCTCGAAAAGTCGTCTTCTCATATCGAGAGCTGCCCTTAAGGCCATTTCCGGATGATTTTGCAAATTCAGCGGAGCTCCAAACACAGCCTCAATTTCATCTCCAATGAACTGAAGCACAAGTCCATTATGACTCTCGATGGCCTTGGACATTTCCGTAAAATACTCGTTTAACCTCTGAACCACTTGTTCGGCTGTCCCCGAGGCCACATGTGAGGTGAAGCGCCTAATATCGCAAAACATAATGGTGACAATTCTTCTTTCCGCCGCTAGAGGTGTTCTGTTAGATAAGACCAGGTCCCTCACCTCCTTGGTTACGTATTGGCCGAAAGTCTCACGGATGAAGTCCCTCTGTTCGAGCCCTATGATCATCTCATTAGTTTGAGCCGCTATGATGCCGAATTCATCGGCGCTAACAACAGGAACTCGGACATCGTATTGCCCCTGTTCCACCTTTCCCAGTGTCTCTATTTGGAGACCGAACAGGATGTTGAGATTTCTCGAAAATCTCCGTATGATTGCGACGCTAAAGATCAGCATGACCAGAGTAACAATGCCCACCTCAAAAAGGATTCCATCGTAATTCGCCGTGGGACTTAGACCTCCTACATTTACTAGAGAGCGAAAATCATCTATCAACATGAATCCTATGACGACCCCGGAGAACGCCATCACCGTGACCAGTAGGAATGTGAACTTCGACGCTACCGGCAAAAGGGGGCGTTTCAGATTAATTTTAGGAGGGTCTACCACTTCCTGAAGAAATTTCATCATGTCTTTCTCCATGTCGAGAAAATTCAAAACGCCGACAAGGAGTCCGCACGCAAAGCACCCGAAGGCCATCTCAAAACCGCTTTGCCAGGTGATGCCGTAGAGAATCCACAGGAAACCTGATGTCAACAAGCCGTTGCCGGCCCAAACAATAACGTCATAGGAAAGCTCAGCAAAAGGAAGAGATAAGAAGGACCTTCCGTCCTGAAGAAGAGTTGTGGTCAGGCGACTTCGATTTCGCCTCAACAGCCAAGCCCGAAGCAATATGCTCAGACCGGTGGCAAAGAGCCAGCATCCAAGGGTTGACCCCGCGCCGATGCTCTCTAGAATTGGCGACACTTCCGGACCATAAAATGCCATCAGGCAGGCGCAAATCAAGTAAAGGGCAAAAATGTTCCTAAGCATTGGATTTAACCACGAAGCATCGCTTCGATTCCCGGTCTCATTAAACCTACACTTCGCAATCCTAAAATTCTAAGCCTTCAGAAGCATCAGTTCACCTCTCCCACCAAGATAAAAGGCGCCCAGTAAAATGGGTGGTCGTACCCGGCTTTCCTTATCTCGTCTCTGGCCAGCTTCAAAGCCTCCTACTTATTCTTCCCCTCTCGTATCTAATTGAAATTGAGGAAGCAGATTATGAAGAAGACTTTCTCTTAATGGCGTCAAGGAAAGCCTCTGTCCTTCACAAGAAGTGGAGGTTCCTTTCGTGCCGGTGGAAGACATGAAATCTAGTGGAATTGCAGTATAAAAACACGATCAAACCGTTATCCAGCGCAACGCTGATAGACATGAACTCTGCACCCCATCACTTGGAGGAGGTTCCTCCCATTTTTCGCAACTCCTTTTTGGCTTCTTCGTTACCTTGGTCGGCAGCCTTTGTGAACCATTTTCGAGCCCCTGCTTGATCTTTGGCAACTCCGTTACCGTTCTTATACATTAGCCCTAAGTTGTATTGAGCATAGACATTCCCCTGCTCGGCAGCTTTCATAAACAACTTTACAGCCTCTGCATAGTCCTTGGCAACGCCCAAGCCATCTCTGTATTTTGTCCCAAGGTTGTTTTGACCCCATTTGTTTCCTTGTTCAGCGGCTTTCCTGTACCATTTCACCGCCTCTTCATAATCTTTGGCAACCCCGTTACCATTATTATACATAGCCCCCAAATTAGTCTGAGCATCTGAATACCCTTGTTCAGCGGCTTTCCTGTACCATTTAACTGCCTCTCCATAATCCTTGGCAACTCCCTTGCCATTATCGTACATCAGCCCCAAATTGGTTTGGGCAGCAGCATTCCCTTGTTCAGCGGCTTTTCTATACCATTTCACCGCCTCTTCATAATCCTTGGCAACCCCCCAGCCGTTATCATACATGTACCCGAGACTGTTTTGACCCCATTTGTTTCCTTGTTCAGCGGCTTTCCTGTACCATTTCACCGCCTCTCCGTAATCCTTGGCAACTCCCTTGCCATCGCTGTAGGCATTACCAAGGGCATCCTGCGCTAATGCATCTCCATTCTTAGCCCGCTGCGAAAGACTTGTTTGGTTACCTGACTCTCCTTGACTCGGCAATACCGGTCTCGCAGGTAGCCTCACTAAGTTTGATAAGTTCAGTTCTGCAGCTAGGTATAATTTGGACCGCCCTCTAGCCACTCTAAATCGGATCACTTCGTTCTTGATTGAGTTGTGCACACCATTGTTGAACTCGCCTATAACATGTATCGGCTCCCCATCTATTTCTATAATCACGTCACCAGACTTAATACCCATCTTGCCTCCGACCCGATCAGGATCCACCGCTTTCACTCTAACCCCTTCGTCGCTCCTCAATCCTGTCTGTCCGGCATTTGAGGAAGTCAGATTCTCAGTTTCAATGCCAAGCATCTGTTCTGGTGACATTCGCGTCAGCAATTCTTGCCGTTCCATCTCTAGCCGACGTTTTTCCAGCGCTGCAATTCTTTGGGCTTCCCTAAGCCTAGCCACCTCTTGCTCACGGTCACGGTTTTCAATCTCGATCCGTTCTCTTTCCGGTGCAGCCGGCGTCTCTGCTGTAGCAATCTCCGAGGACCTAGTGGAGGGGGATGCAGGAAAGGGGGGATTAAAATAAAAATCATCCTGTAATGATGAAGCAATCCAGGGGATTTGTTTTCCTTCCGTTTCTTTCCGGACTTCCCGTAATACTTGCTTGAACACATCTTCAAGCTTCAAACCCTTTAACTTCACAGCTTGCATGAAGTGTTTGGCGTAAGGGCTGTTCCTATCCGTTCCATCAGCAGCCACAGAACCGGGCGCCGTAGCATAAGCGATGAACGTCCCCACGGGAGCATCCATCATGGTCAAACCTTTACTCAATGATCGGAACCCCTTGAACGGATTATTCCGGCAGGCGTCCAAGATGAAAATGTTAGTCCTATTCCTGGATTCTTCCATTTTCCCTAAAATGAGGCCGGCGTTGACTGCCTTGTAGCGAACATCGGTTTCCGTTTCGATGGAGCCTCTGACCGGAATCAAGTAATTGTCTCCGCTTACTTGGACCCCGTGCCCCGAAAAGTAAAATAACCCAACATCCCCATTCTGAATCTCCCGAACAAATTCCCTGACCGATTCTTCCATTTCTCGTTGATCTGCATTCATTTTTATCTGTACGGTAAAGCCCAGTCCCCGTAAGACGTTTGCAATATCCTCGGCGTCGTGGGTCGGATTACGCAAGGGAGCATCTTTGTAGTCGTTATTTCCAATGACTAGGGCGACTCTCTTTTGACCCTTTGGTATGGATACACCTTCTGGCGAAGATCGACGCACCGCTTTGGAGTTTTCCTCATCGGCTGCAGGTGAGAGAGAACTGAGTAAAGCGATCAGAATCAAACCTATAAATAAGAATCTCCAGGGACAATTTTGAGAAATTGAATTGCTTTGAATAGATTGAGGTTTCATCGTCTAGCCCTCTTCAACCAGACATCGATATGCAATCGTTCTCCTGCTTGAGAATTGTGGTTAGGCGAAGGTCCTATGGTGTTTCTGATAGCAGAGGGGTTTACCCTGAAAGATGACAAGGTTTAACGGCGTCGCTACAAAGTACCTAGGCGGCGACCTTGGATAGCGCAGGGTGTATGAACACCCAGGAGCCGTGATTACGGACGTTGGGTGACTCCAAACTGCCATCGGAAGAAAGAGAATCAACGCTTAACATAAACAGAGCCAATCATAAAGCCTGTTATCCAAGTAAAGGCATAAGGAGCGCTATAAAAGCTCATTTTCTTTCTTAGTTCCATGAGACCGGCGTTCATGTTTGTCATCGACCGGCAGCATCCTTATTCCATGCCTCACTGTGTCATTTTCCCCTGTTGAACCAGTTCTCCGGTTCTCGCAATAGTTTTCGGTCATAAGCCTGTGTGATTCTCTCTTCCAAATCGCTCAAACGTATGGGTTTGGCGATATAGTCATAAGCTCCTAGCTGCAGACCTGTGATACCCGACTCTGCAGAGCCATGCCCCGTTAAGATGAGCACTTCCAAGTGTGAGTTCTTTTCTTTCAATTGCTTTAGTGTGGCTATGCCGTCGAGACCGGGCATCTTTTGGTCCAGAATGACTACGTCAAACTCTTGCTCTTGGACTATCCGCAACGCATGCGTTCCGCTATTTACCGTAGTGACTTCATAGCCCCTTCGAGACAAGAGCTTTTGCAGATTTGTCGTAAAATCTATTTCATCATCCACTAAGAGCAGCCTGGGCTTTTTCATCTCGCTCCTCCTTTCCGGGAGCCTGCAAGATATCGGTTTGTTCCGACACCCGGCAGGGCAAGAAGACTATGAATTCAGTTCCTTTCCCCACTTCGCTATGGACGGAAATCTTGCCGCCCATGTGCCGTATGATGCTGTAGGAGATGGATAGTCCCAGTCCGGTTCCTTTGCCTACGGGCTTGGTGGTGAAGAATGGATCGAATATACGTTCCACTATTTCATTGGGCATTCCACTGCCGCTATCTGCGAAGGTGGCTACCAGACCTTTGCCGGAGCTATTTAATCGTGTGGTGATGTGTATGCTTCCATCCGGCAGTCCTTCATGGGCGTCAATCGCGTTGTTGATTATGTTTATGAAGACCTGTTCCAGTTCAAAGGGATCAGAATAAACCAGAGGGAGGTCTTCTTGGAGGTCTAAGGACATCTGAACCCCAGCAGTCCTCGCCTGTTTTTCCAGTAACCCTATGACGTCTCTCAAAACAAGGTTTATATCCACGTACTGGGAAGTCCATGTAATTCTGCGAGAAAAGCGCAGGAGATTATGAGTTATGTGGCTACAGCGTTGCACCTGGGCATCAACGCTAGACAAGGACTTTACAATTTCCCCCTTGAAAGCAGTGTTTAGATCCGGCTCATCCTCGGTCAAGTCACGCATTATTTCGTTTTCAGTAAGAATGATGGCCAAAGGGTTGTTTATTTCGTGCGCGACACCGGCGGCCAATTCCCCTATCGACGCCAGTTTAGCCGCCTGAGTAAGCTGCCGGTCCAAGAGGTCCGCCTTCTCATCCCGCTTCCTTATAGCTTTGATCATATATCGACCGGTGAAAATTGAGACGATCAGAATCGCAATGATGCTTGAATGGAGAAGGGTAAGAATCGCCCTGTTCACGTAAGTGATGTCACCAAAAACCTCAGAATAGTCCTGTTTAACAATGAGCGACCAATCGGGGCTTTTGAGCCAAGAGTAAGCCACCACCTCTTGGGAATTTGACCGCGTAAAGCTGTATTTGATTAAGTCAATGAGTCTGATGTCAATTAGGGGAAAGAGGGAATCAACGGGTAGTTTTGCGTCAATAAAGCCTATACCGCTTTCCCCTGTCAATGAATTAATGGGTAACGGCGCTTTGCCCATGATTTTGCCACTGAACCTCGGCTTGGTCTGATATACGCCTTGGCGATTCACCAAAAAGACTTCGCCGGTTCCGCCAAGTCTCTTCGTCTCAACTAGGGAGCTGAGAAACCGGTTATCGATGGTCCCTCTCAGAATCCAGCGGCTCTTTCCTTTCGGACCAAGCATAGCGATTATGAAATGAGGTGTTTCTCTATATCCCATAAACATATCACTGACGTAAACCCCTTTTGCCATGACCTCTTTGAACCAGAACATTGGGGAATAATCCTTGTCCATTAGGTCATAAGGGCCGATGTACGCCATGTGCTTTCCATCTTCGCCGATGACGCCCAAGTCCGTGAAATAGTACCCGTCTTGATTGAGCATGTTTAAGGCTTCTCTTAGATTTGAGGAATCCGTCAAGAAGCCTAGAGAGTGTGTAAAAGCAAGGAGTTTGATATCTGACGTGCGCTCTTGGAGGAATATCTGGACAATTCTCCGATTGTATTCAACCTTCCTTTGAAAGTAATCCCCTCCACGGGATAGGGAGAATTGAAAATAATAGAGGTAACTTACCCCTCCGACCAGGAGCAGTGGGATAACGGAGCAGGTCACAGTAACAAGGATGAATCTACGCAGCAGTTTAGGATAAGGGCGAGTGGGTAAATCCGACGCCGGTGAATAACCGTCTTCGCTGGTTCCAGTGCGCCCGAACATATGCACCGCCCCCCAGGGTCCTCAGGATACCTGATCGCTTTGGATCACTGGAAATCTGTGGAATACCTGACTACAGATTATCTGTCCCTGCAGGGCCGGTCAAGCTTAATCGCTCCGTTTCTTCTAAAACAGAACCTTATTACAGGGAGCCTATGAGAAAGGCTCTACCGTGGGCGATTTGGGACGGCTTATTGTAGACCCTATACACCTTTTTCTGTTCAGACTCAATCGTCGCTGTGCGTGGTTATCAGGAGGTCATCCACGTGGATACCTACGGACATGAACTCGCCTTTGATCTTCGGCGCTCTGCATAATTGACTCACCAGTTTAAGCGCTCTGGAAAATTGACTCGGTTGACGGATGGAAATTAAGCAAAGTCGTCTCAGTCGCTCAACAGAATATCGTCATGTTCGGTAATCTCTCTATTGAAGGGCCTCCGAAGAGTAATACGTAACCAATGGTAGTGATGTGGATATGGCACAAGAGTATTGACCAGCCAATTTGGACCTTGGCTGACATACATTTGAATGGCGCTGACCGTTTCCGTGCATTCCAGCAGTGCCCCATATTCGGAGTTAATTACATAAAAAGATAAACAGTTACAAAGCGATTCGATGGGCAGTGGAGGAAGTGCTGACACGAAGCAGAGTTGCTTGGGTCTCTAACCGCCTCAAACTCTGAGTCGCCTTCTCGCCCTCTGATTCGGACTCTTCCTGATCTCGGCAATCGATTCTGCCCTTTTGGCTTCGCCTTTCGGCAAGAAAGATTTCGCAGTGTCCCATTCACCCTCTTCAGCGAATGCGGCGGCAATTGACATGGCTTCAAATTTTCTTGTCCAGGTTGTCATTTTGGTCTCCGTGGGGACATAAGATTTTTCACTTAAACTCATTCACTCAAATATCGTGCCAAACTATGAAACGGTTACCTGGACTCAATATCCAATGTAGATATACGCACCAACCGATTTTTTCGGTTTCTTTTGTTGCCGAAAGCAACACAAAACAAGCCTGATCCTCAATTATTGTTGCGGCTAGCACATGGTATTGACTGATGCGTGAAAACCCTTTGTTGTATATTGCAACAGCAACATGATCAACGGGACCATTTCCAGGAGAAGACGGAGGCGAGTTTACCAAACCAATACTCTTGTGCGAATTGCTTTTCCACGTATAATCGGTTCGTTTCACGTGTAGAAAGCCTGCCGACGTGATCATAGCCTGTAGCGGCAGCTTGGAGTATGAACTCTATATGCCGGTTCAGTCGATGGAGCTGATTATGGCAATTCTTAATTAACTATGAAGAGGGAGGAATCAATTTTGGCGATAATCACAATTTCGAGGGGATCATATAGCAAAGGTAAAGAGGTTGCTGAAAAGGTCTCCCAGAGGCTCGGATATGACTGCGTCTCCCGCGACGTCATAGTGGAAGCCTCCGAACAGTTCAATATCCCTGAAATAAAGCTGGTGAGGGCTCTCCATGACTCCCCCTCCGTTCTAGAACGCTTCACCTACGGCAAAGAACGGTACCTGACCTTTTTCGAAGCAGCCTTTCTTAACCATGTCCAGAGGGACAACGTGGTTTATCATGGGTTGGCGGGTCACTTTTACTTGAGGGGCATAAGCCACGTGCTTAAGGTCCGAATATTAGCCGATATTGAGGATAGAGTGCGGCTGGAAATGGAACGAGAGAATATCTCCAGGGATGAAGCCCTCCACGTGCTGAAGAAGGATGATCATGAGCGACGACAGTGGAGTTTAAGGCTGTTCGGTGTGGATACCTGGGACCCTAGTCTGTATGACCTCGTGATCCACATTCACAAGATAACGGTCGGAGATGCGGTGGACTTAATATGCCGGACGGCAGGGCCTGAAAAATTCCGAACGACAGCTGAATCCCAAAGAGCAATGGACGATCTGGTCTTGGCTTCAAGGGTTAAAGCCCAATTGGTCGTTAGGTGTCCCAGCGTAAAAGTAAGAGCAATCGACAGAGTCGTATACGTCGGAACCAATGCCGGTCCAACGGTCGCTGAGCAGATGGCGGTGGATCTCAGGGTCTTAGCGGAGCAAGTCCCCGGAGTCAAAGATGTTAGGATAGACGTGAGCCCGACTGCGGCATATTTTAGCGATTGATCCAGGTGCCATGTCGGAGGAAAGAGGAATCGCCTCTAAATCCGTGCATTATGACTGATCATGGGCTTGTGCCGCAGGGCCGGATTGTTCACAAAGACAGTCCCTTGTGTGGGAAATTGTTCGGCGTTGCTCAGCCGGATAGGGGTCTGAAGGTCATATGACTGAGGATGCCTCAATTCGTGCAGGCTCTGGATGGTGGCTCCAAGGTGCAAGTGAGAAAGTGTGAAATAAGTCGGAGTCGGAAGGCGGCTCAATGTCTACCAAGTGGAGGTTTGAAAAAAGCATATCGTTCCCGATCCCATCGGAGAAACTTTTTCGGAGTTGCGAACTAGCCCTAATATCTCTGAATCTTAAGATAACTCGTCTGGACGAGTCTTCGGGTACTATTGAAGCAGAGAGACCTGTGACCTGGCCCTTCAAATCCGATCAACAAATCTCCGTAACTGTTAGGTCGGATGGTAAAGTGACAGCCATAGGCAAAATGGACCTTGGGCGCAAGATGTTGACCAACTTGTCCGGCGGAGACCTGATAACTGACAAATTCTTCCAAAACCTCCGGGACATGCTTTGAGTGATAACTCGATTGCAAAGAGAGTCAATTGAGGAAAGGATACGGCGCCTTAAACAATTTCAGTGAAAAGAGTGTTTTCCGACAAGGAGTAATAGTCCTGAAGATTAGCGCTGAACGTACCCGACGCAATCTGAAAGACATGAGAGAAGAAATGCGAGAGAATTTACAACAGATTCTCCAGGGCGGCTATTCCGAGTCCAGAACTTCTCGGATAGTCTGGAGTATCCGGCTCATGTCGTACGGCTTGCCCACGTAGCCTCTTGCCCCTGTCTCAATGGCTTCCTTGGTCTGACCGTTTTCAGCGAACCCGCTGGCTATGAGCACTCGCGCCTTGGAGTCAATCTTCAGAAGTTCCTCAAGACACTGCCTTCCGCCCATTTCCGGCATGATGAGGTCAAGAATAACCAATGAAATCTCGTCCTTTTTTGCTGTATATACGTCCAAAGCCTCTTTACCATTCTCTGCGGTTAGCACCGTGTAACCGAATTCCTCCAGAACCTCTCTTCCCAAGTCCCTTATAACCTCTTGGTCATCCACCAACAAAAGGGTCTCAGTGCCGAGGGGAGGCATGAGTTTCTCTCCTGCGGTCTCGTACTTTACTTCCGAGCGGATTACCGGTAGGTACATTTTGAAGGTAGTCCCCTCTCTGGATTCGCTGTAACAAGTAACATAACCGCCGTGTTGCTTAACAATTCCATAGACCGTGGCCAACCCCAGACCCGTTCCCTTGCCGGTTTCTTTGGTCGTGAAAAAAGGTTCAAAAATATGCTGCAATGTTTCCTTATCCATACCGTGACCAGTATCTGAGACGGAGAGCATTACATAATCGCCCTGTTTCGAATCCAAATGCAGACTGGAATATTCTTCATCCAGTGTAACATTCTTCGTTTCAATGCTCAGTTTTCCCCCATCGGGCATGGCGTCCTTCGCATTTACAGCGAGATTCATGAGAACTTGCCCTATTTCGGTTGGGTCGGCATTGACTGCGGCCAGTTCATCGGCCAAATACAAGTCTAGGCTGATGGTTTTGGGTATCATTCGCTCGAGCAATGACTTGACCTGATGAACTTCATGATTCAAATCCACCGGGCGAAGTTTTATTTCGGTCTTTCTGCTGAAGGTGAGCAGCCTCTGAACTAAATCAGCCCCACTCCGTGCCGCATGGTGTACGCCCTCAAGGCGCGACTTAGCTCGATCCGTCATTTCTTCGTTGTACAAAAGCAATTCGCAATATCCTTGTATCACTTGAAGAAGATTGTTGAAATCGTGGGCAACACCCCCGGCCAGATTTCCTATGGCTTCCATCTTTTGAGCCTGAAGAAGTTGGGATATCAGGCTCTTCTCACGGCTGGTATCCGCTATAAAGGACAAAATGGCAGGCTCTCCCAGGTAATCGATCCTCCTAGGCCAAACCGTCAGATCAATTTGTTCTCCTTTGGCGTTGTGCGCTTTCAGATCAAGGGAAACGGGCTGAGCCCCCTGCAAAACTTCTTCCTGACATTTTCTGATCGATTCCCGCTCCTCTGACTCATAGACATCAGCCGCAGGTATTCCCAGCATTTCATCCCGGCTTTGATAACCAAAGATTCGAGCCAACGCAGGGTTGGCGTAAACACGGAGACCATTCTTTACGATTGCTATCCCAATGGGTGATTCCTCGATGAGCAGTCGCATTCTTCGTTCCGACTCCCTTAGCGCTGCCTGGGCCGCCTTGCGCTTAGTGATATCCCTTCCGGCGCCGTGAACTCCCACGGGCTTTCCGTCTTTTCTGATAAGCCGGGAACTCACCTCAAACCAAAAAGGGGTGCCATCTTTGGAACGAACAACGATTTCATATGGCGGGGTTTCCTCAAGACCATTGACGACCTTTCTACGGAAACGATTTTCAGTTTTGGGTAAGTAATTGGGATCTACTATGTCCCTGAAATTCATCTTCAGAAATTCATCTTTAGTATAGCCCAATATCTTCTGCGCAGCTTGATTGACCGAGGTATAGTTTCCTTCAAGATCGTGGGTATAAACGATGTCGGACGAATTCTCGAAAAGATCTCTATACCTTGCCTCGCTCTCCCTCAGGGCCTGCTCCGCCTGCTTTCGGCGGGTCACGTCTCGGATGATTCCACGGTAGCCGACAACGCCTCCGTCATCCCCAAAATCCACTGATGAGGTGATCAGGCAGTACATCACTCTTCCGTCTTTCCTCCGACACTTGATCTCATAGTCTTTTACAAAACCATTTTTCTCGATCTCTTCCTGGAATTTTGGGCGGTCAGCGGGATCAACGTACAATTCCCCAAAGCGCTTACCGATAATTTCCCTTCTTGTGTAGCCAAAGAGTTTCAGAAAAGATAGGTTGGCGTTCGTGATCTCCCCATCTCTTAGAACCGAGTACACCCCGTCCCTCGATTCTTCAAAAAGAGAGCGATATCGTTGCTCGCTCTTACGAAGACTTTCCTCCATCCGTTTTCGTTCAGTTATCTCTCGCAGGGTATGAACCGAGCCTATAGCCTGACCGTTGTCGTCAATAAGAGGAGAGACCCTAATTTTGTATGTTCCACCAAGACGGCGCTCCACAACCTCCACTGAATGGGACTCACCGTCGGCAAGAAGCTTGGAGTGGGGACAAAACTCAGGAGGTTCTTTTTCCTTGTGAACGAGTTCATAACAGCATTTACCTATCACCTCCCGCTCAGTCATCCCAAGAGCCTCAGCCATAGATTTGTTCGCTCGGAGTATCTTGTGATGATTGTCAAGAACCATGATAAGATCCGGCATCGAGTTGAAGGTTCGTTCCCATTCTCTGTTGGCTCGAATTAACGATTCCTCCGACTTTTTGAGCTCGGTGACATCATGTAATATGCAGTGGGTTTGTTTGAACCGTCCTTGCCCATCACGTCCGATCTTTCCATCCGCTGTAACAAAGATTGTCGATCCATCCTTCTTGACCATTTCAAATTCAATCCCGCAGATGTCTCCCTCTTCTTTGAATTGTTGGAAGCGGAGCGTGAATTTCTCCTGGTAGGTGGCGGTAAGAAAGCCTCCACACCATTTGCCTATAACCTCGCTGCGAGAATAACCGAGGGTATCCAGCCAAGCTTGGTTGACTTCCACGAAATAGCCGTTTTCATCCAAGGATTGGTACGCCAATGGCGCGTTTTCATAAAGCAACCGAAATCTTTCTTCGCTTTCTCTCAAAAGTTGTTCTGTAGCCATGAATCCGGCTTCCGACTCTTCCAGCTCCGTCACTCTCCGACGAAGACTCTCTAATTCATTGATGAGTTGTTCTTTGGTCGTTTCTTGATCTTGCACGGTCACCCTCGGTTACCGGATAGAATGCCGGGTGGTTAAACCGGATGTTTAACGTGCTATGATATCATAGAAAATGGGGAGACAAAACGCTGAGAGCGTTACGCAAAAAAGTAGGATCCTATTAACCCTACAACGCGACTTATTGATTTCTTGTTTGCAATTCCATCCAATGCTTGCCATACTACGCAACATACCCTGAAAGCAGGGGGCAGGCGATGCTCCCGTGTCTACGATGTGACGAACACCTCTACCCAGTCCCGAAATTTGACTTGAGCAGAAACGATATTGCGGCTTTCATCCACGAACTCAGAGGCTTCCACGAACAATTCGCCGAGTGCTTTGGACGAAGCGAATCCAGGGAACACTTCTTCAACTATATGGTCGGCCAATTCAGCGAGCTGGAACGGAAATCCATTGAACCCATAGCACTGGCTCTGGAGAACGGCAATGTTAGGGCATTGCAGCGTTTCATCAGCGATGCTCCGTGGGACGACGACAAGATCATGTTCAAGTATCGTAGTCTGGTAAGTGATGATCTGGGCAGCCCAGATGGAGCTCTGATCTTCGACGAAAGCGGTTTCGTCAAGAAAGGACGGGACTCGGTTGGTGTCGCTCGCCAATACTGTGGGACAATCGGAAAAGTCGACAATTGCCAGGTGGGGGTCTTTGCCGGATATGTGTCCGAACACGGATACGCCCTGGTCGACAAGCGACTGTTCATCCCCAAGAAATGGTTCGGTGACGACTATCTTGAACGACGGGAAAAGTGTAAGCTGCCTGCTGAAACTGTCTTTCAGCCCAAGCCCAGACTTGCGGCAGAAATGGTCACCGCCCTCAGAGAAGAAGATGTCCTGCCTTTCAAGTATGTGCTTGCCGACTCGTTGTATGGGGTCAGCCCGGAGTTTATCGCAGCAGTTGAGGCGCTGCCCGGCAAAACCTACTTCGTATCCGTCCCCAAAGATACCCAATGCTGGTTGAAGCGACCCATGACCATTACCAAAGAATACCGCTGGGGAGGAAAGATACGCAGGAAGAGAGTTCTGATTTCTCCTGAAACCAAGCCGCTGACGGTGGAGGATCTGGCCAGAAACACGAACGACTACTTCTGGTATCGCCGGAAGGTTTCGGAAGGGACCAAGGGGCCAATCGTCTATGAGTTCACCCGGCGTCGAGTTGTCCTGTCGGCTGCCGGGCTTCCAAAGAAGACCGTTTGGCTGCTGATCCGTCGAACTTTGGGCGAAGATCCGCAATACAGCTATTTCATCAGCAACGCCATGAGCAGTACAAGGATGAACACGCTCGTATGGCTCAGTGGTCTGAGATGGGCAATCGAACAGTGTTTCCAGGAAACCAAGACTGAACTGGGTATGGACCACTACGAGGTTCGTAAGTTTCCCGGGTGGCATCACCACATCACAACCTGTATGCTGGCCCATTTCTTCCTCTGGCACCTGAAAATCAGGATGGGAAAAAAAAGCTCCGTCCATTACTCTGTCGCAGCTTAGGGTATTGCTCAAAGTCATCTTACCTATGAAGCAGCACACACTTGAAACGTTAATCGAACAGGTGATATGGATACAGAATCGAAACCATCGAGCCCACATGTCGCACAGAAAGAGTTGCATGCTTGAAGTCTTGGACGCACCGTAAGTATCGTTGTAGGGTTAAAAAATCAATGTCTTCCAATGAAGGCTCCGATTTTCTAGGCACAATCAAAATGGATTCTCCTTTGGAATTTCCATTTCCTTCCGCTCCATAAACTTATCTTCATTACCCTTTGTATCTGATATTCTTTCCCACTTGGGTATCACGGGCGCTTCTACCAAACGAATTGGGGTGGCTTGTCTTTGGTATCCGGGACACGGGTGCGTCTGGAACAATTGTAAATTGAGGGGATGAACTGATGGGCAAGCAATATTCCTCGGAATTTGGTATCTTCTACAACCCCGCCGAACTAGCGGAGGATTCCGACAAGGGCGAGAAGGCCATCGTTCGCACGGCCCCTCAGATTACCACAAGCAAAGTGGCCCTTGTCATAGGAAAAAAGACTACAAGCAAACGCCCCTTCAAAACCCCGTTAACGACGCTACCGACATGAGCCGGACTTTAACCTGTCTAGGATTTTCGGTCATCACAAAGACAAATATCAACGAACAGGAATTTGAAGAGGCGATAGATGAGTTTGCCCGCAAGATAGAAGGAGCAGACGTGGCTCTCTTCTATTTCTCAGGACACGGCTGTCAAGCAAGGGGAGAGAATTACCTTATCCCTGTAGGCTATAATTTACAATCTGAAACTGATGTCCGCCATAAGGCGATTAAGGCGGCTATGGTGCTCGGTAGGATGGAAGAGGCCAAGAGCAAAATAAACATTATGATTCTCGACGCATGCCGAGACAATTCTTTCAAAGGCCTCCGCGCCCAAGGCGGCGGCCTCACTGTAATTGAAGCCCCAGCCGGGACCTTTATCGCCTATGCCACTGCTCCAGGTAGTGTCGCTGAGGACACACCTTACCAAAGAAATGGCGTCTATACGAAACACCTTCTGAGGGCTCTGGAGATTCAAGGGTTAGACGTAGATAAGGCGTTCCGGATAGTGTTGAGAGAAGTTAAAGAAGAGACGAAGGGACAACAGATTCCATGGGTATCGTCTTCGCTGGACAGGGAGTTTCTTCTTCAATCCGTACCCCGCAGCCTCTCCCGATCGGACTGCGCCCTCTCCGCCAGCGGCAGCTCAGGGATCATCAGACGAGTTGTCAAATTTACGGAAAAAGGCCGAGGCTGGAGACTCGAAAGCGCAATTTGAACTCGGGGTTAAGTACGAATACGGTTTGGGAGTTCCTGAGGACACGTCGGACGCTTTAAAGTGGTATTACAAGGCCTCTACCCAGGGTGATAAGAGGGCTCAGGCCGCGCTTGCGAGACTGTCACCGGCGACAATTAGCCCTTCAGTTTCATAGCCGACGCCCCCGAAACCTGTAGCTGAGCAGACTTTTAAGCGTGATTCCTCAAAGGACGCCGCTCTATTTCGAAGCTGCCAAGAGAGGTAAAGTGAAAGAAGTGGAAGCCCTACTTGCCCAAGGAGCTGACATAAACGCCGAGGACAAGGACGGAGAGACCGTGCTTCACTATGCCACCTGGTCAGGGAGTAAAGAGTTTGTCCTGTTTCTACTGGAAAAGGGGCTAGACATAAATGCAAAAGATAATTGCGAAAAGACTATTCTGTTCCCAGCGGTATTTTTAGGAAGGAATAAAGATTTGATTCAGTTCTTACTGGATAAAGGACTAGACATAAATGCAAGGGATATATACGGCAATACGGTACTGCATGCTGCCGCAGGGAATGGAAATCTGGCGCTTGTCCGGTTTCTGCTGGACAGAGGGGCGGACATAAGCGCAAAAAACAAGTACGGAGAGACTGCCTTGCACTCTGCTGCGGCCTCAGGGAATCAGGACTTGGTTCAATTTTTACTGAATAAAGGCTTAGACCTAAAAGCCAAAGATGCCTCCGGAGAAACGGTCCTCCATTTGGCAGCCAGGACAGGGAATAAGGAGATGGCGCAGTTTCTGATTGAAAAGGGCTCTGACATAAACGCAAAACAAAACCACGGAGAAACAGTCCTGCACAAGGCCGCGTTTTCAGGAAACAGGGAGTTGGTGCAGTTTTTGGTTCACAAGGGCTTAGACATAAGAGCCAAAGACAATAGCGGACAGACAGTCCTGCACCAAGCGGCTAGGTGGGGCAAGAAGAAAGATTTGGTTCAGTTTCTATTGGACAAAGGCGCTGAAATAAACGCCACGGACAACTCTGGAGAAACCGTCCTGCACGCTGTGGCTGACTGTGGAAATAAAGAAATGGCGCAGTTCCTGTTGGAGAAAGGAGCTGACCCAGAGGTAAAAAACAATAATGGTAAGACGCCTCTTCAGTTGGCCGAAAAGACAGGCATCGAAGAAATCGTCAAGCTGCTACGAAATTATAGTTCCAGGAAAGCCGGCTCTAGTTCTAAGGGCAAGTAGGTAAATAATTTTGAGTAGTTGCAGATGAACCACCATTTTATAGGTCCCTTATATAGCTTCAAAGTCTTTCCCCCAGGCCCAGTAATCCTGAGCTGCCAAATTTGGAGCATAACCATTGAGACATACCATTACACAACGAGATGCCGTTTAGTTGGTAAAATCTTGGCGTCATTTTAGCGTCGCTTATCGCCTACCATCCATATTATGCCCATCGTTATAAGGCTAACGGCAGTAGAAGACGCCTTATCCCCGTCTTGTACTTTACGTATTCTTAGTAAATGTTAATCCAGCCTATGCGTAAATTGTATCGACATTACAGATAGATGGTGTGTCTTTTGACCTCATTTTCTGCGGAAATAGTGATATCAATAAGTTATACAAGATATAAGAGAAGCCTCGTTTTTGCCTTCCGCCACATCTCCAATTGCGAAAAGGAAGTCGCCTTCAGAAGTTGATATTTTCACGGGCATATACATGTCGGTTTCCTTGAAGCCGTGACGGCCCCTCAGCATCTTATTCGCCCAATCCTGAAGTAGTTCCTGAGCATCGTCGGTAAGCGCATCCGCAGTTATCGACCAGTAGTTCCTGTACCTGCGGACCCGAATCCAGCCGTTCTTGATGACTTTCAGAAGAATCTCTCTCCGGGCCGCTCCTTCGATACTCATCCGCTCCCCACATTTCATATACACGGCTGCAATCTCGCTGAGAGTCAACCCGAAATGTTCCGGGTCGCGGATTACGGCCCCGATATGATTATCCGGGACACGGATGATTTCTCCGGCACGTGATATGAAGAATGCGACGCCCATGAGACTCCTAAAGACGGAATGTTCTACTGACATGCTAATTATTGCAGTTGTAGCACGCCTCAAAAGAGTAGTCCGATCTGTGAAGTGCTTGCAGTTTATCAAACCTACGGCCGACAAGCATTCCTTGAGGTCTCCTCCGAGTCTTATGGCTCACGGGGTGTGTACCAGATCGCTTCAGCCATCAAAAGAATTCTTCACGGTTTGGGTCCTCTCGTGCGGGCCAAAAAGGTCAATCTCTATGGCGCCTGGATAATGGCGCTCACGCCATGACCGGCTTCATAAGAACAAAACTAAGACATTTTTCCCGAGACCGAAGGGGATTCCCTCAAGAAGAACAGAGCGTCTTTCAAATCGCCTCTCAGGGGCTTTATGGCGCATGACCGGCCCGTAGAGCTGATATGAGAGCTGTTCGGTTATTGCAGGAATTGGCTTCACGGACATTTCAGGTATCTTTCTTTATCTATTCGGTCATAGACTCTCTTGCCGGGGATCCAGACTAGGGGGCATTACCCCGATAGGGTCTATTTGGGAAAAGTTCCGTAAAAACCCTTCCCTGTCTTGCCGTCAAGCCATATCCGCCCGCAAGGAATATTGAGGCGTATCTCTTTTTCAGTCCGCGAACATGTTTTGGTGAGCGAACTCTTGTCATTCAACCGGCGCCAATACCGATAGGCGTCATAGATCTCCCTCAAGGCCGCTTTTCCGCCTTGGCGAATATTCTCCCCGATAAACTTGGCTTCGGTGGTGTGGGACCCTCTTCGAGATATTTCTCCGCTAACACGATAAAACTCCCTTTTCGGAGGCCATTTTAGGCTGGTTCCGAAACCAAAATGAATCCCTGTTCTTTATATCGGCAATCATTTTCCGTCCCTCCGACAAAAATGTCTTTCGAATACGACCATGAATTGTCGTCGGCTTCATTAGAGGCGCGGGGATTTCTCCTCGGATATCCTGTGCGACTATCGGATTTGTTCACGTGGGCCGGATTGCAAACTCTCAAATTATTAACCACAAAGGAAGAAGTATGGAAAATACCGACTCTTGCATGAAGGAAGGTCCCGAAATCGACCCCACCTTACTTCTGAAATTTCTCATAAGGCGATACGACGAGATTCTTGAGGCGGGTTCCGAGAAGATTTCGGTTGTTCTTCAAGGGTTATCGCTATGCGGGGTGGCCCATGACGCCAAAGCGGAGAAGGAGCTGAAAAAAAACCTACACACGGCTTCTCCCGCGAAGGCTTGTCGGGACATCCTATCCCGGACTCTTGCCGATTTCGATATTAAACAATCTTTTCAGCCCGATGACGAAACACTTCGTATCCTGGATGAGTCGTACTGCAGGACCGTTTTGTTCTCTGCTCTGCAAGAGAGTAAACGTCTGATCGCCACTCAGGCTTACGAGTTCATTCCGATCATCAGGATGTTGGGCTGGATATCGCTACAGCGCTATCCGAGAAGATTGTCGGAGTTTGAGAAAGTTTGGGAATCGTCTATGGATCCGGCCGAAGCGATGAGAGCGGGGAAGGAAGTGTTATGGACGGCGATTCGGCACAGAGACAATAGGAGCCCAATCCATCCAAAGTGAACCTTGATTGATCCAACGGGGAGAATGTTCCGATATGCAGCGAGCGGTCTCAAGCCATCAGAGTGGACGGGGCAATCAGTTACGGAGACAATGTTCCCCCATGGCCGACTCCCTGGGAAGTGACGAGGTTAAACTTCACCAGAACGCTGTACAACAGTTTTTCTGCAAAGGACAACGTTAGGCTCCGAAGAACCCGGACAACCCGCTCAAGAGCCCCTCAGTGTTCTTTTTGTCGATTCTGGGCCGACAAGTCTGTTCCCGACGTCTGCATTACTAACTGGTCATAACCCTGAGCTCCCCGATTGAGATCCCCTGACTTCTGTGATTTCCAGGGCTTCCCGATTCAAGGAATCATCCAATCTTCTTACAACTTCAGGCATTTGGCAAATCCAGCATATGTTCGTTTACCCAAAGCCTCAGCTTAACCAGTTCAGGCTCCCAGTCTGGGGATATACGTAGTTGGAGGAAGCGGCCAAAGAGTGCGTCGAGCGCATCCATGCCTTCTTCCAGAAGATAGACTTTCTCCAGGAAAGCGCCCTCTGGATCCTCATCATCGGACGACTCGCTTGAGGGAATAACCGGCGGAGTTTTGAAACCGCCGAAAGAAAACCATATTCCTTTGATTGTCATGACGAATTCGTTCTCGCCACTTTTCAGGGAAATTCGGGCCTCTTCAATCTTCTTACCCTCCCGCAAGCAGGCTAATCCCTCCCTCAGTTCGGACTGTTCACCTTTGAAAGTGGCCGTTTGAGGGGACTCAGTGTCCAGCAGATCAAGGGTCATCCTATCCAAAGAGAACACTTCAACGGTCTTGCCGTCCAGCGTCTCTATTTGTCCGCCCGTTTGGTCTGATTTGAACCATAGCCAGGTTAAGAATTCCCGACCCAGAAAAGCCTTTTCTCTAAGTATATCCAAGAAGCCCATTGTGTTTCCTGTAAGTTAGTAGCGGTTATCTGAGCTGAAAGAGCAGACGTCCTCATGGAGTTTACCCTACATGCCGCAGCTAACGGGAGTCTCCGGCGTCCATTTAGCTACAAGCGCCGGATCATGAGATTGATTTGTCATTTCATGCCTTGCAAAGACGCTCAGAAATGTCAGGGCATCATTGAGCAAGGTTTGAGTTGCTCCAGAGCTTCCTTTTCGGCCTCAGTGGTTAACAATTCCCGGCCGCGGAGGAAAGCCAGCAAGGGCAGCAATGATAGCCCGAAAGATTTCTTGAAATGCTCTTCCATACGTTCCCGCGCTTTCACTGAATGGGAGCCGAAATAAACCAACGATTTGGACGTGTCCCAAATCAGGTCGAAAGTCTGTATCGACGGAAATACCTTCTGTTTTAAGGATTCCTTCAGACGCTCCTTCAGCTCTCGGCGTTGCCCCGACGAAAGCCTCTTGGTTCCAAGCTGATCCATAACCTTCCGGCTTTCTTTCTTGAATTCCATTTCCAACACGCGGGACGGCACTCTTACGGTGTCCAAGCGTAGGCTTAGAGCTACATAGTTTCCCCGCACGTAAGAAGACCCTCTAAATTCGAAGTCAGTAAAGTCTTCGAGCGAAGTCCATCCAACGCCTGTCTCGTCACCAGTGGATTCCACAGGCTTAAAGGCTCCGTTTCTTACACCGGTCTCAACGGCGTCCCAAAACGAGCCCTCAATCTCTCCTTTTACACGATATCTCATTATAGAAGCGGACCGGGACATCAGACCCATTACGATTTCTCCACTTTCGTTTAATTGCGGCGACGGAGAATAATAGAAACTGGGCTCGGAGGCAAGTTCGAACGGGATGACCTCTCTTGAAGTGGCTCGTCTGGAAGCTGAAAGACCACTGAGATGACCCCAAGGCAAATTTGCCTTAAGGTGGAATGTGTCCAGTAGACTGGACACCGTGTTCATATGCCCCCAATAATCCCTGATTTATGGGCAACATGGTCATGGTTGTTCTGCTGGACAAAACCAGAAAAGCGGTTAGTCGGTTCGTACGAAAAGAATAACGGACACGGAAGACTGGATTGTCACAGGCCGTAACAAAGGCCGTGATGCACGTCCTCTGTGCGCCAGATCGCTGGTCCCATAGCTCCGACCACCAAAGCTTAGAACTGTGCGCTTTGGCAAGGCTATTCCCCGGACCAAAGTGACCGAACTCAAGAAAGGCTGTACTTGGTCAAGGTCAAGATTACCCCGACAATTGTTCCCCGGAAGTTCGTGTTGTTCCGGCTTTTAGCGGCTGGACAGTCTGACTTTGAGATGGGTGTATCGCTTCTGCGTATTGTCGTTCTTCACGGCTATAGCAAATGCCCTCTTGCTCCCGACCAGGATAACAAGTTTCTTTCCTCTCGTGATGGCCGTGTAGATCAGGTTTCTTTGCAGCATAACGTAATGCTGGGTAAGCAAGGGAATGACCACGCAGGGATATTCGGAACCCTGAGACTTGTGAACAGAGACGGCATAGGCCAGGATGAGCTCGTCCAGATCCGAATAATCGTATTCCACGCTCCGACCATCAAAGACCACGGTGACTTCCTGGTCTTCCGTGTCAATTTTCAGTATCCGCCCGATGTCCCCGTTGTAGACATCCTTGTCATAATTGTTCCGGATTTGCATGACCTTATCGTTGATCCGAAAATTCCTGCCTCCACGGGTTATGCCGTCTTCTCTTGGATTAAGAATCTTCTGCAATTCAATGTTCAGATTCCGCGCCCCGACCGTACCTCTGTTCATAGGAGTCAGGACCTGAAGGTCGTCGAGAGGATCAAAGCCGAACGCCCTTTTAATGCGTCCGTTGAGCAATTCCAATATTACCGGTAGAGCTTCTTCAGGTTCTTCTTTTCGAATGAAATAAAAATCCGAGGGAGATCCTCGTGCGGTATCCAAAGCGGGTATCACGCCTTGGTTGATAAGATGGGCATTGACTATGATTGAGCTGTCTTTGGCCTGTCGAAATATCTCGGTCAGGTATACCACAGGAACAGCGCCGGACGAGATAATATCCTTCAGAACATTGCCAGGCCCCACGGAGGGTAGCTGGTTCACGTCGCCCACAAGAATCAGGGTCGCATGAATGGGAACGGCTTTTAAGAGATTGTGCATGAGCACTGTGTCGATCATGGAAGCTTCGTCCAATATAAGGAGGTCACACTTAAGAGGTTGTTCTTCGTTCTTTTGAAAACCGCCCTTCTTCGGACTGAATTCCAGTAACCGGTGAATCGTCTTGGCTTCGTGTCCCGTCGTTTCGGTCATTCGTTTGGCGGCCCTGCCGGTGGGAGCGGCTAAAAGAATGTCTATTCCCAACCTGCCGAAGATCTTCAGAATGGATTTGATAATTGTCGTCTTGCCGGTCCCAGGTCCTCCCGTTATGACCATAACCTTGTTTTCGACGGCGCACCTTACAGCCTCGAGCTGATTTGACGCCAAGGACAAAGAAAGTTGGGCCTGAACCCATTCCACGGCTTTACTCGCGTCAATCTTTCTTCTTTTCAAAGGAGCGGACATGAGCTTTTTCAGAGAGTAAGCTATGCCTTTCTCACAAACATGGAACGCCGCCAAGTACACGGCCATGTTGTCGCCGGGAGGGTTCTCTTCTCCTTCATGGAAATATTCGAGCACAGCCTTCTTTTGAGCGACCAGGGAGCGCAGACCGCTTAGCGCCACTTCGCTATCCACTTGAAGCATTTCACGGCTTCTGTCCACCAGGGCTTCATGTGGGTAATAAACATGGCCTTCATCCGCCAGTTGATTAAGGGTGTAAATTACCCCGGCCTCTGCGCGAAGAGGGGAATCCTTCTCGACGCCGAGATTCTCAGCTATACGGTCGGCAGTAATGAAGCCTATGCCGAAAATATCTTCCGCTAATCTATACGGGTTCTCTTTTACTACGTCGATGGAGCGTTGGCCGTATTGCTTGAATATTTTTGCCGCAAAAGTCGAGCTGACTCCATGGCTCTGTAGGAAAAGCATCACCTCTCGTATATCTTTCTGGTCCGCCCATGCCTTGGAGATCATCTTCACGCGTTTTGCGCCGATGCCCTCCACTTCCATCAATTTGCCTGAATCTTCCTCGATGATCTTGAGAGTGTCTTCCTCGAATTTCTTGACCATCCTCTTGGCCATGACGGGACCGATGCCTTTGATGAGCCCGGAGCCAAGGTACTTCTCGATTCCCGCAACGGTCGCCGGCACAAGGGTTGTGTAACGTAATATCTTGAACTGCTCTCCGAATTTCGGATGGTTTATCCATTCACCGGTTGCCCGGACTACCTGACCCGGTGTTGGAGCCATGAGGGTTCCCACCGCTGTGACAAGCTCACGGTAACCTGGAACCTTGAGCCGAGCGATTGTGAAATCCGTCTCATCGTTGTAGAAGGTCACTCGCTCTATCTGCCCTTGCAAGGTTGACAGGCCGGGAGGGTCGCTATTTCTGGAGGAATTCTCGTTCATATCCCGATTGAAACCCTAATAAGGCTTCTTTAGTATGTTGAACCGGACAGCCGGTCTTAACATGGCAAAAACCTTGGTTAATCGCCAGGATTCCGGAGACGGATCTTATCAGAGAAAACTCTGGTTGAACACCCGCGAAATCTTGTGGACATGGCATTGCCAACAGGATAAAGAGATTCCATCGAATTGAAGTAAGCGACGGCGAACGTCCGGCGTGAATAGGGTAGTCAAGGCCCAAGTTACAAAATGACGACCCGTTCGTATATGTCCTCCGATGCTCCAACAATAGCCTGTACCTGCGGGACCACGACTGATTTGGACCGGCGCTTTCAAGCTCATAACGCCGGCACAGGGGCCAGGTACACGCGGTCAAGGTCGCCGGTGCGGTTGGTGTGGTATCGACAAGCTCCGAGCAAATCGGAAACGTTTAGAGAAGAATTCAGGATCAAAAGATTACGCAAAGTCCAAAAAGAGCTTCTCCTCACTTGCGATAAAGGCGGAATGCTCGATAACTCAAATCCAATAGGAGATATTTCGATGACAAAGGCTGAACTGGTGGCAAAACTGGCGGAAGAGGCTCAGGTTACGAAGAAAGCGGCTACGGCAATGCTGGACTCCTTGGTCAAGACCCTGCAAGCCAGCCTTAAGGAAGGCGGTCGTATACGGATCGACGGCCTGGGCACTTTTACGGTTGCCGATCGTAAGGCCCGCGATGGAGTGAACCCGCAAACCAGAGCCAAAATAAGGATTCCGGCTACGAAAGCGCCAGTATTTCGAGCGGCAAAAGCTCTGAAAGACGTGGTGAAGCCGGTTCCGAAGAAGACCGGCAAGAAGTCGAAATAATCCGGGTTAGGGATATTTAGGAAACGGTTTCTCGAATACCTTGTTACTCTTTTTGCGTTAAGTCCGCCGGAATCATTGGGGATTTATCAACGGCCATAGTTTTGGAAATTCCTGAGGGGTTAACCAGCAGACGGGTAAGCCCCCTGCTTTGCCGGGGCGACTCGCCAAGGTTTGACAGCGTGAGGCGGTAGAGGGAAGCCTACCAGCGCACACGAAGCGGGATTGGAAGCATCAATTGTTTTTCATCCCCCAAAGGCTAGGTAAACAGAAGATCACTTAATCAAGTTCCTTTCGAGCTTTCCATTTGCGCCTAGGATAGAAGCCAGTCCTCCATCGGTCAACCAAGCTTTTGAGGCCGAATCTTCTTTCAGATACGCGTCCCAAAACTTGGTAGTGCCCACCCTCATGATTTCATCTACAGGTCCTTCTTGTCTATGCGCAGCGGTTGAATTTCCATCAAAAAAGTTAGCTTCGTCGTGCTCCCAAAGAGTAATCAAATACTGATCGGCGCCGCTGATGTGTTCGTAAGGAGCGCGGCGGTCGGCCATTCGACTGTCTGGTCCGGTCCCATGCTCCCTTGCGCTGATGATGTGGAGAATGGGTATTGTTATTTTTGCGAAGGCCGAATCTTCATGCGCCTTTTGACGTTGCGGCACGTTTGGATTTACGAGCACGCAAGCCTTGATCCGATCATCTCTAAAGGTTTTTTCTTCGCCTTGAGCGGTATAGAAGACCTGCCCCGCCGCAGCAAGCGCGGTTACTGCGCCTAATCCAACACCAGCCATGCCGATGCGATTCAGGTCTATTCTTCCTTTGAATCTCTGGTCGCTACCGTTCATTTCTTGTAACCGGCTGATGACAAAGCTGACATCGAGAGAGCGACTCAAACCTTTCCTCCGCTGCTGAAGCAGATTGCGGGCGGCCTGGTTGCTGGGCTTCATCGAGTTCGCATCCGTTCCGTTGTGTTGAACGTGTATTGATACATAGCCACTGGCGGCCCAGCGACTACCGAGACGCGAGCGGCTTTCTCTGGTCCCCCCGAGCCCGTGTGAAAAAACGATGGCTGGGAAAGGTCCGGCGCCGGCCTTCGGGAAATATATCTTTACAGGTATATCTCGATTTCGACTCTGGTCCACCCAACTCTCTTCGAGGACGGCGACTTCGTAACTAGGTAGTCGGGCCTGTCGACTTCTGTGGTGCAAAAAAAGGACAATCATTACGGCGACCAAAGCGACGCATGCGCCCACCAACATAATCTTCTTGCCGTAGAACTTTTTCGATGGGCCTATTTCACGTCCGGCGGTAAATGCAGGGGGCTGCGATTTTATGGGACCAGTGGTGTTAGGAGGGCTGGTCTTCTTCGAGGCGTTTCCGGATTCCTCCTGCGCCGCGGCAATTGCCGAAGAGGGATTGACGTGGACAACACCCGAATCGACCAAGGGTTGGGTGAGTCGCTCGCCGGTTGGCCCCCCCCCCAGCATAAGACGCAATAACTGACCGGGCCGCCTCAGCCCTCATAGGACACAATCCCGTTTCTTGAACGAAGGCTCGTCGAAATTCTTTGATGGAATCGAAGCGGTCCTCGGGATTGTGCTCAAGGGCTTGGAACACGCAGGAGGGAACACCTCCACGATCTATCGCGCCTGTCGGAACTTTGCCTGTGAGAGCGTCAGTACACGGTGGCGCCCAATGCATAAATGTCCGATCTTTGTGACACAGCGCCCCTGCCGGTATACTGCTCAGGAGGCATGAAGCCTACAGATCCGATTACTAATCTCTGAGTAGAAGTAGTGGTATCACCGATGGCTGCCCTAGCAATGCCGAAATCGCATACCTTGAGGCTTCCCGATGGTCTGACGAGAATATTGGCGGGTTTGATATCCAAATGGATCACGCCTCTGGAATGGGCGTAATGCAACGCGTCGCACACCTGGAGGAAAACCACTCCGATCACATCTATAGGGCATTTATCAAATCTGGTGAGGATCGTCTGAAAACTCTTGCCCGGAACGTACTCCATGACGACGAAGCGCCTGCCGTTGGTTATTTCCAGACTGTAAATTTTTATGATGTTCTCATGGGTGAGTTCCCGTGAAATGATCACTTCTTTCTTCATCAACGCGATGGCGTGCGTATTCTTGTTCAGGTCCCGGTGCAGCACCTTCAGAGCTACGGGCATGTTGCGGAGGCTTATTTGCCGAGCCTCATAAACTCTGCCCGCTCCCCCCATGCCGATGAGCCTGACAATGTTGTAATCTCCGGCCAGGATCGTCCCAGGCGGTATCGCATAGTCAAGTTCTTGGGGTTGGTGGGCTTCTTCATCATGAGCGACCAGTATTTGCCGACAAATCGGACACGAGGTGTTGTCGTCTTCTATTCTTGCTCCGCACTGAGGGCAGGATCCGAACATCGAATACTCCGCGAATCGATCAATCGCTCAACTACTGTGATGGTTGCCTGCAGAAAGATGTGATTTCATAACAGCGTCTCCCCATTTCAAGGGGAGTTGGCTCTGTTAAGCGTGATGGAATGGTCCCGCTGCATGAAGAAAGTCAAGAAAATCTAATTTCGACTCCAATTCATCGGGTCTTCATATATCAAATTGGATACAACCCCAAAGTAATCCCAGCTACCGTTGCGCACGGTCATGGATCCCCCCTGTCCCGGAAGTGAGGCTGATTCATCCACCAGGCTCACATATTGCAGTTCTATTGAGTAGGCCTGGGGTCTGGATAGCCTCCTTCTTTTCTTTGCCGATTTCCCGGTCCGTCCTTGGGCCCAAATTTTTCCCTGCAGGCCCGGAGCTCATCGCGGGAACTTGCCGCTTGGACGCAAGACTTCATCTGTTGGATTCGAGCCAGCCGCTCGTCAATCCTTTTAAGTATTTCTTGCCTTTTGAGCTCGAAATTGGGCCCAGATTCTTTCGGCGGCCGCCCCCCTTCAATGGCGAATGTCGGCATCGCGAAACCGATTGCAATCAATGCCGCTACCGTCGCTGTCTTCATGATTCCTCCTTAAAAGAATCTTCCTGAGTAGTTGTCATTGCCGATTTTTTTTGTTCAGGGCCGACTTTCGGAACTGTTTCCCCGCCTGGAGAGGTTTAAGTGTGGTTTTCACAAAAAAACGCTATAGACAAAACCACCGCCGTATTGATGAAAAGCCCGTTTCGTCCCCTCTTCAAGATACCGTTGCGTAATCTCCTGCGTCAAGCGTATTCTTGGCTTTCGCAATTCACCGCTTCGCATGGCCATTCACGGCTGTATTGACACGGGGCCACATCACAGGAAACCACCACGAACCGGCAGTTCTAATAGGAGGTCAAGGGAACACGGGCTTAACACTGTTCTTGACGAATCACGTATTGCGGAACGGATGGCTGTTGAGCGAAAGTCGGTCGTCAGCGCCTCCGGCTGCAACATCACGAGAACCGCTCAACTACCCTTGCGCTGAAAGAGCGCCGAAGCAGCCTCGACAATTGGTTCCCATGACTGAATCTTTATGGATTTAAGAGATTTATGTTGACACCTATCCTGTTTAAGATGAAAAATGCTATTGATGTAAGCGAAGTTAGCAACGCGGGCCGTTTCGGAAGTGAATCACCGAAATTATCATGATTCCAGGGAGGAAGGTTATGTCGCGAGATTTTGAAGACAAGGAGCCAAATCTACCGGTGGAGGAGAAAGAAGCCTCTTCTTCCGAGCCTGTCCCTTCAGAAAAGCAAGACGAGTCGAGAAGGCGATTCCTAACTAATCTGGGCAAGTGGTCCGGAGCGGTTATCGGTATCGCTTTGCTGGGAAGCGTTTTAAACTCAACGGATGCTAAAGCCGATTGTGAAGGGAAGCCTGAAGAATCGTGGCGGTGCGGGAGATGCAGGTGCCGTTGCAGATGCATTTGATAATGGCTCCTTGAAAGATTTATGTCTTCTCCCTCAGTGAAAGCGTTATATGTCTTGACGTAAACAAGAGCGGTTTGGCAGGGGTCGGCAAAGGCGCCGATGGACTTACGGCATTTCGGATTGTCGATGTTCGGCCCCAGCCTACAAGGTAACGGACGTTTTCCCGCCGTTCATGACTCATCCGGCATAATCCCGTCCACCCCTCTCAGACTCATGCCTAGTCGATAAAGATTTGAATACGGCCGAGGCTCTTAGAAAATCTATTTAAAATGACGGTTGGCATTGCCGGTCAAACGGCCTAATAGAGAGCAAGACCCGGAGAATCGTTTCAAGCTCAGAGATCAATTGAGCGTGGTCCGGTAACGCATTTAATGCCTCCGCTTGTCACGAGCCGACATCGGACTCCCATACTATCCGGGCGATACTGAAGGGCGACAATTCCAACGAGCGTGAGGTATCAATAGAGACAACCTTGCCGGGCAGGTTCTCGTGATTCGAAAAATCGGCGGCCATCAGGACTTCAACTGAGGCCGGTCTAGGACGCCGTCCCTGATTCGTAGGGTCATAAACCCGCGCCTCATAGGACGCGTTCTGTAGGATCATCACGGATCGCTTGCCGGATCGGAACAATCCGGCTTCCACAGGCCGGTAAGCTTCGTCAAATACCCCCAATCCTGTGATTTGCCGTCCGTTAACTTCGATTAGACGTTGAAAAGAGCTTCCGCCGTTA
>CAVVHK010000004.1:0-19927 GCA_963747865.1 uncultured delta proteobacterium | reverse complement strand
GTCAGCATGAAGCCGAGCTGCGTGAGTACTATCAGTGGCCTTGGCGAGGCGGTTACGGAGGCGCCTTCGGAACAACCCCCTTACCTCTTTCTGATGGCGAAGCGTTTATGGAGCAGGAAGCTTCTGCATCAGTGCGTCGGGATGATCCGCATTTGCGCAGCACGCGGGAAGTGACCGGCTACCATATTCATGTCACCGACGGTGAAATCGGTCATGTTGAAGATTTTATTGTAGACGACGAAAATTGGGCGGTTCGTTTTCTGGTTGTGGATACCCGCAATTGGCTGCCGGGGAAAAGAGTTATTTTATCTCCACGATGGATCAAGCGTGTGGAATGGGTCGATTCGAGCTTGTATTTTGACCTTACGCGGGAATCCGTGAAAAATAGTCCTGAGTTCGATCCTTCGAAAGCCGATAACCGAGATTATGAGGCATACCTCTACGACCACTACGGACGGCCGATAGAGCATGACTGACAAGATCAACGTCTTTTACGACGCTGTTTGTCGACACAGACGGCGGCGTGTTCACCAACGGTTGGGAACATCAATCCCGTGAATCGGTGGAGAAGGCCCGCCGTGAACAATATGTCGAGGAATCAGACCTAATATCGCTGTGATTGCAGTGAGTTGGAATCGATATGGAATAGACAAGGCGCCCCAACCGAAGACGCCGCCTGGAAATTTGAGAGGAGCCATGGAAGTGAGTCCCCTTGCAGGAAAGCCGGCCGAAACATTGATGTTGGTTAACGTGCCGAAACTGATCACAGCCTATTACACCGAGGCGCCTGACCCTTCGGCGCCTGGACAACGGGTTGCGTTCGGCACGTCAGGACATCGCGGCTCGGCTTTTCAGAAATCATTCAACGAATCGCATATCCTCGCCATCACCCAGGCGCTTTGCTTGTACCGCGCACAGCAGAAAATCGATGGCCCGCTGTTCCTCGGCATGGACACGCATGCGCTCTCGACGCCCGCTCTTGCCAGCGCTTTGGAAGTGCTGACGGCAAATGGGGCGGAAGTCATGCTTGCAGAGAAGGAAGAATTTACTCCGACGCCCGTCATCTCCCACGCGATTCTCACGCACAATCGTGGACGAAGAACCGGACTTGCCGATGGCATTGTGATCACCCCTTCGCATAATCCGCCCCATGATGGCGGCTTCAAGTACAATCCGCCAAACGGAGGGCCGGCGGAGACCGGCGTCACAAGTTGGATTGGGGCGAAGGCGAACGAGTTTCTCGATGCCGGTCTTAAGGGAGTGAAACGGATTCCCTACGAGAAGGCTCTTCACGCCTCTACGACGTACCGGTATGATTACCTTAATGCCTACGTTAACGACCTCGGCAACGTGATCGACATGGATGTCATTCGCGAAGCGAAGATCAGACTGGGAGTGGATCCGCTTGGGGGCGCCGGGGTCCACTATTGGGGGCCGATTGCCGAGCGCTACGGGTTGGACCTCACCGTCGTCGACGAGTCCGTCGACCCGACTTTCCGTTTCATGACCCTTGATTGGGACGGCCAGATCCGCATGGACCCATCCTCGCCATATGCGATGCAGAGGCTAATCGGCCTGAAGGATCGCTTCGACGTTGCTTTCGCGAGTGACACGGACCATGACCGGCACGGGGTTGTTACCCGAAGTGCGGGACTGCTTCCGCCCAATCACTATCTTTCAGTCGCGGTCTACTACCTCTTCCAACACCGGCCCGAGTGGCTAGCGCATGCGGCGGTGGGGAAGACTGTGGTGAGTAGTCAGATGATCGATCGCGTCACAGTCAGGCTGGGGCGTAGCCTCTACGAAGTTCCGGTGGGATTCAAGTGGTTCGTTGACGGCTTGCTCGAGGGTTCGCTTTCCTTCGGTTGCGAAGAGAGCGCGGGGGCCTCCTTTGCTCGTCTGGATGGCAGCGTTTGGACGACGGACAAAGACGGAATTGTCCCGGCTTTGCTCGCCGCGGAGATCACAGCCCGGATGGGCAACGATCCCGGGGAAATTTACCACGAACTCACGCGCGAGTTCGGTGAACCTTTTTACGATCGCGTTGAGGCGCCATCCACTCCGGATCAAAAGGAACTGTTGGCGAAACTCTCATCCCAGCAGGTCAAGCTCACCGAACTGGCGGGCGAAAAAATCCTGACTGTCCTCACCCAGGCGCCGGGCAACGGCGCTCCCATCGGTGGGTTGAAAGTGGTCGCGGAGAGCGGATGGTTCGCAGCGCGTCCATCAGGGACTGAGGATATCTACAAGATCTATGCGGAGAGCTTCCATGGAGCGGATCATCTGCGCCGCATCATGGAGGAAGCGCAGACGATCGTCAGCGATGCTTTGGCGGCGCCCAGCGGCAGCAGGGGAATTCCGCCCAAGGCAAATTTGAAGGAGCGACCATGAGCAAACCAACACGTGTCAGCCACCCGATATACGGGCTTCTGCCCATGGAAGTTGCGGGGTTTGATCTCCTGGCCGAGCTGGCCCTGGACATGCGGTGGTCGTGGAATCATGCCGCCGACGAAGTGTGGCGAGAGCTTGATCCCGCACTATGGGATCTGACGCATAACCCCTGGGGCGTTCTGCAGACTGTCTCGCGGGAACAGATTGAACGCGTGTTAGCCGACCCCGGTTTCCGAAAAATGGTCGATGACCTGGTACAAGCTAGGCGGCAAGCGACGGAGGCGACCGCCTGGTTTCAGCAAACCTACTCGCAATCCCCACTGGCCTGTGTTGCGTATTTCAGCATGGAGTTTATGTTGAGCGAAGCTCTTCCGATCTATTCCGGAGGACTTGGCAATGTGGCCGGCGATCAGCTCAAAGCCTCCAGTGATCTGGGCGTCCCGGTAGTAGGCGTGGGGCTGCTCTACCAGCAAGGCTATTTTCGGCAGGTGATCGACAAGGACGGTGCGCAACAGGCGCTCTTCCCGTATAACGACCCCGGACAGTTACCGATTACGCCGTTGCGTAAACCGAACGGGGAGTGGTTGCGGTTGGAGATCGTATTACCCGATTACACGGTCTGGTTTCGCGCATGGCAGGCGGAGGTCGGCAGAGTGAAGCTGTACCTATTAGATAGCAACGATCCGGCGAACTTCCCCGTTCATCGAGGGATCACGAGCGAGCTGTATGGCGGCGGACCGGAACTGCGCCTCAAGCAAGAACTGCTCCTCGGAATCGGCGGATGGCGACTGCTCTCCGCACTTGGTATCCAGCCGGAAGTATGTCACTTAAATGAAGGGCATGCGGCCTTCGCGGTGTTGGAACGCGCCCGCTGTTTCATGCAAGAGAACGGGCAACCATTTGAAGTCGCACTGGCCGCCACTCGAGCGGGTAACCTCTTCACCACTCACACGGCGGTGGCCGCCGGCTTTGACCGTTTTGCTCCGGTCCTGATCGAGCAATACCTCGGTGACTATGCCGAGAAAAAGCTCGGCATCTCACTCCCCGATTTGCTGGCCCTGGGCCGCCGGAACCCGAACGACTCATCGGAAAGTTTCAACATGGCATATCTGGCGATGAGAGGGAGCGGGGCGGTGAATGGCGTCAGTCGCTTGCATGGGAAGGTCAGCCGGCATCTCTTTGAGCCTCTCTTTCCGCACTGGCCTGCGGACGAAGTGCCCGTCGGACACGTGACCAACGGAGTCCATATGCCGAGCTGGGACTCGGCGGCGGCCGACGATCTGTGGACGGAGGCCTGTGGAAAAGACCGTTGGCTGAGGACGACGGAAACCCTTGAGGCGGATATTCGCCGTGTTTCGGACGCCAGGCTGTGGCGCCTTCGCACAGCCTCCACCAAGTCTCTCATCGAATACTCCCGCGAACGATTATCGCATCAGCTGGCCGCCGCCGGCGCGTCGCCCGAGGCGATTGACGGCGCAAAGCATCTACTTGACCCCAACGCTTTGACGCTGGGCTTTGCGCGTCGTTTCGCGGCCTACAAGAGACCGAACTTACTGCTGCACCACCCGGAGCGGCTGCTTCGCCTTTTGACCGATCCTCAGCGACCCGTGCAACTCATTATGGCCGGCAAGGCCCATCCGGCGGACCAGGCGGGGCAGGCCCTGATTCAGGAATGGATGCATTTCATTTGGCGGCCCGAAGCGCGTCCCCATGTCATCTTCCTCAGCGACTACGACATGCTTTTGACCGAGCACTTGGTTCAGGGGGTCGATGTATGGATCAACACGCCACGACATCCCTGGGAGGCGTGCGGGACAAGCGGTATGAAGGTGCTCGTCAACGGAGGCATCAATCTTTCCGAGTTGGACGGTTGGTGGCCGGAAGCCTACACGCCTAAAGTGGGCTGGGCGTTGGGAGATGGCCGGGAACATGACGATGATCCGGGTTGGGATGCCGCCGAAGCTGAGGGGCTTTACGACCTTCTCGAGCGTGAGGTTGTCCCCGAGTTCTATACCCGCGACGAGAGGGGCATTCCTGCCGCCTGGGTTGCGCGGATGCGAGAGAGCATGGCGCTGTTGACGCCGCGATTCTCCGCCAACCGTGCGGTGCGGGAATACACCGAACAACACTACATCCCTGCTGCCGCAGCTTACCGTGAGCGGGCTGCCGATAGAGGCGCAATGGGCAAGCAGATAGTTATTTGGCAGCACGCTCTGGAACAGAAATGGGCCACGTTACGCTTCGGTGAAATGAAGATTGAGACTGACCGGACGCAGCACGTATTTGAGGTTCAGATTTATCTCAATGACCTTGACCCGGATGCCGTGCGGCTGGAGCTTTACGCCGACTCAGTGGACGACGGTGGTCCGGTACGACAGGAGATGAAGAGAGTTAGCCAACCGGCGGGAGCGGCTGGCGGCTACGTTTACAGCGCGACCGTGTCGGGGACCCGCTCGGCAGCGGACTATACGGCGCGTGTCGTACCGCATCACGACGGCGTCGCCGTTCCGTTGGAAGCCCAACAAATCCGGTGGCAGCGGTGACACCCTACTCGGGCGGAGGAATGCGAACTGAATGGGGATTTCAAGAAAAGCATGTCGGGGGATCTAGTCCTTCGGGACCAAACATTCATGCCACGACTAAGTGTTCGTCCGAGTATAAACGTCGCATCCGGCCCGCACAACGCGTTGAAACCACGCGCAAAGGTCCAGGAGTTTGCGATGGTTATATAAGGACAATCCCTAAACTGGACCGTGGATTTTGGGAGAACACTTTGCTTGATTGGGGCAGTATGAAGCGATATACTCAAAAAGAGAATGAAAGAGGCTTTTTGATCAATTTGACGACAGTTTTGCCTCTTTTGGGGTATTGTGGGGAACCAGACTCGGCTCTTTCGGGTCGGAGGAACCCGTACCTCCCCAAACCCCCGGGATGGCAACTAAGCCACATTATTACGCTTCACGGCTTCCCATACATCGACAAACAATCTTATGAGGTAGAGCGACATGACCGGATTACTTCGTGCCTATACCATAGATACACCCGCTGGACGATTCGTCATATATCCTGGTTCCGAAGCTGCTGACCCCGATTCGCACAGACCGCTCCACTGGTATTATGCTCCTGAAGGGTGGACAGGGAAGCCGCACAGTGAAGCATTCTACTCCTCTGAAGCGGCGGACGAGGCATGCTGGGAGAGCCTGAGAAAATGATAGGAGTGTAGAGATAGCCCGCGTGAATAGACCCGATAGTCAAAGAGGCTGTTACAGACTTTGATTGATCTCCGCTCATTGACTTCTCCGGCAATGACCTTTATGGCTGATCGTTACCCGAGTATAAAATGATGAAATGTTCCGGTGAGTGAGTCGTGGAAGAAATGAAGGTTAAGTTGTCATAATTAGGTGGCTTTACCACCAATGTCAATGCGTATTTCTTCGGATCTTACGAGGGATTGTGGAACAAACGAGTTGTTGCAGATACTTTACCTTGTTGTCTCGACCACTTCAGATTGTAGGATCGGGTCAGGATGACGGTTATAGTGTGTGACAAAATTTCTGTCCGAAATGGCCTGGTGTGCTAAGCCGTACCGCACGCCGCTTGGCTCATAGTTTCGTAGGAATCCCGCAGGTTTTCTTGTTGAGTTCTCTGCGGTCGATGACCCAGTTCAGGGCTTGTATGAGGCGTTCAGTCAACTCGTCCCGAGACCTTGCGTAGAAATCTGTGAACCACTCTGCTTTCATGAGGAGCCACAGCCGTTCGATCGGGTTGAGGTCCGGGGAATAGGGAGGAAGGAAAACGGGTTTCGAAGCAGCCCCAGTTGAGAGATTTGCTCTTGTGCCATGAAGCATTGTCCAAGATCAGGATGTTTCGCGGTCTTTGGAAGTCGATATCTGCGTTAGCGTTGTCCAGAAAGATCTGAAACACTGTGGTGTTCGAATGAGGGATCAGAAGAGCGTAGAATTGGCCAGTTCTGGGACAGACTATTCCTGTGGCGCTCATGCGGATGTGAGTGCCCTGATAGGGCTGGCGAATCTTCGCTCCTTTTTTTGCCCAGCGTCGCCGTGGCCGAGGATCTCCTTCTATGCCTGTCTCATCCAGAAACCACAGGTCGATTCCCAAGTCCGCCAAAAAGACCTTGAGTCCTTCCACAAAGGCCTTTCTCTTCTCCTCATCCTGGCCATTGGGCCACGGCCGAGGCGCCTTCAACCGAAAATCCTGCTGATGGAGCCAACGCAATACGGTACGATATCCGATGTCTTTGTCGAGCTCTTTGGTCAAATAGCCGTGAAACTTCTTTGCTGTCCAATGAGTGTAGTTAACCCGCTCTGGATGCTCGATCAGCTCCTCGCAGTGTGCGCTCAGCTCAGGAGTGATCTTGCGTGGGCGCCCTGTATGAGCCCCTTCAATAAGACCGTCAATGCCGCGGTCGTTGAACCGCCCCACCCAGCGGGTCAATGTACGTCGGGACACACTATAAAGAGCAGCGACTTGGTCAAAGATGAATCCCAAAAGCAAGGCCTTGATGGCCATCAGTCTAACATGACTCCGCTTCGACACAGCGGCTCCGGCAGCAGTCTCCAACTCTGCCAGCGTGCAGTTCTCGGCGTTGGGCATGTTCGGTCTCCGAGCCATACCCAGGATAAACCATATCCTCGACCTGATCGCGAGAAAAATCTTCTCGCAATCGGACAAAAATTTTGTCACTCACTATAACCCCTCACTCCGACCGGAAAAGACCGGATGCGGTCTACTTAGGAACCGGGGCTGGCGAGCCATTGCCGCATGTTCCTCTCAAAGGTTTGGGAGACGACGGCAAGCCACTCAGGGAGAAAAGCTATGAAGTATCCTATCTTTCGTGCCGCTGAGATCCTGGACATGGCCATCCAGATAGAGCGTCAGGGGATCAGATTCTATGAAGCGTGTGCATCATCAAGATTGCAGCAGGACGTTTCTGGAGATCTTCCGGCACTTGACAGAGCAAGAACGTCTTCACGTCGACATCTTTTCCCGAATGAAGGCAGGACTTGCCGATTATTCCCTTCCAGAAACGTACTCAGGGGAAATCCGCAGCTATGTGGATAGCTTTGTTGGTGATCAGGTGTTTTACCAGCCGGCGGAACCCTTTCCGCAATGGTCCGAAATCAGCGATCCGTTCAAGGCGATCGAGTTCGGTATCGGCTTCGAGCAACGCTCAATACTCTTTTACTCTGCCATCAAGGAAGTGATTCGTCATTCCGAGACCCAAATAGTTGACAATGTGATCGCCCAGGAACATGATCACATCCGCCGACTCCTTCGGTTACGCCACAAGTTGGAGCAAGGGCGAACTTGAACGGGAGGAAGCTTAGGAGGCGGCATGCAAGCCTATGTAGTCTCACACGAAGATTGGAACCTTTTTCTGGATCGTGTTATGGAAGCTCGGGTGGTCGTAGGGCCACGGCAGCGGCCGGATCAGCCGGGGTTTTACTATTTCGATCACGTGAAAAATCCGCTGGATCTGACGCTCGACTACACCACCACCACGATCCCCCCGAAAAAAGTATTTTTCCCTCCTAAAGAGACTCTATTTCATTTCACTGAGAGCAGTCCACCGGAAATCGATCTCGTCCGAGATACAGCCCCGTTCATTCTCATCGGTGTTCATCCTTGCGACCTGGCGGCCCTGGACGCCCTGGACGCTGCATACTCGTATCCTCCAGCCGAGATGCGATGGGCGGAAGACAGAAATCGGGCAACCATTATCGGCGTCGATTGCCTGCCCGATGAGTATTGTTTTTGCACGTCAATCGGGACCAGTGAATCCCGTAAAACCTGCGATCTGTTTCTGACACCGATTGATGGCGGTTTTTTTGTCGAAGTACACACAGCGGCCGGGGAAAATATCCTGAAAGCTGCCCGAAAGGCTCCGGCCCAGGCCCGGCATATGGAAGAAGTCGAGCGCCGACGTTCGGAAAAAGGTGCACTCATAACCGCTTCATTGGATTCGTCGATAGCGAAATTTGCAGACATTCTTGACCGTGGTGGGCTGACCCCCGTATGGCAAGAGATTGCGTCACGGTGTTACAGTTGCGGATCGTGCAACACAACCTGTCCCACCTGTTTCTGTTTCAGCATGGACGACGAATTCGACCTGACGTTTGCTGCGGGTGTACGGAGACGCTCATGGGACTCCTGTCAACTTCTGGAGTTCGCTCTTGTTGCAGGCGGACACAACTTTCGCGAGGAACGGTGGCAGCGGGTGAGGCATCGTTGGCACCGGAAATTCCTCTACCTGTACAGGAGGTTGGGGCGCCCTTACTGCACCGGTTGCGGTCGTTGCAGCCGGGCGTGCACCGCAGATATAAATGTAGTGGACGTTTCCAATCAGCTCATAAGCTATTCCCAGAATAGGGGGCACAATGCCTGAGAGTATCTCAAAGAGGCCGGACGTAGACCAAGGCGTGTTCTATCAGCCGGAATTGGCGAAAGTCGTCAGAGCATACCAGATGAGACCCACTGAAGCCTTCCTGGAAATAGAATTAGCCGACGGCCGCCCACTGAACCACGCGCCCGGACAATTCGTCATGGTATCCGTATTCGGGCACGGCGAAGCCCCGATATCAATTTGCTCTTCTCCGTCACACAAGGAAAGCTTTGAACTGTGCGTCAGGGCAGTAGGCAATTTGAGCAGGGCCGTGGACGCTGTCTGCGCCGGCGATTGGCTTGGCATCAGGGGGCCCTACGGCCGAGGCTTTCCTGTCTATGAGATGAGAGGTCGAGACGTACTGGCCATCGCTGGAGGCATCGGTTTGGCCCCTCTCAGGTCTCTCATAACGTACGTGCTGGATAACCGGGCAGATTACCGCCGGCTTATCGTGGTTTACGGCGCAAGGAGCCCTTCCACCCTTCTTTTTCAGGATGACCTGGAGCAATGGTCGAAGGCTCCCAACACTGAGGTGTACGTTACCGTGGATCAACCGGATGACACATGGAAGGGGAGAACGGGCGTACTAACATTGCCTCTTCGAGAAATCGAATTCAATTCCGGCCAGGGCATTGTGGTTGCGGCAGTCGGGCCGCCTGTGATGTACCGATTTGTCGCAATGGAATTGCTTAAAAGGGGACTGAGCGAAGATCAGATATACTTTTCCTTGGAAAGGCAATTCAGATGCGGGATCGGGAAATGCGGTCATTGCCAGCTTAATGACGTCTATGTGTGTCAGGACGGACCGGTATTCCGCTATTCTGAACTCCTAGGCCGCACAGAAGCCGTGGAAGCCTGGGCGCCTGAAAAGGATCAGGACTAGCGCCTGAAAGAGAGCAAGGTCATGCAGAGACACGCCAAACCTCAAGTAGCTTTCTTCGACTTCGCCTGTTGCGAAGGGTGCCAATTGACCGTCCTGCAGCTCGAAGAAAACCTGATGGAAATACTCAAGCACGTTGAGATAGTCACCTGGCGCGAGGTCATGACTGGTGAAAGCCAAGAATATGATATCGCTTTTTGTGAAGGAAGCATAACGCGACATGAGGATATCGACCGCATAAAACGAATACGAGAGACAGCCAAGACTCTCGTGTCTCTCGGGGCGTGCGCCAGCATCGGTTGCCACAATGCGCTGAAAAACACGCGACCAATGGAAGAGATGCTCAAGATTGTATACGGCAGTGAGTGGAGCCACTTCGACACGATTCCGGCACGTCCGATTACTGCGGTCGTCCCCGTTGACTATCAGATCCAGGGATGCCCTGTCAGCTTGCCTGAATTCTTGACCGTATTCAAACATATCATCACAGGACAAACTTACCATCCGCCAAATCAACCGGTGTGTGTAGAATGCAAGCTCAATGACTATCTCTGTGTGTACAGAAAGGTATTGTGTGCCTTGGACCGGTGACCCGCTGTGGATGTAATGCAATCTGCACCGCCTACGGTGATCCATGCCGGGGATGCCGGGGCTTTGTGGATCAGGCTAATATCGCGGCCACGGCTATGGCTCTCTCGCGGGAACGGCTCCACTCCATCATGGATGCGGTAGCGAAAAAGAACCTTCTCACAGAAGAACAAATCCAGGATAGATTCTCGATATATAACAATTGGCCGGAACTGGGGCGTAAGGAGATTTCCAGTCATGGCGAAGGACGTTCAGATCAAAGTGCATCACCTTACAAGGGTTGAGGGCCACGGCGACATCATCGCTGAGATTAAAGACGGCAAGCTAGTGGACGTGCGATTTGCCGTGGTTGAAGCCCCGCGTCTCTTTGAAGCATTCCTCGTGGGACGGACCTATGACGAGGTTATTCATTGTGCGCCCAGGGTTTGTGGAATCTGTTCTGTAAGCCACAAGTGCGCGGCTCTGAAGGCAACCGAAAGCGCTCTTGGTGTGGAGGTTTCCGGGCAGACGCTCTTGTTGCGACGGCTCGCTTTTCACGGAGAAGTGATAAGCAGTCATATTTTGCATATCTACTTTCTGGCGGGGCCGGACTTCTTCGGTGTCTCCAGTGTATTCCCACTAATTGAAACCAGCCCGGATGTCGTGCGGCGAGCTATGCGCGTGAAAAGGCTCGCATACGACCTGTGCGAAGTGGTGCTTGGAAGACATACGCATCCGGTAGCGATGACCATCGGGGGGTTCAGCTTTGTACATTCGGAGAAGAGGCTTGCTGCGATGAGGGATCGCTTGGTAGATGGTCTGGAAGATATAAACCTGGATCTTGCAAGTGACGAACTGAACCGATTCGGCGTATAAGCGAGTGGCAATTTCGAGTCTTTCCCAGCCCCTGAGTGCTACCATTAATTGTTCTGGTGGCACGATGGGCGACACGCAGCCATGGAAGCAACGAAGAAGCGGCTAATGGCCACCGGAAAAGCGTATTTTTGGCGCACTCCTCCCCTTTACATTTGGAACCTTGTTGAAAAGAGACGAATTTTAGGACGGATTCAGGGCAGCCAGGCGGCTTTCCATCCGGTTCCACTCTTCCCTGTAAGGGTAGCCTCCACTCAAGGCCAAGACCCACTTCCCATCTGTGAACAGTAGCCTGGCAGCCAGGTATATCAACCACCCCCTTAATGTGTTTGGTCTCTCACGCCACCGATGAGGGTCAAGCGCCATGCGCTGGAACCAGATCATCAGGTTGTAGGCCAATACCGCAGCCTGGAGAAGGGCGTGGTTCGCCCAAAATTCGTGAACCAGCATGGACCCGAACGCCATCTGATTCTTCCCGGCTCCGATGAGATTTTCCGCAACGGCTCTCTTGTTGTAGAATTGTTCGGTCTTCAGGGGTGTCAGCCCGAGATTGGTTACCCAAAGGCCATAGCTGTAATCAGGGATGTCGAACAACACTCCGTCCTTTTCGGGAGTCAGCACGCCAACCAAGCGACGAACGGAGACGAAGCGACGTGATCTCTTCCACCCGGCAACTCTGTAGGTGAATTCGGATGTCCAAAGACCCGCTTGTCCGCGGACCTTTTGCCACTTCAGTCCGGCGCACAGCTTCTCCCGGTTCCGTATCTTCACTTTGATCGCATACCCGCACCCATGCTGCTCCAGCATTCTCACGAAAGCGGCGCTGAAGAAAGCCGAGTCGGCACGAACCACGATTCTCCAGACATATTTTGGAAGCAGCGCCAGGCATTCCTTCAAGAACTCCACACTGCCGTTGGCGCTATGAGTATTACCGGGTCTCAGCGAAGCATGAAGGCATTCCCCAGTCTGAGCGATGAACGCAAAGATCGGATTCAGCATCGGCTTGTGTGAGCGCTCGGTATTATGCCCCCTGGCTACTCCTTCTTGGCGCCCGTACGCGCTCTTGGATGACGAATCCAAATCCAGATTGATCCGTCCATACCACTTCTTGTCCCAGATTTTCTGGCGGGCCTTTTTCTGGACCTCACCAAACTCGACACAGTTGCGAAACCTAAAACGCTTCAAGACGCGAGTGATGCTGCTCAGCACTGGAAAGCCGTCCCAGCCCTCGGCCTTCATCAGAGCTTCATCCATGCCTAACCGAACAACATCCGACAGGCGCCGGCTACCGCAAATTACACCCAGCGTGACGGCTTTCAAAATCATTCCCAAACCATAGTCTGTGTTGGGGCCCCGAACTATGCCGACCATCCGATCTATCATCCTCTCGATTCCAAGTTTGTCGATAAAGCGACTCATTGGAATCAGGCCGGCGCGGCTCGTCAATCGTTTTTCCGAGAATCGAGGCTTCGGAGTGATTTTCCGGGCGCTTTTCCTCTTGCCATGTCCCTGCCTTTTCTTCATACTTCCCAAGTCCCCTGATTTTCTGATGGCTTCCGGTCTTGCAATAACCAGAATCCTACCAGATTCAGGGGACTTCGAACAGTAAATTCATCCGGAATTCGATCTCTTTTTCTCTCCGCATGCAAGATCCAGGATAAAGGCTACCGTGAAGCTGTTCAGGACTGTAAATATTCCTAGATTTGAGCGGGAAACCGAGTACGTCTCTCTCAGGCACGCGACACAATATGCCTTTTATGATGGCGACCTTTTCTCAAGTGACGGCCAATCCGTGCCGGCCGGCCGTTACCGCGAGTACATCCATGAGCAGGTCGTCCCTTATTCAACTGCCAAGCACGCAGGCCGGCATCGGCCTCAGGTACATGGTGGGAGCCTTGGCTCGCGTTAACAACAACCACGACCAACTCAGTCCTCTCGCCTTGGAAGCCGCCCATGATCTGGGAATCGCCGTGCCGTGCTACAATCCGTTTGCCAACACGTACGCGCAGATTGTGGAATGCGCCCATTGCATCGAGGACGGTATTCACATTATAGACGTGCTCCTGGATCGGGGGATAAAGGCCGGAGAAGAGCAGGCGCCGGTTTTGCTTCGTGAAGGGAGCGGAGTAGGCGCCGTAGAGGCCCCACGCGGCACTCTGTTTCACGAGTACCGAATATGGCGCAGGTGGCAAATGCCTGACGGCTAACCTGGTTATCCCCACCGCACAAAACTTGGCAAACCTTGAAGCGGACATGCGAGCATACGTGCCGGTGATTATCGAACAGAGCAAGGAATCCATCACCCATCAGTTGGAAATGCTTGCCCGTGCTTACGATCCTTGCATTTCCTGCTCTACACACGTGATTTTGGCGACCTGAAGTTTGGTAAGGAAATAGTTGTGGGTTTGGGGCCCAGTCTGCCAAAACCACAAGGCCGAGCACATGCCGTTCGTATATTTTTTTCAGTGGCGGTCTTGCAACACAGTGAAATCATGAAAATCCTCAACCTACCTGCTTCCGCGACACGTATCGACCTTGATAGCCATTATCGCTGCGTCGCTTGTAATGGTGACTATGTTTCGGATTCTATTTGGGAACAGGACTGAAATGAGGATAATTTGGAGGGTCACTTGTCCGATCAATTCTTGGCAGCGTCGGGCTCGCGACGCTGACCCTACGATCGGCTTCGTGAGAACAAGACCGCGAGTTTTTTTCAATAACGTAATACACATGTCTCCCGAAAGATAGAAACCGTCTCTCAAATCGTCTCTGAGCGCCTTATAAGTATATATCTGGCCCGCAGAGCGGTCAAAAGAGACGAGTCGTTTTTACCCGTATTGGTCTCAAGGACATTCTCGGTATCTTCTCGAGCTGGACGATCATTGACTCATGCTATCGGTCGAATAGAAATCAAAAAATAACCGCTTATCCCCTGCCATCCATATTATGCCCATCGTTATAAGGCCAAGGGGAGGAGAAAACGCCTTATACCCCAGCTTGTACTTTACGTATTCTTAGTAAATGCAAATCCAGTCTATGCGGAAATTGTATAGATATTACAGATAGATGATACGTCTTTTGACCTCATTTTCTGCGGAAATCAGTGATATCAATAAGTTACTCAAGATATAAGAGAAGCCCTGTTTTTGCCTTCCGCCACATCTCTCATTGCGAAAAGGAAATCTCCTCCAAAAGTTGATATTTTCACGGGCATATACCTGTCGGTTTCCCTGAAGCCGTGGCGGCCCCTCAGCATCTTATTCGCCCAATCCTGAAGTAGTTCCTGAGCATCGTCGGTAAGCGCATCCGCAGTTATCGACCAGTAGTTCCTGTACCTGCGGACCCGAATCCAGCCGTTCTTGATGACTTTCAGGAGAATTTCTCTCCGGGCCGCTCCTTCGACACCCATCCGCTCCCCGCGCTTCATATACGCGGCTTCAATCTCGCTGAGAGTCAACCCGAACTGTTCCGGGTCGCGGATAACGACCCCGGTATGATTATCCGGGACACGGATGATTTCGCCGGCACGTGATATGAAGAATGCGGCGCCCATGAGACTCCCTAACGCGAAAGGGCGATGTGGCTCTACGAACGCGCCATTTTCTACGATTGGAAACACACCTCAAAAACAGTAACCGGGCCTGAACTCAGACTATTTTCACCCCGAAAAGGAATGACTTCCACTTTATCATATCGAGGGGCTACAAGCATTCCATGAGCGTCACCTCTGAGTTTTATGGCTCACGGGTTGTATACCAGATGGGTTCAGCCTTCAGAAGAATTCTTCACGGCTTGGGTCCTCTCGTGCAACCCAAAAGGGTCAAGTCTCAATAGAGCCGAGGTAGTGGCGCTCACCCCTGGACCGGATTCGTGAGAACAAAACGGAGACGTTTTACCCAGAGACCGAAGGGTTTTCCTCAGGAAGAACAGGGCGTCTTTCAAATCGCCTCTCAGTGGCTCCTGGCTATAACCGGCCCGGAGGGCGGGTATGAGATACTTCTGTTGTTACCTGGATTGGGCTCAAGGACATTTCCGGTATCTTTCTCAATTTATGCGATCACAGACTCTCTTGCCGGGGAATCAGTCTACGGGGCATTACCCCGATAAGGTCTATTTGGGAAAAGTTCCGTAAAACCCCTTTCGTGTCTTGCCGTCAAGCCATATCCGACCATAAGGAATATTGAGGCGTATCTGTATTTCAGCCATCAGGCCTGTACTTGGTGAGCGGTCTAACGTTATTCAACCGGCGCCAATACTGATAGGAGTCGTAGACTTTCGCCCAAAATAGCTTTTCCACCTTCGCGAATATTCTCACGGATAAACTTGGCTTCGGTGGTGTGGGACCCTCTTTGAGATATTTATCCCCCAACACGATAAAACTCCTTTTTCGGGGTCCATTTTAGGCTGTCTCCGAAATAGAAATGAATCCCTATTCTTTATATCGATAATCATTTTCCATTTCTCCGACGAAAATGTCTTTCGAATACGACCAAGAAGTGACTTCGCCCTCAATAGAGAGGCGCAGAAATTTCTGCTTGGATGTCCAGTGCGACTATCAGATTTGCTCGCTTGGGCGGGTTTGCCTAAGAAAATCTCAAGGACTTCTATCTTAGGAATCGTAGGGCAAGCCGTTCACTGAAATCGTCCCAAGATATCGGCTCATCTCGTAGCATTGATTTGAGCCGGATGGCAAACCCTCAAATTATTAACCACAAAGGAAGAAATATGGAAAATACCGAGTCTTGCATGAAGGAAGGTCCCGAAATCGACCCTACCTTGCTTCTGAAATTTCTCATAATACGATACGACGAGATTATTGAGGCGGGTTACGAAAAGATTCCGGTTGTTCTCCAAGGGTTATCGCTATGCGGGGTGGCCCATGACGCCGAAGCTGAGAAGGAGCTGAGAAAAACCCTATATCGCCTCCGGCGTCTCCCGTGAAAGCCTGTCGGGACATCTTATACCGGACTCTTGCTGACTTCGATGCGAACCAATCTTTTCAGCCCGATGACGAAACACTTCGTACCCTGGATGAGCCGTACTGCAGGACCGTTTTGTTCTCCGCTCTCCAAGAAAGTAAACGTCTGATCGACGATAAGGCTTACGAGTTCATTCCGATCATCAGGATGTTGGGCTGGATATCGCTGCAGCGCTATCCGAGACGATTGTCGGAGTTTCAGAGGGCTTGGGAATCGTCTACGGATCCCGCCGAGACCATTAGGGCGGCTAAAGAAGTGTTATGGACGGCGATTCGGCACAGAGACAATGATGAACTCAATCCATCGGAAGTGAACCCGCATTGATCCAACGGGGAGAATGCTCCGATAGGCAGCGAGCGGTCTCAAGCCATGAGAGTGGAAGGGGCAATCAGGCTTACGGAGACAAGGTTCCCCCATGGCCCGCTCCCTGGGCAGTGACGAGGTTAAACTTCACCAGAACGCTGTACAACAGTTTTTTCTGCAAAGGACACGTTAGCCTCTACATAACCCAGACAACCCGCTCACGAGCCCCTCAGTGTTCTTTTTGTCGATTCTGGGCCGACAACGCCTGTTCCGGCGCTCTGCATTACTAACTGGTCATAACCCTGAGTTCCCCGATTGAGATCCCCTGACTTCCGTGATTGTCAGGGCTTCCCGATCCAAGTAATCATCCAATCTTCACACTATTTCAGGCATTTGGCAAATCCAGCATATGTTCGTTAACCCAAAGCCTCAGTTTAACCAATTCAGGCTCCCAGTCCGGGGATATACGTAGTTGGAGGAAGCGGCCAAAGAGTGCGTCGACCGCATCCATGCCTTCTTCCAAAAGGTAGACTTTCTCAAGGAAAGCCCCCTCAGTATCCTCATCCTCGGACGACTCGCTTGAGGGAAGAACAGGCGGAGTTTTGAAACCGCCGAAGTAAAACCATGTTCCTTTGATTGTCATAGTAAACTCGTCTTCGCCACTTTTCAGGGAAATGCGGGCCTCCTCAACCTTCTTGCCCTCTCTTAAGCAGGCTAATCCCTCCCTCAGTTCGGACTGTTCACCCTTGAAAGTGGCCGTTTGAGGGGACTCAGTGTCCGGCAGATCAAGGGTCATCCTATCCAAAAAGAACACTTCAACGGCCTTTCCGTCCATCGTTTCTATTTGTCCGCCCGTTTGGTCCGATTTAAACCATAGCCAGGTCAAGAACTCCCGGCCCAGAAAAGCCTTTTCTCTAAGTATATCCAAGAAGTCCATTGTAATTCCTCTGGTTTACTCACGTTTGTCATAGCTGAAAGAGCAAACGTCCACGGCGTTCATCCTCCATGCCACAGCTAACGGGAGTCGCCGGCATCCATTTGGCTACAAGCGCCGGATCGTGAGATTGATTTGTCATTGGATGCCTTGCAAAGACGCTCGGAAATGTCATTGCGAGCCTAACTAGGCAACACTATTCAGTAAGAGTCGCGTGTCATGGCGTCATTGAGCAGGGTTTGAGCTGCTGCAGAGCTTCCTTTTCGGCCTCAGTGGTCAACAATTCCCGGCCGAGGATGAAAGCCAGCAAGGGCAGTAGTGATAGCCCGAAAGATTTCTTGAAATGCTCCTCCATACGTTCCCGCGCTTTCACTGAATGGGAGCCGAAATAAACCAATGACTTGGACGTGTCCCAAATAAGGTCGAAAGTCTGTATCGACGGGAATACCTTCTGTTTTAAGGATTCCTTCAGACGCTCCTTCAGCTCTCGGCGTTGTCCGGACGAAAGCCTCTTGGTTCCCATTTGCTCCATAACCTTCCGGCTTACTTTCTTGAATTCCATTTCCAACACACGGGACGGCACTCTTACGGAGTCCAAGCGTAGGCTCAGAGCCACATAGTTCCCGCGCACATACGAAGATCCCCTGAATTCGAAATCCGTAAAATCTTCAAGAGAAGTCCATCCTAAGCCTGTCTCGTCACCAGTGGATTCCACAGGCTTAAAGGATCCGTTTCGTACACCGGCCTCAACGGCGTCCCAAAACGAGCCCTCAATCTCTCCTTTTACACGATATCTCATTATAGAAGCGGACCGTGACATCAGACCCATTACGATTTCTCCAGGTTGATTATTTGAGGCGACGGAGAATAACGGAAACCAGGCTCGGAGGCAAGTTCGAACGGGATGACCTCTCTTGAAGTGGCTCGTCTGGAAGCTGAAAGACCACTGAGATGACCCCAAGGCAAATTTGCCTTAAGGTGGAATGTGTCCAGTAGACTGGACACCGTGTTCATATGCCCTCAATAATCCATGATTTATGGGCAATATGGTCATGGTTGTTCTGCTGGACAAAACCAGAAAAGCGGTTAGTCGGTTCGTACGAAAAGAATAACGGACACGGAAGACCGGATTGTCACAGGCCGTAACAAAGGCCGTGATGCACGTCCTCTGTGCGCCAGATCGCTGGTCCCATAGCTCCGACCACCAAAGCTTAGAACTGTGCGCTTTGGCAAGGCTATTCCCTGGACCAAAGTGACCGAACTCAAGAAAGGCTGTACTTGGTCAAGGTCAAGATTACCCCGACAATTGTTCCCCGGAAGTTCGTGTTGTTCCGGCTTTTACCGGCCCGACAGTCTGACTTTGAGATGCGTGTATCGCTTCTGCGTTTTGTCGTTCTTCACGGCTATAGCGAAAGCTCTCTTGCTCCCGACCAGGATAACCAGTTTCTTTCCTCTCGTGATGGCCGTGTAGATCAGGTTTCTTTGCAGCATAACGTAATGCTGGGTGAGCAAGGGAATGACCACGCAAGGATATTCCGATCCCTGGGATTTGTGAACAGAGACGGCATAGGCCAGGATGAGCTCGTCCAGATCCGAATAATCGTATGAGACGCGCCTGCCGTCAAAAACTACGGTGACTTCCTGGTCTTCGGTGTCAATTTTCAGTATCCGCCCGATGTCCCCGTTGTAGACTTCCTTGTCATAATTGTTCCGGATTTGCATGACCTTATCGTTGATCCTAAAATTCCTGCCTCCACGAGTTATGCCGTCTTCTCTTGGATTAAGAATCTTCTGCAATTCAATGTTCAGATTCCGCGCCCCGACCGTACCTCTGTTCATAGGAGTCAGGACCTGAACGTCGTCGAGAGGATCAAATCCAAACGCTCTTTTAATGCGTCCGTGGAGCAATTCCAATATTACCGGTAGAGCTTCTTCAGGTTCTTCCTTTTGAATGAAATAAAAATCGGAGGAAGATCCCCGTGTGGCATCCAGAGCGGGTATCACGCCTTGGTTGATAAGATGGGCATTGACTATAATTGAGCTGTCTTTGGCCTGTCGAAATATCTCGGTCAGGGATACCACAGGAACAGCGCCGGACGCGATAATATCCTTCAGAACATTGCCGGGCCCCACCGAGGGTAGCTGGTTCACGTCGCCCACGAGAATCAGAGTCGCATGGATGGGAACGGCTTTTAAGAGATTGTGCATGAGCACTGTGTCGATCATGGAGGCTTCGTCCACTATCAGGAGGTCACACCTCAGCGGCTGGTCTTCGTTCTTTTGAAAACGGCCCTTCTTCGGACTGAATTCCAGTAACCGGTGAATCGTCTTGGCTTCGTGTCCCGTCGTTTCGGTTATTCGTTTGGCGGCCCTCCCGGTAGGCGCGGCCAAAAGAATGTCTATTCCCAACCTACCGAAGATCTTCAGAATGGAGTTGATAATTGTCGTCTTGCCCGTCCCTGGTCCGCCTGTAATGACCATGACTTTGTTTTCGACGGCGCACCTTACAGCCTCGACCTGATTTGACGCTAGGGACAAAGAAAGTTGCGCCTGAACCCATTCCAGCGCTTTATTTGGGTCAATCTTTCTTCTTTTCA
>CAVVHK010000003.1:0-134557 GCA_963747865.1 uncultured delta proteobacterium | reverse complement strand
ACGTTAACAAGCCACTTTTTCCTTGACATGTTCGATGGCCGTTCGTTACACTACGAGCGGGTTATTTTCTGACCAATATCTCTTCAAATCCATTTCCTTACTGAGGGGGCGAAGTCGATTCATCGACTTCAAACGGTTTATCACGCGCGGTTTGCTTGTCTTGGGGGTCACATGTTTTCTCGCTGCGTATCACTTCTGTTCATTACATGCTGCATGGTTTGTATATGTGTTGAATTCATCTATGCTGTGCCGCCTACCGGTGACAAACCACCGGCGGAGCCTGCTCTAGGTAAGAAGATTCCGCCTCCGCCATGTCTTCCTAGTCAGCAGTACTCCGATAAGAAATCGTCGAAGACTCCCCCACCTGGGAACAACGACTCCACTGGGGGGAGCGCCTCTAAACAGCCACCTGCCACCGAGACATTCGTCCCTCCCCTATCCTGTTTTGATTTTACTCAGGTTCCAGGAAAAGGGACACCATTGAGCCTAGACTTGTCAGGATCACAGAATTCCTGGTTTTATGGGTACTACGGACAGCTTGGCTCCCGCGGCTTCTTCGGAGATTACGATGTGGACGCGAGTTCAACCGGAGGCCTTTTTGCCTCTCTTAACGGATGGGTAGGCAACCCTCAGCTACAGACCGTCGTACCCAACCCTTCGATCCCGTTAGCGGGAACCACCCCCTTGGCAACACCGGATATAGCAAACGCCTTGGTGAGCGGGACCAGCGCGGCCACTTCACAATTTGTTCTGAACGTAGATCCCAAATACGGAAACGATTGGGTAACCTTGAAGGCGCGGTACACCATCAACGCCTACAGCACGTCTGCAACTCAAGGATCGACGGCTGTGATATCTCCGGGGCAACTGACATTATGGGACGTCAGAGTCCGCACTCCGATCGGCAACATCACTGCAGGCAAGGTGGTTTTTCACAAAGGCTGCAGTCTGCAGTTCTCATTCAACCGGACATCGGAGTATTTGATGTTGGAACGGGAGTTTTGTGTGCCGGACATTCTGGGACGGCTGGTGTGTTCCGGACTGTTGCCCAAACGCGTCATGTCCTGGTTTAATCCTGAATATTGGCCCCGTTACAGATCTGACAAACAGCCTGCCGGCCCTTCAAAGAACACCCTTGATCCAGATTACTATTTTTTTGGCGGCATCAAAGAAACCGGTCAGAGTATTATACAGAAAATGCACGATGAACATTTCAATAAGAGCGACCCCGATTATGACCCTACTTTTAAGGACATGCAACCGACCCCGCAAGAAGAAGCTAGAGATAAGTGTTGGCCTGGTGATACGGACGCTTATGCATGGGGGCACACGGGGCCTGGCTGCTTGCGAATCGGATACGGGGTTTTCCTCTGGGAGACACCCAGCCCCTTTCCTAGCGCCACGGCGCCGCTACTAAATCCTACAACCACCACCAATACGACTTTGTGGAATATCAACGACCTTGGGGCCAACCCCGTGGACAATCTCATCGGGACACTGACCTATTGCTCGACCGATCTCGAATTCGGCGTTGGATGCTTGAGGTCCAACTTCCATCAAGGTCCGGAACTGCAGCCACTGTCGACGGGACTGGGGCCTGTGTTCGCTCTCCGTAATCAGGCGCCGACGTTCGAGCGCTACGTCACTGAAGGATGGGGGTATCTGAAATACAACAATGGACAATTCTTCTTCAATACGGAATTGGATTGGTTCAATAGGGTTTATCGGTTTCAGAAATCCCTCAACGGCACATTTTTCGGCCAACCGGACACGACTGATGGCAGTGGAAGCCTTTTCGCCTCCAAGTATTGGGAAAGCTGGCGCTACATGGCGGAAGCCGGCGCCATATGTGGGCCGGTCCGCGGGACGCTTTTCTATTGCTTCATGCCCGGTCCCGACAGACGCCACGGCGTTTACATCGACAGACAGCCTTTTATTCAGGAGACCCCTCAGCAGGCTTTCGGTCTATTCGATCCTGTACTCGGTTCTTCTGGCGTACAGATTTGGATCAGGGGTGAATGCGCCGGGACACATTTCCGACGCATCTGTCTTCGCTGCGAAATTGGATTACTACCTGGCGTCCAATCTCATATTGGAGGGTTCTTTCTTGTATGCGATCAGGAATTCCAATGGTTATGCGTTGGGCTTTGTTAGGCCTGACCCCACTGTCAGCCGGTTCGGGAATGTGGTGTACAGCGAGCCTTCAGGGTCAACCTTCACTAATCCGGCTCCGTCCATACCTAGTAAGGATCTTGGTTGGGAGGCGATGATAGGGACTGTTTGGGAGCTGATCGACGGCTGGGCCGTAGGGACCCGATTCTCCTATTGGCAGCCTGGGACATGGTTCAACTACGCTTGCGTCGACAAGGGGGTCCCTAATTGGGACAAGCCTTCCGCCGCCAATAATTGGGGAGTTAGACCTGACAGGGTCATTGATCCTGTCATCGCATTCGAGATGTATTTAGGAGCGACCTATTGACCACAAGACGATTCCGGTCGGACCTATCTGCGCTGCGGCTGACCGTTTCTGATGCGTCAAAAGTGAAAATCGATTTGGCTAAATGGCCATACCGAGGTGTTCGCGGACACTCGAACCGGCCTTGAGCAAGTCAACTGCAGCGGCGGTCCACTGACGCAGAAACGAGTTCGAGCAACAGGGCGCGTGTCGTCATAGGAGAAATTGTGAAAACGTTAAATAATGTTACAAAACTAGGTAAAGACATGCAGTTGTATTCCGTCATTCTAGTATTATCAGGCGTCATATTTGGCGTATTCGTCTTTCCTATTCATTCGAGTGCGCAAGCTGTGCCGCCGCGTGTTCAGACTCAGATGATAAACAGGCCGTTGGTGGCCCCGCCCGAGTCCCCCGTGCAGAAGGAAATTGGGGAAGTAAAACGGGAACTGCGGGCTACCAAAGTAGAAATGGCAAGGAGAATGGAAGTGGTGGCGACCGTTGGAACCTATAACAAGCAGCTGGAACATTTCAGAAAACAACTAAACTGCTTTGTGGCAAATTTTTCGGTCACGGAGGCGCCGACGAATGGCATGATCTGTGACGTACAGATTCCGCTGGGAAGTAATGGACAGCCGTTTAAAGGAGATGCTCTCAAGAATTGGATGGCCCGACGCGCACAGTATTATGCAGCAAGGATTGAAGAGGTAGAGCGCAATTTAAGTATTCTTCAAAAACCTAGATGAGGAGAGAAAAGATGGAAATCAAGATTTCGGTATTAAAGCAAGCGATCGATATGATATTAAAACATGTTTCAGAAAAGCTGGAGGCTGACGCTACAAATATTCCGGCGCAAGAATATTGGGACGTCAAGGGTGCTGCTCGGTACGGACCTATTGACAACAATCATCCTCCGGACCAGGTGGCCGGAGACCTGATTGAGGATTGGAAGGCCGTAGAGGCCATGGTAGCAGGCAATGATCCTAAAGGCCAAGAGCCTTACCTAATAGAGATATCCAACGTGCTCAGGGCTCTAGGTGACCATTGGGCCGAAATATTAGAAGGGTTACCTAAATAGTCGTGAAGTTCAGCGGACCGATGGTGTGGTGAGACAAAGGAAGAAACGAAGAGCCTGTGTTTTTCCTAACTGTGCAAGTTGCCCAGTCTCTTTGAAGTTCGTCACAAGATGTCCTTTCATCTTACTTTTTTCTTCCAGCTCGTTCCCGGGCTGGAGCCCGGAAACGCCAAAATCCCATTGCAGTGTCGGGGAACTTTTCGTAATTCTGACTGTGGCGTTGATTCTTAGGTGTGATTTGACCACAGACATTTCCGCCCCACCAAACTGCGATTACTCAGGATTCCGTCCTCATGGAGCGCATAGTGGCTTCCGAAATCAGTAAACCGCCGTCTTTGCCCTTCAAGCCGATGAAAACCCAGTGGAAAGACCTGTTCAAGTGCATGACGGCTTTGGCCGCAAACGTGGCTACGGGTAACTTCCCTTCTGCGGGAGCGAATGTCGCTGGTGTGTTGACCGCGTTCCAATTCGACAGGAGCAAGCCTCAGGAAGTCGCATGGGCTTGGATTAGTCGGTCCATGTTAAGGGCGGTGAGCGAGTTGATTGATGAGCAACCCGCTATTGCGAAAGAGCAGATACCCACGAATGTAGACGAAATAGCTGAAGAATTCGCCGACGTTATGGAAGCGTCTGGAGCCGAATTGTCCGAAGCCTTGTTCAAGCGACCGAAGGAAGCCGCCTTCCTAAAGGACTTCCGGGAACCTTGCAGTCGATGGATCGGCAAGTTCGGTTTGCCGCAGGCTCATGCCAACACGATCGCCGGGAGATTGCCAGGATACTTTGCTGTGTCGCTCGATGAGGAGTGGCGGGAGCGGCCTGCTGATTACGGTTTGGTCAAAGAAGCTCTGGACGGACCCGCAACCGAGGCCGCTCGGCAAGAAATGGCATGGCGAGCGTATTTTGCGCGGCTTCAGAAAGAGGTAGACGAACAGGTATTCGACGAACATTTCGGACTGGCCCAGATCTATATTTGGCCTCGCGCTTATTACGAAGAGCGAGAGGAACCTGCCGGCGCCAAATCGCTCTATGACAATTACTTGCAAGGCAAGGTGAAACGAACGGCGTTCTGGCTCAAGGATCATCTCCTGGAATGGCTCCAGAAACGTAACTCCAAAGACTCTCTCAGGGTGATCAGCGGAGGCCCCGGCAGCGGAAAATCTTCTTTTACCAAAATGTTCGCCGCCGAGTTGGCCGCCCAAGGGCTTCCAGTCCTGAGGATACCTCTCCACAGGTTGAATCTCCAGAAGGACTGGGAAGCAGCCGTCACCGAGTACGTCAAGAATCACGTTAAGTTGGATTTGAACCCCTTCAATCCGCCGGGTGATGAGTCCGTAGGTCTCCTCATATTTGATGGTGTGGACGAACTGGTTCAGGAAGGCAAGAAAGCCGAGGAGCTGGTTACAAGCTTTCTGGACCACGTCAGAAGGGAATTGGGCAATGTCAATGATTCCAAACTCCGTGTTCAGGTTATTGTAAGCGGCAGAGAGCTTGTCATCCAATCCCAGAGAAGCGCCTTGCGGGAAGACCGCCTGGTGCTGCATTTGCTGCCTTACCATTTGGAAGACGAAGAAAGAACTGAGTTCGACGTTACATCCAAATTGTTGGACTTGGATCAAAGAGATGAATGGTGGCAAAAGTACACTTACATGCAAAGGATTGCCCTACACGGGATGCCCCGAAGTGATAAAGCAAGGGGCTTTCGGCAAACTTGTCGGCCAACCTCTTTTGAACCATCTGGTGGCCAAGGTCTATCAGGAAGGCAATGTTGATTTTTCCGAGGAAACCAACCCGAACGTCATATATGAAGGACTATTCAGCTCAGTGTTCCACAGGGAGAACTGGAGCGGTAACCAGTTTGAGCCTATAGCCGCAATAGATGAAAAGGATTTCAATCGCATCATCGAAGAAACAGCCGTGTGCGCCTGGCACGGAGGCCGCTGCGCCACTTTAGGCGCCATAGAAGCCAGATGCGCTCCACAGTTCAAGAGTGTAATAGAGACTCTGAGCGGTCGCGCCAAGAATCCTGTTAGTCTTATCCTAACGGGATTCTTCTTCAGAGAAAGCTCGGAGAACCGAGAGGCTGAGCGAACTATAGAGTTCACCCACAAAACCTTTTACGAATACCTTACCGCCAGAAAGATCGTTCGGGAACTTGCCAATATTTCGCGAAAAATGGCCAGGAGACTCGATGACCCCTCGGATGGCTTGGATGAGACGAAGGCCCTGGTTGATTGGGCAGAGCTTTTCGGTCCCACCGCGATGGATCAGGATCTATTCGGATTTCTCGCCAACGAGGTTACGCTAAGGTCCATGGAAACTGTGAAACAATGGCAAACCAATCTGAAAACTCTGATAGACCACATGCTGAGACGCGGAATGCCTATGCAGAGGCTTGATCCAAGACCAAGGTATAGGGAAGAGGATCGAATGGCCCGTAACGCCGAGGAAGCGCTGCTCGCCTGCATAAGCGCATGCGCTTTAACGACCGGCAAGACTCATGACATAGATTGGCCTGAGAACAATTCAGCCGGCGACTGGATTTGTCGCCTGAGAGGACAGAGGAAGTTAACGGAACTCTTCTGGTGTTTTTCTTTGAGTCTGCTGAATCATATTGGCTTGAAGGGTCAAGAATTGGTTGGACAGGATCTGGGTGGAGCCGTCCTGGTTGGCGCTGACTTGAGCGGCACGAATCTCAGGATGGCGAATTTGGAAGGGGCGAATCTGAGAACGGCTAATTTTGAGCGTGCTTATCTAGCTAATACAAATTTGAGCGGTGCCTGCCTTACGGAGACGATACTTACCGAAGCCATCTTGGATGGAGCCGACCTAGACCACTCGAATCTGGCAGACGCGATAGGGATTACTTTGGACTCAGACCCCACCAAATCGCAAGCCAAAGCTTCGTTAGTCGGCAGGAAATCTATGAAGAAGATCTTCACATTCCGGTGCGGCTACCGAAAACGCCGCCAGCGACATGGGTAGCCCCTCCACATCAAACACCTTCATCCCGTCCGCATCCCTCACCACAATCGCAACCGGCTCCTTTAGTCCATGCGCCCAACTAACCGACCAAAGACCATACCTGCGCACACAAGTCTTCTCGACGGGAACAATGGCGATTCCTTTGACTGATATCGGTTTGCCAACGCGTTGATCGTTCATTTTCTTCTCAACGACGCAGGGCTCCGCAAGGACCGCTACCAAACCCTCGGCATGAGCCGGAACTTCACGGTTTGCGCATAATCAACATATCCCGGCAGTTCGTTCCGCAATGTCTTGTCCTCCAAATAGGTTCGAGCCACGATCAATGCCCCCATAATCGCCGCGGGGATCAAGCCCCTCCAGGACCCCAGGGCCAAAGGGGCGCTGAAGAGCCACAATACCGCTCCCGCATACATAGGATGCCTGACATATTCGTAGGGGCCTATGGTGATTACCTTGTGGCCTCTGTCGCTTTGGATTTCCACCCGGGGCGAAGCGTAGGGATTAACCATAAGCACCCATGCGCTGAACATCGTCGAAAGGATCAACCCTACAAAACCGATGAATTTCACTACCAACGGCATGTGAGACCACTTATATCTGACCGCGTCGAGGCCGGGCACAACAAAGAAAGCCACGAAAGCGACGAAACATAGTGTTATGATCTTCTTATCCCATGGCTTCGCGGTCTTCTTCCAGATTATCATCCTCTCTTTCAACAATTCGGGACTGAAATCCCTTAGCCAAAACATAAGAGTCAGTGAAAAGGCGCATTGCAGCAAAATGAAATACCAAGCTTCGGGCCAGCTCAGAGTTCCCGCAGCCCCGAAAAGCAGCGCCCCGATGATTCCGTAGGACACCAAAACCCATCTCATTATCCTAAGGCCTGAAATATCTGAAGACATGGCTACGCTCCTCCTATTTTCTTGCTCACATATTAATGATTATCCTAACCGGCAGCCGGTGAAGCAAGGATAAATGGCGTGATCGGCTCTATTCCCCAAACCTTGGGAAAAAGGAAAGGGCATGGGGACTCGGTTGCGTCGACAAGACTCCTGATTGGCGCATTAGCATTCCAATTCCGACGTAAGATCTCGGTTTCGGTTCGGAGGCGGAATCTCCGGGCATGCGCTCCCCAGGCTGGAGGCTGGGAACGAGACAAAGACTCGATCGATGCGGTTCGCTTCGCGCACAACATCCTACGGCGCCGGGATGGACCTCCCTACGAAATCCCCACGCGGTTCTTCAAATAATAATTGACATGCAGGGCTGAAAAGCGTTCTCATATGGTAAACAAAGGGCGCTGGGCGATTTGCTCGAAGCTCGGTCTCGCCCGTTTAACCAAGCAATATATTGGGAGATTTTGGGGAAGGGTCCAGGAAATCCATTCCTATGAGAATGTGACTGAAGAGACTTATTGAAAGAAGTTTCCCTCCAGACTGCCCTTCAAGAACTTCCAAAATGGCGACACAGCCGGCTCTTGTTCCCGAATATGCCGGCGAACGATCTAATGAAGAAATTTTCATCGTTCGTTGTGACCGACGGGTCATGGTTTTTTTTTGCATGAAGGGGTTTCCAGGTGAACCGTTACAATAAGACTTCCTTCCGGAATGCCAACCGGCGAAGGAGAAACAGATGAACGAGCCGCAAGAGGGACTAGCCCAGAGGTTTGAGGAGATCAAGAGTCGGTATACGACTCCTAAGTTGCCCTTCAAGAGAATAGCCGTCGCAATAGGAATCCTTGTGTTGGTCCTTGTCGTGTATAGCCAGTGTCTGGTCTATGTCCAACCTGACGAGTTCGGTATCAAGGTCGTGCGTCTCGGCGCTCACCGCGGCGTGCAGAAAGATGTCTATGGCGCCGGGTTATACTTCGTGGTTCCGGGGATGCATCAGATGAGCAGACTCCCGATGGGAGTTCAGGTGTTGGAACTTACCAATTCTCCCACCACTGCGGCTCTGTCTTCCCGACAGGAAAAAGCTGCTCACATACAGACTTCGGACGGTTTCTTCGTTGACGTGGATGTGTCGATCCTCTATCGGATTTCCGATCCTTACCTGGTTTTCACCAGCATCGGTCCTGGAACCTTGTACGAGGACAACGGAATTATGCCCAAGGCGGAGCCCATTCTGAAGGCGACCCTGGGCGAACTCACCACGGAAGAGTTTTACAACAGTCCTCTGCGTGTGAAGAGGACCAACGCCGCCAAGGACATCCTCAACAGGGAGCTGAATCCCAAAGGAATCCACGTGGACCAGGTCATGGTGCGCTATTTCAGATATAGCAACGAGATTCAGAAGAACATCGAGGAAAAGAAGCTCAAGGACCAGCTCGTCTTCAAGAACCAGGCTGAAGCCAGGGCAGCCACTGAAGAGGCTATTATCAAGAAGATCAGCCAAGAGGGAGAAGCCACCGTTGCGGTAAATATCGAGGAAGGGCAGGCTTACGTCACCAAGAAGCGGGCTGAAAAGGATCTTTATGTCCGCAAGAAGAAGGCTGAAGCCGACTTATTGGTCAAAGTGGCCGAGGCTGAGCGGGTAAAACTCAAGAATGAGGCCCTGCAAGGCGAGGGCGCGGAGCGCATGGTCGGATTGAAAATGGCGGATGTGTACAAGGGCTTACACACAATCATACTGCCCAGCGACGGGGCAAACGGCGTTAACCCACTGAGCCTGCCCAAGACGCTGAATCTCTTTGATGTGCGTAAAGGAGGCACGCCATGAAGAGCTTTTACTTGCTGTCGGTGATCGCAATTGCCTGTGCGCTCTTCGCCGGATGCGTTCCCCGAACCACGGGCGACACCGAAGTCGGCGTGAGGACCATAAAATTGGGGTTAATCGCCAAAAAAGGAGTTGAAGACAAAGTCTATCCCCCGGGCTCAACTTACATTTTCCTCCCCTTTGTCAATGATTGGCACACCTTCGACACCAAACTCCAGAATCTGGAGATGACCGTGAATCCTACGCACGGAGACCGGAAAACTCGCGATGACCTCCTCTTCAAGACAATTGATGGAAACGACATCGGGATGGACGTGATAATAGCTTACCGGATTGACCCCAGTAAGGCTCCGTACATCCTTCAGTTCGTGGCAAGAGACAACCGGACGCTTCGGGAGAAGATCGTGAGGACTGTGGCGAGGAGCAAACCCAGAGATATCTTCGGGGAACTGAAGACTGAAGAATTCTACGTCGCAGAAAAAAGAGAAGCCAAGGCGCAGGTGGCCAAAGATGTGCTCCAGGAGATACTTGGGCCCATGGGGATTATCGTGGAGCGCGTCCTGACCAAAGACTACCGGTTCAATCCCGAGTATCAGAAGGCTATCGAGGACAAGAAGGTGGCTGACCAGCGAGTCGAGAAAAACAGGTCGGCACAGCACGCGGCCCTTGAGGAATATAAGCGAAAGCTCGAAGAAGCCAAAGGCGAAGTCAACAAGTTGGTGGCCCATGTGGACGGAGAGTACCGGAGAGCCAGAATTGAGGCCGACGCCTACTTTCAAAAGCAATCGCTCATCGCGCAGGCGATCAAGGCCGAAGGAGTCGCGGACGCCGAAGGAATCCTTCAAATGAACAAGGCTCTCATGGGGTCGGGGGGTGAGGCGCTGGTCAAGCTTAGGATAGCGGAAGCTCTTCAGGACAAGAAAATCATATTGTTGCCCGTATCAGAGGGAGGAATGAACCTCAAGACGACGGATATGAACAAACTGATCGAATTGATGGGCGTCAGAGCCCTTTCGACGCCCGCGGAAAAAAAGTGAAAATTGTTGCGCGGGATTTTCGCAGATGCTTAGTATAGTAAAAGCATAAGGAAGCGAGATCCGGGGTTGCACTGCCGCCGGTTCAGAAAGAACGCTAAACATCCCCAGCGCTATAAAGAAATTGAGTCTGCGGGGAATATATCATTTAGCGAATTACTTGACTTCAAACCAAAAGTGGATAGATTTAAATTTCAAGGAAGGCCTCAAGGGAATCTCTGCAATGATAAAGCGCTTGATCACAATTTTCTCGTGCATATGTCTGGTTGGCGTGACGGTTCTGCCGGCTTCCGCCATTCCGTGTTGCTGTAGGCAAGCCGGAAAGCCAAAGTGCTGCGAGGAACATCAAGCGAAGGCTTTACCGGCTTGCTGCGCTGAAGCCCGGACGCAAATGGTGGCTGGGGAATGCGTCGCCGGTTGCCCGAACCAGACCGACGTTCACGAGAAATGTCCTAGGTGTCGGTGTATTGAAGAAATGCAGATAATTACCCTCAGCGGTTATCAGGCCTATTGGGCGCCTGAACGTCCCGTTATTTCGGCCTTGGGCGCTGCCGCGCCGCTTTTCAGCGCCGATGTGACAGTGGACGGAAAGCTAGCCAACCAGCCAATCCCACACATGCTATCCCTGCTCTCTGCGGATACGTGCGTCCTGCGTTTTTGATCCATTCTTTCTATCCCTCTTTTTGTCCATAACTTTCAGCATACTGTTGCGCCTGTGGATTGTCGCCAAGCGGTAGATGTTTTCGACTAGGAGCGGTTGAGAAGTCCAAGTGATTTTCGGAGCTTTACCCTGGATGTCCTTTTAGCAAAAAGGCTTTCCGGAAGGCCTCTCCCGAGACTCTTATTGTTGCGGCCACTCGCATAGATGATCCGCTGGATTCAACGAACGGCCTTCTTGGTCTGTTCGTTACGAACGGCTTCGGAACCGACCCGCAGGTGACGCCGCTACCGGCTTTCGCAGCAACAAATCGGCAATAAATTGAGCCCAAGGAGTCAATAATGGCTGAAATAAAAATGAAAGAAATAAGTATAGACAATCTGAACAAGGCCGAGCGAAAGATCTCCGTCGGCAAATGGCGGAAGCTCGGCTTTGCCGTCCTCCTGCTGCTCGTTTTAAGCGGAGGGGTTTACGCGGCTTTCCGGATGATAGCGGGCGAAATAGTCGCTTCAAGGTTCACTGTGACCAAAATGGTTTGTCCGGCGTGCGTGGTCACGGTAAAGGATATCACAAGCAAACTGCCGGGTGTCGTGGAGACAGACGTAAGCCTTGCCGGCCAGGACGTCACTGTGAAGTTCCGGGAGAAACAAATCACCCCGGACCAAATCAAGGACGCAATCGCAAAAGCCGGTTATCCCACCAAAGTCGATGGAGTCTTTACTCTCCAGGGGATAGGTAAGGACGACTTTGTGGTGGCCTTTGTCAACGGTAGGCCGATCTTCAAGAAGGATGTATTGACTCCTATATACGCCGACAAGGTTAGTCAAACGAGCAAGGATCCGGCGCTGTCTTTCTTCTCCGTGGTTGGCAAAGAGATCTTACTTCAGGCTGCCGACAAACAGACCGTTGTTGTTCAGCCCCAGGAAGTCGAGACGGAAATGGAAGAGGTTTTCAAAGAGAAAGGCGTTTCCCCTGAGGAATTCCAGAAACTGATACTAGAGAAATTCGGCGCCAACGAGAAGTATTTTCAGATGGTTAGCCAGCGTCTTGGGCTCAAGAAGCTGATATCCGATCACGTGGTTTCAGGGATTAGCGATCCGGAAGAGAAAACACGAAAAACCCTTGAATGGGTGGGCGCTCAATTCAAAGACGCGGACGTGAAGATCGTCGATCCGGCCTTTAAGGAAGTTGTGCATGCTTCCGCGGGCCAAGATGACTGGAAAGTCTTCTGGCCCAGAATGATAAGCGCGTCAAGCGAGCTGAAGACCGTTTTGGTCCAGTAATTACCTACAGCGTAAGTCGAAGAGGTGACGAAAATGAATAATCCTAGACAAGCGACATTGATCGGATTGACCGCAATCCTAAGCGTAATCTTAACAGCCGGTTTTGCCTCGGCCTGGAACTTCACAGCCCCCGCTCAGCCCGTGCAGCCGCAAAACGGCGTCTTCACTTTTCCAGTATCCGCTTTCCAGGATGGCAAGGCGAGGCACTTTGAATTCAAGACCCCGGATGGTCAACGCATAAGATTCTTTATCGTGAAGAGCAAGGATGGCGTGCTCAGATCGGCTCTTGACGCATGCGAAGTGTGTTTCCGCGCCAAAAAAGGCTACCTGCAGCAAGGCAATGACATGGTCTGCGTGAATTGCGGAATGAAATTTAAGACGGAAAAAGTGGGTCAAGTCAAAGGCGGCTGCAATCCCTCACCACTTAGGCTGACGGTAAAAGGCGACACCGCTGTGGTTTCTCAGCAAGATCTTATGAATGGGCTGCATTACTTTCAATAGGAGAACAGGATGAAGCTTCACGATATAGCATTCAATAATCTGAGGCGTCGCAAGGGGAAAGTTGTTTTCTTGATAACGGGTTTGTTGGTTGGAGTAGCCGCAGTGGTGGCGCTGCTCAGCACCACCAGAATTCTTGAAGAAGACATCATGCATAATATGGACGAGTTCGGGGCCAACATCATTGTTACCCCGAAATCAGAGGGTTTGTCCCTGACCTATGGAGGCATGAATATCGGCGGTTTGTCTTTTGACCTGAAGGAAATCTCCGAGGAGGATCTCGGCAAGATCAAGACCATTGAAAACGCCGCGAACATAAGAATAGTTAGCCCCAAGGTTTTCGGAGTGTTCGAGAACGAAGGGAAAAAGGCTCTGGTCGTGGGTGTGGACTTCCCTGCCGAATTGTCCCTGAAGAAGTGGTGGCAAATTATTGGCGTCAAACCCGTGACGGAGGACGAAATCCTGGTCGGCAGAGAAGTGGCGGAAAAGTTTAAGCTTGTTATCGGGTCTACCCTTCCGGTAAAAGACCGCACGTTCAAAGTCGCGGGAGTCCTGGCTCCTACCGGCTCACAGGACGACGGGCTTGTCTTCATGAGCCTGCCCGTGGCTCAGAAGGTATTTCAGAAAGAGGGCTTAGTGGGCATGGCCGAGGTGGCGGCTCTGTGCAAGAACTGCCCTATCTCGGACATCGTGACTCAGATCGGCGAAAAAATCCCCAGCGCCAAAGTCACTGCTGTTCAGCAGGTGGTGGAAGGTCGCATGGACGCTTTGAATAATTTCCGTAAATTTTCTTTGGGTATTTCAGGGTTAGTGTTATTGGTCGGTTCGATGGTGGTCTTCGTGACCATGATGGGAAGCGTAAACGAGCGCACCAGAGAGATAGGAATATTCAGCGCTATTGGTTTCAGAAAATCCCACATAATGAGAATAATACTGCTGGAAGCCTTCATGGTCTCACTCGTAGCCGGAGTGATAGGCTACTTCCTGGGGATGGGGATAACCAGACTGCTCATAACATTCTTGACTGAAAAGGCGCCCACTTTCTCCTTGGACCCGGTTATAGCCGGAGGGGCGGTATTCCTGGCGGTCGTGGTCGGGACCATGGCGTCGCTTTATCCCGCGTTCACCGCGTCCAGAATGGACCCCAGCGAAGCGCTGCGAACACTTTAGGGAGGTTTCCATGAGCTACATAGTCGCTGATAACGTATCCAAGGCATTCGGAGTGGGAGACGCCCAGGTTTTTGCAGTGCAACTCATGAATCTGGCAATCGAGCAAGCGGAATTCCTGTCTATCATGGGTGAATCCGGAGCCGGCAAGAGCACTTTGCTCTCAATGCTGGGTGGGCTTCTTAGGCCCACTGGAGGCGCCATCATCATAGGCGGTATCGACATTTATTCTCTCAAACGTGACAAACTGGCCGATTTCCGTCGTGAATTCATGGGCTTTATTTTTCAGTCGTTCCAGTTGGTGCCATATTTGAACGTTCTTGAAAACGTGCAACTTCCGCTGGCAGTGACTCACCATTCGGAGACTGAACAAGAAAGATTGGCAAGACAAGCGTTGGAACGTGTCGGCCTGTCCGACAAAGCCCATCGTCTGCCAAATCAACTTTCCGGCGGGGAACAGGAGAGGGTGGCGATCGCAAGAGCGGTTGTGAACGAGCCCCCAATCCTCTTCGCCGATGAACCGACCGGGAACCTCGATTCAAGGAACTCCGCGGACGTCATGGCGTTGCTCAAGAAGCTCAACGCTGAGGGGCAGACGATTGTTATGGTGACTCACAGCCGTTTGAACGCCGAATATGGCGACCGCATTATTGAAGTGTCAGATGGCAGGATCAAGGAAGCCGAGCAGATGCGAGCGGTTGGCAGTTGTTAGACCTAATTGAAAAAACGTAGTGGTTCATAGGGAAACACCATTTTGCAAAAATTGCTTTCCCGGTGAACGCATACAAAAAGTAAACATGGAGGTTACTTGTGAAAGAATCAAGAAAGATGTCAGTGGCGATTCTCGTGACGGCAATAATGAGCGTTCTTGTTTATGCCGGCGTTAGCTATTGTCAGCAGACGGCCCCTTCTAACCCGGCCGCTAACCAGCAAACCGTGCAACAACCTGTGGGCGTCCAGTCTAAAGGCATCTCGACTTTTTTGGGTTACGGCGGGGCTCCGACAGGCTCCTGCTGCCAAGCGGGTCAGTGTTTAGGGCAGGGCGGTAAGGTCTGTCCTCTTGGCGGAGCAGGCGGTTGCTGCCAGGGGCCGCAGGCTCAGGGCGCCAACCAACAGGGCGCAGGTTGTTGCGTCCAGCCGAAGCAGGGTGAATAGGCTGAGAGGAAGCCTAATACCATTTCGCGCAGTCTTGAGTAACGGAGCCGGTGATCATGCCTTCGGGCCGTGGAATTAATGCCGGCGGCCCGTCGGATCTCCTCCTCCTCGACTCTAAATGGCGGTGACTTAAGGAAGATATTGGCAACGGCGTCACACCGCAACCTATCTCCCGCGAAAGCGGGGGCTAGGAAACACCGGAGAAGAACTGGGTTCCCGCTTTCGCTGGAACGACGGATACTGACGTTTCCGTGGCCGATGAGGCTATTTTTCATCCTTAAGTCACAAGCTTGGCCCAGACCCTCCCAGTCACCGGAGCGGGCCGTGTTCCATCGTTGACGGGGAGAACCCAGGGCGTTTTGCAGGCGATGAACGGCTGTGTCCGTTATTGCATCGCAGCCGTGAGGAGCGCCATCACAAGTGTCTGAGATTTACCCAAATCTGCGTGGAATGGTATAAGGCTCTCGGTTCGGAAAGGGATTCCGCCCTCCAGTCCCTCAGTTGGTTGACGACCTGGGGGGGGGGCGGACCTTAAATTACTGTGGGATGGACGCAAAAATGCCTCTGAAGATAAGCGCTCTTATTCTATGCCTCTGCATTGCCGGAATTACGTTTTCTCCCGGTTGGGGTGTGGTGCGCAATTGTCTCAAGGACGTTCAAAGCGGGAACCACTGCCGACATAATCTACGAGGAACTGAGTGTCCGGGCTCGACCGTCGGCTTCGCTCATTTCTGCGGTTGTGTGAAATCGAATCCGATTTGAACGGTTGAAGATAAGTCAGCCCTAGCAAATTTTGTGCTCGCCCTGATGACGCCGGATTCTGTGGATGTCGTTTCTCAGGAGCCCAATCGGAAAATGGAAGTCAATCCCTATCCGAAATTTTATCCTTATCGGCTTCTGCTGAAGACCTGTTCGTTCCGATCTTGAAACCATATCTCCTCCGTAACTATGAGCAGAGACGGGGCGCTCTGTGCCGGCGTCTCACCGCCTTAATCTCTCTGATTCGCTATCTTTCATCGTGAGAGGCCGTCATGAATACACTAATCGACTTTTTACCAAAATTGACACGGAAGAGAATGATGCTCGCGGCTTTGGCGGTGGCGGCGTTTCTTGATCGGATATTGCGGCTTGCAGCATGAACATAAGCCTGTTTCTTCTTCCAAGGAGGGGGCTTCGGAAAATCTCGGCGGCGTAGAAAAATCCGCCGAAAAGAAGGCGCAGTGGTGGACCTGCTCCATGCACCCCCAAATCAGGCTTCCGCATCCCGGAAAATGCCCCATTTGTTTCATGGAGCTGATACCTGTGGCGTCTGAGGACGGCGGAGCCGACATAAAACAGACACAGTATTCAATGTCCGAGGAAGCCAAGAAATTGGCGCAAGTGGAAACCACGGTTGTGAAGCGGGAACCGGCCAAAGTGACGGTTCGAATGGTAGGCCTGGTTTACGAAGATGAAACCAGGGTGGCGTCTTTGACTTCCCGAATCGACGGCAGATTGGACGAAATATATATTAATTTTACCGGCGTTCAGGTGAAGCAGGGCGATCCCATGGTGAAGATCTGGAGCCCTACTCTCATCAAGTCCCAAGTTGAGCTTTTCGAAAGCATTCGCAGCGGCGACGATCCCAACGTAATAAAAGGGGCTGAGGAAAAGCTTATCCAATACGGCCTTACTCAGAAACAAGTCGACGAAATCAAGGAAAAACGGAAACCCAACCTGTACATTACGTTGCGAGCGCCTATCAGCGGGATTGTAACCAAGAAGATGGCGATCTTAGGGCAATTTACCAAAGAAGGCTCGGAGATGTACACCATCAACGACCTTTCTCATGTATGGGTCAAGTTGGACGCGTACGAGCTCGATTTGCCTTGGATCAAATACGGTCAGGATGTGTCTTTTACGACGCCTTCGATCCCGGGGAAAACATTCAAGGGAAAGGTCCTGTTCATTGATCCCGTGCTGGATACAAAAACCCGTTCAGTAAAAGTGAGAGTGGACGCTGAAAATCCGGGTTATCTTCTGAAACCTGGAATGTTCGTTTCTGCCGAGGTTGAATCGGAGGTCGATAGCAAAGGCAAGGTAATAAAATCGGAGTGGACCGGCAAGTACATATGCCCTATTCATCCCAGAGACGAGGGCAGCCCCTCGCCCGGAGTGTGCCCGGACAGCAACCTGGAATTGAGACCCGCTGCCTCGTACGGCTATTCAGATGAGATCAAGCCGCAGCTTCCGTTGGCGATCCCGGCCTCGGCGCCTTTGATCACGGGGACGCGAACCATAGTATATGTGGAAGTTCCCGGCTCGCAGCCCACTTATGAATTACGTGAAGTAGTACTCGGCCCCAGGGCCGGCAATGACTACGTGGTCTACGAAGGCTTGAAAGAAGGGGAGAGAGTGGTCACGAGGGGAAACTTCAAGATCGACAGCGCCATGCAGATTTTGGGCAGGTCCAGCATGATGTCCCCCGAGCCGGAGAAGAAACACGAAACAAAGCCCGAAAAGAAAGCCGATGAGGAAGTCATCGCAAAACTGGTTGTTCCTCACGAGTTCCTCCAGACAATGACTCCGGTGATCGAGGAATATTTTTCTCTAAAGGACGCCTTGGTCGCGGAAAACCCCTCATGGGTGGGCCTTGCCGCGGAAGAAATGGGCGAAAGGATTGCTAAAATCAGCAAGGAGAGCCTAAAGGGCAAGGCTTTGGATACCTGGAACAAGCTGTCCGCAGCCGCAACGTCCGCGCTGAAGAGCATTTCGGACAATAGAGACCTGGCCGCACAGAGATCGGCCTTTGACAATCTTTCGGAATCCTTCGCCAAACTGGTAATGACCTTCCGGCACGCAATGGACGCGCCCATTTACCTATATTTCTGTCAGGCCGCCGCTAGCGGGAACGGGGCATATTGGCTGGAGCAGAGCCAAGAATTCAAGAATCCTTATCTGGTTTACAATCCTCGGCAAGGTCAGGAAAACTGCGGACAACTGGAGGAAACGATACCTCCCGAACCCTCAGAGCCTAACCCTGCGGCGGAATCCCTGAAACCGGGGGACGCCCGCGTTCCGGGGTCCGCGAATAAAACCTCAGTTCAGCCCAAGCCCGTTCAGTAGGAGAGAAAACTGATGTCTGATCAAACATTAGATCCTTATGATCCCCAAAAGGCGTCATTTTTCTCCAGGATGATGCATTTTTGGATCCAGCAAAAGCTGTTGGCCTGCGTGGTTTTCATAGTCGTGGTGATAGGCGGGCTGGCGGTGGCTCCCTTCGACTGGGATATATCCTGGATTCCGAGGTACCCCGTGCCGGTGGACGCAATTCCCGATATCGGGGAAAACCAGCAAATCGTGTTCACCAACTGGGAAGGCAGATCACCCAAAGATGTAGAAGACCAGATTACGTATCCCTTGACGGTGGCCCTGCTGGGCGTTCCGGGGGTCAAGACCATCCGGAGCAATTCCTATTTCGGATTTTCGACCATATATGTCATCTTCAAAGATGACGTCGAATTCTACTGGTCGAGATCGAGGATTCTGGAAAAGCTGAATTCTCTGCCCGCAGGCACCTTGCCCGAAGGAGTTCAACCTTCCTTGGGGCCCGACGCCACAGCGTTGGGTCAGGTGTTCTGGTACACGGTGGAAGGAGAGGGCTTCGGTCTGGATGAGCTTAGAACCATCCAGGATTATTACGTCAAATACTCTCTTGCGTCTTCGGGCGGGGTAAGCGAGGTCGCCACGGTAGGAGGGTATGTCAAGGAATATCAAATTGATATTAACCCGGATGCGCTGCGGGCCCACAATGTCACCCTACCTGAAGTGCTCAGCGCCGTGAAAAATTCCAATCTGGACGTAGGAGCAGGCATAATCGAGGTAAACCGCGGCGGAGTACACCATCCGCGGTCTTGGTTTCATTAGGTCCGTGTCGGATGTTGAAAACAGTGTAATTAAGGTCAATGAAAGCGTTCCCCTTTATATAAAGGACGTGGCCAATGTGGCCCTCGGCCCGGAGATGCGAAGAGGAGCGCTGGACAAGGAGGGAGCGGAAGTTGTCGGCGGCGTGGTGGTGGTCAGGTTCGCAGAAAACCCCTTACAAGTCATCAAGAACGTCAGGGACAAAATTAAGGAAATTGGTCCTGGTCTGCCGACTAAGACTCTGGCCGACGGCCGCGTGTCTCAGGTCAAGATCGTTCCATTTTATGACCGGACGCGGTTGATCCACGAGACTCTCGACACATTACGGCGCGCTCTGAGCGAAGAGATCCTGGTCACAATCATCGTGGTCATCGTGATGGTGAATCATCTCGTAAGCTCTGCGATAATTTCAGCGATTTTACCGCTCGCTGTGCTGCTCACCTTCATCGTCATGAAGGCCGTGGGGATCGACGCAAATATCATGGCCTTATCCGGCATTGCCATAGCAATCGGCGTAATGGTGGATATGGGCATTATCATGTGTGAAAATATCTTGAGGCATCTGGAAGAAGATCCTCCCGGTAAGAGCCTGCTGGCCCTTGTTCGAGATTCCGCCACGGAAGTGGGAGGCGCAGTGATAACGTCGTCCCTGACCACTATAATTTCCTTTCTACCGGTCTTCAGCCTAACCGGTCCTGAAGGCAAACTTTTCAAGCCGGTCGCATATACCAAGACTTTTGCCGTAGGCGCCGCTTTATTGCTTGCGCTTACCTTGATTCCGCCTCTGGCTCACGCTGTGTTTAGAAAGCGAGGGCTGCGGGGCAAAACTCAGTTGATAATGAACGGGATTCTGGCGTTTGTAGGCCTGATAGTCGGGTTTCAAGCGTCCTGGTTAATAGGCGTCCCCATCATCGTTATATCCTGTCTGAAGGCCGCGGAAGCTGTACCTTCCGGAATCTATCAAATCCTGGATACCGATAGTTTTGAATGCGGCTGCTCTAGGTTTTGTGGTTGTCCTCCTCACGGAACATTGGGCGCCTTTGGGAATCGAGGCGGGGGTCGTTCGGAATCTCATTTTCGTATCGGGAATCATCTTCGGATTGCTTGGCATTAGAAAGATTTTCACTTCCTTCTACAGGCCGCTGTTGGCGTGGGCTCTCGACCACAAGGCGGTCTTCCTGAGTCTGCCGCTTTCACTGATCATCTTCGGGGCGGTGATTTGGCTTGGTTTTGATAGAGTATTCTTTCTCATTCCCTGGTCAGTTTCTAAGATTGTGCCGGCCAAACAGGTGACCGTGGGAGCTCCGTCCAACGGCGCTCAGCCCGCTGAGAAAGCGCATATGGATTATGACGAGGCTGAAAGCCGTAATCCCGTCAGGAACACGTGGCTCTGGTCAAAGCTGTCACACGCGTTTCCGGGTCTCGGCAAAGAATTCATGCCGGATTTGGACGAAGGATCTTTCTTATTTATGCCCACAACAATGCCTCATGCAGGTATAGGCGAAGCTCTTGACGTAATCCGGAAGCAAGATTTGGCGATAAGGGCCATTCCGGAAATCGAGTCGGTGGTAGGGAAGATCGGGCGAGTGGAAAGCGCATTGGATCCAGCCCCTATTTCGATGGTTGAAACTGTCATCAATTACAAGCCCGAATTTCAGACCGATCCCGTTACCGGACAACACATGCTGAACCCAAAGACGGGCAAGCCCATTCGGAATTGGAGGGAGAACATAAAGAGCCCTGACGATATTTGGAAGGAAATTCAAAAGGCCGCCCAATTGCCGGGGAGCACTTCGGCCCCTAAATTGCAACCCATAGCGGCAAGGATCGTAATGCTTCAGAGCGGCATGCGAGCGGCCATGGGTGTAAAGATCAGGGGAAAAAACATCGCGGAAGTCGAGAAAGTCGGTTACGAAATAGAACGCTTTCTGAAGGAAGTCCCGTCCATAGAACCTTCTTCCGTGGTCGCTGACCGGGTTGTTGGGAACCCGTATATCGAGATAGCTATCGACCGTAAGGCCATAGCGAGATACGGAATGAGGGTGCAGGACGTCCAGGACGTAATTGAAACCGCAATTGGCGGTAAACGGATCACCACAACCGTAGAAGGCAGGGAAAGATACCCGGTCAGAGTCCGGTATCAACGTGAGCTGAGGGACTCCCTGGAAGCCATCGGCAAGATTCTTGTGCCGGGTACGGAAGGGGCCCATATTCCCCTCAACTTGATCACCGAGATAAGGTACACTCGCGGACCGATGACAATAAAGAGCGAAGACACCTTTCTTGTTAGCTATGTGCTCTTTGACAAGACGCCGGGAAAGGCCGAAGTGGACGTGGTTTCCGCTGCCGACAACTACTTGCGGCATAAGATTGCGACAGGCGAGCTGAAGATTCCGCCGGGAACCACCTTTGCCTTCGCCGGTTCCTACGAGAATCAGGTGAGGTCTGAGAAGACCTTGCGCTTGGTTATACCGATGGCCCTGTTACTGATTTTCGTGGTGCTCTACTTTCAGTTTCATTCAGCGCCTACTTCGCTAAACGTGTTCTCGGGCATTTTCGTGGCTTGGTCGGGAGGGTTTATAATGCTGTGGTTGTATTCTCAGCCATGGTTCCTGGACTTCAGCGTTTTTGGCGTTAACATGAGAGAGCTTTTTCAAGTGAGGCCCTACAATCTCAGTGTCGCTGTTTGGGTAGGGTTCCTGGCCCTTTTCGGCATAGCCACAAACGATGGAGTTATATACTCCACCTATTTGGATCAGGTGTTCAGGGAGCATAAATTCAAATCGGTCAAAGAGATCCGGGAAGCGACCCTCGAGGCGGGGATAAAAAGAGTCAGGCCTGCTCTTATGACCACAGCGTGCACTATTCTGGCGCTGATACCGGTTTTGACTTCTCAGGGAAAAGGCGCCGATGTCGCCGTTCCAATGGCCTTGCCGAGTTTTGGAGGAATGACCATCGATATAATAACGATTTTCGTGGTACCCACAATTTACTGTTTCATGAAAGAAAAAGAGTTTGAGATTAAAGAACCACACACGGCCTGAGAAGGGGGAACTAAAATGACCAGAAAAACATTGATTCCGGTAATTCTGTTAATGTTTGTGGCGACATTCGCTTATCAAGCATGGGCGGATCCCACTATCGAACTTCCGGATGGCTCAAAACTCGATCTTGGGACCACTTGTCCCGTGTGCGGTATGAAACTGGAGGTCAGCCTTCTGGGACCTGCGGCAATCGTTTTCAAAGACGGGTCCGTGAAAGGATTCGACGCCGCAGGGGATCTGTTTCGGTACATGTTGGAACCTCAAAAGTATGGATTCGACGCGAATAACGTCAAGAATATCTATGTAACCGAGTATGGCGCCAAGAAATTCATTGACTCAAAGACCGCTTTTTACGCAGTCGGCACTGACCTGCAGCAAGGGATGGGGGCTGAATTAGCTCCATTCACAATCAAAGAGGATGCGGAAAAGTTCAAAGCGCAACATGGCGGAAGCGGCGTCGTGGAATTCAGCAAAGTGACGCTGGACGATCTCAAGTCGAAGAAGAAAACGATGAAGATGCAACACTAGGAACGATCACGGCGTCGGAATAACAACTCCCAGTTCCCAGGCTTCAGCCTGGGAACTTTGCCGCGAGGCTCCGCCCTAATCTTGCATTTGCGATAGTAATTGCGCGACAGAGCAGTTAGGTATTCAAGTGAAAGGAAATCTCAATTCAATGCAAGTCTCCGTAATACTTGCCCATCCGTCCAATCAGAGCTTCAACCACGCCATTGCCCGGCGCGCGGTCGCCGAACTGGAACGGAACGGCCATGAAGTTGTCTTTCATGATTTATATGCTGAAAAGTTCGACCCTATTCTTTGCGTCGGAGAAATACTCAAAGAGGCTCCTCTTCCCGAACAAGTGGATGAGCATTGTCGAGAGATTTCCAACGCTGACGGCATCATTATTGTGCATCCCAACTGGTGGGGTCAACCGCCGGCCATTCTTAAGGGATGGGTGGATCGAATAATTCGTCCGGGAGTCGCTTATCAGTTTCTCGACGGTGACAAGGGCGAAGGAATTCCGGTCGGTTTGCTTAAAGCGAAGGCGGCTCTAGTTTTTAACACATCGAATACTACAGCGGAGCGGGAAGTGAAAATTTTTGGCGACCCTCTCGAAACCCTTTGGAAGAACTGTGTTTTTGGTCTCTGCGGTGTGGAGATGTTTCATCGGGAGATGTTCGGAGTTGTTGTAACCAGCGCTCCGGAAGAGCGAGAATCCTGGCTTACCAGGGTCGAAGAAGCCGTGAGTCTATATTTCCCGAATCTTGAGTCGAAATGATATTATTCACAATTTTATACAGAAAAGCGCTTAAAAAATGATTTTTTCCCTACAAAGGCGATTCCTTGTCCTTCTGCTACTGCCGGTGGCTCTTATTATGATTACAGCGGGCTCGCTGGGTTGGCTGTTCGCCAGAAACTTCATCTTTAATCAATGGGTTGAGATCACCAGGATGAAACTGGACAAGGCTGCCCACCAAATAGGCATGCGGCTTGAGGCGAGGCTCGACCTGATAAGGATGATCGCAAAGGCGGAGGACGCTCCTGATAATGCGGTCCTTCAGACTTTTCTGATCCAACAGTTGCTGACCAAAGATGGGGTCCGCTTTGTGGATGTCGAAATCCTCGATAATCCTGAAAACGGCGGCCCAAAGGGCGGCTCGCAGCCTTTTACCATAGCGTCCGGCGAGAGCACGTACACGATGGAGCTATGCGGCGACTTCGGATTTTGCTCCCCCATCCTGCAGCCCGACGCTCCCGATAGAGCGTTGAATATTATCCGCGTAATCAAGGATGGTGATCACCTACCGTCCAAACGGCTCACGGTGCGAGTCAGCTTCGATTCTTTTATCGCGCCTTTGAGACACATGGACTTGCTTGTGGGAAGTTCAGCGGTGCTTGTAACCGCCGACGGCCAGATGCTGGCCGCTACGGACAAAGGTTGGGCTGATCGCAAGAAGCTTGGCGAGACAGGGGACAAAATGGAACTCGCCGTCCTGAAAGAGATGGAGGAAAAGGGCTTTGGGACGCTCTTCAGCGAGGGGCATCCTCCTGAGACGGTCGTAGGCTTTTATAAAATGCCCTTCATAAATTGGTATTTGTTGATGTTCTCAAAGGGCGAGGTCATCCTTGCGCCTATAGTGCTTTTCAGGAATTACTTCGCGTTGGCCGGTTTTGCCTGTGTAATAGTCATTCTGGTGCTGATACGATTGGCCACCAGATCCGTTGGCCGCTCTATTTCGGAAATATCCGCCGCGGCGGCCGGAGTTAGAGAAGGAGACCTATCCGTAGACTTGTCCGTAAAGCGAAATGACGAAATCGGCCATTTGGCCGACAGCTTCAAAGGAATGATAGAAGGCCTCAGGCAAAGAGACCTGATAGAACAAACCTTCGGTCGCTACGTGGACAAGAAAATCGCTCAGGAACTCATGAGTAAGCCGGAAGCCTTAAAGCTGGGCGGCCAAAAGAGAACAGTAACGATAATGATGTCCGATCTCCGCAATTTTACGGCGATTTCGGAAAAGATGCCTCCTGAAGTGGTCATTAAGATGCTCAACAGATATTTTGCCAGAATGATAGCTGTTATTGAACATTACCGGGGCATAATAGTTGACTTCTTCGGGGATTCCATTTTGGTTTTTTTTGACGGGATCGAAGCCGATGTTGCCGCAAGGGCGCTGGACGCCGTCACCTGCGCTTTGGAAATGCAACAGGCAATGGGCGGCTTCCTTAAAGAGAATGCGGAAAAAGGACTACCTCCGGTTTCAATGGGTATCGGTGTACACACGGGTGATGTCGTGGTCGGCAACATAGGAACCGAATCCAGGGCAAAATATGGCATAGTGGGCACCGACGTGAACATTACCGACCGCATCCAGGCCACTGCCGCCGCGGACAAGGTAGTGATCTCCGACAAGACCTATGAACTGATCAAGGATAAACTTCGCATTTCCCTGGAGTTCAAAGCTTGCCTCAAGGGGGTTGAGGGAGAAAAGCGGTTCGATGAGATTGCCTCTATAACGGACGGTTGCTCCAAGTGTCTTTAGAGCGGGTTGAAAAATCTCTTTCGATTATGGTCCACGGCCATAGCGCCGCGTGGTCAAGCAAACTCGGTTGTCGTCCATATATGACGGACTTTGGAGCTGGTTACAATGACAAGATTTTTTGGTGAGGGGTCCGGGGAGCCCCTTCTTGCAAAAAGGGGCTCCCCGGCTACTCTTCAAAAATCTTAGGTTTTGCAACCGGTTTCGAGTAGAGTATCGCCGCATATCCTACAAAATTGATATCCGGCACGACGTCGTAGCTGGTGAAGTAGTCTAAAAGATGACCCCGTTTGACTCCGTAGCTTGACACAGCGGCCACCACGGACGCTATGGGGCCCGCGGAACAGGTATTATGCTTGGCCTCGGCGTCCTTTATCACTCCTTCGGCGTCCATGTTCAACGCCTTGTCGATCAGAGATTTGTCGTTCGTTTCTTTGACCCATCGAACGGAGGAAGGTCCCGTTCCTTGAGGCGCAAACCCGTAGTTGGGTCCGTAATGAGTCAGATCGGCGGATCCGATGTAAATGGCCTCTAAATTTCGCTCGTCGATCAGAGAGTTGACCGTAGCCGCCAGCGCCACGGCGCGAACCGAAGCAGGGGAATGGATTGCCAGAACCGGGACGTCTTTGAAGAAAAACTTAATCAGTGGAATCTGAATTTCCACCGTATTGTCGGCAAAATCTCTCCCGGCCGCCACTGCGGCCCCGCTCGTCACCAGATGGTCGGCAAAGGAACTATCCATTGCCAGCGGACCGAAAGGGGTTTCCCAGAAGTCCTCAGTATAGGTTATGGGCTGACTTCCTCCGGATAGATGTCCGCCGAAGACAACTATGAGGTCCGGTTTAACGCTCGCAGACAAAGCGCTTATTACCAGAGCCGCCGGGCGTCCCGAAAAATACCAACCGGCGTGAGGGACGACCCCGCCTTTCCATTTTCCCTCGGGTGGGACGAATCCTTCGATATACTCCAGGATGTCATTCCTACACTTTTCCGCGGATGCAGGATACCACCCTCTCGGCAACATTCTCTCATGAATCTTCATGGGTCACGTCCTTGAATCGCGACTGAAGTTTTCGCACATCACACTTTCAGGGTTATGCCTCTGCTCGCAGCCCTCTGAGAATACCATTCAATCAGGTTCTGGGAGGAAGATCGTGCATGGAGTCGGGTTTCTTGATCAGAGAAATCGCTTCGGTAGGACAACCCGTTGTGCATGCTCCGCAGCCTATGCACCTGGTAGGATCTACAGTGTAAGCGCCGTCATTGTCTTTGACCGCGTCGACCGGACATCGCTCTTCGGCGCAAAAACCGCAAGCGGCGCAGGTGTCCTGATCTATTTCGGCTACGTAATTGCTCTTCGCCAGTATGTATGGGGTCTTGAGATGTTTCATGGACAACATTATCCCGCAGCAGCATGAGCAACAGTTGCACACGTACATGTGTCCGGACTGAACGTTATAACTTGTATGAACCAAGCCTTCTTTTTCAGCGAGATCCAATACCTCCAGCGCTTGGTCCTTGGAGATTACCCGACCCTTTGCATGTTTGTCGTACGCGTCTTCATGGATCGAGAAGGACAGGCATGTCTCAATGGGGTGCTTGCAGGGGCTCCCCTGGATGGCGCGCTCCTTGCGGCATATGCATTCCATAACTTGAAAAGACTTTGCTTTGTCAATCATAGACCGAACGTCTTCATATCTGAACACCTGGTGTTCACCGTCAATGGGGGCATTGATCGGGATGACCCTGGTCAGCGCCGGAGAAAATCCTCCGAGGGTAGGCATCAAGTATGGGTTGTATTCTTCGACCAGGTCCGCCAGTTCTTATCCATGCGGTTTAATTGGAACTCATATATCCCGACAACGAAGGGAACCAAAGTGTAAACTTGGTTACCGAACATTTTGAAAGAGCCTATCTGGCCCTTTTCGGCCATGATATCCAGTGTCGCCTGCAAATCTTCCAATGGCTTGCCGAGCCTTTGAGCCATGGCTTCCGCCGTCTCCGGAATGGGCATGAGATTGAGCGCCATGGCCGCTTCGTCTGGTTCAAATATCTTCCTTAATATCTTTAGTTCCACGCCGGACTCCGTCGCAGGATATCCGTTGGGCAGTTCGTGCAGTCTAACGGCAAGTTTCTTGAAAACGTCTTCCATTTGTAGGGCTCCTATGAATTACAAAACAGGTAAAACCAAGTCATTTGACAAAAGGTGATCTTAGGGAAGGTTAGGGCGCCGCCGGCCGCATCGACGGCTCACCGGTTCCTGAGAGTTTCGCGGGCCTCGGCCTTCAGGCGTTTCTTTCGGTCCTTAGAGGTTTGCCTTGCGAAATATTCTTCCCTTATTTTTTCCTGACGCTCCCTTTTTTCCATTTCTTCCAGTTCGGCTTGTTCCCTGAGCTTTTCCGCCAGAATTCGCGGATAGTGTTTGCTGACTCGTATTTCATTGATTACGGCTTCTTCCAAGGCGCCCCAATCGTCTCCGCTATGGTCGCACGCTTGCCTATGCTTTTGAATCAAGTACCCGGGAACATCACAAATATACAGGCCGCATGATGGGCAAATCATGACATTGTCGTCTGACGCCGGTTTTCTGGCCACATAGCCTTTGGCTTGTATCTCCTCTAATGTGGAATGTACTGCGATCCACAAGTCACGCCTTCTTAGATAACCCCAACCGGCTCTAGGCGCCCACAGCGTTTCAATGAGCTTTTCGGGGGGATCTGATCGGAAAGTGAAGCTCGCCGCATGTACCCAGAATGTTTGTCTCTTCGTGATAGTGATTCTCCCGGCGGACAATTTGGCGCCGCGACGCAATCGATCTCCGGTAAGCATTTTCCTGGAGAGCACTCTTTACAAAGTGCGCTCCAGATGAACTATTACAATCTCTGCCGCTACGAGGACTATCTTAGTTCAAATTGTATGGAAATCAAGCCATTCTGCGTCGCACAGTCGCTTGACAGCGGTATTTCCTTAAACTAATGTTAGTTGACCAAATTTCGATCAAAAGGGAAAGCCATGTCATACGTTGAAACTGCAAATCTGCCAAAAGTCAGTGTAACAGCGGTCGGGAGCATGCCTCACACTAATGCGGAGGCCGCTGTGGATCTCATTCTGGATAATCTCTCCGTTGCGCCTCATATTCCCCAGTTGTCCAGAGCGGATTTACGCGAGCAGATGTGGATACAATGCACGGAGGGCTTGCCCAGGTTTATGGTGGACATTGAGAATCTAAGTTACTACTTCGACACTTCGGGTGATTTCTTCCCGGAAGTGGAAACTTTCTATACCAAGTATTTGGAAACGGTGGAAGGCGGGCCTTCCGATTACTTTGCCATCGGCCCAGATTACGGCAAAGGCATACACCTATTTCTGGACCGCATGAGGAAAGCTCCGGTCAAGCCGCAAGTTATCAAAGTTCAAGTAACCGGTCCGCTGAGCTTTGCTTTGACAATAACAGATGAAAACAGGAAGCCGATCTTCTATCACGATACGTTTAAAGACATTGCCGTCAAGGGCATGGGCCTTAAAGCCCTGTGGCTAATCGACCAATTCAAGGGCCTGGCGGACCAAATAATTGTCTTCTTTGACGAGCCGTGCCTAAGCGCATACGGCTCTTCGGCTTATCTCGGAGTTTCGCGGAAAGACGTTGTCGAGGCCCTCGACGAAGTCGCGCTGATGGTGGTCGGTAGAGGGGCTGTCCCTGGCGTCCATTGCTGTGGAAACACTGATTGGGGTATGCTGTTGGAAAGCTCCATGCGAATCATAAATTTCGACGCTGTGGATTACATGGAGACTATGGCGTTGTATGCGGCTCAGTTACGGGATTTTTTGACAAAGGGCGGCGTATTGGCCTGGGGTGCTGTTCCCAATGATCTCAGGATTGACAAAGAAACAGCTTCCGACGTCAAATCCAGGTTAAAGTACGGCCTGGGTTACTTGAAAAACGCCGGGCTGGATCCGGCTTTGCTGATTGAACGGATGCTCATAACCCCTGCCTGCGGTTGCGCCGGTCTGCCCGACGGTTTGGCCGCAAAGGCCTACGCAGTGCTTTCGGATCTTGACAAAACCTCTCCCAGTGACCTTCTTGTGTGCGAGTGATCTAGTCTATCGACCATATTCCAGAAAATGACCCAATGATGAAAGGATGACAAATGAGCCTGACTCTTGCCGTTGCCGGAAAAGGCGGGGTGGGTAAAACCTCGTTCACGGCTCTGATGATCAAATCTTTGATTGAAGCAGGGAAAAAGCAGCTTATAGCCATTGACGCCGACTCGAACTCAAACTTGCACGAAGTGCTCGGAATTCAGGAACCCAAGAGCGTCGGTTGTGTTAGGGAAGAAACGCGCAAAATCGGCGAAAACATACCGGGCGGAATGACCCGCGACCGATTTATGGAGTATCAGATCCAGGCGTCTTTGGAAGAAACAAAGAACTTTGATTTCCTGTCCATGGGGCGTCCCGAGGGACCGGGATGCTATTGCATGGCCAACAATATTTTGAGAGACATCATTGCAAAACTGACTTCCAACTACGCATATATAGTGGTGGACAACGAAGCCGGTATGGAACACCTATCCAGACGCACCGAACAAGAGGTGGATCATCTATTCATAATTTCGGATCCGGCTCCCCGGAGTCTCAGGACAATAGGGCGGATTCTGGAGTTGATTGATGAGCTCGGCGGCAGAATCAAGCATAAGCACTTGATTCTGAGTAGAGTTCAGAATTCGTTGGATGGAATTCCTGAGTCCACCCTTAAGGAAATCGAAAAGCTACCCTTCAAACCCGAGGCAATGGTGCCTTATGACGACGTCCTGGTGCAACTTGATCTGCAAGGGGAACCGCTTCTAAAGATTCCTGTGGAAGCGGAAGCGTACCGCACCGTCAATAAGCTTCTAAAGGACTTGTCGATAATATAGGTCTTGTCTCGTTCCCGGGCTTCGGCCCGGGAACGCCTGTCCAAAGGCTCTGCCTCCAAATGAAATCTGCGACCGGATTTCGGAAATTTAGCGAGAAGACCTCAAACTGTAATAGGTTTCTTCTTCAGACCGGCAGACTTTCACGCGCTTCCAAGGAATTTTCCACTATGCCCTCAATTTCTTTTATCCATGACTTAAGCTTTGAATCGTTCTGCAATATGCGCCTAACCTCTCTGTGTTGATATATGCTCCCCATTATTATCATATCAGTCACCGCGCCTTCGGATTCGTAATAAGCTTGGTGGCTTATAGCCGCTTCAGCCCCGATCTCATTGTAAGCGGCTTTGATGAGTTTGGCTTCCATTCCCGGCACGCCGCGCAGCAGAATATTTATATGCAAAGCTCGGCCGGCCATAATGAGGCTATTGCCTGCGCCTATGCTTTCTATTGCTTGCCTCGCCTGGGCTATTGACTTAAATTCCAGTTTTGTTGAGTCCATTAAGTTCTCCTGCTAGGACTATTCTTGATCAATCGAGTCAAAAAGGATAAAGTGTATTCATCGCGCTTTTATTAATGGTTAATCTTATTTGAGCGTGCGCGTCCGCTTATTCACGCGTTTTGCGCAAGACAGGGAACAACTTGCGCACTATTAATGGGCATGATAAATCATCTTTCTGAACATGAATAGAACGGTTTAATAATATGAATTGGGCCAATTACAATTACCGGAGGTTTGCTGATGTCTGATTTTCAGGTAAATAAAACGTTTGCCGAAATCAATAGAAAAATAAGGGCCGGCGAAGCAGTCGTGGTGAACGCTGAAGAGATGATCGGGATCGTTAAGGATATGGGTCCAGTGCAAGCAGCCAAGAAAGTTGACGTAGTCACTACCGGCACCTTCGGCATAATGTGCTCGTCCGGAGCCTTTCTGAATTTTGGGCACACGAAACCTAGAATCAGAGCCAGCAAAGTGTACTTGAACCGCGTTGAAGCGTACGCCGGAATTGCCGCCGTGGATTGTTACATAGGGGCTACGCAAACCAGCGAGGATGACCCCCTAAACAAGGTCTTTCCGGGCCGTTTCAGATATGGCGGCGGGCATGTCATAGAGGATCTGGTCGCCGGCAGAGAAGTGCTCCTACAGGCGTATTCTTACGGCACTGATTGTTATCCCAATAGACAGCACGAGGCCAAACTAACTTTGAAGGATTTGCCGGACGCGGTTCTGCTGAATCCGAGAAACGCTTACCAGAATTACAATTGCGCAGTGAATCTCTCCAAGAAGACCATTTATACCTACATGGGCATTTTGCGACCCGAATGCATGAACGCCAACTACTCAACTTCCGGTCAGATGAGCCCGCTATTGAATGACCCCTTGTACCGCACTATAGGAATAGGGACCCGAATTTTTCTAGGCGGGGGCACGGGTTATGTGATCGGAGCAGGAACCCAGCACAGCCCGGGCGTTAAACGCTCCGAGAACGGCGTAGTTATGGGGGGGGCCGGCACGTTGTCGGTCAGGGGCGACATGAAAACCATGTCCAACAAGTTCCTGCGAGGCGCATCCATCACAGGTTACGGCTGCTCATTGAATGTGGGGATCGGCATTCCCATTCCTATCTTGAACGAGGACATGGCCAGGTTCACAGGTGTCTCGGACGACGAGATCATGGTTCCTGTGGTCGATTACGGCTCAGCCTATCCGGAAGGCGTTGGGCAAGCGATGGCCTACGTTACTTACGGCCAATTAAAGACCGGAGAAATCGAATTCGAAGGCAAGAACGTTACCACCGCTCCACTGTCCAGCTATTCCGCGGCATTGGAGATAGCCAACGTTCTCAAAGAATGGATTAGCTCGGGGCGTTTTCTTCTTGGCGAACCTCAGGAAACTTTGCCGTCGGTGGAGTTCAGTTTCAAAGACTGACCAGGTGGCTGAATTAAATGGCTCCCAACATTTATGAACCACGGACCTATCGCGAATTCGACGATTCCGAGCGCTTCTGCGCATTTAGGGTGGTCATGGAGACCACTGATCTGTACATAAAAGCTCAAAGAAATCTGGCGCCGGAGACCCGCGAGTTGATCCGGAAGGGCCGAGATGAAGTTAAATGGGCGATTGCGAGGCGGCGAGAGTTTCTCACCAGCTTGATCCCAATCGATGAGCAGCCCGAGGATTCAGCCCTGGTAAGACGGATGATTGACGCTGGGAAGAGAGCCGGGACCGGCCCCATGGCCGCCGTCGCAGGCGCAATAGCCGAATTTGTAGGCCGGGAATTGCTGCGTTGTTCCTCGGAAGTGATAGTCGAAAATGGTGGAGACATCTTCATCAAGGTGAATGAGCCGATAGTAGTGGGCATTTACGCGGGTAAATCACCGTTATCGGGGACACTTGGCATAAAGATGGGGCCGACTCCCCTTCCTTTAGGAATCTGCACCTCATCAGCCACGGTTGGTCCTTCTTTAAGCCTCGGAAAAGCGGACGCAGCGACGATAATTTCCAAAGATACGGCCCTGGCGGACGCCATGGCCAGCGCACTGGGGAACAGGGTTAAGTCAGAGCGGGATCTGAAGCCGGCCGTGGAGTGGGCGATGGGCTGCCCTGGGGTTGACGGCGCAATGGCCATCTTGGGCGCCAAGATAGCTGTAATGGGAGATTTGGAACTGGCTCCCATCGGGGCGAGTTGACACAAGCGTGTAGGATACAACGTTTTTTCATTAACCGACTGAACTAAGGGACGGTCTTGAAATAAATACCTCAAATCGGGTGACGCCGTCGCCCAGGACTTGATCCGGGGCCCAGAGGATTGTGAAGACCCTGGGTCCCTGCTTTCGCAGGGACGACGGAAAGCGACTCCTGCGACGTGATAGGATTTGAGGTTGTAAGGCTTATTTTGAGACGGATCCTAAGTTCAGAGAAAAAGAACTAACGAGGCGCGACCATGGATTCAAGAATAGTGCTGTTGATTTTCAAGGCTAACATCATGTACAAGCCCGTGATTTATCGGCTTGCCAGGGACTTCGACCTGGTTTTCAATATCCTGGAGGCGAAGATCCTGCCTCGCAAGGAAGGACGAATTCTCCTGGAGCTAAAGGGCGCCGAAGACTTGATAGATAAAGGCGTCAAATTCCTGCAAGACCATCAAGTAGTCGTGGAGCATTTGTCCGACAAGGTTTGGCGGGAAGAAGAATTGTGCGTTCATTGCGGCGCATGCACGGGGTTGTGCCCTACTTCGGCATTGAGCATTCATCATCCTGACATGAAAACTGTGTTCGACGTACAGAAATGCGTGGCATGTGGAATGTGCGGTTTGGCTTGCCCGTTCGGCGCAATGAAAGACGTCACGCTCTTTGATCCGTTTGCGGAAGGGCGCTCAGCCTAGAAGCGGTTGCAGACTCTAACTACGGCGCCAACATGAGGGCGTGCGCCATTGCGCTATCCCAAGGGCCGATGAGGCTTGAGTCAGCTAAGAGCGCTTAGTATGCCGTTTCATAAATACGGGCACGGAGTCTTATAGGATGTGGCGCCCTCAGCGAACCGCATCTGTCGAGAAAAGACCTCGAACGATGCGGATCGCGGGGACGCCACATCTATGGGGCCGGAATGGATCCGACCAAGCGGCATCGTATGTATGAAAGGGACCACCTTGGCGTCTGATCGAAGCAGGACTGTGATCCTTTAACTAGCCAATATGTTAGTATTTTAGTGGGGAAAGGCTCGATCCCCGCGTTTCGCGGGGCTGCAAAAAGGGGTTTCCCGATGAATCATTACTTCTTCACGCCAGTAGTTCCTCAATCTCTTTGGAAGACGCGTAGTCAAATGCGTTTTTGCCAAGATCGTCTTTAATGGTCGGGTCAGCTCCATGCCGCAGCAGCGCCTGGACAATTTCACCTTGACCATGGCTCGCAGCGATCATGAGGCTGGTGTGACCTTTTTTGTCCCGGAGATTGACGTTAGCCCCATAATCTATGAGTTCTCCGGCCAGTTTAGCGCTTCCTCTGAAGCTAACCTTCATAAGGGCGGTGAGCCCATGACGGCTGTCCACAGCGTTCAAGTCGGCCCCTGATTCAATCAATATTTTCACCACATCCCGGTGGCCTTTGTGAGCCGCTCGCATCAGGGCCGTATTGCCACTTATGTTCCGGACTTCCAGGGCTGCCCCGGATAGGATCAGGCGTTGAACCACGTCTTTAAAGCCGTCCCGGGCAGCCACAATAAGGGCCGTATTCCTCAGCTTATCCTGGGCCTCGATGTCCGCGCCCGCATCGAGCAACAATTCTACGATCTGAACGTATCCGCCTTTGCACGCTACCACGAGCGCGGAGCTTCCGGACTTGTTCTTGCGATTCTCGTCAACTCCGCGACTCAACAGCAGCTTCACCACTTCTTTATGTCCCAGGCTGGCGGCGATAATTAAGGGGGTGCTGCCATGATCGTCGGTGTCATCGCCATCCACGCCGATATCGAGCAAAAGCTTCACGACGCCGGCGGCGCCGCCGATGGCCGCTTCGATCAACACGGAGTTGCCGTACTTGTTCCTTGCTTTTGTGTCCGCCCCACGATCAATGAGGAGCTGTGTGACATCCAGACGGCCCTTGTATGCGGCCCTCAATAAAGCCGTGTTGCCATATTCGCTCTTTGCGTTAATATTTGCTCCCCAGTGCAGGAGCAGATCCGCTACATCTCTGTGACCTTCATGAGCCGCCAGGATGAGGGCTGTGTCTCCGCTGCTGTTCTGCGCCTGGACATCGGCGCCGGCATCCAAAAGCCGGTCAAGAAGCTCGGTGTCCCCTTTCAATGACGCATCGATCAATGCGTCGTTCAGTGCGCTCCGTTCCGGAGCGGATTGTCTCGGTTCAAAATCACTTTCAGGGTCTTTGGGGAAGAGGTCGGCAAGAAGGGCAATTTCCGTGAGTTCGCCCGGCATTGATCTACCCTCTAAATTCTTGATTCGCCAATCGAGCAGGCTCTACCGTCTGACTACAATTATACGGCTAAGTCGCCTGTCTTAGCAATCGGCGTTTGTGGGCAAAATGAGAGCCAAACCGATTCGAGAAAATTTCTCTTCAAACGCCATCAATATTTCTGCGGGCTTTGCGTCTAATGAGTAATAGGAGGAAAATCTTACACAGACTGCGAGTGAAACATATCGGCCCAAGATGCTCCCGGTTGAAATATTTTTCGCTACTTAAGGGCTTGAGACTCATTCGCGAATTACCCTATGGAGAGGAGATTGAGCCACACATTTGTAGAAAATATATCAGCGCCTGCCGGAGAGAATTACAATTCGAAGAACGCTGCCGGTGTATCGCCTCAAGGTTCCGTAATGTTTTTTTCGCACGCGGCGAATTCATCGGCTAATAAACGCGCCGAGTCCAATGGACGAAGCAGGCCCAGGGAATCACGTGGGCGCTTCGAGGACGATATCCGACGAGGCTGGACTAGAATTCGGAGGGAAAATGAAAACAGCGGCTGCCCTTATCGTCGGCTTAACGATGGCTTCCCTGGGGATTTCCGCCCACTATGCGCGGGGAGCCGGCAATGTAGGGGAACCGGTTTATGTAAGTGGCCTCGCCGGACAGGCATGGGTCCAAACCATAGATCAGCCCGAAGGCTGCCTGCGCATCAGAAGCGGACCCGGAACAGCGTTTCCAGTCGTCGGGTGTGTGGAATTGGGGAGAAAGCTGGCCTTGACGGGTGTATGGACTCAGAACTACTGGGGTATGATCAGCAATCCTATTGAAGGGTGGGTGGCGGGAAAACAGATCTCCGGCGCGCCTCCGCCGTTTGATGTGACCAAGGGAGCCCCTGCTGTGGGGACTGGCGCAGTCAAACCCGATGGACGCCTCTTGTCCAAACCCGCTTGGAAGAGTCGCAGTTACCGCCCTAGGCATTATTTCTTTTCGCCTGATGGCGGAGTCTCCGCTGCACGGTCTCGGGTGTGGGTAGGGCCAGGGGGAGTAGGTGTACGCGCAGGCGGGGTCGGCGTAGACGTTGGACCCGGCGGGGTTCGAGTTAGGGTTCCGTAGCGATCCTGAAAGGCGATCTTGAAATAGTTCACCGATAGATCCCCTTTTGCACAATTGATTGTCGCTTCAGATCCCCAAACTGCGCTGTTGTGTGGCGGACTCACCATCACCGACAACACATGGATCCAGCGAAGCGGGGACGGTGGACTGTGTCCCTGTGCGGAGCAAACGACATCATCGATTGCACAAGAAATATCGTACCGGCGCCCGCTTTCGATTCTTAAATGGGCGAACAAATTCATCTCGGCTTCCAAAATACTGCCCAATATCTGCATGCAACTTGATTCTGCTTCTTTTCAGTGGTAAATTTGAACTGTTCGTGGAAAGGGTACTGGCAGATTAATTTCTGCATTCGCCTGACTTAAGCGCGCGACCTATGTGATTTCCGGCGCACTTGCCCAATGCGCGCTCAAACGCGCATCCTGAACGGCAAGAGAATGGGAAGCGTAGAGGGTTACGCTGCGTGCAACAGGCTGTTTTCGTGCCCGATTTACGAAGACCGTGGCAAACGGTCGAAATCGTCCCAACCGAACTCGAAATCTTTAGGAAATCTCTTTTCAAGAAATTCTTATATAAAGAGTTACTTTCTTCTTAAGCTCCGAGGAGAATGTTATGAACCTTAACTATGTCAGGACTACTTGTCCATACTGTGGTTGCGGCTGTGAAATGCTGCTCGAAGTAATGGACGGCAAGCTTACCGGCACTCTTCCATCCAAGACGAATCCCATGAATGAGGGGAAACTCTGCATCAAGGGTTGGAATGTTCATGAATTCGTCCAAAGCCCCAAGCGCCTCACCAAGCCGATGATCCGCAAAGACGGAAATTTGGAGGAGGTTTCCTGGGATGAAGCCCTCGATTTCACCGCTTCCAGACTGAGGGAGCTCAAAGACTCCAAGGGCCCGGACAGCGTGGGTTTCTTGACCTCAGCCAAATGCACCAACGAAGAAAACTACCTCTTGCAGAAACTATGCAGAGCCGGATTCGGGACAAACAACATAGACCACTGCGCCCGTCTCTGACACAGCTCGACAGTGGCAGGTCTTGCCGCTGCTTTCGGAAGTGGAGCGATGACGAACTCCATCGCGGAAATTGAGAACTCGGACTGCATATTCATAATCGGATCCAATACGTCGGTAGCACATCCTCTTGTGGCTCACAGAGTGTATAAAGCCAAAGAAAAAGGCGCCAAAGTAATAGTCGCCGATCCGCGCAAAATACAGATGACCCAAATCGCCGATATTCACGTGAGACAGAATCTCGGGTCGGACGTGGCGCTCGTCAACGGCATAATGAGCGTGATCCTATCCAAGGATCTTCATGACAAACAATTCGTCGAGGATCGCACGGAAGGTTTCGAGCAGCTTGCAGAGGTCCTCAAGAACTACACGCCTGAAAAAACAGCGGAGATCACGGGGATTCCTGCCGAGGACATTATCAAGCTTGCGGAGACTTACGGAACTGCTGAGCGAGGTTCCATTCTCTACGCAATGGGGATAACCCAACACTCCCACGGAGTGGATAATGTGAAGAGCTTGGCCAATCTAGCCATGCTCACAGGAAACATAGGGAGAGAATCCACAGGTGTGAATCCGCTGCGGGGCCAGAACAATGTGCAAGGCGCCTGCGACATGGGCGGTTTACCCAACGTTTATCCGGCATACCAGGTTGTAACCGACGAGAACAACCGACAGAAATTCCAGAACGCGTGGCAATGCGAAATCTCGAACAAAGTCGGTCTCACTATAATGGAAATGATGGGCGCACTTGAACACGGGAACCTTCAAGGACTGGTAGTGCTTGGAGAAAATCCCGCCGGCAGCGATCCGGACGCTAATCATGTCAGGCATGCCCTTCAAGCTGCCGAATTTCTGTGTGTCATCGATATATTCCTCACGGACACGGCGAAACTCGCCCATGTGGTGCTGCCTGGGGCGTCTTTTGCAGAGAAAGAGGGGACCTTTTCCAATACGGAACGCAACGTGCTTAGAGTCCGTAAAGCGGTGGATCCCGTTGGAGAAGCTCGGCCTGATTGGCAAATAATCCAGGATATTTCAAGCAGATTCGGCCTTCCAATGAATTACGAATCTCCTGAGGATATCTTCCGGGAAATAGGTCAGGTTGCCCCAAGCTACGCGGGTCTGGATTATGACCGGCTGGAAAAGGGCGGCATTCCGTGGCCTTGCCCGAACAAAGAACATCCGGGCACACGCGTGTTGCACACGGAGAAATTCACGCGGGGCAGAGGATTGTTTACCGCTATTGAGTACAGGCCACCCGAGGAACTCACGGACGAAGAATATCCGACCCAGTTGACCACCGGAAGATTCTTCCCGCACTATCACACCGGGACCATGACCAGGAATTCGCCGACTTTGCACGGGGAGATGCCTGAAGGCTACGTCGAGATCAATCCGGTTGACGCCGAACGGCTGGGGATCAACAATGACGATTTTGCCCGAATAGTGTCCAGACGCGGCGAAGTCTTCACCAAAGCGTTTGTGACCGACCTGGTTAATCCGGGAACCGTTTTCATGAGCTTCCATTTCATGGAGGCCAATGCGAATGTGCTTACAAATCCGGCTCTAGACCCAATCTGCAAGATCCCTGAGTATAAGGTATGCGCAGTGCGCGTGGAAAAAGCTGATAAACCGGTTGAAGTGGCCGCAAATTAAGACTTTTGTGAATAATAGTCGAGGAGGGGCTTCTTTCAGGAGGCCCCTCCTCGAGCCCCTAATACTTGTGACTTAAGGATGAAAAACAGCAGCGTCGACCGTGGAGAGGTCATTATCCGTCGTTCCCGCGAAAGCGGGAACCCAGTTCTTTCCCGGAGTTTCCTGGACCCCCGCTTTCGCGGGGCGACATTGGGACGTGACGTCATTGCCAAAGTTATCCTTAAATCACAAGCATTGCCCCGAACCTCTCCCCCAAAACTCTAATAATCGGCGCCAACTGCCGTCCGGCCTTCCTCAATGCAATCCAAATCGCTCTTCCGGCGCTCCGGCCTTTCCGATCCAACCACTTAACTCCCCAAAGCTTTTCCGTCACTTTTCCGACATTACATTGTTCGAGGGACTTGTGTAACATCCCGCAGGTTTTGGCGAAGCCTATATTAACTTCATAAAACCACACCCGGAGGTTCATCATGAACAAATTGCTGGCCATGTCGGCTATATTCATTCTGCTCTGCGCGCAGGCTCAGGCCGAGGATAAAGTCTTCAAGAGCGCTGCCGAAGACCAAGTGGGAATGGAATTAACCGTATACAATGACAATCTCGGATTGGTTAAAGATATCCGGAAGGTTCAATTGCCGAAAGGACATGGTGAGCTAAGATTCATGGATGTGGCCGCCACCATAAACCCGGTCACCGTCCATGCCAAGTCCCTCAGCCAACCGCAGGAATTCAGCATTCTGGAACAGAATTACGAATATGACCTGATCAACTCAGCAAAATTGCTGGACAAATACGTTGGAAAGAAAATCAAGATATTACAATGGCATGAGTTTCAAGACAGAAAGGAACTGGTGGACGCCGAACTCTTAAGCAACAACCAGGGGCCTGTGTATAAGATCAACGACGAGATATACCTGGGATATCCTGGAACCCAGATCCTACCCAAATTACCGGAAAACCTGATCGCCAAGCCCACCCTTACTTGGCTGTATGACAACTCTTCCGACAAACCCCATGACCTGGAGGTCACATATCTGGCGGACAAACTGAATTGGCATGCCGACTATGTGCTCGTGGTCAACACGGACGATAGCGCTGGGGACCTGTCCGGCTGGGTATCGCTGGAGAATAACAGCGGGGCCACTTATAAGGACGCGCATCTTAAACTCGTGGCCGGGACCGTGAATAGGGCGCTTGACTATGCGCTCAACGGCGTCATGCGGAAGGCCGAAGCTTTCCCTGCCGCCGCCTCCCGCGCTCCCGAATTCAAGGAAAGAGGTTTCTTCGAGTACCACATATATGATCTCGGGAGAAGAACTACCGTCAAAGACAAGCAGACCAAGCAGATCAGCCTATTGGAAGCCTTTGGCGCCAAAATAAAAAAGGAATTTCTTGTTTACGGACTGCAAAGTTACTTCACCGCGCAATTCCATGAAAACAATCCGAAGCAGCCCGTGAACGTATACATGTCTTTCAAAAATTCCAAAGAAAACAACCTTGGCATGCCGCTGCCCGCCGGTATCGTGCGTCTGTACAAACAGGATAATGACGGCGGCCGCGAGTTTATCGGAGAGGACCGGATCAAACACACCCCAAAGGACGAAGAAATTCGGCTCAAGACAGGAGAGGCCTTTGATTTGACGGCTACCAGGCTCCAGACTGATTACAAAGCGTTGACCACCCGGCTTTACGAATCAGCTTGGGAAATTACTTTGAGAAATCACAAGGAAAGCGAAGTCGAGATAGGTATAGTGGAACCCGTCCCGGGAAATTGGCAGGTGATAGAGAATTCCCATCCGTTCAAGAAGGTTGACGCGCATACTATTCGCTTTGACGTTCAGGTTCCGAAGGATGGAGAAGTCAAGGTAAGATACCGATTTAAGGTCGGGATTTAGGTAGGCGGCCAAGCTGCGCCTGAAGGGGGAGATATGTTTGACCCCGCTTCCGTAACCCTTCACTCCTGAGCGGCAATTCTGGAGATTGCTTTGTCGTTTCACTCCTCGCAATGACATTTGCGCTTGTCTTTGCGAGCGCTGCGAAGCAATCTCCCTCGCGTAAGTGAAAGCCGGCACGGCTTCCCGACATATTTCTTGACAGTGGAGCAGCTTTTTCGCTAAATAACATAACGTAATAGGCTGAGCGCTATCGGAACACGGTGCGAATCCGTGGCGGTCCCGCCGCTGTAACCGGCTACGAAGCCCAAGAATCCACTGTCCGGCTCAAACCGGATGGGAAGGGTGGGCGGAGAATGATCCGGAAGCCAGAAGACGGGCGTTCAGACTAGGGTAACTCTGATGGAAAAAGCGAGCCCTGCGCGCCTTATTGGCGCCGGGGCTTTTTTATTGGGATAGTGCACCGGGAAACCCCCTTTTTGCATAAGAAGTTTCGTCCCGGCTCACGCTTACTTTGTTTACCGTCTACCGAGGGGAAAAAGCCCGGGAACGGGGCCTCTCGGATATTTCCAAGAAAGGAGGCGTATGCGAAATGAAGGACGTTATAGCGATTCGTAAGACTTGCGCTGCTGATGGCACCGGACTGTCCCATTACATTCTGATGGTCCCGAAAACCAAATAACTCATCTTAAACCAGCGGGGTAACGCCATGAGGCGTTCACCCCCTTACTATTCGAATACTTGACCAGCTCCAGGAGATATATGTATGGAAGCGAATCCAGGCCTGAAAAACTACGCCTCCTCCCGCGGCCGTTATTTCAACACAGGGAATGGCCCCACCATTCAACTCATTGACATAGCACACTCCGATTACGTTGGGCTTGTCGATCCTGACACGGCGTTCTGGTCGCTCTTGAAGAAAGACAAAATCAGTGAAGCGCTTGATAGTTCCAGCGCTCTAATGCAGGAATTCCTCAGTAAAAGGGATTCGTTCGCCCAGGAAATGGAGACTCTGAGGTTCGGCCTCACTCCATCCGCCGTGTATTTCAACCCCACGGAACGATGCAACTTGAATTGCTCATACTGCTATATTCCCGAGGAAATGCGACAGAACGGGGCCCAGATGTCCAAGGAAGAGCTTTTCAAGGCGCTGGACATTCTCAAGCAATATTTCAGCAAGATTGTTCCCGAAGGGAGACTTCCTCAAATAGTCTTTCACGGTTCGGAGCCCATGCTTGCCAAAGAGGCTGTGTTCGCTGGAATCGAGGAATACAAAGACGATTTCAATTTCGGAGTGCAGACGAACGGCACGTTGCTTGACCCGGAGTCCATCAAGTTCCTGACTTCGAGGGGAATTGGAATTGGCCTGTCTCTGGATGGTCACGAGGCCGCCATTGCGAACTCCACCAGGAAGAACTGGGCCGGAGAAGGATTCTTCAAGAAAGTTGTAAGCGTGCTTGAGGAATTGAAAGGCTACCCGAATTACAACGTGATTTGCACGGTCACGACTCAGAACATGAAATCTCTCAACCAAGTCGTAGATTTCCTTCATGGTATGGAAGTTCCCATCGGCATGCTGAACCCGGTCAGGTGCACCAGGCAAGGGGCAAGAGACATAAAGCCCGTTGACTCGGAACTGTCCGAATATTACCTCAAAGCCCTTGATAGGAGTTACGAACTATACCAGGAGACCGGCAGGAAACTGGTAATCGCCAATTTTGCCAACGTCTTAATTGGAGTGGTGGCTCCTTCGGCGCGCAGGCTGATGTGTGATATTTCTCCGTGCGGCGGCGGCAGGTGTTTCTTTGCGCTGGGGGCGAAAGGCGACATGTTTCCGTGCAGCGAATTTGTCGGCGTGCCCGAGTTTAACGGAGGAAACATCTATAAAGACGACATCGCCAAGGCGCTCGAAACCAAGGCCTTCACAGCCGTAACAGGTAGGAAAGTGGAAGACATCACGCCGTGCTCACGTTGTGCGGTGCGCCACTTCTGCGGTTCGCCCTGCCCCGCTGAAGCGGTTGAAATGAATGGGGCCATGAACAGACCCGGAGCATTTTGCGAATTGTATGAAGAACAAGCGCGTTACGCCCTCAGACTTATCGCCGACGGGAAAGACGGGGCGTTCCTTTGGGACGGATGGGATGCCGGAACTTCGACCGCGTTGGAGATAACTTCCCTATAAGACAAGGGAGTTAGCTGCGGGGAAGCGGCCTCGTGCGGGGCCGCTGTTTCCGAAACCCACCTCCCTGGCCCCCTTATCAGTAGTGCAAGTCGCTCCCATTCAAGGACGCGGGAGATTGCTTCAACCGCTGGAAGCGGATTCGCAAAGACAAGTCCACATGTCATTGCGAGGAGTGCAACGACGAAGCAATCTCGGAGTTCGCCGCTCTCATTTGAATGGCTTCTCAGGAAGTCCCCCTGATAAGGGGGATTTAGGGGGTTCGTCTTTCTCCCACGCGACTGAACCAAATAGACGCAGCCACGCCCCAGACAATATTGAATATGACGACGGACGCCGGCGTCAGTTTCCCGAGGGACAACCCCATGAATCCCTTCTGGAGTTGATAAGGAAACACCAGAAACAACTGGGCCAGGGTAGGAGGTATGCTCACCAATATCCCCCTCAGTACCGGTCTTGTTGAGAAGAACGGCAAAATCAGCAGAAAGCCCCATATTCCGCCCCAGACAAGCCGCGGATAGAGCCATGCCGTAGTCAGGGCAGGGGCCGTCTTCACACCGATGGCGGCGGTGATTCCGAAATGACCGGACGCCCAGACGACCAAGCTGTTTAAAAGGCCGCCTACAGCGCCTGCCCGCGTAACCAAGAGACAATCCAGTGAGTAATTTGCGCATTTCTCACCTCACTAGTCAAAAATCGAGCCCAACACTGATCCAATAACATCACCGACTACATCGACCACGCCCTCAATAAGCGTTCCCCCGGCTTCCAGCGTGGCTTCTACTACGGGCTCAGCAAGAAAATCTACGGCGCCCTCCGCAACGTCCGCAGCGTCCGGGATGTACGTTGAAGCGAAGCCTCCCGGACCCAGATGCTCTTCCTCCTCTTCAGGGGCTTGTTCCAGATATTCAGATCTCGGCGCGTCAGACATGATCCCCCTCCATGCTTTCGAGTTTCTTGTAGTAATTCTACAGTGGACTGCGGGTCTGTGCGAGGGAAAAGTTACCCTGATCACGATGCGATTCGTAATCTCTGATTTGTCCGGCGGTCTTGCCGTTTCGGCCGTCAGCATGGCAAGATTCCAAATCAGAACGAGCGATCATCACACGATCTGTTTGGGGATAACCGAGCCATTAATCCCTTTCTTAGGGTCAGGCTCAAGCTCGCTATTGCCGAAGAGCCGGAACTTCGCTGGACGGTCTGAATGGGAATTAACTGTGAACCTCATCGTCCGGATTAGAACATCAAGCTACCTTCGACCTCAATCCGTCGTAAGCATATAGCGCCGCTCCCAGGGCTCCCATAATCTGAGGATGCGGCGGAATTACAACCTTGCCCTGTGTATAGTCTTTGAGCATTTCCGCAAGAAAGGGGTTGTGCTCGATGACTCCGCCCGTGAGAACCACGGTGTCGGTCAAAGTGTCCATTTCAAGGATTCGCTTCACCACAGAGTGAAAAAGGCCGCGGACAATCCGGTCAACCGGATTGCCGCCCTTGATCTTCTCCAGGACTTCCGTTGCGGAAAAAACAGTGCAGTAGCTGCCCAGAGCAACTTCTCCATCGGCTTGCCTGGCCAGCTCGTCAAGGCGTTCCACCGGAAGGCGCAGCCGAAGGGCCATTTCCTCCAGGAAAGCTCCTGTCCCTGCCGCGGATTTTCTGTTCATTTTGAAACTGGTCCGTCGGCCTTCAGCGTCCAGCTTTATGACCTTGTTGTCCTGCCCGCCGATATCAACTACGGTCATAGGGCCTTTGAAATAGTACAAACAGCCCCGGGCGTGGCAGGATATTTCCGTGAGGCTTGCCGAAGCAAAGGCGACACTCTTTCTGCCGTATCCTGTGGAAGTCACGGCTCTCACTTTGTCGGGAGATATGTCCGCTTTTTTCAGGCATTCCGCCCATACCTCGTCCGCGGACACCGAGAAGTCAGTGCCCGAATAGTCAACATGATAGGCGCTCAGTCTGCCTTCGCCGTCCAATAGGGCTGCTTTGGTCGTGCAAGAGCCAACGTCCACTCCACCTGCGAAAAAAGCCGAGGTTTCAGTTTCGGTCATCCAATTGTTCCACAAAGGCTTCTATGTTTGTTTTGGTTTGCTCTTCGGAATAGAGCCGAAGATCATTTAAGTCGCCGTTTATCACCAGGGTGGGGATATTTAGTCTCCGGGTGAGTCGCTGCGGCATACAATACCTGCTGTTTGAGTTGTTGGGACAAGTCTTGGCGTCGTGAAAAATGACGCCGTCTATGGAGAACTTCTTGATCCATTGGTCCATATACGCCTCTTTATAGGTTTCGTCCCTGACTATAAAAAGTTCGGTATAAGCCCTTGCCATGGACTCGAACGGCTCCGCCGGATCGAATGAATCGAATATCCAACTATTGCAATAAGTTGAAGCAACCACATTCGTTTTGATCGACAGGAACAATTGGCTCAAATCCCGGAGTTTACCCCAGATGGGCATTCCGTCCCAATAAATGCGATGCCTCTCGCCTTCCACGGCAGCGACCTTGCGGTCTATCATGTCGTTCAGCTCACCTAACAGGAGTTCATAATAGGAAACCGCCTCAGGCAATCCCCGAGCACAACGGCCGGCGCCATATGGATGGTGGCGTCAAAAAAGGTCAGGGGAGCTGGAATCGCAGATCCGCACTCCAAAACCTTACGCCACAATCTCGTGCATTCCAAGGATAGGCGAACCGCCTCCCGGAGCTTGTCAATATCGAACTTGGCGCCCGAGATCCGCTCAAGCGTGGGAATCATTTCCTTTATTTGCGAAGCCAAATCGGAGACATGGTGAGGTTCCACGCCCTTGATGCTGCGATGGGTGTGAACGCCGAGTAAAGGGACGTTCCATTCCCTGGCATAGAACGCAAACCAATCCTGCACATCTCTGCATTGGTTCGTGTTGTAAACCAGCACATCCGCTTTTGGGATTGATTCGATCCCGTAGGCTTTTGTCAGCGGTGTGGACTTCTTTAGATAGGCGCCGATGTCCGAGGTCAGATACGAGCAAATGTCCGGCGAATAGCCGACGCTGTTAGCAAGCGGTATGTAGTCGGCCGCCAGTCTAGTCGCCCCCAGCAGGGCTCCGTGATTCTCAGGATAGTAAACCAGGAATCCCATCGCATGCAGAAGTTCGGCGGGTCCGACCGAAGTGCACCATGCTACCTTCGGGCGACCCTGCTTCACGGCTTCGTCCAGGGTGAGGAAATGATTCGCCATGAGCTTCTTCATTGTAGCTGTAGCCGCAATCGTCCTGCGCTGCTTTGCTTCGTTTTCCATCATAAACGTCTCCGAGGAAGGAATTTGGGACGAAGTCCACAGATTAACATTTTTGCGAGGTCTTTATAAACCAATTCCGGCGCGTTTCAGCGCTAATTTGATTTGAATTTTTCCGACGTAGTAACTAATAAACTTAATCATCCGTGGGGTGAGCGGCAAAAGTCCGGCTCTTCAGACAATGGCCGTGAACCCTTTGAGAAATCCACTTTTTCTTGGAGTCTAGTCATGGGTCCGGGCTTTTGGGTTCCTGAAATCGGTATCTTGGAAAAAATAATCCGGCCGTTTGGTGTGTACGTTTTCCTTCTAGTGACCTTTCGCATTTTCGGCAAGCGTGAACTCGGCTCGGTAGGTCCCTTTGATCTTGTGATTTGGCTCACCATATCCAATGTGTTGCAGAACGCGATGATAGGAGCCGATAATTCGTGGACAGGTGGGATCATCGGCGCTCTGACCTTGTTCATAGCCAATTGGGTTGTAACGAGAGTAAGCTATCGTCATCCAACTTTTCAGCATCTGCTTCAGGCCGCGCCCACAGTCTTGATTGAAAACGGAAAAGTAATCCAGGCCAACTTGGAAAAGGAATTGCTCACCTTGGAAGATCTCAGCCATGCCCTAAGAAAGAATCAGGTGGATCTGGAGACCGACCTCGCATATTTGAGGCGCGTACTGTTTGAATCCGATGGGTCCATAACGATTGTCCGTAGGGTTCCGGACGAAAGAGGTTTCGGAATACACAGCCATAAGAACAAAGGAAAATAGGAATGGTTAGCCGAGGAACCCCTTTCGCACAAAAAAGTTCCTTCCGCTGAACGCTTGCAAAATAGAGAAACGGCAGGCCTGGTCTCCCGAGCCTGCCGCTCCTTCAACTGAAGTCCGCAATTATTTTGGTGAAAAGCGCTTCCGGGCTATTTGAAGACACCGAAAGCGAATATAAAGATCACCAGCAAGACGATTCCCAGCCCCAGTGACGAAAAGATGAGTTTCTTTTCCACCGGGAGAAGGTCATACCATTCGTCTTCCGCCGCTGGTCGTGAACCTCCGGCATCTCCCGGGGGATTTTTCGTATATTCTGCCATTATTTATGCGCTCCTTTCAGAGTGAATGCTGTTAACCCCCCACCACCGGCGGGGTGATTCCGTGGTAGAAAATCCAGGAGATGAATAGGCCTACCCATAGAATAAACCCGAACAGGCAGATAGCGTACACCGTCACAATTCGGCCCATTCCTTCGGCCCAGAGTTTCTTGACATTTGTAACCATACCTATGGAGAAGAAGCACAGGGCAAAGAAAAGTGTCCTCAAAGCATTGGCATGGTCCGCCCCTGTCTGAGCGGCTTTGACGATAGTTTTGTCGTTCAGGCCCCATAGGAGCAACACAACAAAAGTCAGCGTGAAGCCTATGACGAACTTGGGGAACCTGTCCCAAATCTCAGTCGCTGAAACTCCGCATCGTGCTTCGTCCGGCGTGCAGGTGTCGATTCTGTATACCGACCACACGATGGCGAGTATGAAGGCCCATACGCCGATGAAAACATCAATGAAGACTTTTGTGGTGGTTGCCGCCATAAGCATCCAACCTTCTTCCCACTTGACGCCGAGATGGGTCAGAGCCTTGGCCCTGATGAGTGAATCCGTGATGGCGCCGCTGGCGACGGCTCCGCCGTCGCTCTTGACAGCGAGGCCCATCCAAGCGCCTGCGACCATCGGCTCCTTGTAAAGTAACAACTGAGCCAACCAGGGAAGGAAGAGCAATTCTACGGCCACGAAAACGATGATGACCGCGGAAAGGATGACAGGCACCACAGGACGCGCCCTAATGGCGCCGCCGGTGGCTATGGCCGCCGACACTCCGCAGATCGAGATACCGGACGCCAATGGCGCCGCCCATTCAGGAGTAAATCTGAAGTATCTGCGTGAGATGTAATAGACCACCGGCCAATAGATCAGATATGCCTCCGCCACGGCGCACACACCACGAACGATTACCGTGCTGGCCAGCCCCAGGGCCCCAACAGCCTTAATTCCGATGGCTGAACCGAGGATAACTATACCTGTTTTGATGAACCATTCCGGCTTGGCCGCGTCTGACAGAAATTTAGCCACTGATGGGAAAAAGTTTCCGATTATCAGCCCGATGATCATGGCTATTACGAATCCCATTTCGCCGAGGCTCAGGGACCAGGGGATCTTGAAGGCCGCTTGCTTGTCCGGCGTCGCCGCAATATACGCGTAATTCCCTAGAACCATGCACGCGAACACGATCCAGTAGACGATTGTGAAGCCTGCAATGTATTTTACGGGGTTAATCCCCATAGCCACTGCGCCGACTGTTGTCAGCGCCAACATGAAGGCGAAGGTCAGGATCATGGACGTCACGCCGGACATGGTCTTAAAGCCCGGCGAAATTGGGGACACCGCCTTTTGGATGTCCATCCAAACTCCGAACTTGGACACCCATCCCAACAGGTCAAGCCCAAAGATGGGTCCAAGGCCCAGAGCGAAGATAAACAGGCCCAACCAGACGGCCCACCAGTCTTCGCTCTTGAGGACGGACTTCTTGCCGTAAAGGTCTGTCGCTGCCTCAACCATGCTTTTTACCTCCTAATGAATTCTTACATGAACCAAATAAACAAGATCACGTCCCGGACTGCGGAAAGGATCCGCTGATCTCTCCATGGAAGGAGGCGCGAAGCCGAGCTAGATACCCCCTAACCTCGCGTGCGGACCGAGCGCATCCGAGACACTTCTCAAGACAAGCGTCTATTTTCAAAGAAGCAGGAAGCATGCCAATATTCCTGAATCAGGTTCCTCAAGCCTTTCAGGAGGTTATAGAAGGCAGGGTTATAATCGGCATCAGCCGCTTTGGGAAGGCGCGGCGGGGCTGCATAACTAACGGATGGACAATATTGTCATTTCAATTATTAAGGATGGATTCAGTCTTTGTGCGCCTCAAAGTTGCAGTGCAACCGAGAGTTGCTGCTATCCTTATACTGGTTTGAGCTGATCCCGCATTTCCTCATTAACTTCTGAAAATGCTGTCGCTCCAGTCCGCTTTCACGCGCCGCGGCTGAAACGTTTCCATTGTTGCGGCTCAACGCCTCCGAAACATAACTCTCGGTAAAGTCCTGGACCAAGTTGTCTCTGGCGGTTCGAAAAGGCAAGTCTACCCAGGATGTGTTCCCGGAGGCGCTTTTCTTTGACGTCCGATCCTCTTCGAAGTCCTCGATCTCCAGCGTATTCTCTTTGCAGAATATCATAGCGCGCTGTATCGCGTTCTTGAGTTGCCTGATATTGCCGGGCCAGGGAAGCCCCATGAGACGCTTCATCGCATCGGCCGAGATAGATTTGGGAGCAATGCCGTATTCCGTTGCGGCTTGTTGCACGAATCTTTGGGCCAAGACGGGAATGTCTTCAGGGATCTCCCTGAGCGGCGGCATGAATACACTAACCACGTTAAGCCTATAAAAAAGGTCTTCCCGGAAGGACTTCTCAGCTATTTTTGTCTCCAAATCACGATTAGTAGCCGCTATGATCCGGACATCCACTGTCTTGGATCTTGAGCTACCAAGTGATTTTATTTCCTTTTCCTGGATCAGCCTGAGGAGCTTGGTCTGGATTGCCGCGGAAACGTCTCCGATCTCGTCGAGGAACAGCGTGCTGCCGTCAGCTTCCTGGAGCAGTCCCTTCTTGTCGGCGCCCGCCCCGGTGAAGGCGCCTTTGGCGTACCCGAACAACTCGGATTCGAGCAGGGATTCCGGAATAGCCGGGCAGTTCACCGTCACCATGGCACGGTCTGCCCTTGGGCTGAGCAAGTGGATATGTCCGGCGGCCACTTCCTTTCCTGTGCCGGATTCTCCTCTGATTAATACGGTTACATTGAGATCAGCCACCGCCCTGATGGTCCTTAGCACCTTTCTGGTTCCCGGGCCTCCGGAGACAAATAGGTCCGCGGTCGGCGCTCCTGTCAATCGATTCCTGAGACGTATGTTTTCACGAATCAGGCTGTTTCGTTCCAGGGCTTTCTTGAGGACCCGATTTATTTCATCCGGTGTGAAGGGTTTCTGAACGAAATCGTAAGCGCCTTTCCTGATGGCGTCAACTGCCATGTGTATCGAACCATAGGCCGTCATGATAACCACCGTGATCCAAGGGTCTCGCGACTTTATTTCTCCAAGCAGCTCGATGCCGTCCATATCCGGCATTCGGATGTCGGACAATATGAGGTCCACATGCTGTTCGTCCACCAAACGCAGAGCTTCTGCCGCTCGCTCGGCGGTAAGGACCGTGGACGGAATTTCTTTGGGAATGCTCCTGGCCAAGCCTCTCAGAAAGTCAGGCTCATCGTCAACCACGATCAGAGTGGGCAAAGCATTATTCAGATTCTCGCTTCTAAGCATGATCCGTTACCTGCATTTTTTCAGGAATCAAGACTTCAAAAGTTGAGCCGGCTCCAGGTTGGCTCTTAACCTTTATATCTCCCCCGTGTTCCTTTACGATGCCGTAACTCACCGATAATCCCAGACCGGTGCCCTCGCCGGTTTTTTTCGTGGTAAAGAAAGGATCGAAGATTCTATGGATGTATTCCTGAGAAATACCTTCCCCGTTATCTTCTATTATCACTGACAGCATGCCTGAGGCTCGATCATGCTTCGTGGTCACTGCAATCAAACCTTTTCCGTTTTTTATAGCCTGCTTGGCGTTCAACAGAATATTCATCCACACTTGCTGCAACTTGCCGTCATCCATGTGAATCATGGGGAGGTCGGGATTCAGGCGCCTTTCAATCCTAATCCCTTGTTTGGATAGCTGCTTTTCCAACACCGACAGGACTTTCTCGACACTACCGTTGACTTGGCCCGTGACAGGTCTGGTTTCCATGTTCCTGGCGAACTTCAGAAGATCCTGGACGACCGTCTTGCAGGTTTCCGTATGTTTGGTAATCACATCGAGGTTGCTGAGGTGATCGGAGCCTTCCGGAAGTTCTTTCTTCAGCAGCTCGGCATAGAACAGTATCAGTCCCAGGGGGTTATTGAGCTCATGGGCGACCCCGGCTACAAGTTGTCCCATGGAAGCAAGTTTTTCAGCCTGCATCATCTGCAGCTCCATGCGTTTCGTTTCAGTTATGGATTTGCAATAGTGTACGACGCTTTCCACGTCCCCCTGCGCGCTATCCAAGATAGGGTAATAGTGGGCCAGGTAGATTTCCTGGTCTCCGCTACGGACTTCTCCAAATATCGGGACCTTTTCATCGACTGTTCTTTCCATCAGGCAGCCTGAGCAAGGGCCGGGGAGATCGTTAATCAATTGATAGCATTTCAGACCTTTCAGAGCGGTATCATTGCCGGACATACATGCTGAATTGGCCAATATCACCGATCGATCCGGGGTTATGAGCATGAGTTTGTCGGTAATTCCGTCTATGATGGATCTCATTCGCTCACGCTGGGTCACGGACGTCAGGACCAATTGGTTTCTCTCGTCCATTAGTCGGTTTAGTTTGTCGGCCATACGATTGAACGCTCCGCAGACTTCGCCGATCTCGTCTCGGTTATCTATTGCCAGGCGGCGACTCAAGTCGCCGGCTTCGGACACAAATTCGGCAAAAAAGACTTTGAGCCTGCCGATCCGCTTAACAACCAGCCTCCTGAAGAGTGCGGTTACCAGAACAAACGCCGCCAACGCCGCTACAATTCCCGTCGCGACAATGCCTACCGCCTGTTCTCTGATTTGAACCATGGCCTTTTCCACCGGAAAGGACAGCACATCGACCCCCGCTATGTCTCCGACTTTTCTTCCGAACCCTCTGTGGCTTCCGTAAAGTCTTATCAAGCTTGCGGGCGCATTCTCCGGAGTGGCGTGGCAACGAATACAACCCTCATCCATGAAGATTGGAAGCATGCGCACAAAGAAACGTTGATCGTTCTTGATCACGATTCCCTGCCAATCCTTGAGCGACCTATCTTCCTGGAAACGGTTCAGGATCTCGGACTCAAGCACGTCGGCCTGATTCATGGAGTTGCGCGGATCCTTGGCGGCTCTTTTGTAAATGAACTCCGGGAACATGCTCTGGAATCTATCCATAATTTGTCGGGAGACATAAGTGGTTGACATGGCTTCGAGAACGAACTCGTCCACTGAAACGAGTGAGGAAATCCTCGGACGTAAAATTTCAGCCACGTATTTTCGGGTGGCTTCGAGTTCGGCCAGGATGACCTGCGATTTTTCGTGGGAGTTTCTAATGAGGGATTGTTTTAACTGCTTGTAAACTCCGTAGGATAGAAGGCATGTGAAAACTACTAATATTACTATGATGCCGAAGCTGAACTTCGTCTGAAGGGAATGTCCTACGGTTCTATTAAGGCGGGGCACATTAGAGCATTTCACGACGGTTTTTCTCCGCCAAGCGAGGCTTTATTCTCCATCGTCGTTAAAAAGACTGACCGCTTCCCTCAAATCTCCAGTCGGCGCAGCCGGAGGAATAACATATCCCATTTAGAGGGCCAATGGGATTTGCCGCGTGCGCGCTGAAGAAGGATCTCGAACAGACCCCAAGGACGTTCAGCTACCGACGCCGGTCGGCGCTCCAGATATTATCATTTCCCGTTTCAGTTGTGAAGCCGGCGGATGACGCAGAGTAGAGCGGCTCCAAAACTTAAGATATTTCGGAAGCTCCTCCGGCCTGTAAGGAGGGCGCCGTATCTCCGTAGGTGTGGCGTGAGGAATAATAATGGCGGGGAAGGCTATGGGATCGTGAGAGAAGGGCGAAACGCGACTTACCGGTCAGCGCTGGGTCAGCGGCTTGTCCCACTAAATGTTTAGAATTCCTGAACACAAGCAGCGGGCTGTTGTTCAGTTTTAACGACCGCAAGCCTCAGATTCGGCTATGCAAACGCCGACGATCACTCTTTGCTTCCAACTGGCTACGAAAAGCTCCTGGCAGGCGGTGCGAAAGCAGCAGGCCTCCTCGGTGCAATCGTCGTAACCTCTGTTGAAGCAGTCTGAGTAACCCTCTTTGAGTTGAGCCCTGTGAATGCGGTCAGTGAATCTGTTCCTTATACAGGCAGGGCAGTATCCATGCGAAATGTCGAATTCCGTGGCTCGAGGATCGCCCCATTCTATACCGCAAATTAGACATCTGTATTTAAGCATCCCGTCCCGACTCCTAAAAACCTACCCAGTCCCAAGAATACACAAATAAATATTCAATTTCAACGACTTCTGCCGCGCCCTATCCAAGGGTCCGTGGCCCACATTCTTCAAGTTTAGATGATAGCAAAGACGCAAATCCAATGCAAACGAAAGTCTATTCAAAACGTAACAATTGGCCATGAGCGATGAATCCCGACATTGCTTCGTAGTCGCGCCCCACGCAAAGACTACGTTGTCATTTCTATGAGATCACAGCGAAGTGATATTCTCCACATCGGCCCACGGTCACTTCAAATGTGACAATTCGGTTGACCCGCGGATAGAGACTTGATCCCCAAAATCATTCCGTACGCAAGGAAACGCTTAGCACGTTCTTGGACCCATTGCGTCTGTAACTTATCGCGTTCACGACATTCTTCACCAGATGAATGCCCAACCCTCCTTCATCGCAATCCAATATTGAGTCCTTGAATTCCGGGGGGGGCGCGGCCAAAGGATCGAACTCATCTCCATCGTCTTCGAAGTCAATTTCCAAACAATCTCGGCCAAGCCTCATCTTCACGTATATTTCATGACTACCGGTGTCCGTGTAAGCGTATTTTATGACATTTGTCAAGATTTCTTCCATCACCAGGTTTGCCATGTAGACCAGCCTTTCGGAGAGCGACTTCGATTCAAAAAAGGCATTGGCCTGATTCATCAGTCTAGTCAGATCACTTGAATTATTCTTGGTGATAAGAGTCAGGTTTGTAGTCATTGAATGCCGATGCGCCCGCGGGTCAATTTTAGATGAGCATTCCCGGGCGTTGATTTAGGTCAGCGCTTATACAGACTCTTTTCTGAAGGTTCGGATCAAGCTAAAATTCGTTTAAGCGCGCTCCACATTTGCATTTTTTGATTGCCCAGTGACGAAAACTGGGTGTCCTATCAAGGGAGCATCCTTGTGAGCCGGACGAACCATTCCTTGGGCAGCCTCGAGAGATTGCTTCGAATGAAGCGGCGCTTTTCGGTCATCTCATCTTAGCGAATCGCTCAGCCCAAGATAAAATATTAGGGCGCACAAGTTTCTCTTTGGTGAGAAACAGATTAAAGGAGTCTTGCCGCTTCCTCTTCATCCTTGGCTATGGGAATCATTCTTGCGGTCCCGGAACTCAATATTGTCTCTGCAACCATGGGCTGAGGGTTCAATACGATCATTTTGTGCCCTGAGGCGGCCAGGCTCTTGGCGCCCATAAAGAGAAGACGAATTCCAAGTGAAGCCAAGTATGTAACTTTACTCATATCTATCAGGAAATCTTTTTCATGAGTTTCCAGTAGAGCCCTGAACTGCTCGCCTATTTGACTTTCACCCTCGACATCGAGTTTTCCTGATAGGTTAAGCCTAAAGAAAACCCTGTCTTCGTTGATTACCTGTAGTTCCATGTGAAATCTCCTTGTTAGCCTCGGTCAGATCTGTTGACGGATTTTTACGCCCAAGATTGTGATATCGTCGGATTGTTCAGCGCCTTCACAAAAATCCGAAACTTCCCTGTAGATTGCTTCCACGTGCTCTTTCGCGGAAACGGCGGTTCCGTACGCTATTACATTTAGGAGCCTCTCCTTGGTGAAGAAGTTCTGGTTTTTGGCAATGGCTTCGGTCACACCGTCCGTGAAGACCAGTAGCGTGTCACCCGGGGACAGAACCAGTCTTTCCGTATGGTAGATCTCGTCCGGGAAAAGTCCGGCCACTGGGCCACTGGGAACATGTATGGACTCCGCAGTCCCGTTCCTAACCAGGATGGGCGCGTCGTGACCAGCGTTGGCGTATTGCAGTTCGCCCGAGACAACGTCCAGTATACCGCAAAAGATTGTAACAAAAACGCATTTTTCGTTATTTTGAGCAAGACGAAAATTCACCTGCCGCAATAGTTCGGCCGCTGTGACCTTTCCGGTAGCGGTGGACTCAATTATTGATTTGGTAACCGCCATCAGAATGGCAGCGGGCACACCTTTCCCGCAGACGTCACCCACTGCGACGCACAAGCGTTCGTCATCCATTTTGAAAAAATTGTAAAAGTCTCCTCCAACATGCCGAGCGGGCTTCATGAATGCGAAAATATCGAAATTCGTCGGCTCAGGAAAAGGTGAAAAATTGGGGGGTAGAAGGCTTCTTTGGATTTCCTCCGCGATGGTCAATTCGCTCTCGATTTTTTGGCGAGCGGAAACCGCTTCTGCCAAATTGTCCACATATTCAGTTAGTTGTGAACCCAGCTTGTTGAAATTCGCTGCAAGTTGTTTCACCTCGACAGGGCCTGATTCAGCCACCTTGGTCTGGAAGTCGCCACGGCCGATCTGGTCCACCGCGTTTCGGAGATTTTGGATCGGGCGGGAGATAGTATTGGAAAAAAACAAAGCGAAGCCGCCCGCAAGGATCATTATGAATAGTATGCCGCCTGTAGCGACCAATCTGGCATTGTGAAGATAACTGCGCGCAGCCCCTTGAATTGAGTTTCGTCCTTGTTCTATAGCAATATCCTGCGACATGGCGATCTTTTGATGAATGTGCTTGAAAAACTGATCCGTGTTTACGACGGCGGCCACAATAAACGGAGTGTCAGGAACATGGGTCAGGACCATGTATCTTTTAACGGGCTTCCCCGACTCATCCACAAACGTATAATCTCCTTTGACACTGGGCTCCACAAAAGCTCTCTCGACCAGTCTCCACATCGCAGGGAACTCGCCCTTCCATTGGGCATAGTTCCGGCCTTCTACGTTGCGGTACCTGATGCCATACCGCTACTCCTTTGTTATCCATAACATCCGTGTAGCCGGCGACTCCCCAGGCGGTGCGAATATCTTGCGCCGCAATTCTTCTCAAATCCAAGTCTTTCCTCAGGTCTTCGTAATTGGTTAAATCCCTGTTCTTAAGCATGGAAGATAGCTGCGCCGCAACCAGGCTGCCCTGCATCGCCACCATCTCCTTGCCCTGAGCGGTGAGCATGCTCTCGGTCGATTCAAAATCCGCGTTGGCGAGAATTCTGACTGCGCCTTCTTCGGCTTGAATATTCTTGTCGCTCAATCCTCTGATGATACTGGAGGAAAGAAAAATCATTCCCACCATTATGGTGGCGCCTATAACGAAATAAGATATGAGTAGACGAGCGCCGATTTTCATTTGGTTCCCCCATCCGGGCTTCGTGCGGAAATGTTCGCCTCAAGTCCTCAATAAATATTTATTCCTGATCTTCTCATTTACCGCAAGTTGATTTTGTCACGATTTCAACATCTTTACTGGAAAAATGAGGAATTTCATAGTATACGTTCCGCACGCGGCGCAGCATCGGTTCAAGCCAACCGGAATCGGGCGCATTTGAGTCAGATGGTTCCCCGGCTTGCAATCCGAGGGCGATAATCTTCACGGATCGGTATGGGCAATGCTTATTTTGGGTGTGGACCCGGGTAGCCTCAATACGGGGTATGGAATAATTCGGAAGGAAGGATCTCAATCGGTGCATATTGACAGCGGAGTGATTCGAACTCCGTCTTCAGCGCCTCAATCCAAGCGAATTTGGCGGATTCACGGTGAACTTGAAAGGGTTGTTAAGCAATTCCAGCCTGATATAATGGTGGTGGAATCACTGTTTCACGGGCACAATAGTCAAAGCCTTATCAAGTTAAGTCAAATCCGTGGAGCGGTGTTGCTTATTGGCGAAACCTACGGTATGCAGATCGTGGAGTATGCGCCCATGGAGATCAAGAAAGGGCTAACAGGATTCGGCAGGGCGGAAAAGGAACAAATGGTTTTCATGGTCCGCAACATATTGGATCTACCCGATTTGAAGTCCTTGGACCAAGCGGATGCGCTCGCCATGGCGCTCTACCATTCACATCATAGCCGGCTCGAAAACTAGTGTCATGATAGCTTGTCTACGCGGAAAAGTTCTATATAAGTCGCTCAATCGTGTGATAATTGACGTCCAAGGCGTCGGATATGATGTCGCTGTGTCCCTGACAAGCCTTGAGCATCTAAGACACGAAGAGGAGGCTTTTCTATACGTTTACACCTGCCTCCGAGAGAATGCTCTTGAGCTGTTCGGATTTGTAACCCCGGAGGAGAAAAGTCTTTTCGAGATGCTCATCGGAGTCTCCGGAGTCGGCCCGAAAACATCCCTGGGGATTCTGTCGGGTATTACGCCTGAGGAATTCAGACACGCTATTCTGTCAGGGGATCTGCACAAACTCACATCGCTCCCCGGGATCGGCAAGAAGTCGGCTGAGCGCATCGTGCTTGAGTTGCGTGAGAAAATCCGCAAAATTAGCCCATCCGAGCAGCCGGGGAACGGCAAGCGCCCCATCTGCAACCTGGAGCGGGACCTTATTTCATCTTTGATGAATCTCGGCTACCGAGAACGAAACGCTGAGTCCGCGGCAAAAAAAGTCCTCCAAACAGCGTCTTCCGACATTAAGTTGCCCGAAGCCATAAAAACTGCCTTAAAGGTACTGGCCGGTTAGTAACCGTTCGCCGGGAAACCCCTTCCTTAACTCTTTCAATGAAATGTTTTATCGTAAACTTCTTGTGCAAAAGTTTCCTCCCACACATTCCCTTAAAAAGCATTAATTATGGCGCCAACATTGAGGCGTGGGTCAATACGACATCCCTTAGGGCCTGTGAGATTTCCGTCGGCGTAAAGCGCTCAAGGATCCCTTTGAAGGACAGCGACGACTATTCACGCGACCAATATATTAGGAGTTTTGGGGGGAAGTCCGGGAAATCCCTTCTTGCAAAAAGGCGTTTCCTGGTGAACTATTACGTTTTCTCTTTCCCATGAGTGCGACTATAATGGGATGTACGCGTGCCACAGGTTTCCGACGTCAATGTCAGGCCGGCCTCGACGCGTCTTCTAGGGAGGTAGCGCAATGAAATTCGTTGTGATCGGAGGCGACGCTGCGGGAATGAGCGCCGCGTCGAAAGCCAAACGTAACGATAAGGCCACTGAAGTGATAGTCCTTGAGAAGACCCAAGATGTCTCCTATTCGGCTTGCGGACTTCCGTATAACATAGCCGATACCAGGCGGGGCATGGAAGAACTGGTGGTCAGAACCGCCGAACAGTTCAGAGCCAACCAGGGGATTGATCTCCGGCTTGGTCATACTGCCGAGAAAATTGATACAGCTAACAAAGCCCTTTATGGAATTACGGCCAACCAAGCGGCGTTTGAGGTCCACTATGACAAGTTATTGATTGCCACCGGCGCAGACGCCCGCAAACTTGACGTTCCAGGCATGTTCTCAGAAGGCGTGGTTACTCTGGAGAACACTGGAAGACGGTCGAAGGATAAAGCGATTTCTGGCGACAAATAGGGTTGAGAGAGCCGCAATTGTTGGTTCCGGATACATAGGGCTCGAAATGGTAGAGGCCTTTTGCGCTTTGAACATAAAAGTGGATCTGCTCGAGGCGCGAACCGAGTTATTGCCGTGGGCGCCACCCGAATTGGCCGCAGTGGTAAAGCAGGAGCTGGAGTCGAATGCTGTTCAACTGGTGTTGGGAGCCAATATACTTGAAATCCAACAGCGGGAACAAGGCCTTAGGATTGTGATGACCGACGGCCATGTGGACGTTGACCTTGTGTTGGTGGCCACCGGAATAGAACCGCGATCTGAGTTGGCTGCTCAGGCAGGATTGAATCTGGGACCGGCCGGTTCAATTGCGGTTGATCAAGCGTTGAGGACTTCGGACCCGGATATTTTTGCGGCGGGAGATTGCGCCGACGCGTTTCACGTCGTGACCGGTCAACGTGTTTGGATACCTTTGGCGTTAAGAGCCAACAGGGCAGGGTGGGCCGTAGCCGACAACCTGAAAGAGGTCGAAGTAAAATTGCCGGGCGTGGTGGGCACTTCCGTGTTCAGAGTGCTTAATCTGGAAGTGGCCCGCACCGGCTTGAGTTTCGTCGAGGCCGAAGCTGCGGGATTCCATCCTGTGGAAGCCCATATAAAGAGCCGCAGCCGAGCCCATGCACATCCGGGCAATCAGGATATTTACGTTCATCTTGTCGCGGACAATAACACCGGCCGATTGCTGGGTGGAAATATCATCGGACACGAGGGAGCGGCTCATCGCATAGACGCCGTCGCCGTGGCGCTTCATGCTGGAATGACTGTAGGCCAGTTCTCTCAATGCGATCTGGGTTATGCTCCTCCGTTTTCTCCCGTGTGGGATCCAATGCTTACAGCTGCCAACCAATTGCTCAAGAAAATCGTGAGCTAGAAGAGAAGAAGTCAGCGTCTGAGAGACATGGGCACGGATCAGGGAATCGTTTGTATTACAGAGAGTATTTACGATTCTTGAAACACTGACTCCATGAGAGTTGTCCAATTAATCTAGTTCGTCTTACTGAGGTCTTGCGGCGGAAGAGCGCATCGCTGCGATTTCGGCTGATTGACTTGGGATGCGTATCCGGCGCAGGTGTCGCCAAGTCGGCGCCTCCGGGGGATCGAGGAATTCCGGCAACTCGGTATTGGCTTGCGGGAGAGGCCTTTTGACTCCAGGTCAGAATGCGGACCTCATAGAACAGGCTGAAAATCGTATTTCGGATTGGTTCCAAGGACCTTCATAGGTTGGGGACCGACAACAGTTTGTTGTCCCGGAAGTCGTCCGGAGTTGGCTGCAATAATTAGATTTTGGGGGAAGGGGTTCGTGGAAGGCCTTTCTGCCGGAAGGGTCGCCACGAAGGCTCCCACGAGATCTCTTAGGAGTTGCGACCGCTTCCGGGCATGGAGCCGGGATACGGAGAGAAGATGGCCGACCCTGATCAAAATATCACGAGATCGTTCAATAGGAGGAACAGTGTGAAGTCGGCCTACTACGGCGCGGTCCCCCTGGACTTTCTATCGAGATCCGAGGAACATGACTGCCCCTATCTCAACGGGCAGCGCGCCTGTGAAGAGTTTTTCCATTCCAGGGAGTTCCCTTCCGAGTTGTACCATGATTTCATGAATTGCGGGTTCAGGCGGTCAGGTTTGACGATTTACAGACCCGTCTGCCGAAACTGCGCCGAATGCCGCCAGTTAAGGGTGATTGCGAAGGAATACGAACCGGGAAAGTCTCACAGGCGGGTTCTGCGAAAGAACTCCGATGTGGAAATGAAAATTGGAAAGCCTGCGCTGACGACTGAAAAAATAGGAATATATTCTGAATACTTGGCCGCTCATCACGGTAAGAAGGACAGTAACAAATCAGAAAATTTGAAAAACTTCTTGTACACATCCTGCTTGAACACCGTCGAATTCGAATACCGCATCAAAGCGCGACTGGTGGCTTGCAGCGTCCTGGATATCTGTTCCAGATCAGTGTCCAGTGTGTACACATATTTCCACCCCGAATTCGGAGATAGAAGTTTGGGCACGTTTTCCGCCGTAATGGAGATCCGCTTCTGTCAAGAGTTCTCAGTGCCCTACTATTATCTTGGATTCTCCATAGCGGACTGCCCGTCCATGAATTATAAGGCTAGGTTTAAACCTCACGAGATCCTGGACGAAAGTCTTGTCTGGACAAGGGGTTAAGGCGCCTGCCCCCTTGCTGAAGCGGGGGTCGTGATTACCTTTATTGGAAAATTAGTACTTCGTTGGTCTATTTCTCAATAGTACGGCGTGAAAGGACAGAATGATGGGAATATCGCTGAGGCCCTTACACCCATCGACATTCGGTGTGACTTGAAAAGGTGAATAATAAACGTGAAACAGGGGACTGTTTTGGTTCTAGATTCTGAGAGGCTGATGATGAATAAAGACAATGAACCCACAGGTGTAAACCTTCCTGACCCTAAAGAGATCGAGAAGGAAATTAATGAGTTCCTGGCCAACAAATATGGCAACAGGATTAGAGTCATGGGCACGCAAATCGGCCCTTGGCCCGGAGCGGAAGAAAGCTCCGGAGCACAATTTATCCAGGTCGATGAGAAAGGGCCCATTCGGTTCGACATGAAGCCGGCGGAGCTTCACGAATACCTGGATAGATTTGTAATTCGCCAGGACGCCGCCAAGGAAATGCTTGCCACCAAAATATGTACCCATTTCAATAGAATCCGGTATTTTCAGGAAAAGGGTGATATTTACGAGCGTGAAGGCATAGGCAGAATCAAGAGCAACATAATCCTAATAGGACCTACAGGTGTAGGCAAGACCTATCTGGTAAAACTAATCGCCAAGAAGATCGGTGTTCCCTTTGTAAAAGGTGATGCTACCAAATTTAGTGAGACGGGTTACGTAGGCGGGGACGTCGAAGACCTGGTTAGAGACTTGGTCCAAGAAGCTGACGGCGACATAGACCGAGCCAAATATGGCATTATATTCGTGGATGAAATCGATAAGATAGCGTCCTCAGGAAACATAATAGGCTTGGATGTTTCCAGGTCCGGTGTTCAGCGAAATTTACTTAAGCCCATGGAAGAAACGGAAGTGGATCTCAAGGTGGCCCATGACCCGGTTTCACTCATGGAAGCCGCGGCTCACTTCCAGAAAACTGGAAAACGCATAAAAAGGACCATCAACACCCGTGACATACTTTTCATCGTGTCCGGGGCATTTAACGGCCTGGACGAGATAGTCTCCAGGCGGCTGTCCAAGAAGGGGCTGGGATTCGGTTCCACATTGAAGGAAAAGGATAACAGAACGCAGCTCTTAAGGCAGATTAAGGCCGAGGACCTCATCGAATTCGGATTCGAGTCCGAGTTCATAGGTAGACTGCCCGTAATTGCCGTGCTTGAAGATCTGGAAGAAGAAGACCTGTATAAAATACTCAAGAACAGATATTCTTCCGTGGTAACCGCCAAGAAACAAGATTTCAAGTCTTACGGCATAGACATAAGATTTACCGATGAGTCCCTCAAAATGCTGGCCAAGATGGCGCACGAGGAAAAGACGGGGGCAAGATCTCTCATAAGCGTCATAGAGAAAGTGCTTGTCGGATTCGAGCGAAATCTCCCGTCCACGGAAGTTCCTCGCTTCACGGTAACTGCGGAGCTTGTTGCTGATCCAAGAGCTTATCTCCAGGAAATCTTGGAGGACGAGGATCATCCTTCGCGGAGCCGACTGTTTGATGAGGTTGACGGCGAAGAGCGTAGTCAATTGCTTGAGGAGCTCGAGAGCCGCAAGTCCGAGTTCGCAAAGACTTACGGCAAAGCGCTCAACAGGGATGCTCTTGATGTGGTTGTAGAAGCCGCTGTTGCGCAGAGCATTTCTCCTGAGACAATGTACCAACGTTTTATCAAGGTGGAACAAGAGATATCGTCTTTCGAGAGCGAGTTCGAGGACCTCTATCACTTGAAAATCCGGTTTTCGGAAGAAGCACTGGACGAATTGATAAGGTTGGTTCTCAATGGCTCGGAAGAGGCCTTGATCGTGTGCCGCAAGATCTTTCAGAATTACCATCATGGCTTGAAGCTGGTCATGGAAAGGACTGGGTGGCACGAGTTCTCGATTCCCAAAGAGGCCATCCAAAATCCTGAACGATTCTTGAATGATATGATTCAAAAAACATACCGCGAATAGTATGTCCTACAAAGAACTCCTCTCCCGATCGGAGAGGAGTTCTTTACTTCTGCGCATTGCGAAAGGGCTCTTTCATTCTCGAAAGTGGCTGTGGGGAGGTTTTTAAGCTACTCGCACTCGCAAGTAAAATCGGGGCCATAGGGATGCGGAAGAAGCCATTGATGGGTATGTGAGAATATTTTGACGGTAAGACGGGCAAATCAAGAATATCAAGATGAAAATCCGCAGGTAAAACCCACCATTTACCCTTTATTGCCAACGTTTATATATCACAACTTGCAGCTTTGGAGCATTTTATTGCGCTGATGGAGCTTGACAGACCATGTTGTCGCATATATTTGTTACTTAGAATTTAATTGCCCAAATGGGAAGTCCGGAGGGCCGCGGTCTTCTTGCGCGACTTTTGCCGATAGATTATCGATAGACATATATCAAAGGAAAAAATAATGGCTGACCAAACCGAAAAAAAAGATGACTTCGCTCAAGAGGAACCTCCGAAAAGCCAGGTGAATCTGGAGGATATTCCTGATGAAATGCCCCTCCTTCCTGTGAGAGACGTGGTCATTTATTCATACATGATTTTGCCTCTGATGGTCGGACGCGAGAAGTCAATAAAGGCGGTTGAGGACGCAGTCTCACGGGACAGACTTATTTTTCTGGCGTCTCAGAAATTCTCTAGTGAGGAAGACCCGTCGCCTGATGACATCTACGCCATAGGCACAGTCGCTATGGTGGTAAAAATGCTCCGCTTGCCGGACGGAAGAGTCAAAGTGCTGGTGCAAGGACTCACCAAGGCCAAGGCGGTTGAATACATAGAAACAGAAGATTTCTTCAGAGTCCGCATCGAAAAAATACCGGAGCCCGGCGCGGTTACTGTGACCATAGAAGTCGAAGCCTTGATGCGGTCTGTCAAAGAAAACTCGGAGAAGATTCTTCAGCTCCGGGGAATCATATCACCGGATGCGGTCGCAATATTGGACTCCATCGATGACCCGGGCAGATTGGCCGATCTCGTAGCGTCGAATCTGAAGCTCCGGGTGGATGAGTCGCAACAGATCCTCGAAGTGATTGACCCTCTTGAGCGCCTTAAGAAAGTGAATGAGCTCCTTTCCAAGGAACTCGAACTCTCGGCCATGCAGGCCAAGATTCAAACCCAAGCCAAAGAGGAAATGGGGAAAACTCATCGTGAGTATTTCCTGAGAGAACAGCTCAAAGCGATTCAAAGCGAGCTCGGTGAAATAGACGAAAAGACAAAAGAAATTGAAGAATTCAGGGAAAAAATAGCCAAAGCGAGACTTCCCAAAGAAGTAGGGAAAGAAGCTGAAAAACAGCTCAGCCGGCTGGGGCAGATGCATCCTGACGCCGCAGAGGCTTCGATCATCAGAACCTATCTGGATTGGGTTGTGGAACTTCCATGGTCAAAATCTACCAGAGATAAGCTGGACATAAAGAATGCCAAACAGATTCTCGACGAGGACCACTACGACCTTGAGAAGGTGAAAGACCGTATTCTCGAATATCTAGGGGTTCGCAAGCTAAACAAGAATATGAAAGGGCCTATACTGTGTTTTGTCGGGCCTCCCGGCGTAGGAAAGACATCTCTTGGCAAATCCATTGCCAGGGCTCTAGGCCGACATTTCACAAGGATTTCGTTGGGCGGCGTCAGGGATGAAGCGGAGATCCGCGGTCACCGCCGCACTTACATCGGCGCTTTGCCGGGCCGGATTATACAAGGCCTCAAGAACGCCGGTTCCAATAACCCTGTGTTCATGCTAGATGAAATCGACAAAGTCGGGGCGGATTTCAGAGGAGACCCTTCGGCCGCGCTACTCGAGGTCCTCGACCCGGAACAGAATCATGCTTTCAGTGACCATTACCTGAATGTGCCTTTCGATTTATCAAAGGTCATGTTTATAACGACTGCAAACCTCTCGGACCCGATTATTCCTGCGTTGAAAGACAGGATGGAAGTCATTGAACTTTCAGGATATATCGATGAAGAGAAGCTCAAAATCGCCCGGCAATATCTGATCCCTAGACAAATCAAAGAAAACGGAATTAAGGTTGAAGATCTGGACATCACGGACGAGGCGATTTTGGGGATAATTAATCAGTATACGAGAGAAGCCGGCCTTCGAAACCTTGAGAGAGAGATCGCGAATGTCTGCCGGAAAATAGCGCGTAAAATCGCGGAGGGAGAAAAGCGAATTCCCAGAATCACCCAGAAGAACCTGAACAAGTTCCTGGGTGTGCCGAGATTCCTTCCCGACCAAGAAAGGCGGTCGGACGAGGTCGGGGTCGCGACGGGTCTTGCCTGGACTCCCTACGGGGGCGATGTCCTGCACATCGAGGCGACTCCGCTGGAAGGGAAGGGCACATTGCTGCTCACCGGTCAATTGGGCGACGTAATGAAGGAATCCGGACAGGCGGCAATGTCTTACTTCAGATCAAGAGCGTCGAAACTGGGTCTTAGCGAGAAATTCTATTTTTCCAAGGATATTCATGTTCACGTTCCAGCAGGCGCAATCCCCAAAGATGGACCGTCCGCCGGCGTCACAATGGCTACAGCTATTGTAAGCGCTCTCACTGGAATTCCGGTCAGAGCCGACGTAGCGATGACGGGCGAGATAACTCTGCGTGGGCGAGTTTTGCCTATAGGCGGATTACGAGAAAAATCCCTGGCAGCTTTGCGCACTCGCATTTATACTATTATCGCTCCGGAACAAAACGAGAAGGATCTTGACGAGATTCCTCGTCATATAAGAAGACGACTTGAATTCAAGTTTGTGAAGCATATGGACGAGGTGCTCAAGATTGCTTTAAAAGAAGATCCGGAAGCCATAGCGTTGGCTAAGAAATCGGACAAGGCGGAATCAAAGCCCAAGAAAAAAGGCGCAAGAGCAGAGGTTGAGCCGGCCGCGGAAGCGGTCGCCCGTCAGGGCGCTGTTTAATGCGAGAACGGAATGAGCATGATAACGGTAATGGTGACGGTTGCTTATATTCTTTTGATTATGGCGGGCATTGTCTGGTTGGTATACAAGATCAGCATGTACATCCAAAACGAGCGGGATAGAGATTCCCGCCTGGAAGAATCCAGCATTTACGATGACCAATTCCGGAATTATGTGGAGACTCTAAAGAAACAGAAATCCAAGAATGAGGCAAAACCTCCGGAAGGAACTCCAAGCCCTTAGAAATTTTTGCAGGAGCTAACAGCCGGTGCGCCAAAAGTTCCGTCTAGCTGAGAGGCGCTCACGCTCAATTCCCTCTTCGAGATAGGAGGGGGAATTGAGTAGTCGAATTTTGACAACCGCTATATTAGCTTTAGGAATAAGGGCCTCCTTCAGTGCCCATCCCCAAAGACTTCCGATGCGCGTCTTCGATTTCCCTTTGTGACATACGGTAGCGAGGAGTGTGATAGCCCGCCAGGAAACTCCTTTTTGCAAAAAGAACCTTCCTCCCGGTGAACGCTTAGCGGTCAACCTTATCGAGCCCTTTTAATTCCCTCACCTTATCTTCCGCTTGTTGCGAAGCTTCGAGCATGTTGGTCTCGATCTCCAGCCGAATGTTTTCGTATTCTTGGTTGGAGAGCCCTTTCGGAACAATAGTAGGCCTGCCGAAAGCCATTACGATTGTGCCGAACGGCAAAGGTAGAATCATTTCATCCCACGAGCTGAATCGTATTTGTCGGGTGGCCCAGCTCACGAAAGGGACTACCGGCTGATCCGTTTCCCGCGCCACGATTACTATACCCATTTTGACCCGTCTCGACGGGCCTCTCGGGGCGTCAACGGCAAGGCCTGAGCAGTAGTTCTTCTCTTTTATCACGTCAATCAGCTCTACCAGGGCTTCTTTTCCTCCTTTGGAAGATGAGCCCCTCACGGTGTCATAACCCATTCTCTTAATGCTTCTGTCTATGACTTCCCCGTCCCATGATCTGCTTACCATGACGGCCCCGGGATATCTTCTGCAATAGTAGACGGGAAAGAGCATGGTACCGTGGAAGCAAGAGCAGGCAAAAGGGCGCTTCTTACAAATCTGTTCCTCATACTCCTGATTAAGCCAAACCTTACGGGTTGTGGCGTCGACTACTCTGAAGTACGTTTGTACCAATCTCGGAACTAAAAACAAAATTAGCTTGAACCACAGTCGGTCGCCTTTTTCTTTTTTCGCCTTTCGGGACAATAACTGGTCACCTCTGATAAGTTTTGATGGCGGAATTCAGGCTCAACCGCTCCGATTCAATACTATTCTTCCATGAGCGCAAGGGCGTCCGCAGCGGCCTCCCGTACATCCGGGTCCGGATCGTTTTCGACAACTTTTTTCAGATGTCGCACGGCTTCGGAATTGCCTATTTTTCCGAGCAATTCGGCAGTATCACCTCTAAGGGCGTTCTCTTCGTGGAACAATAATTCGGTCAACTTATCGACAATCGTGTCAAGCGCTCGCGGGTTGAAGGAGAGGGCTTCTTCCATGGCAACCAACGCGCCCATCCTTGTCGAGAATTCCTGAGACAAATAAATCGGCAAAATGGCTTCCGGCCGATTTTCCCGACACATCAAACGGGCGGCGTCTTCGGCTCGCCCGGACTTTATCATGGAATCAAGTGTAAGGGTAAGCGATTCGCCGTCACTTACCTTAAGCAATATTTCCGCCAGCTTGTCCAGCGACAAAAGCCCCACCGAGGTGAATCCGTCGTTGATGATAATAGTAGGAGTGGACTTTATCTTATAGCGATCCGCAATGTCCGTAAATTGAACAGCGTCTATTATTGTCAAATCGATTGCCGGGTTAGCTATTGCGGCTATCAGAGCGTGCCGGACAACATTCGGGCAATGAGGGCACGAGGAAGCCATGAGGACAAAGAGTCGAACAGGCGATTTCAGCGTTTCTAGGGATCGGATTCCGGAAGAAGGCGGCAACTCCGCGGCCCCGCTTATCCACCCAAGCGCATCGAGAAAAGGATCCAGCTCAGGGCCTTCGGGAGCGGCCAAGTAGTTAATATTCCGAGACCCCTGAACCGACAGAGTTAAAGCGGGCTTGTCCGGAAAAATCGGACTGCTCCATTGTTCAAGGAGAATTCGATTCATGGAGACTCCGCTGATTTGAGCCGCGACGCTCATCAGATTGGAAGCAAACGCATCATCGAGTGGGGCCTGATTCACGTACATCGTCAGCGATGAAGATATTTTCGAGCTAATGTCCTGAATTTTTGCGAGATCACTGTCAGTGAGCAATAGATACTTCTCCTGTTTCCTGATTAGTAATGGATTGGATGGGGCTTGCTACAGAAACCTCAATAAGCTGTCGGTCAGAAGGGAGGATGAAAATGCCTTCATCGGATTGCCGCCGGCGTGTGGAGCGAGCCAACTCGTCATCCCTGGAGCCTATGATGCGGCGTCAGCGCAAGGCGCCGAGGGATCTGCTCGCAACGTAGTTACGATCAATTAACCGACCAATATATTGGAAGTTGTTGGGGAACGGTTCGGGAACCCCTTTTTTTTTGCAAATAGGAATTTCCCGGGAACCTATTTCCTTCTAACTCCTATCGGCTCCCGGGAACGAAGATTACGTTCGTTTGGCCCGCTCCGGGAGGCACAGCGTAAGCCGGCTGCGCACCTCTCACAGGAGCCGGCAGAAAGCCCCACAAATAGCCTCCGGCCTTTTGCAAAGCCGAGCCCGCATAAGGGATCAATCCGCTCGGGGGCTGTTGAGCCGGCTGCGACGAATTCTGTGGGCTCACCGAGTAGGAAGGCTGTCCATAGGCGTTTACCGGACCGTTATAATTTGGGTCATACATTTGGGCGGCGACCATGGGCGCCCCCGCGAAGCAGATCACAACAAGAATAAAGCTAATGGTTTTCATGGCATAACCCTCTATTCCGTCATGTCAATTCGGGTTTGTTTTCATTTCCAGGCCGAACGCGCTATCTGCAAAAGGCCCCGGATTGTCCTCGATAAGGCAGGCGTTTCCTACCGCAACGGGATCAACGCGTACCGGACAGTTGATTTTGATCTGTTTCCGCATTTTGATGCAATTTATCATATTTCGGCAAAATAATAAAGGCTAATAATAACTTGACAAATTGGGTAAAAATGTGGGAGAATTAAGCGCTTGTATCTTAGTTGGAGGTTCTGATCATGTTTAGGATTATCCAAATCGCGCTTTGCGCGGTACTGATTTCCCTTTTGGGTCTACCCGCTCTCGCCGGGGGGAAACCCGTATGCAAGCCCCAGCCTTCGATGGCGGCCAATGTGACGGGCACTGTGTATAACACCGGAGCCGGTTTGGTTGAACGTACGGAAGGACTGGTCAGTGGCTGTCTCAGGAGCACCTTCAGCTTTTTCAACCCCTGCCTAGACTTGGTGAAGGGATGCACGACTCGCGTGCTGGCCCCCATCGAAAAGCCGTTCGAATACGCTGAAGACTGGGCTAATCAACGTATGGGAGCAAAAAAGCAGGCGGCCGTAAAGGCGCATCAGACCAAGAAGCCGGAAACGCCGAAGTGCAAGTAATCCCGTCTGATACGATAATCCGACTTTTGAAATAACCAAAAATTGAATTGGGGTGGGTGAGGATAAGTCGAGGGAGCGATCCTTACCCCTTGAGGAGGGTGTATGCCCAGGGTAATCTGTTTGATTGTCCTGTTTCTGCATTGGGGGATCGGTGTAGCATGGTGTTCGGAGAAAGTTCATAAGAATAGTATCTCGATCTGTGCCGTGATTATCAACGAATTAACCGAAGGAAAAATCGCGTTCGAGGACGCTCGACAGATCTCGCTTGCCATTGCAAACGCGGGAAACAAGAATTTCGGAAAGATCACTTGCGGAGACATGTGGCTTTATATGGCCATCGTGCACGTGGAAAGTGGGTTCCGCAATAATATAGTGAACTACCACAATTGCAGAGGAATGTTTCAAGTCCATGCCCCATCCTGGGCAAGTAAGTTTGGAATCAAATACGCTGATTTGCTGGACCTGGAAACGAATGCGAATTGCGGGGTGGGGGTCTTCAAATATTACTTGCAGCAGTACAAGAAAGTGGCGCCGGCGTTGAGCGCTTACAACAGCGATCATCCATTGGCTGCTATGGGGTACGCGTCTGCAGTGTTGAGTGCGAAGAATAGAATCAAGAAGAGATACACCCAGCTCTATAGGCTATACGAAGAACAGGAACGCTTGGCCTCAAAACCCCCTGACTCAACAAATCTTTACACTCCAATTGATCAGGCTGCGCCGAAGAAGTAGCTTGTCGATTTTCAAGGCGTCTCTTATCGGGGGGGACCGTAAAGAAAGGGCGACACCACGGAACTAATCAGGTCCCACGGATTGAAAAGTGAAGGGTTGTGGTCCATCGGTATGAATGGGTCATTGCCTGACGGGTAGCACGCGGAGGCTGGAGCCACAGGCGGCGCAACGTACTGCGGAATGCAACTCACGCACCCGCTAAGGAACATTATGCCCACCAGCACAATGCAAACAACAATTTTTGAAGCATACCTCATCAGTTTCACCTGAATTTTCATGACCCTCCTCTTCCAAGGCAATTAGGAGGGAATATCAGTAAAAGATGTTGTCCAGCGCCGTTAATAGGCCAAGCGGGATCACGGCCCGGCAGCTCTGCTCCGGAGAAGGCTTCCGCCTACCCGGCGCTAAATCTCTTGTGCGTCCCACAAAGACGTTCCTGAACGGGTACAGGCCTGGACTTATACGTAGGGGCATTTTATCTGATTTCTTCAAGACGGGCAACACAAAAACTCCCATGCTCATGTGATCGGCACGAACTATGAAGGATTCCTAGTTGTTCACTGGGAAACCTGTTCGGTATCCGAAAACCTTCCGCTGAAAGGAGTCTGCCTCACTGAACTGAATTATTGGGCGATGGTCATGGATAAACTTGACAAAACCGCTTCTTCGGGAGAATAACTGAAAGTCCCTTTGTTTCTTCAGCCACATCGAAAGTATCGGCCGTCGCAAAAAGAGACGCTATGACGTTTCAACCGAGCATCCGGCTGTTGGCCATTAGGGCGCCCTCCAACCAAGAAAAGCGTTAAGCGCATGGAAACGATCAAGTTACTCATCGTCGAAGACAATCCGGTCGACGTTATTCGCGTCAAGGAAGACCTGAGCGAGGCGCACAGCGCACGTTTTGAAATTTCTCACGCGGAAAGTCTTGGCGACGCGTTGGAGTTGCTCAGGCGCAGGTGTTTCGACATAATTTTGTTGGATCCGGGCCTTCCCGACAGTTGCGGTATCGAAACGGTGACCGGGGTCTTGAGCGCGGTTCCGACAACACCGATTGTTGTGATTTCCGGCCTCGATGATGAAAGAGTCGCAATAGAAGCCGTAAAGAAAGGCGCTCAAGATTACCTGATCAAGGGAGACTGGGACTCCAATCTATTGGCCCGTTCTCTTCACTACGCAATCGAGCGGCATCAGCTCCTAGTGGCCTGTAAGGAGGCTGACGAGTCTTCGCAAATAGCCAACAGGGCTTTGAGAGTTCTGAGTGAATGCAACCAGATGTTGGTGCGCGCGACTGCGGAACAGCAGCTCCTTGATGATTTGTGCAGAATCATTGTCAATCACGGTGGATACCGTATGGCATGGATAGGCTTTGCCCTCAAAGATGAAGAAAAGACAGTGCGAGCAGTAGCGAAGGCGGGATACGTTGAGGAATACTTTCAAGTCGTCAAAATTAACTGGTCCGAAACTGAGGGGGCTCGCGGCCCGACAGGGTCGGCTATAAAACTGGGAACGCCGAGCATCAATCGAAACAGCGCCACCAATCCGGACTACGCGCCCTGGCGTGAAGAAGCCCTCAAGCGAGGCTACGCCTCATCCATAGCTCTGCCGTTGACGGCGCGTGACGGGGTATTCGGCGCCCTGACCATATACGCTGAGGAACCGGACGCTTTCGACGAAGTAGAAGTAGAGCTCCTGAAGCAGTTGGCGGATGATTTGAGCTACGGAATCAATACGCTCAGGACGAGGGCGGAAAAGGAAAAATTCGACGCCGCCCTCCGTGCGAGTGAGCAGCGGTTCAGAGCATTGTTCGAAGGAGCGCAGGATTTCATTTTCCTTCAAGATCGTTCCTTTCGGTACACGCTGGTAAACCCGGCGGTCGAACGTCTCTTCGGTCTCCCTGCCTCGAAGATAGCCGGCGCACAGTATGAAGACCTTTTTGGAGCCGAAGACGCCGCCTACGCAAGAGAGCTGGATCTGAGGGCACTGGAAGGCGAATGCATTGAGGACGAACACACGAGACCGGTCACCGGAATACCTATGACGTTTCTGGATACGAGAATTCCACTCCAAGATAGCGCAGGGGAGATCATAGGCGTATTCATGATCTCCCGGGACATTACGGAACGCAAGAGGACCGAAGTGTCGTCCTTACAAAGCGAGGTCGAGTCCGTGTCCCGAGTCATGGAAGATTCCCTCAGGCTCGCCCGAATTGCGGCTCAAAAAGCCTCCACCATTTTATTGACCGGGGAAAGCGGTAGCGGCAAGGATTATCTGGCCAAATACATCCACAAATGTTCGACCCGCTCCAACAGGCCCTATTTTTCCGTCAATTGTGCGGCCATACCTGCGCATCTTGCGGAATCCGAATTGTTCGGCCACGAAAAAGGGGCGTTTACCGGAGCCCAGAGCCGCAAGAGAGGACTCTTGGAACTGGCTGAAGGTGGGACCCTTCTGTTAAACGAAATCGGGGAACTCTCTCTCCCAATGCAGGCCAAGCTGCTGACTTTCCTGGATACCAAGAGCTTCACAAGAGTTGGTGGTGAGAAATTAATTTCCGTGAACGCACGGATTATTGCTGCGACCAACAGGGATTTGGAAACGGAAGTGTCAAGCGGGCGGTTCAGAAAAGACCTCTTTTATCGCCTAAACGTAATGCGCATTGTGGTTCCGCCTTTGCGGGAAAGACCAGAAGACATTCCCTTACTCGTCAAAGAGATTCTCTCCCAACTTCAAAGGGAATTACAGGCGACAACTTTGCCGACCGTAAGCCCCCAGGCGATCAAACAATTGCGGAGCTATGAATGGCCGGGAAACGTCAGGGAGTTGCGAAATGTTCTGGAGCGATCAATGATCCTATCAGCCGATGGGCGCTTCGAACTTCAATTTCCATATATCCGGGATGGTTCCGCAGAGCCTTTGAAAGAAAAACATGCAGCTCAGAAACGGCTCTCTCCAGGATGCGTTAGACGAGCTTACAAAGGATTTATGCGTGAAGGCCCTGAGACTTTGCGACGGAAAAAAGCGATCGGCTGCCCGCACCCTCAAGATATCCCGCGACACTCTATATAGGTACATGAAAAAATTCGGGATTGAGGATGATTCTAATTGCGATTAGCCGGCTCATGCGCCAGGCCAAGGGGTGGCTTGGTCGCAAATCCGGTGCCGTATTTATAAGAACGGCGACTCAGCCCTCGTTATTGGAAACACGGCGTCAATCTGTCGGCCACATTCTCGGCTTACTATGTGGAGACCGCCGTGCCTGGCGGTCATTTTTCCTGGATCTACGGGGAGGTCTGCCGCCACCATGGATAAGCGCCTACAACCGCGCCTTGGTGGGACAAATTCGTGACCGTATTAATGAAGATGTCCACTATTGGGTCCGGATCGCCCAGCCGAAAGTTCCGGAGCAGCCGGATGACATGCGATTATTTGACTTCTGCGGGTGCGTGAGACGATTTATAATTTGTTCACGCGTCTCCCCCGCTCACCATGAAGAAATCATCCGGCTGCTTATCTTAGGCGTCACACGCAGGACGTCAGTAGCCGAATCCCGCGCCGAAGAAAGATCCACCTCTACCGAATCCCATGCCTCCAAAACCACGGTGTCCTGAGTAGCCGTAACCACCGTAACCACAGCCGTAATACCCGCAACCTGAGTAGCCGTAACCACCGTAACCGCAGCCGGAGTAGCCATAGCCCCCGTAGCCGGTTCCGTAGCTGCCCCATCCACCTGAATACGGTGACCAAATCGGGGTAAGAAAAGCTTCCGACGTTGAAGGAACTAATGTGGCTAGGACCACGATAGACACTACCATAGCGATCATTGGTAACGCTTTGTACATGATGCTCCTCCATGTAATTTTCGTGTTGTTAATTCCCCCGATGCCCGCTCAAATAGCGCTTTGCGTCCGGGCTTGAAATAGAAATTGACCCCGAACTGCGGGCATCCACTGCTATTATTTTCACGAAAAGCTGCGATCGCAAGGGTATGGGGCCTTAGGCGGTCATACGCTCAGTAAAAGTGATTAGTTCACTCCTCTCAACGGCAGCCTGATCCGGACTTTTTATAGTAAAAAGGCTAATCATTCCCGGTCCTTGAGGCTCGCAATTGAAAGAACGCTCTCCGGTGTTCCGTGGCTTGCAAAGTCGCCTATTTTTGTGTTAAATTACGCAGTTCGCTGTTTCCGTAGAATTGATCCAAGGCTCCTGGAATCGTCCCGGAGCAAAAATACACCAAACATCTTGAAACGGGCGCCATTGCGTCCAACAATGCTTATTATTCATAAGTAGTTGTTTAAATGAGCGCAACCGTTTTCTCCGGAGGAAATATGACTGGCGCCGAACTGAGGGAAAAATTTCTCGAATACTTTGAGCAGCGGGATCACACTCGTGTTTCCAGTTCCTCGCTGATTCCTTCGGGAGATGCTACCCTATTGTTTACCAATGCCGGGATGGTTCAATTCAAAAGCGTGTTTACGGGCGCTGAAAGACTCCCGTTTCACAGGGCTACCACAGCGCAAAAATGCCTCAGGGTAAGCGGAAAACATAACGATCTGGAAAACGTGGGGCACACCGCCAGGCATCACACGTTCTTCGAGATGTTGGGTAATTTCTCGTTTGGAGACTATTTCAAGGAGGACGCAATAGCGTTCGGCTGGGAATTCTTGACCAAGACCGTGGGGCTCGGCAAATCCGATCTCCATGTGACAATCTACAAGGATGACGACGAAGCAGCCAAGATATGGGATAAAGTCCTCGGGGCCGGCGCAAATCCGATATTCAGGCTAGGGGAAAAGGACAACTTTTGGAGTATGGGTGATACGGGCCCATGTGGTCCGTGCTCTGAAATACACATAGATCAAGGAGCGGATTTCGGGTGCGGAAATCCCTACTGCTCGCCCGAGTGCGATTGTGACCGTTTCCTTGAGTTGTGGAACCTCGTCTTCATGCAGTTCAAACGGGACGCGACAGGAAAGATGACTCCACTCCCCAAACCGTCCATTGACACAGGCCTGGGGCTGGAACGATTGACCGCAGTAGTCCAAGGGGTTCGCAGTAACTGGGAATCCGACCTGTTCAGGCCCATCATAAGAAGAATAGAAGAACTGTCTGGCAAAATATGTCAGGGCTCCAACCTTGACGCCATTGCGATTCGCGTTATAGCGGACCACAGTCGAGCCGCCGCCTTTCTCATCGCGGACGGCATAATGCCTTCAAACGAAGGTCGCGGTTATGTGCTTCGCCGTATCCTGCGGCGGGCGCTCAGATATGGCAAGTACATCGGTCTTAATCATCCGTTCTTATTCGATTCCGCCGGCGTGGTTATCGGTCATATGTCGGAAGCGTACCCCGAACTTGCCGCGCATAAAACCCTGATTCAGAAGGTCATCCGGACCGAAGAAGAAAGATTCCTGGAAACGCTGGCCAGAGGGATAATTCTATTCGAGGAGGAAGCCTCACGGCTTAAAGCCCAGGGTAAGAAGGTGCTTCCGGGCGCCATAGCGTTCCGCCTTTACGACACGTTCGGCTTTCCTCCTGACTTAACGTCCGATATGGCCAAAGAGAACGGTATGTCCATGGATCACGTCGGTTTCGACGAAGAAATGGCCAAACAAAAGCGCCTTGCCCGTCAGTCCTGGGATGGCATGCAAGGTGAAGACGCCGCCGCTGTCAAAAAAATACTGGAGATGGGAATCTCTACGGAGTTCACCGGATATGAGACTATGGAGGACTCCGGCGTTGTTTTGGCAATAATCAAAGATGGGTCTCCCGTCACTGAAGCTGCTGCGGAGGACAAAATTGAGCTGGTCACCGACAGAACTCCATTCTACGGAGAGTCGGGCGGCCAAGCGGGTGATCATGGCGCAATTTCGACGGACGGCGCGCAAATCGAGATCAGTAACGCCACTAAGCCCTCCCCGAACTTGATCGTTCATCGCGGGGTCGTGAAGGCCGGCGCTATTCATGTCAGCGATTCAGTCAACTTGAGAGTCTCCAAGGGACTTCGGCATTCGATTATGGCGAACCACTCCGCTACTCACTTGCTCCAATGGGCTCTGCGCGAAGTTCTGGGCGATCATGTGAAGCAGAGTGGATCATTGGTGGAGTCCTCCAGGCTGAGGTTCGATTTTACTCATTTCTCGGCAATTACCTCCGAAGAGCTGTCCAGAATCGAAGACCTTGTAAATGAACGAATCCAAGAGAATACGCCTGTTTGCTCAGAGACGTTGCCCATAGAAGACGCGATGAAAAGCGGAGCTACAGCGCTTTTCGGCGAAAAATACGGGAATGTTGTGCGAGTGATTTCCATAGGTGATTTCAGCAAAGAATTGTGCGGAGGCACCCACGCTTCTCGAACCGGAGACATCGGCCTATTCAAGGTAACAGGCGAAGGAGGTATAGCGGCCGGAGTCAGGAGAATTGAGGCTGTAACCGGACAAGGCGCACTGGCATACGTGAGGTCCTTGGAAGGCGAGCTAAAGACGATTTCCGACAAACTGAGGGGCTCACGCGGCGAACTAGCTCGCAAACTGGACAAGTTGTTGGAAGAGAAGAAAATCAAGGATCGTGAGCTGGAGACTCTGAAATCGAAGCTGGCGTCCGGAGCCACAACGGATATCCTGCAAGGCGCCAAAGAGGTCAACGGAATAAAAGTGTTGAGCAAGATTGTGGATAACGTCTCCAGCGCTAAGGACCTTCGCGACTACGCGGACCGGGTCAAGGAGAGACTCGGATCGGGAGTCGCCCTGCTCGGGGCGGAAACCGAGGGCAAAGCGCTACTACTTGCGGTGGTAACAAAAGATCTGACAAATCGCTTTCACGCCGGTAACATAGTGAAAAAAGCCGCAGCCGCAGTTGGAGGCTCGGGGGGAGGACGACCCGACATGGCCCAGGCGGGGGGGCCTGACGTGGCTTTGCTGGAAAACGCTCTGAAAACGTTGGATGAATGCATCGCTTCGGCATGATGATGAGGGCATAAGACATGGACATTAATGAGAACAGTGAGGTTTACGGAAGAATAACCAGGGTTATCAACGAATTGAAAATGGCCCGACAGTCGGTGACAATCTTTAAGGTGGTTGAACTTACCGGAATAGATCAATTTGTGGTATTTCAATATTTTTATGAAAATGGCTATTTGAAAGGCAAATGAACCAGGTTGGGACTTCAGGACATGTGGTTCTATGAACATGGGCATCCCGGGACTCGGTCCCGGGATACTTCTCACCAAAACCAGAATCCCCAGTGAGGATCATGGGGGCTGGACAGGCTGGCGGGATAGGCGTACTTTTCAGGCCAATCGGAATACCACTCGTTATACCAGCCTGGATAGGTAATCCAGCCTACAAAGAACAGCGTCAAAATGAGAGAAGTTGGGCGTTTAACAAGCTGAAACATAAGTCTTCTCCGCTTGGAAACAAAAACTTGCATTAATTAACCTTATTATACCGGGTGTTATAATTATTTGTCAATTAATTACTTTAGTATTTGCTATAAAGTGGACATTCCGTCTTACGTGCCGGACCAAAACAGGCGCCGGCGCGGAGCGCATTTCGTTGCTAAGAGTCAAACCGTTGAGCCGGCTTCATCGCCGCAACACAGAGAGAATGCTCCGTTATGCTCGCAAAGACGTGTCCGGGGACCGTCGGTTGTAAGCCGTGGCTACCGGATATTCTTGGAAACTTAAATTCCTTGACTTGGCCCTGTTAATAAAAGATCCTTTCGTAAAAGCAATCAAACCAATCATATGATCGGGAGTGACCAGATTATGGATCACTGGAAACATAAATACGCCTCGAAAGTGGTTTCCGCGGAAGACGCAGTACGCAATATCAGAAACGGCGATAGAGTATATTTGGGTAGCTTATGCTCTGAACCTACAGTGTTGGTCGAGGCGCTGGGCAGATCGTATGTGGAAGATGTCGAGATGGTCCAGTTCATTAGTGGCCGCGTCGCAACCGCCTTGGCGGCTCAGAACTCCAATCGGTTCAGAATAAAAACTTTCTTCCTCGGGACCAACAGGCCCCACGATAGTGACCAACCGATCCCCGAACACGATTATATTCCACTCTTCCATTCTCAGATTCCGGGTTTTTTCAGAAACAGAAGAATTCCCATTGATGTCGCTGTTGTCCAGGTTTCTCCGCCTGATCGCTTCGGACAGGTGAGCCTGGGAATTTCGGTGGACGTCAACTTGGCCGCAGTTGAAGCCGCAAGAACCGTGATAGCTCAAGTGAATCCCTACATGCCCAGGACTCACGGGGCGACATTTGTCCCGGTGGACCGGATTACGTGGTTGGTGGACGGACCTGCGCCATTGTGCGAACTTGAGGAGGAGGCCATCGGGGTTCGGGAACAAGCCATCTGCGGCTACGTCAGCGAGCTCATCGAGGACGGTTCAATAGTGCAGTTCGGTTTCGCCGGAATTTCTAAAGGCCTCATGGATTTTCTCAAGCATCATAAAAACCTTGGTCTACACACGGAGATCCTCACGGACCCGCTCATAGATCTCGTAGAATCCGGGGTAATAAACAACAGCACCAAGAAGCTGTATCGAGGCAAGTCCCTAGCCACCTCCTGTATGGGCACGCACAGACTATATGACTTTGTCCATGAAAACTCGCTAGTGGAGCTTTATCCTTCCGATCTAATTTTGGACCCCACTTTTATCGCTCAGAACGACAGGATGGTGTCTGTAAACCTGGCTTTGCAGGTGGACCTGAGGGGGCAAGTCAGGCAAGGGAGTCCGACGTGGACCGCTTTCGAGGGTTCCGGTGGCGACACGGACTTCATGCGCGGCGCCAGCCTTTCCCATGGGGGAAGATCCATCGTGTGCTTGAGATCCACTTCTTTAAGGTCGGGCAAATCCACGATAGTCCCTACATTCGGCCCAAGAGCCGCCGTCATAATGAATCGAGGCGAAATAAATTACATCGTCACGGAATTTGGAACCGCTTATCTCGGGGGCAAGTCGATACGCGACCGTGCTATGGCGTTAATCGAGATTGCGCATCCTGATCATCGTGAAGATTTGATGAAAGAGGCCCGAGAACTGGGCTATGTCTATCCGGACCAAGTCTATTTTCACACCGTGTCTCCGGAGACTCGCAGGCGGCTGCGTACGGATCGCATCTTCAAAGGCGGGCTCAGAGCGCATATCCGAGTTCTAAAGCCGACGGACGAATCGATGTTGCGAGATCTCTTTTACAACCTCTCCGAGAGCTCCGTATACTTCAGATACTTCAGTCCTCGCAGGAGCATGCCACATTCCAATCTTCAAAAATACTGCAATTTAAAAGAAGAAGACGGCATATCTCTAGTGGTTACCATCGGTCCCAAGGAGAATAGGAAAATAATTGGAGAAGGCCGTTACATGATAGAAGCGGGCAGCGAATATCCTGATGTCGCGTTCATGGTTGACGAGAACTATCACCGCAGAGGAATAGCGGGCGCTTTGCTCCATTATCTGATAGGCATAGCTCAGGAGCGGGGCGTAAAAGGCTTTCGGGCGGATGTGCTCTTTTCAAATAAGCCCATGTTGAAGGTATTTGAAAAACTGCCTTATGTGCTACACAAATCGGTGGGCGACGGAGTAGTTTCGATAAAATTCAACTTTGAAGAATATAAGACGGAAGAACCTGAAGAGGATACCGGACAGGCTTCGACGCGTAAATAAAGCATAGACCATCAGCGCACGGGCGTTAAATGGGCGTCGGTTTCATAGGAACCCTCATGGCCGCGGGGAAGCCACAACGAAAAATGAAAATGCTTTCATCGCAAATGCTTCATTCGCCTGGATAAATAAGGTCCCCCTCAGACGTGATTACCGCTTCAGGAGTCAGTTCGTGTTCCCGTATCTGTTTCTTACCCATGATATGGATTACTCGGACTTTGCGCGCAAACAGGTAGTCGCTTATCAGCCTTCTGTGGCATCTCCAGTACACAGCCTCCGCGGACATGTAGGCCGTGGTTGATCGCCCCGCAAGATCCAATAGCCTGCCGACGCCTACTTTGAACTCATCTTCCATCATATAATCCGCATAGTTACGGAACCCAAGCGATGTCCACGCTGTATTCGGAGAAACGAATCCTTTGCGCTTGCGCCGTCTTCCACCGAGCTGTTCCAGCCACACGTAGTCAATAGTAACTGTGGAAAGTGACTGTTCAAGGGCCTCCTTGTTGAATTGCGGAAATTTGGCAGAGCCGGGGATACTTCTTACGTCAACAAGAGTTTGAATCCTGAATTCGACCAGCAACCCGATGAATTCCTCGATCGAGCGGTTGGAATGGCCTATGGAGTAGATCGTAGGCGCTTCCGCGTTCATTCTGAGACGCTCCGAGTCCTATAGTCCCGTTTACGGGGGAACGATCTTTTTTTGCATCTTTTTTTTCGAATTGGCAACTATACTTGTGAACGAGGTTGATCCTCGGAGAACAAAGCACTTTTGTAATACGATTTCAGAGTGTGAAACAATAGAATCACAAAATTTCAAACTTAAGAAAGGTAAATGAAAATGAGAAATATATTTGCAGCACTATTCGTAATTACCATGTTGGTGGCTGTTCCCCTGGTGGCGTCGGCATATGACGCAAATGGGATGGCCAACTGGAGTATTGAAAAGGCAATGCAATTCGGACAGGTAACATCTCCCGCATTAGGGGGCGGAGGCCACTACATCGCCGCCTCACAGGCATTGACGTTGCAACAAAAGGAAGAAAGGGCGGGAGCCACTTCGTTTGCCGGGCTGTATGTGCCCAGGTAATAGCTAGACGGCGGGGGGAGGTACCGGATCATTCCGACTACCTGGTCGCAACTACCGCTTGTAAGAGTGAGATCTTGATGAGATCGTGGGTTTCTTAAGTTGCGCAAAATCTTTTGGGACGGTATGTTGCATGGCGCGGAGAATAATCTTCGCGCCAATTTCTTTTTGGAGGCCGCATGTCAGAGGAAACTACTCAGCCAAAGTGGAGTGTCGAAAGAGTTCATAAGGAACTGTCAGAGGCTCGCAATCGGGTGTTCGTGGTGACAAAGGTCATGGAAACGGGAAGTGTAGACTTCAAGGACCATCAGGAATGGGCGTTGGTGGTACGTTCGTTGTTGCGAGATCTAAGGACTTTTTCGGATCAGATCGAATCAATGTTGGGAGAGCCCTAGCCCCTCGCGTCGACAAGAAAAAAGCAGCTTTCACGGAAAGCTGCTCCAGTTCGTACAGTCACATAGTTTCGCAAATTCCGTATTCTGTCCCCGCAAAGGTCAAGCGCCTCGTTCGGGCAAGACAAGAGCGCTAAGGGATTTAATCCTCAGCGCAAACAAGGTGAATCAATTTGCGAACGTTCTACGGTCGGACATTTTTACCCTGCGGATCAATTCTTGCCCCACTGGAACTTTTTCCCAGCGGCCGACTCGGCTTGAACCTGGGAGCTGGACGAGGGCTGCTCTTGAGCGGTCCCCTGGAAAGAACCCGGTTCTGAACCTATAGCGGCAGGTTTGTCCTGCTTTCCCCACTTCATGGCCGGCCTCGGTTCGACGGAAGGCTCCACGGAAGCTTGTTTCTTTGCCCCACTTCAGGCGTGGTCTGCTTTCAGCCTGCGGTTCGGTCGGCTCTATGTTCGGCTGCTCCACCTGGCGTCCCCAGTTCAATCGTTTGGAAGGCGCAGGGGGCGCGGAAACGCTTATTTGCTTCTCTCGCTTGCTGCGTTTAGGTTGGGCGACATTTGCTGCGGAAGTCGGCCTGGCCTGACGAATGATCGGCGCAGGGGTTTGCGAGGACTGAGGAGATGGCGGCGCATAAGATGGTTGGCCCCCTTGGCGATCTTGACCATCCCAGTAAATCTCGCCGGTTACCAACCCGCCCGGAGTTTGGAAGCTTTTGTCCGGCTGCTGCTGACCGCTGCGATTTTGGGCCTGAGCAGGGGCTGCTGAAGGAGCCGCCGGCGTTCCCCGTCGCGCCTTTTTCGATGGCGCCGCCGTGTTCATCGCGGGCTGTTGTGGCCGGCTATTGTAATTGTTGTATTGAGGACTGTATTGCTGCGCGCCTGCCCCATATCCTGGATACTGGTAAGCGTCCTGGCCTTGAGCGCCTCCCTGATAGTAGTTGGGATTTTGGCCGTAAGAGCCGTAGTCCTGCCCATACTGCTGCCCGTAGGCGCCCTGGTCGTAGCCGTAAGACTGTCCCCCCTGGCCGTACCCGGGTTGCGAATTCTGCTGTCCGTACATCGCCTGGGCAGGATCGTATCCATAATCCTGGCCGTCATACTGAGCGAACGCCTGCCCGCCCATTGCGATGATCGCCACTGTTAGCGCTACAACCAACCCTTTCATGCCATACTCCTTGTGCCATTTGCGGCGGGAAGCTCCTGCTGTGAGAAAAAAAAAGACGGCACAGGAAACTTTCCTGGGATAGTATTTTTCTTGAAATTCTAAAGAATTCAAGTAAAAAAATCAAGCTACTTTTTGAAGACCGAAGTGATTACCAAAATCAATAACCTCAAAAAGGTGTGTTTTTTTCATATGAAGATTGCGCATATTTCCGATTTCCATTTCGGTAGAATCGTATCTATCGAACTTCTTTCAGCTTTACAGGAAGACCTACTGGCTTCCCGTCCGCAGTTGCTGGCCATAACTGGTGATATCACCGACCGCGGTCGAAAATCGGAGTTCCGTTGGGCGAAAAACTTCTTGAAGTCCCTTGATATTCCATACGTAACGGTTCCTGGAAACAGGGAAATAGGGATATCAGCCTTTTGGGAATGGATGTTCCCCAATTTGGCCATGCGCCGTTACGAGTCGTTTTTTGGGCCGAGCGACAGAATAGTCTACAATTACAGCCCTGAGGACATCGTCCTCATCGGTTTGAATTCGGTCCATCGTTTCCCTTCGTGGCCCGGCGGCATAAGGAGGGAAACACGCTATTGGTTCAAGGATCTGTCCGCCCGGCCCTCAAGCGCAAAGAAGGTCCTTCTTCTGCATCATCCGGTAATGCCGGTAATACGAAGTTCCTCATATTGGGCCCATACGCTGTCCGACGCGGGGGAGATCCTCAACATTTGTTCCGAGACCGGATTCTCGCTCATTTTACAAGGTCACAAACATCGCTCCGCTGTGATGGAAGTTTATTTCCCGAGCCGAAACGCCAGGATAGTGGTTTCGTGCGGCGGTGCCCCGCTCAGCGCCCGTTGGGACGCCGCATACCACTTAATTGAGATTTCCAACGAAGCCATAGAGGTGAGCGTAAGAGAATATCAGAATCACCGTTTCACTGAAACAGGCCGATACGAATTCAAGTCATGACATGGGAGAAGCGCTCGCTTAACGCTCGTTTTCATAAGAAGGCTAACGGATTCTCCAGCTCACCAACGCTTATAGTATGCCAATTCGCAAATACGGTCACGGGTTCGTTCTCCATCGCCGGAGACTCTTCTTCTTGGTGGCGACCGCCATCCCTGGCCGTCACTGTCCTTTGGCCGGCAGGGACGCCGGCCCCACCGGCTCAATATTAGGCCATAACCCCTAAATATGACACCGCATCTACGAAACAGAGTACTCAGAATCCGCCAGACGTTGGGTTAAGACCATTTAACCAGCCAATATATCGAAAGTTTGTGTGGAAGGTTCCGAAAAAACCCTTTCTGCAAGACGCAGTCTCCCCGTGAGCTGTTAGGCGCTCAAGCGCCGGGTCTCGCAGCGGCTTTTTCTTCAGCGTCCGATTTGCGGATATACACCGGTCCCAACTCATGCAGGTTGTCCGCTTGATTCTTCAGTAATCGCTCGCATCCCAGCAACGCGCAGCGTGCCGCAGAGTGCGATGTGGGCCTGAAACTAATCGACGGTTTATCGGACAAACCATCCACAGGCTCACCTGTTATGATCAGAGAGCCATTCGTAAAGCGGTTCAACGTGTCTTCTACGGCATCCACGCCCATTAAGCGGGGGGAAGTCCGAACCAACAATCCGTGGTTGGTTCTTTGGTATGCCGCAATATAAACCTCATGGCGCCTAGCGTCGATTATGGCCGCGCCGGTTTCGCCGACGCTTAATCCTTCCGCGGCCAAGATTTCCAGGGATGAGATTCCGACCACAGGCTTGTTGAGCGCAAGGGCGACTCCCTTGATCGTCGCCAAGCCGATCCTTATCCCCGAGAATGAGCCGGGACCTATGGCGACAGCGAAGCCGTGAATATCGGTAAGGTTAAGGCCCAACTCGCGAGTCAGCGTTTGTATTGTTGGAGCAAGGTTTTCGAGATGCTCTTTGCTAGGCGGCAAGACTATTTCGCGGCGCACGCGCTCGGGCTCCGCTACGGCTACTCCCAATCGGGAACTGGTTGTGTGAACTGCAAGAACTAACACTGGCCCTCAGATGTAAGCATTCAGAGATGAACAGTTGGCTTACTCAAGACTAATATGCATGTTTATGGCGCACGGTTTTCGGCCTGTCCTCAAGCGGCAGGCTGGAAAGCGTGCGCTACAAAAACGGTGGGTCACGAACAATTGAACGGCCGTCCAAAAACTCCGCTCGATCGCCTTGATAAAGCGTTTCCCTGTCAGGGAACCAATGACCAGCCTTTGGTCGCTATGCGATAAATGTCATTGTAAAACGAGAGAGCGACCAGAAAAATGATAAACACGAAGCCGAGTTGAACGGCTACCTCTCTGACCCTGCCGGTGACGGGTCTTCGGATTATCGCCTCGATAATGAAGAAAAACAGGTGGCCTCCATCCAAAATGGGGATGGGCAACAGGTTGATTATGGCGAGATTTATGCTAATCAAGCTGAGCAAAACAATAAAACTCGATAGACCCGTTCTTACACTCTCTCCTGACGCCTGGAGTATGGTGATCGGGCCATTAAGCGCCTTTGGGCTAATCTCCATGCGCACCAGTTTTACAAGGGTCACTACGACAGACTTGGTCAAATAGCCGCTAAATCTTACTCCTTCGCCGATGGCTCCAATAAAACTCAGCTTTTCGCTCTTCCCTGACGGAGAAACGCCTATCTTGCCTTGGGTTTCGCCAAACATATCCTTTTGGTCGCTTACCGATGGTTTAACGGTAAGAGTCATCTCTTTGCCGTTTCTTACCACGACGAAGGCCAGGGACTTGCCGGCGTTTTGCTCGATGATGGACTTCATGTCGTCCCATCGCCATACGGGCTGTCCATCTATGGCCTTGACAAGGTCTCCGGTCTGGAATCCTGCCTCCATGGCTGGTGTGTTATCGAATACTTTTCCTATTTCGCTTAGCAACACCGGCCATCCTGACAGATACCCGACGCAGAGCAGCACTACCGCAAGGACGTAGTTCGACGCCGGGCCCGCCAAAATGATGGCCGATCTGACCCACAGAGGCTTCGACGTAAAAGCTCTGGGCAAATCTTCGGGCGCGACTTCTTCGTCAGACTCGGGATCCTCGCCCAGAAGTTTGACGTACCCGCCCAGAGGCGTCGCGCTCAAGGCATATTCAGTCTCTCCCCACTTTCGTTTTATTATTGTCGGAGGGAATCCGAGCGAGAATTTTAGAACCTTGACCCCAAGCAGTTTTGCTATTATAAAATGTCCGAATTCATGGACAAAGATAAGGATGCCAAGTAAAACCGCGAATCCGCCGACGTATTGTAAGAACCGGACAACGTATTCCAATATATTAAGCCTCCCTGGCAGTGATGGGACCTGAACTGTTCACGACAATTCTTATTTTAAATCCTTCTTGATAAATATAGAATGTTGCATGGCGAACACAAGACCTTTCTTCCGAGACAACCATGAGAGAATCGGGCTCTTCGGTGGAACATTCAACCCACCGCATCTGGCCCATTTGCGCCTCGCCGAGGAGGTCGCCGATGCGCACTCTTTATCCAAGATAGTGTTTATGCCTTCTTTCATTCCGCCGCACAAGTACGGAAAAGATATCGCCTCCCCACAGGATCGATTGGAAATGACACGCTTGGCTTGCGCCGGTAATCCCGTATTCGAGGTTTCCGATATGGAAATTTCTTTAACAGGCACTTCTTATACGGTAAACACTCTACAGAGACTGTCCAGAGCAAGCGATAACGAATTCTTTTTCCTCTTGGGCTCGGATTCACTTAGTGAGATCGGCTCGTGGAGAGAATATGACAAGCTGTTCGCTCTGTCCAACTTCATAGTCATTACAAGGCCCGGGATAGATTTCCGGACAGCGTGGGCAGACGTTCCCGAACACGTGCGCAAAGAATTCGTCAGGCGAGGGGAACAATACGTTCACGCCGGCAATCACGTTATAATACCTTCCAAAGTTAGAGGACTCAACATTTCGTCAACCATGATCAGGGGCTTGATAAAGTCGGAAAAAAGCATAAGATATCTCGTCACCGAGCCCGTACGATCCTATATTATCAATAAGAAATTGTATCGGAATTAAGTATGGATGTAAATGTTTCTCCACTAACGTCTTCAAGGGAAAAGGCTTTAACGTTTCTTAAGATAGGGATTTCAAAAAAGGCCTTTAATCCCGTCCTGATTAAATTAGACAAACTGACTAGTTTAACGGATTATTTCCTAATTGTTTCTGGAACTTCGGCCAGGCACGTCAAGGCGATTGCCGAGGCGATCAAGGACGAATCAAAATCAATCGGCGTAATTGCGGCTTCAGTGGAAGGCTTGTCCCTGGGCAATTGGGCGCTCCTGGATTACGGCGATGTAATAGTGCACGTATTTCAAAAGCAGTCCCGAGATTTCTACGACTTGGAGGGGCTTTGGGCGGAGGCTCCAAGAATATCCATCCCGCCCGATCTTTTGAAACAAATTGAGACCGCCGCCGATGATGAGGACGAGGATGATTGGGAAGAATAGAGGCGAGCGCTAACGAAGAAAGAGACTTCGTAAGCGTTCACGGAGAGGAAACATTTGCGCGACAAGGCTTACTCCCGAACGTTGCTTCAAAAAACTCCACTATGGCGCCAAGGCGAGGGCACGTGCCATTGCGCCGGCCTGAGGGCTGATGAGGGCGGCCTCAGGGCTTAGAGTTGAGACTTTTGCTCAAGGCGCGGTTATGGCCACTAACAAGACCAACATATTGAGAGTTTTTGGGGAAGGGTCCGGGAAACCACTTCTTGCAAAAAACGGTTTCCCGGTGGACCGTTACGAAACTCCTTTCAAGAAGTTGCCCTCCGGCAGCCTTTTCACAGTAGGTTTCGCGTATACGCGGTGGGTTTCATTTCTTGAATAGCGCTTCCAGCTTTTTTCTCGCCTCGGCCGCTTTTTCAGCCCCTCTTGATGGCTGCCTTCCCTTGCTCAAGGCAAAATACTCGCAGAAGTTCCGGTGATCTTTCAAGATCGCCCGCTCCGCCTGTGACTCTCTACATTGATTGGGGTATGATTCTTCGAATTCCAGGCAGTTCAGGCAGCAGTAAACATCGGAGCCGCAGCTTGGGCAAATATCGTTTCTGAAGACTTTTTCGGCGAATTGGAGACTATCCCCACAATGATGACAGTTTCCCTCCAGCATGATCGCCCCCTTGAATTGTCATTAGCGTCCGCGTTATGCTGTGTTTATTCTAGTCCAGCAGGCCTGGAATTGGAAGACACGTCTCAGATTTTTCGAGGGAATCAACCATGAATGAATCTTTCCTGACTCGTTTGCCCATGAATGAAGATCTCTTGGAAGCCATCACCAAAGTTTTCCGGGAAAAGAAAATCCGTAAGGCCGCTTTTACCGCAATCGGCGCTATATCCGGCGCAGTGCTGGGTTTCTACGACGAATCTCATCAATATGTGAACCGAACCTTTGACGGGCAGTACGAAATCGTCTCTTGTATGGGGAATGTGTCGGAAAAGGATGGGGAAATCTTCGCCCATGCCCACATAGTCATATCCGATTCGGAATACAGGTGCTTCGGCGGACATTTGATGCCAGGCGCGAAAATATTCGCGGCAGAACTCACCGGAACTCCGGTCCCAGGAGACGTTCCGGTGAGGAAACTCGATGAACCCACCGGCTTGGCCTTGTGGTCCGTGGAATAGAAGATTCTTTTCGTCCTGAGCGGCTCCCTGCGATATAGTGATAGTTTCTATGAAAAGGCCGCCGGAGGGGAAGTTCTTCGAAGAAGTTCACCTCCGGGCCTTCCTCCAAGAACTTCCAATATGGCTATGCTTGGGCTTCTCCTTCTCAGCTCCGAAAGGTGGAATTTCCTGAGTCGCCGTGGGTGGCCCCGATGGTCGCTGCTAAAATATTAGAGTTTTTTGAAAGAGGGTCCGGGAGGAAACTTCTTTGCACAAAAAAGTTTCCTCCCGGCTGAGGCTCCCCTCTACTAAGCTATGGAGGCTCCGTAAGTGAGGCTGAATGATATCCTTTTGTTTGCCGTGGTCTTCGGATCCATCATAGTAGCTGTTTTGGTCCCGGACCTGGGGACCTCCTTTCAGCCTTTTCTCCTCTATTTCATGATGGCGCTCATGTTCTTGAGCTTTCTGAGGATTGACTTCACGTCGCTGGTGGATATCTCCAGAGCGGGGACGTTCCGATTATGTTCCTTGGTGGCGGTCAAGCAGTTCTTGCTGCCGGCGCTACTGTATTTCCTGGCGCAGGCGGTTCTGCCCGATTTCGCCATTCCTGTTTTGCTGGTTTCCGGAGTATCCACAGGCGTAGTGGCTCCCTTCATCGCATTGCTTCTCTCCGCGGACCTTGTCCTTGTGCTCAGGCTGGTGGTCATAACATCGCTAATGGTGCCCTTTAGCCTGCCCTGTCTGGTCAAATTGCTCGCCGGCGCCGAAATTGTAATTCCTTTAAAGGTCATGGTCACTCTCTTGTCCACTGTACTGTTCGTTCCCATGGTCGTGGTCTTTATAGTAAAGAGGTTCTACCCCGGAATTATCGAAACCATAATGAAGCGCCAGTTCCCGCTGTCTCTGATCTTGTTCGCTCTGATTAATTTTGGCGTATTCTCGAAGTACTCGCGGTTTTTCCACGAAAATATTTCTCAAATAGGATTGGCTGTTGTCGTCGCCTACGTCTTGAGCGTTATTTATTATTTCGTGGGTTATATCATGTTCCCTCGGCGGACGATGGCGGAGCGGCTTGCAGCAGGCGTGAGCCTGGCCGCAATGAACAACGTCCTGGTCATAATGTTCGCATCCGAGTTTTTCGGCCCTTTGTCGCCGACTTTGGCGGCGGTTTACATGTTTCCCTATTACACCATGATAGTTCCCGTTAAGCTGCTGGCCGCATGGGCGTCAAAGAAAGAGTCGAAGTAGGGGGGGATTGGCAAGCGTTTACCGGGAGGAAACTTTTTTGTGCAAGAAAAGCTTTCCTCCCGGACCTTCCTTCAAAAAACTCTGGCTATGACGCCAACATGTGGGCGCGTGCCATTGCGCTATCCCGGGAGCCGATGGGGCCTACGCCGGCAAATCAGAACCTCATCGATAAATTCTTGACAGATTGCTAAGCGCGGCGGAATACTGGCCCCTGAATCCACGAGTCCACGAAATCCCACATATCGAACTTTACGCACAGGCGCCGGGGGATGGCCGAAGGCCTATCTGCGCATGTCGGAATGCGCCTAGAAAGATTAGGAGTGATCAGTCATGAGGCAACAAATCTATTTTAGCCTTACTCTAACGAGTTGGACCGTCTTTTGGCTTAAAATCACGGAAATTGACCATTCCTATCGCTGGGCGATTTCCTTCGTTGTCGCTAGCTTAGCGATTTACTCAACTGCAGAGCTCTGTACTTATCACCCCGCGGGAGAGCAGCGTAAGACGTGGTCCGACCAACCTCCTTCGGAGCGCGGGCCTCTATGGTTACAGTGGGTCGTGACAATATGTTGGGTGGTCTTTCTTTTGAAAATCACCGGTTATCTGCCCACATATTGGGCTCAACTCTGCCCGCTGATTGCGATTTCGGCAGTTTTCTGCGTTTCAAAGCTGTTTCCGGATCGTAAGCTCGATGCGCATCCTGAAGGTGGTCCTCAACGGGAAGGCGCAGAGCTGTGAGAATAGTCGATTTGCTCTCGTTCCCGTGCTCCAGCCTGGAAATGCTTACCTGGAGGCTCGGCCTCCTCATGGAATCAGCGACTCAATTCCCCTGGAGGTATTAGATGTACTGGTTGAATGCGCCGAAATTGGCGGAAGACCTCAGAGACGGACGTGTTGATGAGAGGGAACGCTTCAAATACTTTTTGGCCACTCTCATCGGCTGGACTACGCTTATTCAGATATACGTTTACGCCGGCGGTCCTTTCAGCATTGATCGGCTTGTATCAGCCGTCGCAAACCTAACCGCTGCCGTCATAGGCCTAATCCTCTGCTACAGAGTCAACAGAAGTGGAGACAACCAGGATTTCATCGGAAGGATGGTCTGCTTGGGCTGGCCCGTGGGAGTCTTCTTCGTAGGGACATTCCTCGGCGTCATTACCCTTATGTTAGCCGCCGATTTGCCTGAAATGGCTATGTCCGACTCCGGAGCGGTCCTTTCCAACGGTGCCGACAAGCTTCGAAAAGTGTCGGTTTTGCTCGGCTCGACACCCATACTCGGATGGGGAATCCTATGTTACTTTAATTTCATTCGATTCAGTCTCAGGACTGCAGCCAAAACCGAAAAGCGGTCCGGAGTCCTTGGAACGATGATGACAACGAAACTATCCGGTGCAGAATCGGTATTTGCGCTCATTGGCGTCATTGGCGGCTTCATCATATTCATGTTCGGGATGGTCCTTATGCCGAGTCTTGTTGCGGTGCGCTCGCTGGCGGATCTTCTAACCTACTTGGCCGTCGGGCTGTGGGTCCTATTTTTCGGCTATATCATAGCCATCCTACAGCGCAGATCCACAAAGCATACTTAAAAGGGGAATTGCATGTACTGGTTCAGCGCGTCGAAGCTGGCGGAAGACCTCAGAGAGGGGCGGGTTGACGAGAAGGAACGGCTAAAATACTTTCTCGCAACCTTTGTCGCATGGAACCTGCTTGCTCAGGCATTTTTTTACTACGGCGGCCCCTTCGGGACTGAGCGTCTGACATCGGTGGCTTTGAATCTTGCCGCCACCGTCATAGGAATAATCTTGTGCTATAGCGCCAACAACAGCGGGGACAACTCGGATTTCATCGGAAGGATGATCTGCCTGGGCTGGCCCTGCGCTTTCAGGACTATTGCCTTTTTCTTGGCTATTTTCTTGATGATAATCGTTGCCGGCATCCCGCTCAAACCCGAAATTGGAAGGATATTTGACGCTCCTGAGCATTTTATTCGCGGGTCTTGGTGGCCGTTCATCTTTATCTACTTTGCGCTGATTAGCAGGTATCTTACTTGGGTTGCTCAGCGAAAAGGGACCGAAAGTAACGTGCAAACGAAGAAATATGTCCCGCTTGAGGAAAAAGCTTTCGGCGCATTTTGCGTGGTGAGTATGGGCGGCGCCATGCTTTGGGCGATAAGCTTTCTCCTTGGGGCGCCGGAGCCGCTCCTGTCGTTATTGGGCCTCTACTTGGGCGTGGCTGTGATTGGGTTGACGCTGTGGTGGGTGAGAAAGATCGAGAGAAGCGCGCAGCAGCCTTATGAAGCCGTGCAAAGCAGAGGCTCTGTTGACTCATGAAAAACCGCGGAGCGATGGAATAGATTGTCCATAGTTCGGCGGTTGACCGTTCCCAGGCTGGAGCTTTTGGACGAAAGGGAGGAGAGATGAATCATGAGCCCGCGAACCAATTCTTACTTCGCTAATCTTGCAATCTGGAGCTGGGTCACCTTCTTTTTCAGAGTCTTCGGCCCTCCGGATTTCTATTGGCGAGTAGTCTCGTGCCTTGTGGGCGGTTTGGCGCTTTATTGCGCCGCTGTATTGTTGACGCCCGGTTGGTCCCGAGAGAAGCTCCGAGATTGGTTTGGCCGGACTCCTCCTGATGGGGTTAGCCCTTGGACCGGGTTAGGGAGTTCCTGTGTCGTCGCGTTTGGCTGGGTATTCCTTCCTGCATACCGTGGCCATGAAGCTCCCGCCATATTGGTCTCAGCTCTTCCCGCTTCTCACTGTTCCTGTAATCTTTTGCGTTTGGTTGCTGTTTCTCAAGGCCGAGCCCGAAGAGTAACCTGGAGGTGATTCCAGGGGGGAGGGCGCAGACCTTTGACGGTAGGGCGATTGGGTTTGGTTCCAGGGCTGGAGCCCAGGGACAGGCGTTCCGAGGCTGGAGCCTGGGAACGAGAGCAGAGAACAGGATTTCCCCTTCCGCGGGAATGACGGACTTCAACGCCTCTATGGCTTCTGAGGTCGCCATCTATGCCTCGGCTCGGACAGCTATCACTTCCCCAACTGCTCCCTTACAGCCTCGAAAACCCTTTCCGCCGTAATCCCGTTCATGCAGCTCATTTCAGGGCATGACCGTTTGCGGCAAATCAGACAATCCAGGTCTTCATTTTGCAATACCACGTGGCCTGCTCCGTAAGGCCCCACCTTTGCCGGATCTGTGGGGCCGAATATCGCCACCACAGGGGTGTTAGTGAAAGCGGCTATGTGCATGGGGCCGGAGTCAACCCCCACATAAAGGTCCGATCTTTCCATCAGAGCCACAGCATCGGATAGGCTCAGCTTTCCCGCGGCTACTCTGGCCGGGCTTTTCATCTCTGCCGTGATCTGTTCAATGTACCCGAGGTCCTGAGGTCCGCCGGAAAGGATTAAAGACCATCCGGACTCTTTAGCTATCAAGTCGGCAAGTTGAGCCCATCCGGAAATCGTCCAGAATTTCGTTTCCCATCTGGAGGCAGGATTGGCGTAAATGATCTTATCCCCCTCATTGACGCCTAATTCAGAGAGAAGGGTCTGCACGCGTCCAGCGGCGTCAGAGCTTGCAATGAGTCTGAAGTCACTTGGTTTGACATCGCAGCCCAGATATTCCGCAAAAGCAAGGTTCTTGTCCACCGCATGGGGTTTGTCGGGATGAAGCGTCAACAAGTGATTCTGAAAGCGGGTATTCAGTTCCTTTGCGTCCGCAAAACCGATGCGGATTCCTCCGGGGTTCGCAAGCCCGAGTAATCCGCTTCTGAATGAGGCGTGCAAATCTAATATATAATCATAAGATTGTTTTCTAAAACGCCAACGTAGCCCCACAAGGGTGGACAAGGTGGCTCTGGCCGCCGCAAGGTAAGCCCCGCGGCCGGCTCCGGGATCGCTGGTGGAAGGTATGGATATTGGGATCAGCTCGTCTATGCTCGGGTCATTCTCCACAATCGGAGCGAACGTTTTCTGGATTATCCAACCGATATGGCAGTCGGGGTAATTTCTTTTGATGGAATGAACCAGCGGGACCGTGTGCACGACATCTCCGAGAGAGCTGGGCTTGATAATTAGAATTCGTTTGCCGGTTGGATCGGGCAAAACTCCAGCTAAGCTACCAAGTCTCATGCCTGACGGTCCCTCCCCAATACCTGCTGAACAAGGTTCAAGAATTGCTCCTCTTCTTCCAAAACCAAGTTGACGACGAGCGCATACGTCTTTTGGCTACCAACAAAGCTTCCAGGCAATTTTACCAAGTCTTTCTCCGTAACTATGACGGGCAAGGGGCCTGCCGCCTCGGCGATGCTTTCAAAATCCCGTTGCGAAAATTGATGATGATCCGGAAATGCCATGTGGTCGATAACTTGCCAACCAAGCCGCTCCGCCGTGGAGCGAAACCTATGGGGATTAGCTATTGCGGAAGCCAACACAACTTTCGTGAAGGCTGGCTCCGTAATGCCGATAAGAATCCCATCGCTCGTAAGTATCCCGGATGGAACAACCTCAAAATGGAATATGGATTTATTCCCGATAATATCGATTACATCGGGTTTGGGATCTTGTCCCTTAGGCAAGATGAATAAGTCCGCTCGTCTTAACGCGGATTTTGGTTCCCGAAGTGACCCCAAGGGAAAGAGATAATCTTCATTGCCGGTGAGCAAGGCCAAATTCAGGTCCCGCTTCAGAGGCAGATGCTGAAATCCATCATCCAACGCCACAACATCGCAGCCAAGCCCCTTTGCCGCACGACATCCGTCGAGCCTTTTTCGAGCGACGATCACCGGGACGCTCTTCAATCTCTGCGCCATTAAATTGGGTTCATCCCCGGAAACATCAGGCGGAACGATTGGGCCTGAGCCATCTCCCCAACTGACCACCATGAACGGCTCCCGATATTTTCCTTTATAGCCGCGGCTCACTATGGCCGGAAGATATCCCAGGCTGGACAATTGTTCCGCCAGGTATATCGTGAAGGGAGTTTTGCCGCTCCCGCCCAAGGCAATGTTACCAACCGATATAACGGGAATATCCGCACATTGTGAGGAAAGAAACTCGAATCTGTAAGCCAGTTCCCTGATTTTCTGGACGGAGAAATACCCGCCCGCCGGCACGAAGTATAAGATGTTGAGAAATGATTTGAGAATGTCCGGCATGTGCGTGATATAGGCCCTGATGTCCGGGGTATGTCGGGGCGTTGAGATATAGTCGTCCTGCTTGAGCTTCTCAGAGGACTTGAAGTATTGCTTGAAAGGCCCGAACCCTAACGATGTCATTGCGAGCGCAGCGAAGCAATCTCCTGGTCATAAGCAAATGGATAGAAGACCTGGATTCCTGTTTCCGCAGGAATGACGGACAGCAGGATGGCCGTGGCCGGCGAAGTCGATCCGAAAGAAAATCCGCAAACTCAAGCAGGGGCAAGGTTTTGCGTAATCTGTGATGCGAATTGCAGATTGTATAGTCTGGCGAATTCGCCCCTCCGCGCTAGAAGTTCATCATGACTGCCGGATTCCACAACGCGCCCCGCCACGAGCACATAGATTTTATCAGCATTTCGGATCGTGGACAACCTATGAGCCACCATGATGGTGGTGCGACCCTTCATAAGGATTTCCAACGCGCCCTGAACCGCTTTTTCCGAGTCGGAATCCAAGTTCGAAGTGGCTTCATCCAGGATGAGAATCGGCGGGTCTTTTAGTAGCGCCCGCGCAATGGCCAGTCGTTGGCGCTCACCGCCTGAAAGCTTGACTCCATCCTCTCCTATGACCGTATTGTAACCCATGGGCGTGGCCATTATGAACTCATGCGCGTGAGCCGCCACTGCCGCCTCTATGATTTTTTCCAGGGGCATGTCCGGCCGGCCGTACGCTATGTTGTTGCGAATAGTGTCGTCGAACAGGATGGTTTGCTGCGTGACTATTCCTATGTTTTCTCTCAAGGACCGCTGGGTCAAATCGCGAATATCCTTGCCGTCTACCAGGATTCGGCCCGAATTAACGTCGTAGAACCTGGGAAGCAGGTCGAGGAGTGTGCTCTTGCCGACGCCGCTTTCCCCGACTATGGCTACGGCCTCACCGGGATTGGCTGAAATAGTGATGTTCTTGAGCACCGGCGTGTCTTCATAAGAGAAGCAGATATCGTCAAACAGCACTGCTCCGGTGGCCTCTTCCAGAACCATCGCCTCAGGTTTATCGGCTATGTCCGGCTCCGTGTCCAGGAGCGCAAAAATCCGCTCCCCGGCGCTGACGCCCTCCTGTATTGTCATATTTGCTTCATTGATTCGCTTGATCGGCTCGTAGAGCATAAAGAGGGCAGTAAGGAACGAAAAGAAGGTCCCCGGGGTTGATTGCCCGTTAACTACCTGATAGCCGCCATAAAACACAATTGCGCATGCGCCTAACCCGCCCAGTGTGTCCATCACAGGGTTTGACAAGGCCCGCACCTTGAACCGACGCATGAACGCGTTAAACAATGTCTTGTTTACTTCTGAAAAGCGACCCCTTTCGTAGTCTTCCATTGCGAAGGCCTTGACTATCCGTATTCCAGTGATCGTCTCGTTGAGCCGCTCAGTTATGTCTTCGAGAGTCACAAGCATACGCGTGGAATATCGTTTCATACGGCGGCCGAACGTAAGCAAAGGATAAATGGCCAAAGGAAAGACCGCCATAGCGATCAAAGCCAGTTTGGAGTCCCTATAGAAAACCAATGTTACAAGAGCCAGTACCATAATAGCGTCACGACATATCCCGGTGACGGCGTTTGTCATTGCGCCTTGGACCAAAGCCACATCATTGTTCATGCGTGAGAGCAACTCGCCCGTGGAGTGTCGAACAAAGAAACCCACCGACATTTCTTCCAACTTGGCAAACATCAGCTCCCGAAGATCTCTGATCACGCTCTGCCCAACAAAAGACATAAGATAATACTGGCCGAAATCGCAGATTCCTTTCAGAAGAAAGACCGCCGCCATCCCAAGCGGGAGGTATATCAGCATTCTGGAGTTTCTATCCATGAAAATATCATCGATGGTCGGCTTGATGTACCAAGGCACGGATGCGGTAAGACAGGCCACTCCCACCATGCATAACGCCGCAAGACAAAGTTTTCCAATGTACGGTCTTAAATATCCCAGTAATCTTCTATAAACTTGCACGTTGTGCTCCAAAGACTGCCGTAAAATATAATAACAGGGAATCTGGCGCTTCTCGACAAAGAGAGGGGAGGGTGTAGGGGTATAATACAGTAAGCCACGGAGCTTCTAGAGCCCTGCGGAGTCATTACCAGAGGCGCAGAGGGCATCGCAACGAGAGTAAACAACGCTCACGTATTCTTGGCCGCCCCGTTGTTTACAGGCCCTTCAGGTGGTATTCCCACGACAACAATGCCCGCCCTGTTGGCTGACTTAATTGTTTCCTCATGATCGGTGATCATGGTCTTGGCGGCTTCCACGGCCAGAACTTTAGCTTTAGCGGCGATCATGCTCCCTATGGTCGTTGGACCGATACCGGGAACGTCAAAGCGCATATCCTGGTCGGGCTTGGCCATTTTGACCACCACCGCGTGGGCCGCACTCAAATCTTTGGCTCGCAGGATAGATTTGTCCGTTCCCTCTATGGCCTCCACGCAAATAACCGCCGAATTCTTGACTACAACGGTTTGTCCTATGTCCAGACCGCCGATGCCCTGGGCCATTCTTCTGCCGAACGCGATGTCATTCCACTGCTTTTCGGTCGGAGATTTCTTGGTCATCACACCAAGTGGAGCCATCAACTTGGAGGCCCACTTGGATATTTCATCCACAAGTATTCCGTCCTTGCCGAATTCCTCGGCGAGGGCCGCCAACACGGTATCGTCCCGCCAATCGGCCAGGGAGCGCACCACCCGGAGACACCTTCTGTCGGGCCGCACGTTCCACGGTCTCATCATACTCTGTTTTTCGATTTTTCCGGCCAGGACGACCCGATCGACATCCCGCGATTTCAAACTGGAGATGATCTTATCCAGTTGCCCGAGCCTCATCCACACCGATTCGGTGGAACGGCTGTCTATTTCGGGACTGGTGAAGCCCTTGAAGCAAATGCAGACAACCTTGTAGCCGCGCTCCACAGCCTCTTCGGCGATTCTCAAAGGCAAAGCGCCCATACCGGCTATGACGCCGATTGTTTCCACGTTAGACCGACCTGAAAGTATGCTTGCTCAGAGAAACCCGGGCGGTTCCCCGTTTGGAGGTGGCCAGAAAATCGGCGAACCTTAAGGCTTCGGGAATGGTTCCCATTTCCGCCCGTATCTTGTCAACAGCTTGCTTGACCGTCAATCCTGAACGAAAAGCGATCTTAAAAGCCCTTTTCAGATACCGAATCGTGTCGCGGGAAAAACCGTTCCTGCGCAAGCCCACCTCGTTGAGTCCGTACACATATATTCGAGCGCCGGAAGCAAGCGTGTAAGGCGGCACGTCCTTTGCAACCCCGGAAACTCCGCCAACAAGGGCGAATTCTCCAACTCTGACGAACTGATGGACAGCCACTATGCCGCCAAGAATGGCGCGGTTCCCGATTTCTATATGTCCGCCCAAATGAGCGGAATTGGCCATTATAACACCGTGTCCGAGAAGACAGTCATGCGCTACGTGACAATAGGCCATGAGATACGAATCGTCGCCTATGACCGTGCCGCCTCGGCCGCGAACAGTGCCCCGGTGGACGGTCACATATTCCCTGATCCTGACTCTGGACCCGATAGCAACCGTGGTTGGCTCGCCCCGATATGATATGTCCTGTGGAGGGCCGCCGATTGAAGCAAAGGGGGAAATTTGGCAATCGGAACCTATAGTCGTATGTCCCTCAATGACCACATGGGATTCAATAGCGCATCGGTCGCCTATGGTCACGTTTGCGCCGATGACGGAATAGGGGCCTATTGTGACGTTACCGCCCAGCTTGGCTCCGGGGTCTACAATCGCAGTGGGGTGGATCATCAGATGTCCTTGGATATATTATTTGTAAGGCTCTCTAACTTTCGGATACGATCCAACAATTCAGGTAGCCTCTTGAACAGCGTTTGAACACGAAGGAACAATTTGTGAGGCATTGCCGGAACAGACCCTGCCATAACCGAACCGGACGGCACGTTTCGATAAATGCCTACCCTAGTAGCCAGAATCACGCCATCGCCTACGGAAACGTGGTCTCTTACTCCAACCTGTCCGCCCAGCATACAGAATTTGCCCAAGGTGGAACTACCGGCGATTCCTACTTGGGAAGCGATCACCGTCCCTTCGCCGATCTCGACGTTATGAGCAATTTGAACCAGGTTGTCTATTTTAACGCCCTTGCGTATCCTGGTGACGCCGCTTAAGGCGCGATCAACCGCAACCAATGCTCCAAGTTCCACATCGTCCTCGATTTCTACAGTGCCGCTGTGGAATTTCTTGATGATTTCGGGTAGGCCGTTCTCTTTGATTTCGTGGGCGTAGCCAAACCCGTCGGCGCCAATAACGCTCCCCGAATGAATAATGACTCCTTCGCCGATTTTCACTCGGGGATAAATGGTAACATTCGGGAAAATGCGGGTATTGGCGCCGATAATCGTATCTTCGCCAATCACCACATTATTGCCTATAACAGCGTTCTCGCCGATTTGGACTCCTCTTTCGACTACAGAAAAGGGCCCTACGGAAACACCGGTCCCGATCGCAGCCTCGGGATGGACCTCCGCTCTTGGAGAAACGCCTTGAGCCGGGATTGAGTAAGGATAAAATAAGGCGGTAAGCCTCGCAAAAGCGGCCTCCGGATTCTTTGCTCGTATGAAAGGCAGCCCTGAGTATTCTACTACGTCGGGAGGTATGATCACCGCCCCTGCGGAGCTGGAGGAAAGCTTGCTCAAAAAAGCCGGTCCTTGCACATAAGTGATATCGGTTTTCTGGGCGTGTTCCAAGGGCCGGGCTCCATTGATAATCGGCCCCGGAGATTCCGAAGGGTCTCCCTGAAGTACGCCGGCCAATTCCGCTAAACAAAGCTGCTTCATAGACTCAACCAATCCTACGGTTTCGGCTTGGGCTTTGGCGCCGCAGTAGGTTTGGGTCTAACTGGCGCAGGTTGGCCACCTTCGGCGTCGTATGATTTGACCACTTCTTCTGTGACGTCCAGAGCGTCATCAGCCGAAACCAAAGCGACTGAATTGAAAACGAAAGACAAGTTTCGCTCTGCTCGAATCTTAGCGATTTTCGCAGTAATTTCTTTCTGCAAAGTCTCCATAAGCTGGTGCTCTGCTGCCTGAACAGCGTTTTGAGCCTCTTTCTCGGCCAATTGATATTCGACTTTCTTCTTCTCCATCTCGACTATCATTTGGTTGCGCTTTTCTTCCTTCAACATGGGGCCCTGCTTCTGAACCTCTTCATTGAGGTTCATAAGGTCTTTCTTCAGAGATTCCAGTTTTGTACGGTGAACATTGACCAAGTCTGTCAGCTTCTTCTGGTGCTCTTTTGCCCTGGCGGAGGTCCCCATGAATTTCTGCATATCGAAAAAGGCAAATTTGGATTCTTGGGCAAAGCCGAAACCGGCCCAAGCTATGGCAACCAAGAGGACTGTCCCGAATGTTAGAAATCGCCTTGACATGATTTTACTCCTTCATCTAAACGGACTTACCGGTGAACTTGATTAATCAACCGGAGTGGTTGCTGGAATACGGAATCAAAAACGGTGTAGACTTATATCACACATAGACGGATCAGAATAGTTGTCCCATACCAAAGGCGAAAGCGCCCGGCTCTTCCCCTACCTCAGGAGCCACCTTCCAGCCGTATTCGAACCGGACTGGCCCCATTGGAGACATCCATCGTACGCCTAGGCCGTACCCGGCCTTGACTTCTTTGGACCACGGGCCCTCGGACACATTCCAAGCATTGCCTGCGTCGAAGAATACCACTCCGCTGAGCTTCGCAGCCTCAATAAGTGGGAATAGCACCTCCATATTGGTGTATAACGAGCGATCGCCTCCCATGACATTCCCATAGCGGTCTCTTGGACCAATCTCGCCCGGCCGATATCCTCTAATGCTGGAAATACCTCCCAATATCAGACGCCTATCAAAGGGTATGGGATCATTCTGATATTCCTGCAAGAGCGCGCCGTTAGCCTTTGCCTTGAAGATCGCTTTCCAGTAGATCCGATGGTAAAAAACCGCCTCCGAAAAATAGTTGTTGAATGCGACGTCCCCGCCGAATCCCGTGAACCTGCCACCGAGCGACAGCCTCGCGCCGGATGTGGGAATAACCGATGCGTCTCTTGTGTCACGACTCATCTGCAGGGACACGGAATTCTCTGCAAAGTTGTTAAATCTTTCCGGGCCGGTGCCGAAGGCTTTGTAATAATTGACTGAGAACGAGCAAAGGCGCGCTCAAAGCCGCTAAGCTTACTGGAATCACGGCTGAAACCGGTGGTCATGCCCCACAAACCATACAGGGGAAAGCCGACGGTTATTCCAAAACCTTCACTCTCACGGGTATAGTTTTGTTCCCTGCCTTGAGCCCTGTAACCCTTTAGTGTGGCGCTGATCGGCAGGTCCAGGAACCAAGGATAAGTTAGAGACCCCTCGTATGAGTTCTTCTTCCCGGACATATTGCTCTTGGCGTTTGCGATAATGCCCAATCCCAGGAGGTTGCGTTCCTTCAGGTTAACGTTACCCATTGCTCCCTCTTGGGAGGAGTAACCAAGTCCGGCCGACAGCGATCCGGTCTTCTTTTCCTGAACTTCGACCGTAACATTCATCAAGTCGGCTCTGGACCCTGGAGAAGTGCGTAGTTTTACCGCCTCGAAAAACTCTAGAGCCTCCAACTTATTTTTTGTTGACTCAAACCTGTCGGAGTTGTATAGGTCCCCTTCGCCTATGTCCAGACTACGTCTGATGACTTTGTCCCGTGTGCGCTCATTGCCGGCTACATCCACCCGTTCTATAGAAACACGGTCGCCTTTGGTGATCTTGTAGGTCATATCGACGAAGTCATATTTTTCGTTTGCCACCTGTCGAGGCTCGACATCGACATATGCATATCCCAGGTTATTATAAAGCCTGGTTATAGCCTTAATGTCTTCGCCAACCAATGACCTCTTGAACCAAGTCTTCGGCTGCAATTCCAGGGCAGCCAAAAGCCTTTCTTTGGGAATAACGAGATCTCCGGCCACATCTACTTTACGGACCTGAAAACGCTCGCCTTCTCGAATCGGATAGGTAACCTTGGTCTGTCCGTCGTGAATGTCTACTTCCGGCTCTCCAACCTGGACATTGATAAATCCATTGTCCATGTAATAGAGCATCAATCTCATTCGGTTTTCTTCGAGCTTTTCTCTTGTGAAGGTGCCGGAATCATCTAAGAACCAGAACCAGGATTTCTCCTTAACGTTCAGGACCTTCTTAAGATCTTTTTCGGGAAGATTCTTGCGGCCATCAAATGCGACTATTGTCAGATAGCTCTTGCCGCCTTCTTTGATGTTGAATACCAGCTTTGCTTCATTGGCGGATATCTCCTTGATTTCGTACTGAATATCCGGTTGGAAATATCCCTCCTTTTCATACATCTTCTTTAATTTAGTAATATCATTGTGGATCTTGTCAACGCTAGCCACCGTGAGGGATTTTGTGGTCAAGTGATCCAGAATAGCGTCTCTTGAGAATACCTTGTTCCCTTCGATCTCAATCTCTTTTAACGAAGGTCGTTCCTTCACTGTGATGAGTAAATCCACTTCACCTTTTGGGGTTTCCTCAGCACGCATCTGAACATCATCAAAATAGCCCATGGAATAGAGCTCGCGTATCTCATCGCCAATTCCTGATTTCCTGAACGCGTCTCCAGGTTTGACGTCAAGTTTGTTGAGAATGGCGTCTCTACCGATCCGCTTATTTCCTTCAATCTTGATTTCACCCACCTTGAGTCGATCAACGGCGAGGGCGCTCATCTGGGTGGCAAGATCCTTAACATGGTTGATCAAGTCCGCCATATCTTTGCCGGTAATGCTGAAAAACCTCGGTTTCGTCGACCCTTCTTGCTGCAATGCGTAGGCTTCCAGCGAATAACCCTCTTCGAGCTTTGTGAGTGTTCCCCATATGGCAGCCTGAGCGCCGGCTCGTTCCAGCAGCCTGCGCACGCGGGCGTTATCTATTTGTCGCTCATTTACGACATTCTCAAAAGGCTTGCCCGACACTATTTCCATGTCGCCCTCACGGGACAACTCGGAGCCTAGTACGCTGGCCAAGTCTACGCCCGTGCCTTCCGAAACGCCTGGGCCGCTCACCTTAAAAGGAAACAACAGGACCTTCTTGAGCGACTGAGCCGAAACGAATCCCGGCGCAATCAATCCAACGAGTACGATGATCAGAAGCCTCTTCATTGAAGCTCCTCAAGTCTTCCGCTCACCAAACCGACTCTCCGGTCCATAGCCTTTGACAGGGAGTCCTTGTGGGTGACGACGATTAGAGTAGTTTGACAAATCTTGTTCAAGTCATGCATGAGTGTTTCAATTTCAGCGCCGGTGTCAGGGTCAAGGTTTCCCGTAGGTTCATCGGCCAGCAATACGTCAGGCGACATTATCAGCGCCCGGGCGATGGCCACCCTCTGCTGCTCGCCCCCTGACAGTTCGCCGGGGCGATGGCCGATCCTATGTGAAAGACCCACATCAGAGAGCAATCGTAAGGCGCTCTCCCTGAGCTTGCTCCGTTTTTGTCCGGCAATTAAACCAGGCATGATGACATTCTCCAGAGCCGAAAACTCGGGCAGCAACTGAAAGAACTGAAACACGAAGCCGATGCGCCGGTTTCTAGTCTTCGCTCGTTCGGTGTCGCTCATGGCAATTATGTCGATCCCATCAAGTAGCACAGTGCCCTTCACGGGTTTGTCCAGAAGCCCAAGTATATGCAGGAACGTGCTCTTGCCGATACCGGAGGGCCCAGTGACTGCCACGCTCTCTCCCGCCTTTACGCGAAAATCTATTCCTCGGAGCACTTCCACCTGTTTGGTCCCGTTGGAGTAGCTTTTCCACAGGTCGGAGATTTCGTACAGCCATTCGCTATTCATACCGGAGCGCCTCCACGGGTTCGAGGCGCGCCGCTCGAAAAGACGGATACAGAGTAGCCAGGAAACAAATGGTAAGGGCGACAATGGCGATGATCACCACGTCAATAGGCTCGACAAAGACCGGCAAAGTAGAAATGGTGTAGATATCCGGAGGCAATTCTATGATGGGGTACCGCGTGAGCAGAGCAGACCCTCCGAGGCCTCCTAGAATGCCGAAGACGGTTCCTACAAAACCCACGATCATGCCTTGCACCATGAATATCCGCATGATTCGGTCTGAAGTAGCCCCGAGTGCTTTCAGGATGGCTATGTCTCGACTTTTCTCCATAACCAGCATTATAAGGGAGATGATTATGTTAAATGCGGCTACGAGGACTATAAATGTGAGGATCACGAACATGGCCATTTTTTCGAGCTTGAGCACGCTGAAGAGATTGCGGTACATATCCCCCCAGGTCCGCGTCCAAAAAGGGGCTCCCAATATTGCTTCGATTCTGGTGGCCAGCTTGGGGGCGTAATAGACATCCTTGACGTTGACTTCAATGCCTGTAACGCCCTCTCCCATTTCAAAAAACTTCTGAGCCTGCGGGAGACCCATGTAAATAAGGTTGGCGTCAAATTCGTACATACCGGACGCAAAGACGCCTACAACTCGAAAATTCTGAACTCTGGGCAAAGCGCCTATGGGCGTGCGCTTACCCTGAGGAGATATCAGTTGAACAAGGTCGCCGGTGCGGATTGAGTTCAAAATCGCCAGTTCTTTGCCGATAATTATTCCTGGAACTCCATCCTGTGTTCCCGCCAGGTCCTTAATGACGCCGCTAACCAAGTATTTGCCTAGAGAGATAACGCGGGCCGCTGAGGCAGGATCTATTCCCCTCACGATAACGCCTCTCACTCTGCCTTTGGTGGAAATCATGCCCTGACCGTAGACATACGGCGTGGTCGCGCTTACTCCGTCGAACTGGTTGATCTTGTTCATTAATTCAGGCCATTCGGTAATCATTCTGCTCGAATGGCTCATAACCACAAGATGCGAAACAGTCCCCAGGATCTTGTCTTTCAGGTCCTTCTCAAAGCCGTTCATGACGCCCAGAACGATGATCAGAGTCATTACCCCAAGCATCACTCCAAGTACGCTAAATGCGCTAATAACAGAGATAAAAGCTTGCTTGCGTTTGGCCTTCATGTACCTAAGGCCGACACCGATTTCGAAAGGCAGACTCATCCGATTCCTTTTTCAGGTCGCATGTGCGGGAAAAGGATAACTTCTCTTATCGACTGGGAGTTTGTCAAGAGCATTACCAGGCGGTCGATCCCGATGCCCTCGCCGGCGGCAGGCGGCATGCCGTATTCGAGGGCTCTGAGAAAATCTTCATCAAGGAAATGGGCCTCCTCATCTCCGGCTGCCCGAGCCTTGACCTGTTCTTCAAAACGGCTTCGTTGATCAAAAGGATCTGTCAACTCGGTAAAGGCATTGGCCATTTCACGTCCGCAAATATAGAGTTCGAAATCTGTCCGTAACCGTGGGGTCTTCTTCGTTGCGGCGTGCCAGTGGGGAGACATCCACAGGATACTTGTGAATGAAAATGGGTCCCCAAAGCTTGCCCTCAACCAATTCGTCGAACAATGACATCCAAAGCTTGCCCAAAGAAGCGTCTTTGTTGACATCCAGCCCGATTTCCAATGTCTTGATCTGAAGCGCATTCTTGTCTTCGAGCTGCGCAGGGGTCAAACCGGCGTATTCGATGAGGGCCTCTTTCACGGACATACGTTTCCACGGCGGAGTGAGATCGACTTCCGTGTCCCCATAGTTAAACTTGTAAGAGCCGAGCAGCTCCATGGCAAGCCGTGAAAACATTGCTTCGGTCAGGTCCATCAGGTCGTTGTAGGTGGCATGAGCCTGATAGAATTCCAACATCGTAAATTCAGGGTTGTGCTGCGTTGAAATGCCTTCGTTTCTGAAATTCCTGTTTATCTCAAAAATTCTGTCAAAACCGCCGACCAGCAACCGTTTGAGATATAATTCAGGCGCTATGCGGAGATAGAGCGCTCGATCAAGGGCTTGATGATAGGTTTCAAACGGTTTTGCCGTGGCTCCGCCCGGGATCGCCTGCATCATCGGAGTTTCCACTTCCAGAACGCGCGCTCCGTCAAAAAATGGCGCAGATAGCTGATAATGCGGCTTCTGGTTCTCACAATCTCTCTGGCCTCGGGATTGACAATCAGATCGACGTAGCGCTGTCTGTATCTAGTTTCGACGTCGGAAAGCCCGTGCCATTTCTCGGGCAAAGGTCGAAGCAATTTTGTAAGCATCTGGAATTCGTCGGCTAGGATGCTAAGTTCCCCAGTGCGTGTTTTGAAGGGTTTACCGCGAACACCGATTATATCGCCTATGTCGAGCTTCTTGATAAGGGTGTAGGCTTCGGCGCCCAGGACCTCTCTGGCGAGGTAAGCCTGAAAGTCCCCCACGGCGTCTCTTAGTCTCAAAAAGGTGGATTTTCCGAGGACTCTCATGGCCATAATCCTGCCCGCCATACTGAAGGCTTCCTCAGAATCGTCAAAGGATTCGCAGTTACCGAATTTGTCTTTGAATTGTAGAGAATTGACGCCGGGGACAAAACCGACTGAGTAGGCAGGAATTCCGGCCTTTTCCAGATCCTGGATTTTCTGAGCTCTTACTTCCGTTAAAGAAGATGTTTGCGCCGCTTTGGGGTCTTTTGGGGTATCCGACAAATTTCTGGTGCTCCTGAGCTTCTTATCAAAATCAGACCGGAGTTTTATCCTGTTCCCCTAAAAAAGTCAAGCCTCTAGCCGCTCCCCAAAAGAATTTAGGCTCAGTTAATTACGGAAGTATTGCCGGTAAGTCTTCGGAAAACAGCAGGAATGATGACTTATTGTCTTGGATTGGTTCTTTTAAAATTGGTTGGAGAAAAAATAGAAGGGGTTTCCCCAAATATTTGCCGGACAAAGACGAAAAAGTTTAGCAGAGTTAAAGCATTAACGCTCTGCGCAATCGAGTCTGAGCTCAGTGTTCAGATACGGCGCCCTTATTGAGCATTATGGCAAAGGCTTTCCGCGCTACCTTTTCAGGTGAGGCAGACCGGAAAGCCTGCCTCGCAACAACGTCCGACCCCGAATTACCGAATGCCCGCGATTCGGTCAAAGATTCCAATCGGTATACGGAAATTACTTCTCGCCGGAAATAACACCTGCCATGGAAAAGACGGGAAGGTACATGGCTATAACCATTCCGCCGCAGACCCCTCCCAGGAAGACGATCATTAGCGGTTCCATGAGCTGGGTCAAACCTTCGACCGCGGCATCGACCTCCTCGTCATCGAACTCGGCGATTTTGGCAAGCATGGCGTCCAAAGCGCCTGTAGCCTCTCCGACAGCAATCATGCGGACGACCATGCCTGGAAAGACCCCCGTTTCCATGAGTGGTTCCGCGATAGACCGGCCTTCGGCAATGGCAGCCCGCGTATTCATGATTGCTCGTTCAATAACCGTGTTGCCTGCGGTTTTGGCGGTAATTTCAAGGGCGTCCAAGATGGCGACGCCGCTCGATATCATGGTTCCTAAGGTCGAACAAAAACGGGCCACTGCCACTTTCCTGAGCAAGTTACCTATAACGGGACTGCGCAAAGCAATTCTATCAAGGAGTTCGGTTCCAAACTTGGTGGCCTTGAATTTCCGAAACGCAAAAATAATTATTGCCAGTGTAACGAGCACATGGATGATATATTTCTGTAGACCCTCGCTCATGACCATAACCATCTGCGTAGGGAGCGGAAGCTTTTCACCTGCGCCTTCGAACATTTCTTTGAACACCGGAATAACGAAGAGCAGCAACACCGCTACAACAGCGAAAGCAATGGTGATGACCACTCCGGGGTAAACCATGGCTCCTTTGACCTTACGTTTCAGAGCCTCACTTTTTTCCAGGAACATCGCCAAACGACGCAGAATGGTGTCCAAGATACCGCCCATTTCACCCGCATGAACCAGGTTGACAAAAAGGGCGTCGAAGATCTGTGGATGAGCTTTTAGGCCTTCCGCAAATGTGCTGCCGCCTTCAACGCTGGCCTTAACCTGAGCAAGCACTTTCTTGAAAGTCCTGTTTTCTTGCTGGCTCGAAAGAATTTCGAGACACTGCACAAGAGGTAATCCTGCGTCGATCATGGTTGCGAACTGGCGAGTGAAGATGACGACGTCTTTGGTCGTAACTTTGGGTTGGAAGAAAGCTATATTCTCAAAAAGATCCTTTGGTTTCTTCCAGACCTTGATATCGGTAAAGTTCATTTTTTGGAGCTTGGTTCGAAACTACCGACTCATTGACCTCGTTCATCTCTCCTTTTTGAATGACGCCGGCTGTAGTTCTAGCGCTCCAGTTGTATTCAGGCATAAGTCATGATCCTCCTTGGGGACCTCAACAGTCGCTGAGATTATTTCATCCCCCGGGCTTCAGTATCTTCTTTTGGGGTTTGGCGAGCCCAGCCATCATTTGCTTCAGTTCTTCAGGGTCGCTGGATCTGGCCATCGCATCATCAAAAGATATTATCCTGCGTTGATACAGCGTCAGTAGGGACTGATTCATTGTTTGCATGCCCGATTTGGCTTGTCCTATCTGAATCTGAGAATAGATTTGATGAACCTTGTCTTCTCTAATGAGGTTTCTTATGGCCGCGTTAGGGACCATGATTTCTACGGACAACGTCCTGCCTCTCCCATCCATGGTGGGAATCAGGGTTTGACTCATAACTCCTTCAAGCACAAAGCTGAGTTGGGCTCGCACTTGCGGCTGTTGATGGGCGGGAAATACGTCGATAACCCTGTTGATGGTCTGAGTGCAGGAGTTAGTGTGCAAAGTCCCAAAGGTGAGGTGACCTGTTTCGGAAACGGTCAGAGCCGCTTCTATCGTCTCAAGATCGCGCATTTCGCCGATCAGCACTACGTCCGGGTCTTGCCTGAGGATGGAACGCAAAGAGGCGTGGAAGCTCTTGGTATCCTGATGCACCTCCCGCTGGTTGACGATGCAAGACTTATGTTGGTGCGTGAATTCTATGGGATCTTCGATCGTGACTATGTGTTCCTTGCGCTCGGTATTGATCTTATCAATCATGGCGGCAAGCGTCGTGGATTTGCCCGATCCGGTGGGGCCTGTAACTAGAATAAGGCCTCTGGGCTTCTGACATAGGTCATTCACAACCGAAGGAAGCCCCAGTTCCTGGAAATTCCTTATTTGGTAAGGAATCAGTCGAAAAGCGCCGGCCAGAGCGCCCCTCTGGAAAAAGATGTTTGCTCTGAAGCGGCTCAGGCCGCGCACGCCAAAAGAGAGGTCCAATTCCAGACTTTCCTCGAATCGATGCTTTTGGGTCTCGGTGAGTATGCTGTAGCAGAGCTGACGAGTCTCCTGAGGCTTCAATGGTGGATAATCCAGGGGAACAAGCTCACCCCTAATTCGAAATCATCGGGGGAACTCCAGGGGTTATATGGAGGTCGGATGCGCCTCGCTCAACCATTTCTTTCAAGTAATCATGAAGGGTGGGCAATTCTCAATCCTTTCGCTGGAAATTTGGAATGAATGAGGAATAAGTAATCCGTTCGGCTCTGTTCCCATCAATCCGCCATGGTGGACCTACCTATTTCCTCAATCGTGGTGATCCCTTCCTTGAGCTTATTAACCCCCGCCATCCTCAAGGTGTCCATGCCTAGCCTGACGGCCTCTCTCTTGATTTCCATCGCAGTAGCGCCCGCCAATACTAGTTCCTTTATCTCGTCCATTATAGGCATTACCTCGTACAAGGCTACACGCCCTTTGAAACCGGTGTCGCTGCAGGCCCCGCAACCCCTGCCCCGGAACACGGGAAAAGTCCCTATTTCTTCCATTTTTACGCCGAGATCGCGCAACGCCTCGGGCTTGGGTTCAATCTCCTCTTTGCAGGCAGAGCAGATACGTCTCGCCAGACGCTGAGCGATGATGCAGTTGACCGAACTTGCGACCAGGAAGGGTTCAACGCCCATGTTAAGAAGACGGTTAATGGTTTGCGGCGCGTCGTTAGTATGCAGTGTGGACAAAACCATGTGGCCCGTAAGCGCCGCTTTGACCGCAATTTCCGCTGTTTCAAAGTCTCGGATCTCGCCGACCATGATGATATCGGGATCTTGGCGTAGGAAGGATCGCAGAGAGGAGGCGAATGTCAGGCCGATTTCTTCATGCATCTGGACCTGGTTTATGCCGTGAAGGTTGAATTCGACCGGATCCTCCGCTGTGGACACATTCACGTCAGGGGCGTTGAGTTCCGACAAAGCGCTATAAAGCGTAGTGGTTTTACCGGAACCTGTGGGACCTGTAACCAAAACCATTCCATAAGGCTTGTGAATTGCTTCCTTAAAGAACTTGAGTGGTTTCTCCTCGAAACCCAGCTTGGTCATGTCGAGCTGGAGATTGGATTTGTCCAAGAGCCGCATAACCACTTTTTCGCCGAATAGCGTGGGCAATATTGACACGCGGAAGTCCATGTCACGTCCCTTGCCCAGCTTCAGCTTGATTCGGCCGTCCTGGGGTAGCCGCCGCTCGGCGATATCCAACCTCGACAAAATCTTGATACGGCTGACGACCGCGTTCTTCAATTTCATCGGCGGCTTCATCAGTTCATACAGTGAGCCGTCTACGCGTTCCCGCACCCTGAAGACTTTTTCGTAGGGCTCAATGTGAATATCACTCGCTTTCTTTTGAATTGCGTCCTTAAGTATGAAATTCACAAGCTTCACAACAGGGGCCTCTTCAGCGAGTTTGGCGTCATCAGCCGCCTCGAGATCGCCGGCCTCGTCCCCGAGGGCCTCCAGGTCATTGTCCTGAAATTCGTCCAGCACATTGTCGACTGCAAGGCCCACATCATAAAAGGCGTCCAGACCTTTTCGAATCTGTGACTCTGTCGTTACTTCAATTTCGACTGAAAGGTTAGTGGCAAACTCGATGTTCTCTTTGGCTTCGTAGTCCGTAGGGTCGGCCATGGCCACTTTAAGCTTGTTGTTCACGACCTGGTAAGGAATGGCCATATATTTTCTGGCCATTTCTGCGGAGAGCAATTTTGTCAGCGTCTGGATCTACGTCAACCTCTTCGAGGGAGACAGTTGCCAAGCCGTGATAGCGGCAAAGGAACTCGACAAATTCGTCTTCATCGAGGAGATCCAGCTTGATTAGGGCGCTGTACAGCTTACCGCCTTGTTGTTGCTGGTACTCTGAGGCCTGTTTGAGCTTTTCGTCATCCACCAGCCCGTGTTGCAGGAGCAAATTGCCTAAGCGATCTTTCATAGGGACTTCTTCTGAACTTCGTTGTTAGGATCTGATTTAGAAATTGAATTCATAACTATGCCTATATTACCGCGCTCTAAAGGTTTTTTCAAAAGTTTTTCTTGTGATTTCAAATAGGCTGATAGATAATTTTTCGGATTTTGCAAATAGTTTTGGGAGAATCAACCTTGGTCTCTAAAGTATACGCTGTAGATTTGTCGGCAGGCTGGAAGAAGAAACGTTCCGGCCAAGGTCACGGATTTATTTGGTAAACTGAATCCGGGAAGCGTTTTCCATCGAAAGGATTTGGTCGCTGTGAAGATCCATTTCGGAGAATCAGGAAACACAGCGCATATCAGACCGCAACTTGTGCGTAAGATAATTGACGCTCTCAAAGGCTTGGGCGCCAAGCCGTTTCTAACCGACACCAACACCCTATATGTCGGCTCCAGAACCGAGGCATGGTCTCACCTGAACACTGCCCTCGATCATGGATTTTCCAGGGACGTCACCGGAGCTCCTTCAATTATAGCCGATGGACTCAGAGGAAACAATAAAGTAATGATAGCCACTGCCGGACGCCATATAAAGAGCGCCCATATTGCGGCGGATATCCACAATGCGGATGGACTTGTGGTCTTGACCCACTTCAAAGGGCACGAGCTTACCGGGTTTGGGGGGGCTCTGAAGAACGTGGGGATGGGGTGCGCCGCGAGAGAAGGCAAATTGGAGCAGCATTCCAACATTTCCCCCAAAGTTAACAAGAAGAAGTGCGTGGGCTGCGGAGAATGCGCCGTATGGTGCCGCGGCCAGGCTATCGAAGTAACCGGAGAAGCCGAAGAACGAAAGGCTTCGATTAATCCCGAGAACTGTGTCGGATGCGCGGAGTGTATCTTATCGTGCCCGCAAGGGGCGATCCAGATCCAATGGAATGAATCTATTCCGGTATTCATGGAAAAAATGATCGAATACGCCGGCGCCGTAATTTCGGCAAAGAAGGGCAAAGCGCTCTTCGTGACCTTTATAACCGATGTCTCGCCGCTATGTGACTGCAATCCGTTTTCGGACAGGCCAATAGTCCCCGGAATAGGCATTTTGGCCGGTAATGACCCAGTCGCCATTGATCAAGCCGCTGTGGACTTGGTGAACGCAGCGCCGGGAAACCCTCTTTCCGCGCTGGCGCATGCCCTTGAACCAGGCGGTGACAAGATCAAGGCGCTTTACCCGGAAATAGACTGGAAGAGCCAGCTTTCGTACGCGGAGAAACTGGGTCTCGGCTCGACTCACTATGAATTGGAGTTCATTGATAAATAGCGGGAGACGATGACGCCTTTCTCAGGGCTCTCCACCGGAACGCCCTGGAGGAGAGATCCTTGCCACAGCCATATTAGGAGTCCTTGAAAGGTGGTCCGGAGGTAAACTTGTTGCGAAAAGTCTACCTTCGGAGGCGCTTCAACAGGCGGACGACGCCACGTCAGCCCAAAGTCCGCCAGGCTATTTCCAAATCATCCGGAGTTGTAATTTTTATGTTGTCCGGAGAATCTTCGATTATGACCACCGGATGGCCAAGCCTCTCGACAAGGACTGAGTCATCAGTCCCTTCAAAGCCGTCCGCCAGGGCCTTGGCGTGAGCGTCAAGGATCAATTGAGTCCGGAACACTTGAGGCGTGTGAGCGAGCCAAAGGTCATGTCTGGGAATGGTTTCCAGAAACAGTCCGTTTTGCCTTTTCACCGTCTCTCTGACTCTGGCGCAAGCCAACGAACCGCCGACCTTTTCTGCGGCCTCCAGGCAGCGGCTTATCACTTCATGCGACACGAATGGCCTGACTCCGTCGTGAATAGCGACTAATTCCGAGCTCTTAATCTCGTTTAACCCGTTCTGTACGGACTGTTGACGGGTCGGGCCACCAGGCACGACGCCGATTATTTTTGTTAAGCCCGCTTTTTCCAGGATCTCGGTTCTGCAGTAAGCCTCTTGACCTTTCGGGACCGTGACGATAATGCCGTCGATTTTGGGGTGAGTCTCAAAAGCTTGAGCGGTTCGCGCCAGGATGGGGGTCCCCTTCAGGCCGATGTATTGCTTGGGCATGGAGCCGCCCATTCTCTCTCCTGTGCCGCCGGCAGTTATAAGCGCCACATATCTACAACGTTTTGGGACGTTCATTCCAATAGACCTCTGACAATTGCGTCCAGCATCCCGAACTCTCCGAGAATACAGATCCTTCCGTCCTTTGTATGAAAAAGTCCTGATTATTTTATCATAAAAAAAGCTCAAAAATTCAATCTATCATTTATGTTTCGGCAATAATTGAATTTACTGGGACTTGCAGTGAGCTCGGGCTGATGGTAATATTCCCAAGGCCTTGAGGACGGCGGAGAGGGCGCCGACTCGAATGGCTTGCCGGTTAGCGGATTTGACACGAGAAATCTCATCCGCACTACTGTGGCCCGATCGACAGCCAATTGCGCTGGTTCGGTTGAAGTTGGCGTCCAAAGCAATACCATTTCTCCAGAAATCGGGGTTGGTGGGGCAGGCGCGCCCGGCGAGCGATTTCTACCGGTCGGTTACAAAATTCGGCGGCTGAAGCGAATGAGTGATTCTCTTCGGGGCTGACTCGACGGCATTGAATCCGGTTCCGTCGCTTGTGAGTTTTTTGCCGAGAGTTGAAGAATTCAGTTTGGAGGCGCCTTTGGACCTTTTGGATTCCATTCAGTCCACCATGCAAAGGCTCGAACAAGAGCTGATAGCTCAGTTGAAGAGTCGAGTTCCGGTGGCCTTTGAGATCGGGGCTCACATCATGAACAGCGGCGGAAAGAGAATCCGGCCGCAACTGGCCATAATCGCCGCCAGAATGGGGGGCTACACGGGAATCGACGCGATCAAGCTTTCCGGCGCGATTGAGTGCATTCACACAGCGACTCTCTTGCACGACGACGTGGTGGACACGGCTGACACACGGCGCGGGCGTCCCTCGGCCAATGCGTTATGGTCCAATGAGATGTGCGTCCTCGGCGGAGATTACATTTTGGCCAAAGCCTTCTCGGCGTTGACTTCTTTGGAGAATCTGCGAATTCTGGGCATAGTCTCAAGGGCAACCGAGCGTCTAAGCGAAGGCGAACTCTATCAGATGATGAACATAGGCAACCTCAATTTGGATGAGGCCCAATATGTTCAAATAATTACGGACAAAACAGCCATATTAATGGAAACCGCGTGCAGGGGCGGAGCCATTCTCGGGGGAGTGGACGCTCAACACGAGGAAGCTCTGGCGTCCTTTGGTCTAAATCTTGGGATCGCATTCCAGATGACGGATGACGTGATCGATTACCGCTCGGACGTCGAGACGATGGGCAAGAAGCCGGGAAAAGACTTTGAGGAAGGAAAACTTACTTTGCCCCTAATCACCGCATTAAAGAACTGCGACGACGCCGAGCGAGCGAGAATTGTAGATATGATGGAAAACAAGCGGCTGTCTGACGCAGACCTCAAGTGGGTGAGGGAATTCCTGACCCGCAGGGGCGGCATCCAGACAACGCTCGAAAAGAGTAGGGCTTACCTAGAGGCTGCGGTCGGAAGCCTGGAGATTTTTTCCGAAACTGTGGAAAAGCAAGCGCTGATGAAGCTCGCAGACCGGATTCTTCACAGGACGTATTAAGACTCCTTGAAGAGGTTACGACGAGATTGTTGCCAGTTGGGCGCCGGCTATCAATTCTCATCCCTAGATAGTCCGGGGAGACCGATCCTGGAGGAAATATGGCATGAAAAAGGGTTTTTTCTTCACAATAGTGGCAACGCTCTGCGTCATCTGCGCAGGGTGCCAGGTTCCTTTCCAGACTGTGAAAAAGGAAAAGCCGGACTCCCCGGAAAAGATGTTCCAGGCCGCAGAAGAGCTCTACAACAAAAAGGATTACGCTCAAGCCATGGAACTGTATGATCAGGTCAAATCCGCTTACCCTGAGTTCAAGGAGATGCCGAAAGTATACGTCAAGATTGCCGACTGCCTCTATGAGGACAAGCAGTACGACAAGTCGATCGGACGGTATTTTCAGTTTGTTGAGTTATATCCGAATGATAAAGAAGTCCCCAAAGCGAAATACAACATAGGGATGGCCCTTTTCAGCCAGATCAAGAATAGTGACTTGGACAGCCGAATCATTCAGAAAACGGCTGAGGCGTTCAAGACTTTGTCGGATGATCCCAATGCCGGCGAGTGGGGGAAAAAAGCCGAAGAGAAATATAGAGAATGTAGGCAAAAGCTTGCGGCGAAAGAATGGAACAAGGCAGAGACTTACGTTAGTCTGAGCAACTATCAAGCGGCTAAATTGGTAGCCAGGAGAATTCTCGACGAGTATCCCAAACTCGGGTACGACGACAAGGCAAATAACTTGATGAAGAAGATAAAGAACAAATAACGGAAAATCTTCCCTTGGAAAGGACCAGCCGTGAACGAACACCTGATCAAGATCTTTGAATACGCTCTCAACCAGGAGATGACCGGCCTGAGTTTTTTCAGCAATTCTTTGCAAAGAATGGGGGTCGGAGCAGCGGTTACAGCTTTCGAGCAACTGATCCAGGAAGAGCGCAAGCACATCGATTTTATCAACAGCATATTAAAGGATCTTAAAGAGGGAGGGGAAATCAGCTCGGCCCATGTGGACGAGGCTGATGTCCGGCCTGTGAACTACTTCGACGAACGGGCTCGATCCGAATTTCTCGACCGCTGTATCGAAGGATCAATGGTGCCCGACGTGACTGTCTTTAACACCGCATGGCTTATAGAGAAGGATTTGAGCGAATTCTACTCCAGGATGGCCGAAAAAACTCAAGGGAAAGAACGCAAGGCGCTGACGATGCTGGCGGACTGGGAGAAACAACACGAACTGTTCTTCCGGGAGTTCCGCGACAAATTGTCCGAAACCTATTTCAAAATGCCCTGGGGTGGATGAGCCTTTGAAAAAGCCTCTGGAGGGAAACTTCTTGAAAGAAGCTCCCTCCGGACCTCCCTCCAAGAACTTCCAATATGGCCATGCTGGAAACAGTTCCCATTGTAGATGGCCGGCGGGGATAAACCCCGCCCTTACGTAGCGTCCGTACGAACCCTGTATGGCAATGCCGACGCCACATCCTATTTCTCGTTCCCAGGCTCCAGCCTGGGAACGCATGCCCGCAGGCTCCGCCTCATAAGCGCTAACTCTTGAGCTGGCCTAACGTAATTTCAAATACTTAACGTCGGTAGAATACGTCGCCCCCGCGAAAGCGGGGGTCCAGAAGACACTGAAAAAACTGGATTCCTGCTTCCGCAGGAATGACGGTTGGAGAGCTGAACGCTCGTATGTTAACGCCAATAAGGCTCCGCCTCCTACATTAATCCGGGATCTTACTTATGAAAACAACCCTTAGTTCCCCCGAAGGGGAGATTACTCCTAAGCGCCCACGGGGTTTACCCATGGGCGCAGACTACAATGCTCCGGCCTAGTGGTCTGTAGCCTTGGCAATGCCTAGACCGGTGTTCTGTCTGACGAAGAGTTCGTCAAAAGCGTCTTGTTCGCGCTTGCTCGGGAAGAACAGCGAAAATAGGATCGCAGCAAGAAAACCGATCGGAATAGACACAATACCGGGATTCTTGAGACTGAAAAGAGGTTTATCCAATCCCATAATGGACGTCCCGTCCTTATTGTTTTCGTAAGTAGCCTTCGCCTTCGTGAGAGCGCCCTGCTCCTTTTCGCTGAGAGCTTGTCCTTCAGCCTGTTTCTTTTCCAGGGTAGTGATTTCAGCCTTTGCGCCTGCGGCGACAACTTTAGGGTAAGTCATGTTGGGGGAGATCATGACCAGACCAATGGCTACAAAGCTCCCGACTATGAGTCCTCCGCAAATGCCCGCAGTGCTCATTTTGCGCCAGAAGAGCGAGAGCACAACCGCAGGCAGGTTGCCTGAAGACGCCACTGCGAATGCCAAGACGGCCAAATGAGCCACGTTCTGGTTTTCCGCAAGCATACCGATAACAATGGCGACAGCTCCCACGAAAAACGCCGTGATTCGAGCCGCTGTGATTTGTTCGCGCTGATTCGCTTTGCCGCCTTTTATTATGCTCACATAAATATCGTGGGATATGGCTGCCGACGCCGCCAAGACCAAGCCCGAAACCACGGCCAGGATTGTGGCGAAAGCCACTGCGCACAGAAACGCCAGGAGTAAGTCGCCAAAGAACGGCGATATCTCTCCTCCAAGCTGCAACGCCAGCAACATGTTCGCCATGTTGCCGCCTTTATCTACTGCGAAGATCTTTTGAGGGGTCACAAACAGGGCTGAGCCGAATCCTAAGAAGGTCGTCAAAATAAAGAAAAAGCCTATGATAAACATTGCGATTATTACTGATTTTCGAGCCGCTTGAGCGGTGGGCACAGTGAAGAATCTCATAAGGATGTGAGGCATGCCTGCCGTACCAAGGACAAATGCCATGCCCAATGACAGTTGTTCCCAAAAATTCTTGAGCAGCAAGCCTGGCTCCAAGAATCTCTGACCATAGTCGAAACCGGCCTTGGCTATCGGCTCCTTCAGCATGACGAACTGGACCCAATCTTTGATATGCTGGCTCTCGGCCACCTGTGTGAAAAGGTTGAGCGGGTTGAAGCCTATCTTGACCCCCACCAGAAACGCCAGTACCAAAGCCCCTATCATCAGCAGACCGGCTTTGATGATCTGGACCCAAGTGGTAGCGACCATGCCTCCAAAGACAACATACACGACCATCATGACGCCAACGCCGACAATTGCCCAATTGTAAGGAATATCGAGCAACAAGTTCATGAGCTTGCCGGCTCCGACCATTTGGACGATCAGATAGAGCGTTGAGAGTAGAAGCGTCGAGCACGCGATCATCGCCCGTACGATTTTTGGGGACGACCGGAATGACACGATGTCTCCGACCGTGTACTTACCCGCGTTCCTGCATGGTTCCGCCACGATCAGGAGTACGGTGACGTATGCCACAACGGCTCCCACAGCATACATGAAGCCATCGTATCCAAACAGTGAGATGAGACCGGAGACCCCTAGAAACGAGGCTGCAGACATATAGTCACCGGCAATAGCCCATCCGTTCTGAACGCCTGTTATGGACCCCCTCGCGGCATAAAAATCTGCTATGGTCTGGGTCCGTTTGGCGGCCCAAACGACTATTCCCAGCGTAATGGATATGATGACGCAGAACATTATGACTGTGGTCCACCAGTCCGCTTTCACTTTAGCCGTAGCCGGCGGAGCGGATTGGGCGGCCTGACCGACAACAGCTTGACTCAATATAGACTCGGGACCCGCAAACGAGGCAGGTTCAAGGATGGCGCCTGTGACTAACAAGGCAATTGTTAAGGTTAGTAGGACAAGGATTCGTTTCATGCGCATAACCCTCCTCTAAAGTGTATTATTACTATCGATCATTGCACTCCGCCTCAGTTGAATTATCGATTGAGCTTCAGTGTCCCGGTCATATGCGGAAACATTTCGACGCCGAAAAAAATTCTGAAACCATTGGCCAAAAGCTCCGCCTTTTACCTAGAAGCTACCCCTCGCGGATCTCTCTCTAGGCGCTCCCGGGTCGGCGACGCCTGTGTTGGACGTTATCGCGTGCAAATCATCTCTGTTCGCGCTCTGCCGCATACTTGACGACCAAGTCAGTGATGGGCAGGGAAGTCTGACGCCAAGGAAACGTTTGATCGCAAGTCCGACACGATACTTATGAAAACAACCACTGAATACTGCATTTCTTAAATTCGGTCGCACATTTTGGGTTAGGATTATGACGCGCGCTTACAGTTGGGTTTCACCCTTCCCCAGCCTCCCTCGTCAAGAGAGGGGCGCCGAAAACCCTCTCCCCGGACGGGAGAGGGAAGCGAAAGGGGGAATTTTAAGGCTCAAAGGAGCCTCATGTCGCCTCGTATGCCAATGTGCGACCTTACTTATGAAAAGGCGTATTTAGTTCCTCCATTCAGGGGCAAAGCGTAATTGCCACCCGCTCCATAGAGGAACGTTCGACGCGATAGTGGTTAGCCTGAAGTGATCTCAATAAGCGCCAGCTAAGAAGTTCACTCCACAACCGTATGGGGAGCACGAAAGACGATGTCCGCGTAAGCGCCTGAGGCTCCGTCGCAATGAACAGCTCGACAAGGAAAGGACCATCGATGAAAGTCTGCCGATACACGGACGTATGTGTTTCTGAGACGCTTGCAGCCAAATAAAAAACGGACTCTTGTCCTGATGTATGCGAAAAGGTTTTGTATACGAACCGATAGAAAGGAAGTAGCATGTGAACGTGGTAGGAAAATTAACGGTAGGGTCTGAAGCGTAAACAACTTCAACAGGAGCAGATATAATCGACAATTTGTTGGCGTCAACCGGAACCCCTTTGTAATTGGCTCACAATAAATACGGGGCAGGGTCTTAACTTCCACCGAATAACAGATGGTGAAGACCTGCCGCCTGGTCCGCCAAAGCAATGTCCTGCCGGCGTCGCCGACTCGCTAATTCACGAGGGCACTGAAGAAGTTCAGTATGATGATCAAAGGCTGATGCTCATCTATACGACAAGCGTTCTATAGAGTCTTATTACTTTTTTGTCAACTGTTTATTGGCGGGCTGATATCATTTGTCCAGTCCATATTGGACAACCCGAACTTGGCCAACTTTTCATTGTAGTGAATAGTTCGCTTTCGCTCCTGACCGGTTCGGAATTTTTCCTGAAAAGGCTAATCAGCTTTCCTCTCCGATTCCGGTTGAGACAGGCCACCTTCTTCGTTCAGTGAGCTGATTACGGGCAAGTCCGCAGTCAGCGTTGTCAAACACCCCCTCAACAACGGGCGTTTCGCGAGTCGACCGGAGCCGACTCCGCGACGGACTATCGGATTAAGCCTCTAGGGTGTGAAAAGCGATCGTTTTCTAGAAGTAGCTGTGGAGCCCTGGAAGATAATTCACTCCGAAGAAAGTGACGAGCACGGCAAGAAAGCCCAAGACGCTCAACAGCGCCGTACGGCGACCGGACCAGCCTCTGGCGAGTCTCGTATGGACGAAGGCGGAATAAACAAGCCACGTTATGAGAGACCAAGTCTCTTTGGGGTCCCAGGTCCAGTAACTGCCCCAGGCGTAATCGGCCCAGGCGGCTCCCGTTACGATGCCGATGGTGAGCATTGGCAAACCTACCAGCACTGAGCGATACACAATTTCGTCCAACACCTTGGTATCAGGAAAAGCTTTCGCCGCCGAGTCGGAAGCCTTTGCTATAAGGAAGAGCAACGCGGCGCAAAACGATACCGCAAACCCCGCATACCCCAAAAAGCAAGATATTACGTGCGCCATCAACCAGTTTGACTGTAGGGCCGGGATTAGAGGTCTGATACTGGGGTCTAACAGGAAGGTGGAAGCCATCATGAGGAAAACCAGAGGCAGTCCTAATAGCACAACCAGATCTGCGCCAAAGCGTATCCGAACCACCATTAGAGCCAGCGCGACTGCCCAGGCGAAAAAAACTAAAGATTCGTAGAGGTTGGATAATGGAGGCTGTCCCATCCTCACATCGTACGATTCGTGCCATCTTAGACCCAAGACTGCTGTGTGGGCAAGAAACACCAGAATCAATGCGCCCAACAGCGCCTTACTAACTTTCGGACTCGGCTTGCCGAACACATACGCGATCAAGTAGCTTACTCCGCAAGCCAAATATCCGAAAGTAACATATGAAGTCAAGTCGGCGCTCGTAATGTATACCGTCATGATAGGAGTTTGTTACCTCACCAATGTTAGCAATTTCTGTTCTATGCTCTGCCGAAACTCAGGACGCATTCTACGGCTGCTTCCCGTGATTTTCACTTCGGACTTGCCGTCTCTGTCAGAAATTTCGATGGTCAATCGCCTGTAATTCGTAAACAGGATAAGCATAAACCCGGTTATCAACAACACGCATCCTCCCCAAACAAGAGGGGAGCCGGGATCAGACCCTATCTGCAAGCCCGTTGCGTAAAGAGGACTGTAATCAATGAAACGCAGCTTTATGTTACCGAGGTTTGCCGGTTGAGCCTCCCGCAACAAGCTCAAAGTCCTGGGCTGCCTATGGGGCGCCTGCGCGATGATTTCAACTCCTGCGCCCAGTCTGGCCCGTCCGGGATCAAAACTGTGTAGTTGAAGCTGGTACTCCGTTCCAGGCAGGGTGACCTTTACTCGGGGTTGCAATAACAAATCGCTTTCAGGGCCGCCGTCTATTGAATACGATAGCTTCACCCCTTTGATTCCAGCCACTTTGTAATCAGATTGGTAAAGGGAAAATCCTTTGTGTGTGAGCGGATGGTTGACCCGTACAGCCGCCTGGACCGCGTCCCGTCCATTCTCCAGGATGCGTACATCACTTCGGTATTCTTTTGGCTCACCTGAAGGATATTTGGTCAGAGTGAAGCTGTCCACAGCGATTTGGTAGGGAAGCGGCCGGACTTCCCCGGAAGCCAAGAAGAACCGGTCGGCTGACTCGCCCTCCTTGATCATTACATGTCCGCGGACGCCGAAGAGCAGGCCCAGTAACCCTCCAACAAGAATCAGGATTATGGCGCAATGCAGGAAAGGGAATCCAAGCAAAAATATTTGGTGTTTCACCCATCTTAGCGTACTGCCGTTGGTTGCAGTGTCAATTCGGGGCGAGGCGCCCAGAAGCTCCGACGCGGCCTCATTCAATGTTTTGGAAAGTTGATCCGCCGGCTTGGCGCATTTTGCCGAATAATTCACTAGAGCTTTTCCCGAGGGGCCTCGCCATTCGGCGAAAATTTTCGGCAAACGCTGGATTAAGCAGCCAAGAAGATTGCACGCCAATAAAGTGAGGATCAGAATGAACCACCAGCTTCGGAAAATATTGTGCAAATCCAGTATGATCGCCAATTGGTAAAAGAAAAGCGTCCTCCCCGGCTCCGGCGTCTGCGTCTGAGGAATCAGTGTGCCCACGACCGATGCCGCCGCCAAAATGAACAGGAGGGACAAAGCGGTTTGTACGGATGTGAAAAAAGAGAATATCTCTGAAATGATGGCTCTTGTTTTGCTCTTATCGTTGGTATCGCTCATACGGTTTTCCGATTACAAATTCCCGTCTCAATGACTCAGATACTGTTCACTTCTTTGAAATCGCTAGTGAATTGATCAACATACTGATTTACGGATTGGCGAATCTTGGCGGCCAGATTGGGGGCGTCCACAAACCCGACTGATCCTACCTCCCAGGTAGAGCAGCTTGTAATTATAGATGGTTGACGACTCAAAGTCACGTCCTGTTTGAGGTGAACGTCTATGGAAAAAAAATACGTGAGCAAATATTTCATGGTATTGACGCTCACATACAGCCAGGGCTTCCCGGCGGTAATCCTCCATTGTTCCAAGGGCAGAACTTGCACTCCCGATGAGGAAAGCTTGGCTTCGACATCGGCTTGGATGTCGTCAACCCTCAAGGAATCGGCCTCAGCATCCGAATTGAGAGTTTCCACAATTACTGCGACGCCTTCTAATCCTCGAAGGGTCTCTTTCGTGTAATCCGTGATATTCATTTATGGGCTTCTTTCGTGGGGATCGGCCATTACCTCCAAAGATTGCTAACACTTTGCATCGGCCTGCACGCGTCGGCGCCAGAATGATCGTCATCAGAAGAAACAATATGGGGATAGGATGAAATGTCAACTGCCGGATGTAATCAATCAGGTGAGGGTAAACTTCGGGCTATTGTTCTTCCGCTTCGTCAGCCCTATCCAGCTTACACGATATGCCCTGGCCTTTCAGTCCGCTTTCGAAGCAACCGTTGCATGAAACGCACGTCGCTGGGGCTGTGTCGCCGCTCTTCCAGCGATCTACAAGATACGGTTCCCTGATCAGAGGCCTGGCCATGGAAACATGGTCGGCTCCGCCGTCAGCCAATAGGTCTTCCGCGGTCTTGAGGGAGCGCATTCCGCCGACAGCCATTATCGGCGCCTTCACAGACGCCTTGAATAATCTCGCTATATCGGCAAAATAGGCTTCTTGTTCTTCTTTCAGGATAGCCTTGCGCAAGGGACCAAGCTCTCCAGGAGACGCAGCGCTTCCACCGCTTACCTCGATGGCGGCAATGCCGTCGTCAGCAAGGCGTTTCCCGATCTGGACGGACTCTCCGGGCTCCAAACCACCCTCAACAAAGTCATGCCCGCTGAGCTTGATAAGCACTGGGAAGTCATCTCCTACGGCAGCTTTCACGGCTTCCAAAACCTCGGCCAGAAATCTGTACCTGTTCTTTAAATTTCCGCCGTAAGAGTCACCACGTTTGTTCCAAGCAGGGGAGAGGAACTGATTTATTCCGTACCCGTGGGCGCCGTGCAATTGCACACCGTCGAACCCCGCTCTCTTTGATCGTTCGGCGGCCGCCGCGTAGGACTCGATCAGGCGGTGAATTTCTCCTTGGCCGATGGCAGGCGAGACTTTCCCGGAACGTGAGTCGGTAACCGGGGACGGAGCCCACAATTCATCTCCGGGGGCAAACAATTTGGGGTTGGCTTGAGCCCCGGTATGGACAATCTGAGGGATTATTTTCGCCCCTCCGGCATGGGCTATTTGCGCTAGGCGGGTCAATCCGTCCAACAACTTGTCACTGTAGTTGCCCACCATGTACGGTAATTGAGCTCCATTGGTCATAACATACTGGTAGCCTGTTATGATAAGCCCCACGCCGCCTTCGGCCAACGGCCCGTAAATGCGTTCCGCTCGTTCGGTGACGAACCCTTTTTCGTCGCCTATTCCGCTCCAGGTCGCCGAACGCACGGCGCGGTTATTCAACTCAATGGAGCCGATGGATGTATTATCGAATAGCTTAGCCATTACTTGGACTCGCTGAGCAACTTGACTCTGAAGCAAAATCAGGTTTCCAGAAAAGATGGAAACCTGATTTTAGATTAACCCAATACAACCAGGCAGTCACCGACTTGGTAGGATTCCCCTTCTTTGCACCGGATTTCTTTTACGGTTCCTGATTCGGTAGCCACAACCGGCAATTCCATTTTCATGGCTTCGATGATGACAAGTTCCTCGTCTTCAGAAACGGTTTGACCAACCTGAGCCTTAATTCCGATCACTTTGCCATTCATGGGCATAGCAATATCTGCCATTTCCACGCCTCCTAGATTTTTCCGTGTAAGGGCCTTACGGCACAAATAGTACAACATTTACAGAGCGGTTTCCTCAAAAAAGATTTAGACCGCTCCACTTGAGTCGCCAATTATGATTCTAGTCGAAACGAAGACAATGATCTTTTTCTTGAGATATAAGGGAGCCTCGCAAAATATGCGTGTACCTTTAGGATCCGGTGGCGTCTAATTCATAATTCCGGCTAAGACCGTAATAAGGCCTTTTGGGAGTTTTCCGGGGCCATACGGCAGTCTCGAAACCCCATCTTGTTCAACTCGGCTAGATCCTAATTCGACGCTAATTTTCGGACAATCCCTGGGGGAATGACGCGTTGGCGATATTACAGCGCTGACAAACTCATTACGGCTACCGTTTTCATAAAACCACGCCCTGCACTCTGGGACCGCGCAATAGCCTCTTCGGCCGTCCAAGCTCCCTGAAGCCTAATATAGGCACCCCTGCGATCCAGACGCTATCGGAGGCGGAGAGTTTTTCCCAACAAGCGTCCAGAGATCCTAAAGTCGGAATGACGTCGCCCTAACCGTACGAAGTCTATCTCATCAATGCTCATCCGAGGTTGGCTGGCATATTTCCATCAATACGCCGTGGCTTGCCTTGGGGTGCATAAAAGCTACGCTCATTCCATGTGCGCCTGCTCTCGGCTTCTCGTCGATAAGCCTCACACCCCGCGCTTTAAGTTCTTCAAGGGCAGCGTGAATGTCGTCAACCTCAAATGCTACGTGGTGAATTCCTTCTCCGTTCTTCTCGACGAATTTGCCGATTGCTGATTGTCCGGAGACATCCTGCAGAAGTTCGATGGAACTATCGCCCACGGGAATAAAGCCGATTTTCATTCCTTGGAAGTCCTCGGTGTGGGTGACTTCCAAAGGTAGACCTTGCGTGAAAAAACTCAATGCGGAATCAATATCTTTTACCGCTATGCCAAGGTGCGCGATGCGTTTGATTTTCATTACAGCCTCTTAATCAATCGTTAGACGAACCCGACGAGGAATTGGATCCGGAACAACTACCCTTTCTCGCGTAATCGGTAACGTACCAACCGGTGCCTTTAAGGACAAAAGTGGAATGCGAGATCAGACGGTTGGACTTTCCACCGCATTCGGGGCATTGGTCGATTACGGGATCAGAAAATTTCTGCCATTCTTCGAATTCTTTTCCGCATTTCTCACATCGGTATTCGTAAATCGGCATTTGAGTCACCTCCGCTTGTATGCCTGACTGTAGAGCTTCCTGCGCCAATGGCAGGGAGATCGTATAAATCTAATATATAATCAGTGTTGCCCGCGCCCGCAAGTATTTCCCGGGTGATCTCGTGGACCACTTTTTCCTCTTTATCTCTATCTTCGGCCGGGGCGAGAAAATTTATGCTGTGTTTTCTGAAGCGAACGATGTGAACCAATTCGTGGGTAAGGACAAACAGAATCAGAGTCCACAGGTCGCAACTGCATGATCTCAGCAAAGCCAAAAGAATGTTCGGGTCCTGCAGTATTATGCCGTAATGGTCTTTAGGGCGAGAAACGCGCCCTCCCGCCTTAGGGGTTACTTTCACCACATTGGCGAAGGCATCCACTTCGTAAAGGCTTTTGCCTACCTGCTTGCGAGTGAAAAGAAATGTACGGGTCACGCTTCCATTCGCCTGCGAGATCGAAGAATTCCTGGGTCAGCCTCTCGGCTACGACTGCAGCTTTGGTGATGGTGGCAAGGTCTGATTTGGTAAAGAGCCCTGCTGAGATCATGGCGACGTAAATCCTACTTGTTCTTGTGACGTTGCCTTGCCCTGAGTTTCTTGTGTTTGTGCTTTCGCATCTTCTTCCTGCGCTTCTTTATTATGCTCCCCATTCAAACCTCTCTGGGATTTGTGAAAATACAATTGATAGCAGATTCGGACTTTGCAGTCAACATATGATCACAAAACCCGCGTATCCATTTAGTTGGGTGCGACGTAAGGGGGTCTTCGACCGGACTGCGCCCGATCCTTGCGGGGCTCACCACGCGAGCCGCACCCGATCTTTGTTACGTTCTTCATCCCCTGGTTGCCGACATCGGGTCTCCGAACGGCCAAATCCCTACCGCCCGATTGACTAAATTCTTCCTCATTCAGTCTCGGGGCGCATCAAAGTCTTCATAACCACCTAAACGGATGCGATTATAAACTTCGAATTTCAGCTTTTACGCGAAATCCATATTACATTACTTAATCAACTTGATGGCCCTGTCAAGCATCAAATTCGACAACGCCAACCTTTCAGTCCCTCCGGCGGATACCCACGAGGGCCCGCGACGCCACGCCTTTGGGTCATTACGTGGAGTGAAATGAAGAAACGGCTCTGGAATCCGCCGCCGGCCATTCGACGGACGCTATCAAGGCGCAAGCCGTCGTTGTCCGCCCTTATGCTGGGCTTTTCAGATTCTACGGTATTCATGGAAATTGACATTGTCATACAAAATAAAGCTTAATTCGGAAAGGATTTTGCCGCGAATCTTCCGGCGGTTGATACGACTATTGGGAAATGCAATCTTGATCAATTCGAGAGACCCTGTAATTTTCTTGACACTTGTGGTAAAGTTAAATATAAAATAATGCAAAAATTCTTTAACAGCCATTGACTTTTTGGGGAACCAATATGCGAATAACTACGACAAGCAGGTATGGGGTGAGGGCTCTTTTTGACGTAGCCTATCACGGCGGAGGGCAACCGACTCAGATCAAAGACATCTCACGAAGGCAAAAGATTTCACAGCGCTATCTGGAACAAATATTTAACAAGCTCTTGAAAGCCGGACTCCTTAAGAGCAGACGCGGACCCAGGGGAGGCTACATGTTGGCGCGAGACCCTACGAACATAAGTGTAGGCGACATAATCAACGCAGCTCAGGGGCCTATTGTCCCGGTCAAATGCCTCGCTCCGGCGGAATCCAAGAAGAAAGAGTGCGACATAATTAATGGCTGCATTACGCGGCATGTTTGGCAGGAAACGCAAAAGCTGCTCATAAATTATTACGACTCCGTTAGTGTTGCCGATTTATGCGCTATGGCCAGAAAACAAGGGGTTTCTAGAGAATTGGATCACAAATATATGTACTTCATTTAGGTGTGGAACTCTTTTATGAATGATAAGATTAGGTTGCTGGATTACGTAGGGGAAACCCCCTTCGTTCGTTTGCGCTTCCAAGATGCTCCGGATAATGCACAGATCTGGGCTAAACTGGAATTCATGAACCCCACCGGATCAATCAAGGACCGGATGTGCAACGCTATAGTGCAGTCCATGGAAAACCGAGACGCGCTCAAGACCGGAGATTCCATTATAGAGGCTTCCGCAGGGAATACGGCTATAAGCCTTGCCATGGTGTGTGCGGCAAAAGGGTACCGACTTACGTTGGTCATGCCGGAAAGCGTCCCTGTGGGGAGAAGAAATTTGCTGGCCGCGTATGGAGCGGAAATAATCGTTACTCCCTCCGCAAACGGCATGAAGGGCTCGGTAACTAGGGCCATGGAGATCCTTGATTCCCGAAAACGTATACACATGCTCAATCAGTTCGAAAATCCGGCGAATCCCGAAGTTCATAGGCGTTATACGGCGGTTGAAATCATACGAAACCTTGGGGGAGTCCCGGATGTGTTTGTAGCCGGAGTCGGGACGGGCGGCACCATCACTGGAGTCGGGGAAGTCTTCAAAGAAAAGAATCCGTCTTCGAAAGTTGTCGCCGTCGAGCCCGCTGATTCTGCGGTTTTGTCCGGTGGAGATCCGGGTCCACACAGAATTTACGGCATAGGCGCAGGATTTGTGCCAAAGATACTCAATACGGATATCATTGACGATGTCGCCGTTGTGGAATACGAGGACGCCTTAAAGATGGTGAACCTGCTGGCGGAAAAGGACGGGATCTACGCCGGAATCTCTTCGGGCGCCAATATTTACGCCGCGATGAAACAGGCGGATGGATTGGGAGCTGAAAAGATTGTCGCAACGGTCCTGTGCGATGCCGGCGAACGGTATCTTTACTGATGAAAGGGAATTGAGACGTAGCGTTCATATGAAACCGCCGCCGGAGGGGAACTGCTTAAAAGTAGTTCCTCGCGGGATCTCCCTTCACTGTAAGCTTTCACTTACGCGTGGGAGATTGCCGCTCATGGGTGAGGGTTACCCCTTCAAGAACTTCCGGAATGACGACGCAACGAGTAGTTATTTCGGAACGTATGGGCGTGACGAACAATTCAAGAGGTCTTTAGAGTTCGCTATGGCTAACCCGTGGTCATAGAGGTTCCAACAGCGGGCGCTCGACCAATGGATCACAGAGGTAATGCCGCGTGGACCGAATCCGCAGTCTGTCAGCTATGATTGCGCTGCGATATCCTAATCTGGTAGTATATTTGCTCTTATCTACCGCGCCCCAAAATATTTCAGCATAATTCATCCAATTATGGTAAAAACCTGACAGCGTTACCAAGGCCTGACCGTATGGTCTTGAAGGTCCCCATAATTGGAGCCCACCGTGTCTTTACCAACTACGATATCCTTCCGGAAAATTCTTATTTTAGCAGCTATAGTGGCAATGACGCTTGATTCACGCATGATCCTCGCTGGTGAATCAAAGAAGGTGAATGGCCTGACCCAGCCTTGGGGGATTTCGTCTCTGTTGCTGCAGAAGGCGGTCTCTGCCCCGGAAGAGCGCACCGACCGAAATAGCGGCATGTCGTTGAACGAAAATGAGTGGAAGAGCCAAGATCTGACCCTCCTAGGAATCGGTATGGGGGTTGGGGATCTGGACGGAGACGGAAACAATGAGATTGTGGTTATAGATCCATCAACTGTTTATGTTTATCGTTTCGCACAGAACGAACTGGCGCCCATTGCTGAATATACTCCCAGTTCGCTTGAACTGAAGAGCGTGGATGTAATGAAGCCCGATAAACGAGGTCCGGCTCGGATCTACGTTTCCGCTCAGAACCGCGGATCCGTGGTTTCATTTGTTCTGGAGCTTCGTAACAACACTCTCGTGCCGGTGGTTCAGAACATCCCTTACTTCCTTAGAGTAATTTCCTACCCTACAGTAGGGAATTTGCTGTTGGGCCAGCGCAAAGGCATGCGAAGAATGTATGACGGCCCAATCTATCAAATGGTGGATAGCGGAAACTCCGTAGAGCCCGGAAATCGCTTCGGAGTGCCGCTGAAGATACCGATATTCGGTTTTACCATTGGAGATTTTGAAGCAAAACGTCAACCGTTGATAGCCGTCTTTGACCGTGAGGACCATATCCGACTTTACGAGCCAAGCGGCAGGAAGATGTATGTTTCTCCGGATTTCTACGGAGGGTCGGACATAATATTGAGGTGGGGCGGCCCCGAGTTGAGAAAAACGGACTCGGTTCAGGAGGCCGACAGCGAGGTGGAGTTTTTTCGTCCGCGCTTGTTGGCTTTTGACTCCTATACCGAATCTATTCATCAGCTCTTGACCATTTATCATAGCTCAAAAACCAGACGATTGCTGAGCAGGACCAAGATGTTGGAAGAAGGCCAAATTATGGGTCTTCGTTGGAATGGTGACGCTTTTACAGAAGCTTGGGCCACTCCGAAATTACAGGGCATGATAACGGATTTCGCTGTTGACCATGTGCCGGGATCCAAAGAATTGAAACTTATTATTCTGGAGCGAAAGAAGACCGATTGGTTGTCGTTCATACGATCCAGAAGCCAAATCAGGACATATGATTTAGAGCCCCTATTAAGAGGAAAATAGGTTCCACGAGCAGGTCTATATGAACGATACAGTCATCGGTAATCTTTTTGTGATCGGATTTGACGGCACGGATCTTTCTTCCAAGGCACGCGAACTCCTAGACGATCTCAACCCCTCCGGCGTGATACTATTCTCCCGGAACATTCGGAACCCGCTGCAAACGGTGAGATTGAACAACAATCTCCAGACCTACGCCCATGAGCGTTTTGGTCAAGGGTTTCTTATAGGTGTTGACCAGGAAGGCGGCAGAGTGGCTAGATTGACCACCCCATTCACAAAGTTTCGGCCTGCTCTGCATCTTGCTTCGTCACATGACCCGCTCTCATCGGTTTCGGATTTTGCAGGTAAAACAGCTCAGGAACTTAGATTGGCCGGATTCAATCTGGATTTCGCCCCTGTGTTGGATGTGCTCAGTCATGTGACGGATTTGTCCACCACTGTAATAGGTGACCGATCATTCGGAACTGACCCGTTGTCTGTATCCATGTTGGGAGAAGCAGTGATAAGCGCTTTCAGGTTGAAGGGAGTCATACCATGCGGTAAGCATTTTCCCGGGCACGGCGGCACTCTCGTCGATTCTCACTACGCCCTGCCCGTAGACGCCAGGTCTTTCGACGAGCTCCGCTGTCGCGACTTGGTCCCCTTCAGGCGCGCAGTTGAAAACCAAGTAGAAATGCTGATGACCGCTCATGTGGTTTACACAGCCCTGGACCCGGATCGTCCTGCGACGCTTTCCAGAAAAATCATCGCTGAATTGCTCAGATCTCAAATGAATTACAATGGAGTGGTGGTAACGGACGATCTGGATATGGCTGCGGTTTCAGCCGATCACGAGATCGGAGAGCTTGCCGTTGGAGCGCTAAACGCCGGCGCCGATCTACTGATGATCTGTAAGTCGCCGGAGAAAGCTGTGGCGGCTAAGGCAGCCATAATTGAGGCGCTGAGAAAAGGAGATCTCGACGAGACTCAGGTGGCGGCTTCCTTGGAAAGAATAAGCAAGCTAAAGAGCGCCTATCAGCGCTCGTTAGCGCCATGTCCGGAAGAAGATCTGGTGGAATACTTCAGGGCGCAAGCGATAGAAATCTGAAACGCGCTTATTCGGAACTCCTTTTTCTGCGAAATTGATGATTTCCGTATCTCCGCACGGCGCCAGGTACCACTGACCGAGCTTCGACTGGTCCCCAAGGGGACTCCCCCTTTCGGAGTTGGGAACTCCAAACAGTTTCTTCGTCATATTGAAAGTTCTTGAAGGGAGATCTGGAGCGGCGCTTCTTTCAAGAAGTTCCCCTCCAGCGGCTATTTTCATTGGAAGAAGTTTCCCGGTGAAGTATTGTAGAATCCGAATAAGCGGAATCGTTGCCCCCGCGCCTTGAATTGCCATCGAAAGAAAATATCAACCGGCCGCAGCGTATTTAGGAAGCTCTTCCGAACTCATGGGCGATTCAAATGCCGCACGCATCTCTTCGATCCTACGGGCGCTGAATTCTTTCAAAGTTCTAAAGTCTCTGTTCATGGCGTGTTCATTCTTGTAAGGTTGAATGATAAAGCGCTGAACGCTGCCTAATCCGCTTCGTATTGCGGCCAACTGGGCCTCTTGGACGAGCCCCGGAATCACTGTTGTCCTGAAAACCACTTCTATCGAGCTGCTCTTTAGGAGAGCTAAACTCGCTTTTATGGACTTCATGTCAACAGAAACTCCGGCGACCCTCGAGTATTCCGCTTTGGTGAGAGGCGCTTTTACGTCCATATAAACAGCGTCTATCAAGCCGCCTGATAAAAGACTCTCGATGACCGCGGGTCGGGACCCATTAGTATCAAGTTTTACCTTGAAACCGAATTGTTTCAACGCTCTTGCCAAGTCCGGCAGTTGCTTGGTTAGGGTGGGTTCCCCACCGGTTATGGTCACCCCATCAATCCATTTACGTCGTGAAGCAAGATAGCCGAAGACTTCTTCCTGCGGATAATCGGGCGTTTGCGCCGGATTAACAACCAGGTCGGCGTTGTGGCAAACCGGACACCTGAACGTGCATCCGGGCAGAAAAATCACTGAGCAAATCTTCCCCGGCCAGTCCACAAGAGATGTCTTAATAAATCCTTTTACATTCCAATCAGGTTTCATTCCTTCAGAGCCTTTGCGCGCCGCATGTCCTTATTCACATGCAGTTTTCCTGGAGATATTTCTTGATGTAATCCGGGCCTGTAATAAGTTGTTTGGCCTCATTGTTGTCGGCCAGGAGTATCGGGAGATTCTTTTCGGCAAAGGAAACCAATTCGTAGTAGGCCAGCATGGCCAAAGCCTCGGGGTTTTCTCCATCAAGGGTATAAACCTGCAGATCCTTGGTTGAAGCCAAGTCCACCTCGGATTTTATCTGCTCACAGGCCGTGCAACCGGTTTTCGTAAAAAGATAAGTCATTGCGTGTCCTCCTTGCTCCAGCGGCGTCAATCGCGCAATTCCGCCTTGGATCAACGCCGGCCTAGAATTTTACTAGATGGTGTTTCTGAACCTGTCTTTAAGTTCGCCGCGTTTGCCTTTGTTCCAACTGGATACTTTGGTGAAATATCCGGTAATTCTCGTGATCTGTTCGACGTCCGGTGAGTCGCAATATGAACACAGGTCGTGCAAGCCTCTGCTGGTCCGGCCGCAGGTAACGCATGCGGTAAGCTCCGGAGAAAAGGCAACCTGGTCGTTCTGGGTCATCCTGAATGTCTTGACCACGAAGTTTGCCAGAGACTCGGCGGACGGACGGCTTTCGCCCAACCAGACGTGAGTCAAGGAGCCCGCTTCGATCAACGGGTGGAACAAACCTTCTCTCTTGACCCTTTCGATGGGATCTATAGGAGCGCTCACGTTAAAGAGGGTGGAATTCGTGTAATAGATTTCATCCACGCTCGGGTTACCCTTAACAACTCTGTGAGCTTCCTTGTAGTGTTTCATATCGAGCTTGGCGAATCGGTATGCGGTGCTCTCCGCAGGGGTCTGTTCAAGCACAAACCTCATATTGTACTTCCCGCCCAGCCGGGCGGCCACAATGTTCATGTGAGCTATTACTTTCAAACCGAATTTGATGGCGTCATCGCTCTGATGAAGTTCCTCACCTGTGTGATATTGGACCAACTCGTTGAGGCCCACCATTCCGATCAGGTAGGTGACCCTGTGCATCCTCAGATACGGTTCCCCGTCCGGGGCCATGGTCAGAAGCGCCAGCGGCCCTTTTTCGCCCAACGCCAGGAGCCTTTGAATGAATTCCTTTTTCTGCAAATGCGCTTCGGCCGCAAGTTCCACTCGTTCGGTTATCAGTGAAAACAGCTTGGTATCGTCTCCCTGAGCTTCATAGGCGATCCTCGGGAGGTTCAAAGTGACGTTCTGCATGGCGGAATAGCGCATTTTCCACGGTCGCACGGCGTCGTCCAGGTCCGTCTTTTCCAACTTGAATGACAATCTGCAACATTCGGAAATCTTGGCCGTTTCGCCTCGGTCAAACACGAAGTACAGTGTTACCTTTTTCAGAAGCTATATCACATATATGGCGCAGGAACTTCTCATGGTCCGGAGTCCTGAAAAGCTTTTCAGTGATGTGCACAAGGGGTTTTGGAAAAAAGAACGGTCTGCCCGCTCCGTCTCCCTCTCTGTAAACGTCGAATAAAGTCCAAGCGAAGTCCTGGGCTTCCGGCAAATAATCGGCGTAGGTTTGGCCCGTGAATACGCCGCCCGGGCCGATAGCCGGAACATTTTCAAAGTGCTTCGGGACCTCCCAGGTCCAGATTGATATCCGTAAAAATAGCCTGTCCGCCTCGGGCCACGGCCTGCTGGGAGAATTCAAAAATCAGCATTTGAGCCAGTTGGCGAACTTCCCGTTTAGGCAAACCTCTGAGGTAGGGAGCAAAAAACAAGTTAACAGCGTCCCATCCTATGGCTCCCGCAAAGTGGCTTTGCAGAGCGGCAGCAAATTTTACCATGTGAGCGAGAAGCACTTCAGGGTGCTTGGCAGGCTTGGCCATGGCCAAAGAGTTGGGAAGATTCAGTCCGAATTTCTTGATATATTCCAGCGATTGCCCCGAACAGTAAGGTCTATCCACGAAACCCAGATCATGCAGGTGAATATCTCCCCGCATATGCGCGTCACCCACGGCCTGTGAAAAAACAGTCAAAAGGGCATATTCCTTCTTGATATTCTCGGCCAAGGTCAGATTTGTGGCTTCCGGACCGTGGGGCACGTTGGCGTTTTCTTTATTGGGTCGGGTGATCAACTGATCCACGTCATACAGCGGGACGCCCAAGCGCGTATGAAGACGCCTTGCGGATTCCAAGCCGCGCTCCAGCAGCTTGGCGTTCACCATCTCACGGACCAGAGGAGCGGTTATGATCATTATCCCGCTGCGTCTAATATTGTTTTCCACTTCCAGACTGATTTCTTCGGCGGTTCCCTCGTCTATGAAGGTTTCCCGCAGCAGGGCGTCAACAATTCTGCTTCTATCCCAACCGTCCATGGCTTCACTGGACGTGCGCACGAATAAAGCCATGTCGGTCGTCTCAAGGCGGTCCTTACCTGCTCGGTAATTCGTAATATCAGCTATGCCAGCCATCGGATCCCCCATTTGTCCCTTCTAATTAATTGCAGCGTAGAGTTAAATTGATATGTGAACAGATGTTTCGTCGAATGGACGAAGGCTTGCCAAGAATCGGGGTTTTTCACACGGTATCTCCTTTATCATGGGTTGCCCGGCTCTGAGCGTCGCCAAAACTTCCTCAGCTCAAGCTCAACTTGGATTTCGCCTTGAAGATGTCGAAACTCCGAACGATATGACATCATCCGCTTGACGCCGAAGCGCATCATTTTGTGGAGGCAATCTTTAGCGCCACAACATATAGTGTGTCAAGGGGAAATTTTTGAGAAAGGAATAGGTCTTCGAAATGGGTTGGGAAAAAAATGTTACGGGACTGTTTGTGTCGTAACTACCTTAAATTGCTCATGAAGTAGTAAATTAGACCCTCCCGGTGAAGGGGAGGGTCTAACAGAGCGGTCTAGCTAACGCGAAGGTTGTCCGAATTACGGGCTACCATGTATACAAATTCCTCCAGGGTGTACGGACTCCCGGGCAACTGCCTGTTCCAATACTTGCCAACCTGCGCAGCAAGATCC
>CAVVHK010000002.1:0-128467 GCA_963747865.1 uncultured delta proteobacterium | reverse complement strand
CCTGTGTTTCCGATTAGCCTACGTGTGTGCGGTTATTGTTCTGTTGTTTGCCGGGCGGGTGTTTTCGGACGACCAATCCTACGACCCACTGGCGGTTTCCGTCGCCCAAGAACCCGAAACGCTTGATCTCACCGTCCACGATCAAAAACGAAATCGGGATATTCCTCTTCGAATCTATCTCCCATTAGGAACCAAACCCGCTCCGGTAACGCTTTTCAGCCATGGTCTCGGTGGCTCTAGGGAAGGATGCGCCTATTTAGGCAAACACTGGGCTCTGCGTGGCTACGTGGCGGTGTTTCTGCAGCATCCGGGGAGCGACACCTCCGTGTGGCGAGATAAACCTCCGGAGCAGCGTCTGGCTTCAATGCGACAGGCGATGGGGTTGCGAAACTTCCTGTTGCGGGTCATGGATGTTCCGGCGGTTTTGGACCAGCTCGAACAGTGGAACAAAACCCCTGAACACGCGATTTCCGGAAGACTCGATCTGAAGAGCGTGGGAATGTCGGGGCATTCTTTCGGCGCAGTGACGACGCAGGCGGTAAGCGGCCAAATATTCCCTCGGGCAAACAGGTCTTTCACGGATTCCAGGATCAAAGCGGCCATCGCATTGAGCCCCAGCAGCCCGAGAAGCGGCGTTGAGCCGGGGCAAGCGTTCGGTCAAGTACCGGATGCCCTGGATGCTTATGACCGGCACGAAAGACGTCGCGTTTATCGGCGATGTGGATGTGAATAATCGCCTGGCAGTATTTCCGGCTTTGCCGCCGGGCGGAAAATACGAGTTGGTCCTGTACGGCGCCGAGCACTCAGCGTTCACGGATCGCGGACTTCCCGGCGACACCGAGAGACGGAATCCCAATCACCATCGGGTTATCCTGGCCTTAAGCACGGCGTTTTGGGACGCTTGTCTGGGTGGAAACGCCGCGGCAAGGACGTGGCTCGACGGCGATGATCCTAATGCAGTGTTGGAGCAGAATGATCGTTTTATGAGAAAGTAGCGGAGTCCCTGAGATATGTCGACAGGTGGGAGGTTTACGTGATGGCGAGCCAAAAAGTCTTTCTCTGACGAGGATCGTAAAGGATGCCCATAAACTTGCGGTCCCGGAAGCTCGCATTTTTGCTATGCGCCGGCTTGGCGACAGTTTCCATAGTCTTGGTGTTAAATTCACTGATGGACTGGTGCGACTTCGAAAGGACACCGCCGTCTAAGCCGGAAAACGTGGTCAACATACGCCTTAGAACGACTGATCATGGAACCCACCTCGCCTACGTTCCGGCCGGTCTGTCCGCGAATAGGAAATATCCCCTCGTCTTTGCGCTGTCCCCCTCTGCGGACGCGTATTCCATGATTTCGAAGTGGTCCAAGGTCGCCGATAAGCGTCTTTGGATTGTCGCCTCCTCCAAAGAAGTACAGAAACGGTGTGCCTTTTGATATCCTATTCCGACAACTCGAAGCCGAACTGAATGACGTCGAAAAGAAGTACAACGTGGACACAAACAGAATCATTTTCGCCGGATTCTCCGGTGGAGGCATGGGAGCCCACGCTTTTTCCAAATTCTACCCCGGCCGTGTCTATGGTGTTGTCGTAAACACGGGAATGATGGAAGACACCTTCATGACTGAGGATTATCCGCGAGAGAAGCACGCTGTATTCCTCGCCTCCCCTACTGATTTTCGTTACAACCAAATGAAGCGCGACCAAGCCTTTCTGGAATCTCACGGGTGGAACGTAAAATGGATCGAGTTTGCGGGAGGACACGCCGCAGCGCCGGATAGTTCCTATGAGCAGGCGGCGGAATGGCTTGAAAAGTCTTTTGGCGCCGGCAGATGATTTACAATGGTCCTGGAGCTGATGGCCTTTTACCAGCTTGTGCGCCGGTTTCAAGGTTTGTTGAGGTTTATCTGCCCGACAACTTTCTCACCTTCGGGGCTCGGCATGAAAGTAGGGGCTGTTGAGGCCATGCGTAATTGTAGAGCCTAGTTAAACCGATGTGGGACCGTCCAAAATCAGTTTGACATCGACCGGCGCCGGAAGCTACCCTTAAGCCTGCAAAGACAGGCCTTCGCAATATACATAACGAGCATTCTAATTTGTCCGGCCTTGCCGGAACCAACTCTCTGACCCTTCCAGGGGAATCGTATGTACTGGTGGAATATAACCAAGTTGGCTGATGACTTACGTGATGACCGTGTCGATGAAGAAGAGCGGTTCAAATACTATCTTGCGGCTTTCATCGCATGGAACATAGCTGCCACGTTGTCCACCTATGCCGGCGACTGGTGTCCGTCGCCCTAAAACTCACTGTAGGAATTGTTGGAATAATCCTCTGCTATAGGGTCAACAGAAGCGGTGACAATAAGGATTTTATCCCACGGATGATCTGCCTGGGTTGGCCTGCGGGTGTTCAGTTCGTAACGATTTTGTCGGCCCTCACGATCGTCCAAGGACTTTTCTCCGCAGCGCTTGGGTTCGAATCCCTGACCCGTATACCTTACAGACTCTGGACCAGCTGGGGTGATTGGTTCGCCTCTGTCCTCTTTCTCACGGGCTATTATTGGATACTTTACGGCGCCATTGCCCATGTCGCCCATCCGGACACGGCCAAAGAAGCGCCTCAAGCGCCGAGAAAGAGTTGGTCCGGGGAAGAGGTTGCGATCGCGGTTCTCGGCGGAATAGGCATTCTGGTAGTAATGGGCCCCATGTTGGCTATGGGCTTAACTCTCGGAATACCGGAACCCTTTAACTTTATCTTCAGCGGGGTCGTGATTTTGATACTGGTTTGGTTGATATTTACTCTGCTGCGATGGGAAAGAAGGCGTCAAGCCAAGTCGCCTGCTTACCACAGATCGGCTCATAGGCGAATTCCGTGATCGCCGCGAAACGATTCGCAGGGCCCACAGAGCAAAGGAAAGGGCGTTCGGGTTTCCGCACTCATCACAACGAGGTTCAAAATGCTTAAACCGGGAATAACGATAGTTGTAACACTGCTGCTGACAGTGTTCACTCTTCTTTCTTCCACAACCCACGCGGATCAAGGCAAGGCGTTGCTGGACGCCATTTCCAAAGGCGATCCGAAGGAAGTCCAAAAGCTTCTGCTGGCGGGAGTCGATATCAATGCGAGAGATGAGCACGGCGCCACCGCGCTTATGAAGGCTGCCGAAAGAGGTCGCCTGGACATAGTGAAATTGCTCCTGGAGAAAGGCGCCGACGTGGGCGCCACAAGTAAAGACGGAAGGACAGCCCTTCTGAGCGCCGTGGGATGCATAAAATCCGGTGGCGGCTGGTTCCGGAGCAAAGAGACTGCCGATGTAGTTCGAGAGCTTATCGAAAAAGGTGGTAATGTGAACGCAAAGACTGAGGACGGCGCCACGGTCCTTATGGGGGCTGCCCTGCTCGATGAGCCTGATATCGTGCGAAAGCTTCTGGAAAAAGGCGCGGAGGTGAACCCAAGCGACAAATCGGGCAAAACCGCTCTCATGTGCGCCGGTAACGGAGTTGCCAAGCTGCTCCTCGACAAGGGCGCCGACATTAGCGCTAAGGATAAGCACGGCAAAACCGCTCTCATGTGTGCTGTCGATCGTTGTAGCTTGAACATGGTGATACTGCTTCTTGACAAGGGCGCCGACTGCAATGCCAAAGACAATAAGGGCGCCACCGCTCTCATGTTCGCAACCCGTTATGGATGGCGAAGCGACGTCGATATGGTGAGGATACTACTGGCCGCCGGCGCTGAAATCAACGCGAAGGACAACGATGGCGGAACCGCTCTCATGACGGCAGTAAAGGGCTTGGATGGAATGGAAGCAACTAAGGTCCTTCTCGAAAAAGGCGCTAACGTCAATGCCAAAGACAAGGACGGCAAGACGGCTCTCATGCATGTCTTCTATGCGTTCTCGCATGTGACAAGCGAATCCGGCCAGATGAGACGAGAAGGTTCGACTTCTATTTCTGACTTTGGGAAGGGACACATCGAGTACGGATCGCGAGCCCTGCTTCCCGGTCAGAGCGCAAAGTGCAAAGAACTGGCGCAACTGCTGCTGGAATACGGCGCCGACGCCAACGCCATGGACAACGAAGGGCGGACTGCCCTTTCGCGCGTCTTCGAGCCTGTGATCGAAGTGGAAGCCGACAAGTTCACTGAATTCGAAGAAAAAGGAACCGTCCTTGCACTGAAGATCAAAAACGGCACGGTGCGTGTCAAGCGGGACCCGCCGGCCGATATCGTGGAGCTTCTCAGGGCGCATGGAGCAAAGGAATAGCGTCTTCCTGTATGAGATTGCATTCGTCTTTCGCACACCCTAGCCTCTGCGGAGGCCTGAGCACGCTCCCATTGTGACTCAATTTCGGCAGGGCCGGGAAAACCCTTTTTGCAAAACGCAGCCTGCGGCCGCAACCAAGCCCCACCCCCCCTGTATCCCCCCGTAAACGGGGGGATACAGGGGGGGTGGGGCTCCTACGGGCAGTCAGCGCTAATTTAGAAGTTGACGGCCAATTGCAGACTGGGTTACTTGAAATTAAGCGAAATGGTATTAGGAAGTCCCCCTGATAAGGGGGATTTAGGGGGTTCGGCTTTCGCATAAATCTGATGAGATTTAATATCGTAGTAACGGCAGCTTACAACGATGTGAGGCCAATTTATTCTCGCGAAAACAAGAAATCGAACGTTACTAATAAAAAGGGGGTTCCCGGTGAACTATTTACCCACCTCCAGTCTCTTCATTTTTCTCCACAGAGTCGTCTTATCAATTCCGAGTTCCCTTGCGGTGGCTGCCTTGTTGCCCTTATTCCTTTCAAGCGTTTCCTCGATCAGACGCGCTTCCATTTGGGAAAGGGTGAGACCTGACGGCAAGCCTTCGGAACTAACCGCCGCGTCTCTGAAGTGGGGAGGCAAATGTTCCAGTTCGATAAGGCCCCCTCGGCAGAGGATAAAAGCGTGCTCGATTGCATTTTGCAGTTCCCGGATGTTGCCGGGCCACTCGTAATTCATCATTACGGACATGCCGTTCGGCGAAACTCCGGTTATGTCTTTTCCCCTGAGCAGATTAAGACGATCCACAAAGTGCCGGCTTAGTAAGGGAATATCTCCCTTCCGCTCCCGAAGTGGAGGCAGCCAAACCTTGAATATCTGGATTCGGTAATACAGATCTTCACGAAATTTCTGTTCCTCCACCATGGATTTCAGGTCCTTGTTTGTCGCGGCGAGGACCCTCACGTCAACCGTCACCGTTTCGGATGCGCCAAGGGGTTGGAAGCTCCTTTCCTGCAACACTCGCAAAAGCCTTACCTGCAAAGCGGGGCTCACATCACCTATTTCGTCAAGAAATATGGTTCCGCCGTGAGCCTGGGCAAAACGGCCCTGTCGGTCACGCTTTGCGTCCGTGAACGCTCCCGCCTTGTGTCCGAAAAGCTCAGACTCCAAAAGAGAATCCGGGATCGCCCCGCAATTGACGATAACCAGAGGACCATTTCGTCGGTTGGATAAATTGTGAATGGCCTTCGCCATTAGTTCCTTTCCCGTCCCGCTCTCCCCTTCTATTAGTATGGTGCTGTCGCTCGTAGCGACATCCGGCAATATTGCGAACAAATCGGTCATGCTGCGGTCGCGGGATATGATGTCCTCGAATGTGTAGGATCTTTCGACTTCTTTGCGCAGCGCCTCCACAAGACTTAAATCCCGGAAGGTTTCCACTCCTCCAAGCACGTTTCCCTGATCGTCCTTGAGCACGGCCGTGCTGACGCTTATAGGAATCCTATTGCCATCGGCTCGTACTATGAAAACCGCCTGGTTAACGATCGGTTTTCCGTTACTGATTGTTCGTTTCAAGGCGCACCGCCCTTCGCAGATCTCGGCGCGGAACACCTCGCAACACGGCTTTCCTATGGCCTCTTTGATGGGGACACCGGTAATGTCGTGGGCGGCCCTGTTGAAGGAGGTGATCACGAAATCTTCATCCACAGTGAAGACTCCATCCGCAATGGAGTTCAGGATCATGTTCATATCTTTGGAAGTGAGAAGCTTTTTAGGTTTCATGAGGGCCTTCCGTCGAAGCGCATCTGCATTATACAACCATTCTAGTGTGGCTATGTGCAATTTGCAACCATTCCGCAAAAGCGGGTTATATGAATGTTCGACAAAACAACCGAAGAACAGCCGTTTATAATGTTTTATCAGGTTGGCACGCAAATTGAAGGAGCAAAAACCGGTGACAAAGAATGAGATAGTAATTGTCCGGGAAACCCCTTCTTGCAACCCCGAGTTTCGCGGGGTCCGGACGCTTCCCCAAAAGCTCCTGACATATTGGTCGGGTAAATGGTCGTAATTGTGCTTCGAATAGATCATGGAGCCCATGTGCCGACGGAAGGCTCATAGGCCCGCGGGATGTCGTATCGGCACGCTTCTGCATGTCGGTTCATAATTAGAGTTTTTTGAAGGAGGGTCCGGTAGGAAATCTTTTTTGCACAAAAAAGTTTCCTACCGGCGCCGCTTACAAAATGAGACTAGCGATTCCGGAATATCAGGGCAGAGTGGCCCCGGTTTTTGACTGCTGTCAGAAGATTCTGATTTTTCTTCAGAATCCGTCTCTGGATGAACCAGTTGCAAAAGAGGATTGGTCTACGTTGCCCAGGTCCTCTCGGCCCACCCGATTGAAAGATCTTGTAGTCGAACTGGTGATCTGTGGAGGAATCAGTTGTTGGATGGAGAACCAGATACGGCAGCGTGGAATACGGCTCATACCCTGGATAGCCGGAGACGTTCCGAAGATATTGGGCGCATTCAGAAACGGAAGGCTTTCAGACCCGTGTTTTCTCATGCCGGGACGTCAGGGATGCTGTCGTCGCCTCAAGAAGGGATTCGGCCTCACGAATCCGGGCATAAAAGGAGTTGAAAATGCCTAGAAGTGATCAAACGGGACCATCAAGCGCCGGACTCAGGACCGGAAGGGGCCTAGGTCCGTGTGGACAGGCGGATCGAAGGATGGATTCCGATTCAGGGGCGTCATCCCGCGGAGTCGGCAAAGGCGGGCTTGCCTGGGGTGGTGGAAGAGGGCAATGTTTTGGAGGGCGAAACCGATGGTTCCCCGTGGATCGGCAGGCTTCCACTGAATCTTCGGGTCAGGTCGAGGCCCTACGAAATGAAATAGCGGTGTTAAGAGAAGAATTAGCGGCCATGGAAGCTCGTTTGGGAGAGCTTGGGGATCCCAAGTGACACCGACATTCTTCTGCAGGGGTAAACACGGCCGGCGCCGAAGACTTCAGGCCGAGTCGTCGCCAACGACATAATCACATAACAGTTTTCCGGGAATGGGCGGCCGGGAACAGTACGACGCATCCAGGGCCGCACCCCTCCCCTTTTAGGATAAACAGAACTTATGGATGATTCAGCAAATCGCGCAAACGCTCCCTGCGATGAAGGACAAGCCTGCGGGACATGCTCTTCGGCCGGCGGCTGTAACGGGGCCGATCAGGAGCAGCACATGGATAGCCTGCTTAACGTCAGGCTCAATCAAATAAAGCATCGGATAGCCGTCATGAGCGGCAAAGGCGGCGTGGGCAAGTCAACCGTGGCCGTGAACCTCGCCGTGGCCTTGGCCTCTGCCGGTAACATGGTAGGAATACTCGACGCCGACGTTCATGGGCCGAACGTTCCCAAGATGCTTGGGCTCAACGGGCGCCAACCCATCGTGGGGGAAAACGGGCCTGTCCCCGTTAACGCCCTGGAAAATTTGAAGGTCATGTCCATGGCTTTCATGTTGCCGGACGAAGACACCCCCGTAGTATGGCGCGGGCCGGTTAAGCACACCCTTTTCAAACAATTCCTTGCGGAAGTGAATTGGGGTTCGCTCGATTACCTCATCGTGGACCTTCCACCCGGAACAGGGGACGAGCCCCTGAGCATCGCCCAACTGCTGGGAAATTCGCTGTGGGCGCTGGTGGTCACCACTCCTCAGGATGTGGCGTTGCTGGATTCACGCAAATCTGTCGTGTTCGCAAACACACTCGATATGAATATGTTGGGTATACTTGAAAACATGAGTGGTTTTGTGTGTCCCCACTGCGGAGACCGAGTCGACCTGTTCAAGACCGGTGGCGGGAAGAAATCAGCGGAAGAGCTTGCCGTGCCTTTCTTGGGGGCCATTCCCATCGACCCTCAAGTAGTCACCGGAGGCGACGCCGGCATTCCAATTTCGCTACAGAGCCCAAATTCACTACCAGCTCAGGCTTTTCGAGATCTAGCTCGGCAAATCGAGGAAAGGGTGACCGGTTAGAAGCAATTGGAAGCTCTAAGAGCTTGGAGAAGAGTTTCCGGGGAGGGACTTGTTGCAAAAAGTCCCTCCCCGGACCGCTCCCAAAAAACTCTTGTTATTGCAATCGGCTTCAAAACTGATTTGGTCTTGGCGCCGGCGGCAGGACGTAACTCACGAAAGCTCGCCTATTTAGATTGGATTACAGGCTCTTCGGAACCGTTATTCAAATACAAAGACAGACGATAGGAGACAATCTTTAATGCAAAAAGTAGTAGCAATTCCATCTATGTATCCAGGAGGCCTCACTGCCATGAGGGCGGGACATTTCGGCCACTGTGAAGTCTTCACTCTCGTCCATACCGAAGACGGCGAAGTTCGAGAGGTCTCGATAGTGGACAATCCCCCGCACGTTCAGGGAGGATGCCAAGCTCCCGTTAACCTGTTAAGCCGAAGCGGCGCCCACGCAATCATAGTTGGAGGCATTGGTATGCGGCCTCTGATGGGTTTTCAACAGATGGGAATTGAAGTCTATTTTGGACCGGAAGGAGAAACCGTCGGCACAGTGGTCGATCAACTGCTGCAAGGCCGACTTCAACTCATCGACCAGAACCAGGTTTGCGGCGGCGGGCACTTCTGAGAATGAACGAGGGAAAATAATGAGAATTGCCGTTACTTCAACTGGCGCCGACTTGGACTCAGATATCGACCCACGGTTTGGCAGGGCACAGTACATCCTGATTCTCGATCAAGATGGAACTCTCATTGAAGCGGTGGATAATTCCCAGCGTGTCAATGCGCTTAGCGGAGCCGGTATTCAAGCCGGAAAGATACTGGCGGACCAAAAAGTCGACATTCTATTGACCGGAAATTGTGGCCCCAATGCTTTCAAGACCCTTCAAGCGGCAGGGATTAAGGTCGGGGTGGAGCAATCCGGCACGGTTAAACAAGCTTTGGAACGTCTTAACAAAGGGGAAGTCACCTTTTCCACGGAGCCCAATGTGGAGGGACACTGGTAGCCTTAGAGCAATTGATTCAGGCTGCGGTTGACGGCTCTCTACTCCTTCCAAACAGAATGAGCGGAATTTTATGATAATCAGTGTAGCAAGTGGAAAAGGCGGAACAGGAAAAACTACCGTAGCGACAAGTCTGGCGGCGGTGCTGGGGAATCGATGTCAACTCATTGACTGTGATGTTGAAGAGCCGAATTGCCACATATTTATGAAACCCGATATCCTGAAGCGGGAAGTCATAGGCGTGCCAATTCCTGTAGTCGATTTGGAGAAATGTAATCGGTGCGGAAAATGTGGCGAAATTTGTCGATTCAGCGCGATTGTTTTGATTGGGGAGCACGTGCTCACATTTCCCGAATTATGTCACGGATGCGGGGGCTGTCAACTACTCTGTCCTGAGCAGGCGATCAGTGAAAGCGTTCGAGAGCTGGGTGTTGTTGAATCAGGCCTTGCGGGAATCGGTGGAATTCGTCCAAGGGGTCCTCAAAGTCGGTGAAGCTATGTCGCCGCCACTCATCAGAGCAACCAAGAAAAAAATCAATCCCGGAAAGACAACAATTTTGGATGCCCCTCCGGGCGCCTCCTGCCCTGTTATCAACACGGTTTCAGGTTCGGACTTTATCATCATGGTGACCGAACCCACCCCGTTTGGACTGCACGATCTCGGCATAGCGGTCGAAGCGGTATCTCAGCTCGGCATCCCAATGGGGGTGGTTTTGAATCGGGCTGATCTGGGGGATCAGGGAGTTCAGTCTTTTTGCAGGCAAAAGAACATACCTCTGTTGGTGGAAATCCCCCATGATCGAAAGATCGCTGAAGGATATGCGAGAGGAGATCTGCTTGTGACCAGCGCTCCCGATTATATCAGCCTGTTTCTCAAGATAATCCGGGACATTCAAAGCCTGGCGCCTCAGACGCCTTCTATGACGAGGACTGCCGCATCATGAAAGAACTTGTAATTATCAGCGGTAAAGGGGGCACGGGTAAGACAACGCTGACCGCTTCGTTCGCCTATTTGGCTGAAAACAAAATCCTCGCTGATTGCGATGTTGACGCCGCGGACCTTCATATTCTCGTTCAACCCGCCATGTTGTCCACGAAGAACTGTTTATGCGGCGGCGTAAAAGCGAGGATCGATGGGCAAACCTGCGTTAAATGTGGAATATGCATTGAATCATGTCGTTACGGAGCTATTTCGGAAGACTTTCGGATGAATGATTTCTCCTGCGAAGGCTGTGGCGTTTGTCAGCCACGTGTGTCCCGAAAAAGCCGTGTCCCTGGAACAGGCGCTCAGCGGCTCCTGGTTCATATCCGAAACAAGGATGGGGCCAATGGTCCACGCCGCCCTACGCCCCGGGGAGGAGAACTCCGGAAAGCTTGTCGCCCTTGTGAGAAATCAAGCCAAAGTCTTGGCAAAGCAAAAGAATGCAGACCTCATCCTGGTGGATGGAGCGCCCGGCGTGGGCTGTCCCGTGATTTCCTCCGTCACGGGAGCCGATCATGTCCTTGTGGTCACAGAGCCTACGCTTTCCGGGCTGCATGACATGAAACGCGCTTTGGAGCTGGTTAAGAAGTTTAAGAATTGTCGCATCGGTGGTTGTAAACAAGGCGGATATTAATCTTCGGATTGCGACGGAAATCGAGAACGCGGCTGTCGAGGGCGGAGCGGTTCCGAGGGGAAGAATTCCTTACGACCCGGCTGTGATAAAAGCCATGGTCCATCGACGTTGCCCCGTAGAGGAGCCCAACAGCGCCATCAAACGCGAGTATCCGCTCGATATGGGAAAGCCTGCAAGCTGAGGTTCTGTAAGCGTTTGCCGGAAAGGAAACTTTGTTGCAGAAAGTAGTTTCCGGTGAACTATTACGAAACTTTGTCATGAGGACGGATCTATGGACAATACGCAACAAACCGAAGTGGATATAGAGAAGGTCCTTTCTGACGTTATCGATCCTGAGACGGGCCTGAGCATAATGAGAATGGACCTGATCCATGACTTGCAGGTTGACACCGAAGGGGCCGTGAGTCTGGTGTTTCGCCCTTCCTCTCCGGCGTGCCCAATGGCTTACGCTCTTGCAAATTCCATTAAGCAGCGGATTAAGAGCTTGGATTGGGTCACTTCGGTGAGTATGAAAGTCGAGAATTTTGCGCGAGCCGACCACTTGGAATCGATCATCAACAAACGATAAAGGAATTATGCATGCCGATCAAAGAATATGTGTGTTCCAGTTGCGGCGCCACAAGCGAGCTGCTGGTGGGGATAGGACGTAATTCAGATGAAGTAACATGCCGCTCCTGCGGCGGAGCTGAATTGCAGGAACGTATTTCCGCGCCTGCCAAGCCAGTGATAAATGGCGGCAAAGGTCATACCGGAGGCTCGACGTGCTGCGGAGGGAGCCCCTCGGACAAAGGGTGCGTCCCAGGGAGTTGCTGCGGGTCATGAAAAACGCCGGTCCAGATGAAATGTTTGATGAGTTGGACGGCATAGGTGTGGAGCAAGCAAAGAAAACGTATTCTCCAACCGTGATCGATCACTTTTTGAATCCGAGAAATATGGGAGCGCTGGAGGATTACGACTGCTACACCTATATGAGCGGCATATGCGGCGACACGGTGGGTATTTACATAGTTCTCTTGAACGGCCGTTTGCAAAACATAGGATTCGTAACAAACGGATGCGGACCGACCATCGCTTGTGGCAGCGCTCTGACGTGTTTGGCGAAGGGAATGACGATTCAAGAGGCGAAAGATATAACCGGCGGAAGGCTCATTGATTATCTTGGCGGTTTGCCGGTCGAAAACACTCATTGCGCCGATCTGGCCGCGAACACGCTCCGGGGAGCCCTTGAAAAAACGCTCTGATCGACCCTTGAGGCTTAAGTGGTCGTTTTCATAAATACGGTCACGCATTGTCGTAGGATGTGGTGAGCGAAGCGAACCGCATCGATCGCGAAAAGGCCTCGAACGATGCGGTTCCCGTTTGGCGCCGCATCCTATGTGACTGACATCCTGACCGCGGCTGTGACCATCAATCCGACACCGAATTTGGAACTGGCATACTAAGTAATTCCACGGTGAGGCCGTCCACGATGAGAAAGATTGACCTGATGAAAGACTCTATAAGCAACCAACGATTCAAAGCCGTTATCATAACGAAGAATGGCGAACCTTGTCCGGGCCTGCAAGGCTTCCTTTCAGAAAAAGGATTCTCCGCGACAACGATGACAGCTTCTGAAGCGCTTGCGGAGTGTAGCGCCAACCCGCCGGATCTCGCAATCGTTCAAGACGACTTGGGCCCGGTTACCGGAGCCCGGTTTCTCAGTCAGCTCCTGGGACTTTCGTGGAAAACCTCCACCGTATTGATAACAGATCAAGATGAAGAAATCGTGCATGATCGAACCGAAGGCTTGGGAATTCTAGGGAGCATCCGAAGTGCGGACGATCTCCAGAGGTTGGATGCGCTGCTCGAAACTTTCTTCAACATTGTTTCCTGACCGGACGACCATATCGCAAGGAGCGTCGTATCCATGAGCGATATTTCGTTTAAGACAATCGGAATCATCCGTTCCCCCTTTTCGAGCGTGGAGGGAATGCCTGTTCAACCCATTGGGGCCGCAGGAGTTAAAGGCGCTGTGGAACTTGATCCCGAATTGGAGCCCGGCCTCAAGGACCTCGACGGCTTTTCGCACATTATACTGATTTATCATCTACACCGGTCCAACGGCTATTCCCTCCACGCGGCTCCGTTCCTCGATGATACACATTCGGGGCGTGTTTGCAACCAGATCTCCCGAAGCGTCCCAATGCCATAGGTCTTTCTATTGTGAGACTCGCCGGTATTTGCGGCAGCGCTTTATCTATCAAGGACGTGGATATCTTGGATCAGACTCCCCTTCTCGACATCAAGCCTTACGTTCCGCAGTTCGACAGCCATGAAGTCCAGAGTTCCTGCTGGTTGGCGGAAAGAGCCAAAAAAGCCGTGGAAACCAGAGCTGATTCCAGATTCATTGAACCGGATGATCAATTACCCACATTGAATTTACGAAACACGGTATTAAGGCATCGCCCATCATTCGACACGTCATTTGTAATAGGTTTCCCGAATCCGTTTCAACCGCGGGCTGGTACTGGATAACACACTCACGCCTACAATTTCCGCGCAGTGCGCTTTCCTCGGCGCCGGACCCTGAATTGTCGTCATCGCAACTTTTGAGGCAGTCACGATATTCCTCGGATTGGGAAAAACTGTTGTCCTCCGAAGTGGCCGTGCTGGGTTGCGTCATTGACTTCAGGGCCTCGATAGACCGCTCAATGTCATCGTCATTTTTCTGCCGCATGTTTTCCGCAAGCGGTGCAGTTTTATGGAACGCCATCGCCTTAACGACTCTTACTCCGATTGACCCGACTATGACACAGGCTGCCAACAGAAGGCATCCGGCCACGATGGTCAGCGACGCCAGAAGTTTGGCTTGATTGCGTTTAAGAAAACCGGGAGCTTCGGCCTGCGGAAGAATTTCAACAGGCTGGGGTTCGGGCGCGCTTATAGCCGCTTTCGAAACCTTCGGAAAGGCTTGCGCAACCCATTGATAGGCGTGATGTCTTTCATCAAGTTCGGATTGCTCTACGACCCCGGCTCGCGTGAGCTTTTGATAAAGACTTGCCAGACCTTTGGCAGTAAGGCCGTATTTTTCCATCATATCGAAATCGGACAAGCCGCATCGGATATCATGCGCCGCGTTCTTGCCGTTTATGGTCTTCTTCTTCCGGCTCGGAAAGATAGTGTGCGCAACGGTGACAGCGTCGGCCTTCCTAAGCGACCTCCGTTGGACACCCACTTCGTCTTCGTTGAGCTCGCCTGCCGCGACCAGCTTATCGAACAGCCGTCGCACACCTCTGGGAGACAACCCGTATCGCCTTCCGAGATCCTGGTTCGTGGCCCCCATCCGAACAAGCTCAACAACTTCTGTGGCGCTGACACTAATTTTGCGCTTCATTTAAAGCCCCTTTATCAGCCGGCAGTCCGTCTTCCTCGGGGTCTCCGTCATAGGCGGCGGTTTCCCCTATAGTCTTAGGAGCTTAGTATGTCCCTGTGAATTGTTTGCCGGCAGGTTACAGCAGCGACTGCCGCTATGGAGGGGTCGGACCCTTGACATCGTTTAATGCCCGGCGCCCCCCCCGTGCCGGGCATGGCGATGTCAAGGATCATGGTTGGCATAGTCTTTCGAGACCATCAAAAACAGTGGTCGCCTCGGTCATTTGCATGACTTCAACTCTTTTGGCCTCCTATGCCGGAAATTCTTCGTAGCGCTCGACGCCTAGTGGTAGAGCAATATCCATGCCATGGCGCCATACCGCCTCACCAAGCCGGTATGGCGCCGCTAAGCATAAGCGTCGGCGCCCGTTGAATTGGCTAAATTTGTCCATTTGGACTACCAGAAAAAAGTTTGTGTGTATTTTCGGCGTGTTGAATTGGCTAAATTTGTCCAATCCCGCGAGTCTTTTTCGTGTGGCTGAACTAAATTTAGCCCAATAGCGCATATAGCCGATGGATCGGAGCGTTCGATTAAAGCTCTTTGGACGGATGCCCCTGGAAAATTTGGCGGAGGGGTAACCCATATATATTAAGCCCACATCAAGAGTTCTTTCAGGAAGGTACGGGAGGAGGGCTAATCATTTCAGTTCGGGCAAATTGAAGTAATCTGGGCGCTCCCTGGCAAGCTCAGGCATGAGAACGGAAAATGAGGGGCTGTTTGGAATAGACCGAAATGGTATTACCTAAACCCTAACCTGGAGCACACTTCTTTTTTTCTTTTTTGCATTATGAACCGCAGCTTTTGCTCAATTCTCGATCAAGACACCTACCTTGCTTCGTCGGGTCAGCTCAAAGCAAAATTGTGGTCATTTAAAATAACTAAATATAGGAGTTTTGAGGGAAGGGTCCTGGAACCCCCTATTTTGCAAACAGGGGGTTTCCCGGTGAACTATTATCAATTTCCCGGAAGTTTCCCTCCAGGGGAATTCTCATCGAAGGGCTTCTTCTATCGCGGCTTTGGCAAGCAGCCTAGTGGAATCCAGAGTGGGTAGCGGGCAATCGTTGGGGTCAACCAGCAAGGGAATTTCCGTGCATCCCATCACCACGGCGTCACATCCTTGGTCTTTGAGCTTCTGAATCACCACATTGAAATACGTGCGGGACTCTTCTTTGAAGAAACCGTTGACCAGCTCTTTAAAAATGATTGTGTCTACAGCTTCTCGATCCGGCGCCTCCGGTATCAGCCAGGTAAGGTCGAACTTTTGCAGAGCGTTCGGATAGACCGGACCGGTCATCAAGTACTTGGTTCCCAGAACGGCCAGTTTTTTGAATCCGAGCTTCTTGGCCTCTTTTCCGACACATTCAGCTATGTTCAGCCACGGGATGGGAGATTTTGGTATAACCAAATCCAGCGCCTGATGATTCGTGTTATCCGGGCAAATGGCAAATTGGGCTCCGATTTCCGCCAGTTTCCCCACGGATGACAACATCATTTCAGCAACTTGCTCCCAATTTCCAACCCGAATATGCTTCATATAATCGCCCAGCGGATAGGTGTGCATTGAAACTTCCGGGTGCATGTGTTCGCCCATCACTGCGGACGCTTCCGTGCATAAAGTCACGTAGCAGAGCGCCGCTCCTTCTGCGCTACAAGCCGATATTCCCACGTGTTTCGCCATTTGATACCCTCCATTGCCGACAAAGGTAGTTTGGCCCGGCGCCAATGTAGTCGGAATCACATTTGACGCCCTTGTCGCTATTATCGATCATCAGGGCCCGATTATGCAAGGAAGGGCATTTTTTTCTAATAATCACCGGGAAATCGATTTTTATAAAACGGCGCTTCCCGGTCCCTTCCTCAAAAACTCCTAATCTATTGGTTGCCTAAATGATCACAACTGTGATTCGAACAGGTCCCTAAGCGTCTTGAGCTTGGGCCTGCCTCACAGGACCACGACATGGCGCATTGGCACGCTCCGCCAAGTTGACGCCATGGTCAAAATCTTTTGAAGGATGGTCCAAGAAGAAAAATTCTGTTTGAACAGCAGTAAAGAAGGCTTGCATAGACCGGCGGATAATCCCACGACCATCGATTCAGTTGGATTGCTCAATTTTGATCAGGCACTTGACCACCAGCGGCTCCACGTCAATGTTGTCCGTGGTGATGGACACACCTGCAGTGAGGATGGCGCCTCTGTGAGGCTTTATGAGATCTAGCCCCACCTGGAAGCGGTCCTGAGAGTCTGAGCCCACTAAAACCCTTTCCGGTCGAAGGGCGGCGTTAGAGATTGCCCCATGAAAGTCGGACATCATCAGGGTAACAGGTTTCATGGAATTGTTCCTGGCCGTGATGGGAAAATCCACGTGTTCTTGAAAGCCGGCAAGAGTAAGAACCACGGTGGAAGGCTCAAGGCTCACCTGCTCGACGACATTCGCAGACACTTGCATCTGCATGATCGGATTATTCGGATCGTTGGAATGGACCAATATGATGTGGGTCTTCCTGCCGGGGCTCTGCCCTATGGAGCTAAAGGCAATGGTCATTTCGCTTTGTTGACCCGGCGCTATTACTCTGTTCTCCATGACTGCGGAGGTGCAGCCGCATGAGGTGTGTATGTCGTCGACGATCAACGGAGAATCGCCGTGATTGAACACTACCACCTGGTCGCGAACCACTTTACCCGCCTTAACGTCGCCCAGATCATAGGCAGGCCGCTCCAATGATATTGCAGGCCCCGTGGCCTCCGCAGCCGACGCCGAAATGATTACCAAGAATAATATCGCTAAAGTCCTTTCGTATCGCATGCAATATACCTCCTTGCCGACGTCCCCGTCGTTTCAGCCTACGCCCCCAGCGCTATTCACGGCGCCTATCCGGCCCGACAACGCTCGAGCCGCTTAGATAGGGGCGCCTATCTATGAAATTGGCTTATTGCATATGATTTCAGGTTTTGCAACAACTGCTACGAACCGGCTGCGAAACCTGGGGGATTTCGGAAGAGACGTCTGAAAATGGCTCCTGGCTGGAAGTCCGTCGGCGGCCTCTTAATGCTGATGGGTTAGAAGAATGTGTGGGGGGAGGGACAAACTTAGATCAGAATATACAAAATCCGGGAACGGCTACAGGCTGCCCCGCAAAAGGGTTTCAACCGGCGTTCCCTAATCCAACAATATTACAGCTGCATTCTCTCCAAAGGCTGTCAATAATTGCCACTGGTTTCACCGCCTTCCATATCCCAGCGGTCTCAGAGTTTCGCCGAATCCGCTGTCCGAGCGCTTGGAGCCGATCCAGGAGGGTCTTGCCGCCCGGACAGATCTTCCCTCATTACGTTTTCTCTGAATCCCTAGTATCTTTGGCGTTCACGGCGGCGCTTGCCCTTTCTTCAGCTGCCCTTAGGCTTCTGCGAGCAATCCTTGTAACGAGAATTGTCGCTACAACTGTAAACGCCAAGCCCACCCATTTGAAGATTTGCGCAGGCGCCCCTCCCTCGACATTGCCTGCGGCAACGGCAGCTAAAGAGCCCGCAACCGATCCGATATAAACGTACATCAGGCCGCCGGGAATCATGCCAATAAGCGAGGCGAGCACATAATCGGAAAGTGAGACTTTGGTGAGTCCTAACGCGTAATTAAGAAAATTGAAGGGGAAAACCGGGCTCAGTCGCAGAAGGAGGACAATCTTGAACCCCTCCTTTGCCACAGCTTCCTCCATGGCCACAAATTTGGGATTCTCAGCCACTTTGCGTTCAACCCATTCCCTCGCGAGGGTTCGGCCGAGAAGGAACGCGGCGCACGCCCCCAGATTTGCCCCAATCCACACTGCAATGAAGCCCTGAACAACACCGAAAAGCGCGCCTGCCGCAAGCGTTATTACCGACCCGGGAACAAAAAGCACAGCGGCCGCAACGTAGAAAGCAGCTAGAAAAACCGGCCCCAAAAACCCCAGGCCTTGAATCCACGCCAGCGCAGCTATTGTGTAGGTCTTCACAGGGAGCAGCAGAAGGCTTGTTGCGACCAGAGCCGCAAAAATACAAATCGCGGCGAGTTTGGATGCGGACCGCATTCCTTTTTTCCTTTCAAAGGATTAGGAGCTGGAGTCTCGGGTTGATTCTTTTATTCATCAATCATAACATGATTTATTCATGCGATCACTATATCTGGTTTGGACCCTGTGGAGAGCGTGTATGGCAAGGCGGAAATGCGGCGTCTGTGGATGGATCTACGATCCGGCCCGGGGCGACACGGAAAATGAGATCGATCCGGGAACATCTTTTGAGGAACTGAATCATTCTTGGGTCTGCCCGATCTGCAAATGCGGCAAAGAAAAGTTCGAAATGGAAATCGCACCTCAGACAACCGCCGTCGACGGAGCTCAGAAAAAAAGCAACGCTCAACCCCCTTCCGCTCTTGGTGAAAGAATATACAAGGAACGCTTTGAGAACGTATTTCGGGTTGCTCAAAAACTCACATCGTCGTTAAACATCAGCCAGGTTTTGGAAATGATTCGAGACGAAGCCCGGGCGACGCTTCCTCAATTGCAGGAGGTTTGTCTCCTGGTAATCGATCCGGAAGCCCGCTATTACACCCGCCCTCTTCATTGTGCCGTAGAAAAACAAAGAATCAATTGCCAATTGTGCAAGCGAGGCAGAGGCGCCGTAAGCACTGCGCTCGGGCAAGTCCCTTCCGCTGTGTGTTTTCTGCCGGACAAGCAAGGCGGTCAACCGCCGACCAATGATTTACCGCCCGAGGGGTTTTCCGAAATTGTGTTCCCGATTTATGAGGAAGACAAACCGCTAGCCGTCTTGGACGCAATCGCAAAACCCGGTGTCCGTTTGGGGGAACGGGACTTCCTTTTGCTAAAAGACATGGTCCAGCTTGCGAGCAACGTGATCCAAAACGCTCGAAGCCATTGGAAAATGTCCCAGGAAAAGATGACCGTGGACCGAATCCTCCAGCATTTGAGGCCGTTTGTGCCCTCAACGGTCCAGAAAATAGTGGAAAAAGACCCCGCAGCGCCTGACCTCGACAAAAAAGACGTAGATGTCACAGTATTGTTTCTGGATGTTGCGGGATACACTCGAATGAGTGAGACACAGAGCAGAGACAAAGTCACTTTTATCATCGAGAAGTATTTCTCCAGCTTCCTGGATGTCATATATATCCACGGCGGAGACATTAACGAGACTGCCGGCGACGGTTTAATGGTCATTTTTCAGGGCTCTCCCCGCCAGACAGCCTTGAGCGCGGTTAGAGCCGCCCTGGAAATCCGTCAAAAGACGATGGAAATCAACGAAGAACTCAAGGACCGGTTCCTGCCCGTGGATGTCAACATGGGCGTCAATTCCGGCACTGCTGCCGTCGGGATGAGCAGATTCAAAGGCATTTCGGGAACCAGGATGACCTTTTCCGCCACCGGCCCGGTGACCAATCTCGCAGCGCGCATAGCCACCGCAGCGAACCACGGCGATATCCTTGTCGGTCCGGAGACCGCCTCGAGGGTTCAAGAAGATGTAAGGCTGTTCCATAGAGGACTAATGAATTTCAAGAACGTCAGCGAACCTGTGCGGGTTTTCAGTTTGGTGCGGGAAGCGGAAAATGAAAAGGATTAGAGTCGACAGGTACGAACTTTTTAAGAAAAGGCGGTTCCCGGCTCGTTCCCCAAGAACTCCTGATACCGTGGTCGATTAAATGGTCGTAACCGGGCTTCGAGCAGATCCCTCAGCGATCCGCACTGAGGCAAGCCGCACGAGCCGATATGAATCGGTCGAGTTTTGGCTGCGACCGGCCGCAGGCTGTGTTTCTCAAAAAGTGGTTGCCCGGACTCTTTTTCAACAAGCTGTAGCTACTGCGCGTAATTATTTCTAATCACTAAGTCACGGGAATTCTTTCGACTTGTATATCTGTGTCAAACAGAAGGCATGTCCGGTATGAGCGCGCCGACCGGCCTGCAGCCGATAAGACCATTTGTGGAGTTAATCCAAATTATAAAGCATGGTTATGCGATAAACATAAATTAATTTATATATAATATTGACACCTGCCCTATTTGATGGTATATATCTTTTCAAAGAACTTTACCATACCCAACTTAACCCGGCTTAGGCCGGGTATTTTTTTGTACTGTGTTGTTCGAAGAACGTGGTAATTCACTTCTCAACCGGATGATTGTGTCGAGAATAGGAGAGCCCTGTCTATGCTGACGTAGTGTGATGTGGTATTGATCTTATGGATGCGTTCGAGCCCGTCTCAAGACGACGTGCGGATTCACCGCGAGCCTGGGGCGGTAGACTTTGACGCGCGGACCGACACTCACGAAATGAGTGAGGGAGACATGCGCGATACGATCACAAGGGTTGAGGACGGCTTATTATCGGAAGCGTTGGCTCGAATGGGCGCGGGATTCGTCATCCTCGACTCCGCCGGAAGGATCAAATACGCTAATTCCGCAGCTTGCCGCTCGTTGGCGCTTGTTCCCGATTGCGCAGGCGTGAATTTGATCGAGGCTGTCCCGAAGTTGCGGGCTCTGCTTTCCGACACAGCGAATCCGCGCTGCGAGCATGTTTCGATCGAAGTTCCCGCCGGTTGCCGAAGAGATCTCTTCGTTACCACGGAAAAGCCGGGTCCCGGCGACAATCGAATTCTGATGATAAGCGACGGCTCTCTGCGCCTGCAAGCTGAGGATCGTAGGCTTCGGGCGCAACAACTCTCGGTCGCCGAGAAAATGGCCGCGAGGCTGAGTCACGAGCTCAAGAATCCGTTGGCAAGCATATTGGCCGGTCTACAGACCCTGGAAAGCGAGCCCTATCTATCCTCCGAAGACCGGTTTGTGCTCCAATTGGTGCTTGACGAAGTCCGCTCCGTAGGAAACGTCATAAACGGGCTGCTGGATTCCGCAAAAGGTGGAGTAGGGGTCCGCCGACCGATCCCCGTGCAAGGATTATTGCAATCCTCCCTGGAATTCATCCGACCGTTCTCCTTGAAAAAGGACGTCTCTTTGAAGCTGATAAAGGGGCCTGAGGGTATCCGAATACTCGCCGACGAAAAAGCGCTCAAGCGCGCGATAGCAAACCTTCTGCGCAACGCTGTTGAAGCCTCGAAAATGGGCGCCAATGTTAGCCTCGGTTGGCGCGAACTTGATCGAGGTGAGAAAAAAGCGGTGCTGCCCGGTTTTCACGGCAGAGTCCTCGGCGTCTACGGCGAAGACTGCGGAAAGGGGTTACCGGAAGATTTGTCTATCTCCACAATTTTCAAACCCTTTGTCAGCACCAAAGTCTCGTCCATAGGCCTGGGCCTATCGGCAGCCCAGGATATAGTGGAGCGGCACGGAGGAGTGATTTCGCTAAGTCCTGTGCCTTCAGGAGGGGCTAGATTCGAGATATTGTTGCCCTTTGGAAACCTATCCGAGTGCGGCGATGAATCTTTGTCTGTTACGCCCAGATGTGATGATTGTCCCATAGAACCCGTAGAGGGTAACCGAGTCGCCCGAACTGAGGAAGATCACGATAACCGGGCCGCCGGCGCAACCACGCTCGATAATTGCGTGACTTGCATTAACCTCAGAGACCTCAATTTGGCCCCGTATTACTCGCCTAAATCTGGAAAGGAAGAATAGATGCCGGGAACTGTCCTCATTGTCGATGACGAAGTTCAGCTCGTTCGCCATCTGGAACATCTATTGAGGAGCGAAGGTTATCAGGCCATCGGGGCGCACAGCGGCTCCGACGCTAAGAAGGCTGTGGCCACACATTTTCCGGATGTGGTGTTGGTTGATCTCAAGCTTCCGGATACGGACGGGAATACACTGCTAACTCAACTGCACGAAAGGCATCCAACCGCGGGTTACATAGTAATTACCGCCCATGGTTCCATCAGATCCGCGGTTGAGGCCACGCGCAGAGGCGCTCGTGAGTATCTCACCAAACCGTTCGAGCCTGACGAGCTGCTTTTAGCAGTCCGGAACGCGATGCGGGAGCGTCTAAAAGAGGAAGAGATAAGTGTGTTGCGAAAAAACGCGCGTCCTTCTTATCCTCGAACGGGCTCAACCAAATCCGGCCCCGCTTCAGGGACGGAATTCGTTTCCGAAACCATGAAACATACGCTTAACCAGGCGCGTCAGGTGGCCCAGAGTGACAGTATTATTCTCTTGCTCGGCGAAAGCGGCAGCGGAAAAGACTTCTTGGCTCGATATGTTCACGATCACTCGAGGCGATCCAACGGTCCTTTTTTTACCGTGAATTGCGCAGCCGTGTCGCCTGGACTTGCGGAATCGGAACTTTTCGGCCATGAGCCCGGAGCCTTCACTGGAGCCCGAGGGCGCAAGAGGGGCCTCCTGGAGCTTGCTGAAGGAGGAACTCTGCTGCTAAACGAGGTGGGCGAGCTATCTACCTCCATGCAGGCTAAGCTGCTGACCTTTCTTGATACGCGCTCCTTCACGAGGGTTGGCGGGGAAACTCACATAATAGTCAATGCCAGATTGATCGCGGCGACCAACCGGGAGTTGGACAAAGAGGTTATCGCAGGGACATTTCGAAGCGATCTGTTTTATAGGCTAAACGTGTTGTCCATTAAGATTCCGCCTCTTAGACGCAGAATCGAAGACCTCCCCATATTGATCCGGGAGATCATGTCGCAACTGGCTGAAGAGATGGCTTTACCCCATCTACCGGAATTGGATGAGGAAACGGTTCAGATACTGTCCGGCTACAACTGGCCGGGAAACGTCAGGGAGCTTCGCAACGTCGTTGAGCGCGGTCTCATGCTGTCCGAATCGGGTAATTTCAACCTATCCGTCTTAGGTTTGGAAGGCGCTCAGGAAGAATGGTCCTACACCGTGGGATTTCCTAAAAACAGATCCATTCATGATATCACCCGAGACATGAAGAGATCCCTGGTGAGTGAGGCTCTTCGACGGTCAAAGGGGAGCAAACAGGACGCCGCCACATTACTGGGAATTTCCAGACATGCGCTTGCCCATCAACTAAAGGCGGTCGGGTTGGATGATTGAAACAAACTCGGTTTAGCGAAAAAATGCGTGAAACGCACCCCACGAGGCGGAGCGTAACCGCTTGAAATAAGCTGATTATGGATTGGCGATTGTTTTACACGAGCGCATATGCGCGCACTCTTTCGCTTTCCGTGAATTGGGGAACTCTATTTGATTAATTTAACTGATAATTTGTGGGAAACTTTTTGTGTTGCTAGTGGCATGAATTTTGCTCATTACCTATCACCTTGACAGGAAACTTCAGTCCGAGACGAAGCGCCGGGCGACCGAGATGGAAGAGAGGATCCTGACCTTACGTTTGGCCGAGAGCAGAGGAATTCATGCGAACCGTACTCATAGTGGACGACAATGTCACATTGGCCTATTTCACAGCGAGAAACCTAATAAGGGATATACCGGATTTGGATGTGATAACGTCCGCTTCCTGTTCCGAGGCGAAGGTTGAAGCCGCCAGAGTGCGGCCTTCGCTCATAATTGCCGACTACAAGCTTCAGGACGGTTCCGGGCACGCGCTAATCCGCGAGATCCGCCAGACATATCCGAATGTGGCCGCCATACTGATCAGTGGCGAGAATGTCCCGGAAGACCTATTAGGACAGGGATTGTTCGGTTTCTTGCAGAAACCTTACGAGGCGGAAGCTCTGCTGAATCTGGTTAAAAGCGCTCTCATAGACAGCAAGCCCCCCATCAGGAATCCACAAGGCGCTCTTTCCGTTCAGTGTAAAGGTTATGACCGTCATCTGGTTCAAAACAGACTCGCCGGCCTACTTGCCGGACTCAGAGCTTTCGGAGCCGATTTGCGGTTCCAGGCAGAGGATCCTCAGGCTGTGCTCCAAGTCTTGGATGAATATCTCGACCGCCTGTGCCGAGTGGTGGTTGAAGTATCAGGAATGCTTCCCGATTGCCCGGTGAAGGGAAAGACCGATGAGTAAATCAACGGTGACCGTGCTACTTGTTGACGACGACGCAGACGTGGTTTGGGGAATGCAGACGTGTCTTCGCCGCGCCGGTTTCGTTGTGGAAGCGTGTAGAAATGGGGAGGAAGCCGTAACCAGCCTCGGCGCCACGGATTTCGATGTCGTTGTCACGGATATCATGATGCCTAAACTGAACGGACTGGGGTTGCTGCAATCGGTCGGCGAAAACCGGCCGTGTACGAAGATTGTGGTTATGACCGCGTTTGGTTCTTCTTCTCTGAAAAATTTGATCCGTCAGAAGGGAGCTCTCCTGTATATGGAAAAGCCCGTGGACCCGGAGTTGCTTATAGGAGAGCTTCGCAAGCTGTGCGGGGGAGCCGGAGCCGGTCGAAAAATCTGAGAGATGTCCGCAAGGAAGGCTCTTTGCAAAATTTTCATGTCGGCCACAAAGAATGATGAAAATGCGTTTATCTAATAAGCGTCGGCGACTATGGACCGCGCCGAGTCTACCCATGGGGCCTCACCGTTCAGTAATGCCTGTGATTAAGAATTCGGCCTTGAATTTCCGGTGTGGAACAGACTTTCTAACCTGCCGCTTTTCCAGCCGAATTGACCGTAGTTTGGAGAGCCTGCGCCACATCAATTAGCCTTACAGCGCCGACATTGCCTCCTTCGGAGAAGGTAAGTCCGATCCGTCTTGCAGCCAGATTGGAAGTTCTTGAAGGAAGATCGGGAGATATTTCTCCCACGAATCCGTCCGATCACTCACATTTATTCAATTAATGTAATTTGTCTGTCACATTTCTTTATTGAATCGGCTATTATTTACCTGCCATTGAAAGCATGGACCTAATGCCTGAAGTATGGCGGCGCCCCTTGAAATTTGCCATTAGAAACCGATTTACTCGTGAAATCATACTGAGCGGCGAAACCGATTCGTTGAGTTTACTATTTCAAGCGATGGTGAAGCCTGGCTCGGATTTGTCAGGTATAGAGCTGCCCGGAGCAAGTCTGGTAAAGGCCGCTTTATCAAAGGTTGATCTTTCTGCCTCCAACTTGTCCGGATCGAACTTTACGAAGGCGGACTTGACCGAGGCCGATATAGCCGGGAGCAATCTTACTCGGACAATCTTCACCGGCGCTATTCTCACACGCGCTGATTTAACCCTGGCCAATCTAACCGGCGCGGACCTATGCTTGGCCAATTTGGATGAAGCCTCCCTGAAGAAGGCCGACCTGTACTGGACCAATTTAGTGGGGGCCAGTCTGGTTGCCGCGGACCTCTCCGAATCTAATCTTTCAAAAAGCAATTTGACCTTTGCAGTATTACGGGAAGCTGACTTGTTTTGGGCCGACTTGGGAGGCGCGAACCTGACCATGTGCAACTTGTCCAAATGCATGTTGACCATGGCCAATCTTTCCAAGACCCAACTTATCTCAGCCGACTTATCCAACGCGACCTTGGCCGGCGCGGACTTGCGTGGAGCCGACCTCACGGAAGCCGATCTCACGGGGGCCGACCTCAACGAAGCCAACCTCCAGGGAGCGATCCTTACGGGCGCAATTTTTGACGACGAGAACCTGCAGAAAGCTAAGAGGTGAATGAGAGCGCATGAAGAAAGGCAAGCGCTTCAGAAAAGCTCTTAGAGGAATGCAGGGGATGACGGTCTGGGTTCACGAAGTGGCGGAGGACGCCTCGGCGGACGGTTTGTCCCGACAGCATCTACAAGACGAAGTCGTCATAAGAATTCTGGATTCCGGAATCAAGGCGCTTGGGATTGGAAATGTGCCTGAACCGCCTGGCAATCCGTGGCTTAACGTGTTTGTGAACACGGTCAAGCACGACGATTATTACTTCTATGCGGTTACGGTGCGGCTGGACGAGATCATTAGGCCCGAGAGAGCCAGATCGGTCAAGACTATCGGAACCACTTGGGAAACGACGGAGATTGGGAAGGCGCAGAAATCGGATCTCCCCAAAACAGTTGAGCGGACTATTGATAGCCTGGTTGATTACTTCATATATGATTATCTGCTGGAAAATCAACACTAGAGCTCTGTGTAGTCATGCTTTCGAGGCCGACCGGGCGCCGAACCACAAATGTTTGTGGATTTTCCCACCGTTTTTTGACATAAGCTGGGGTCTGGTCAGCGTGAGGTCGTCCGCGCAACCTGACGCAGGCGTGAGACACCGCCTCTTAGCCCAATTAATTCCGGCTCTATGCCTGCCGCGTGATTGCCGCATCCTCAATCGGCTCTACCGCCGATTCGGTTTGAGACGTGTTCGGAAAAACTCGTGCGCCCCGCGCTTTACGGCGACGGATGACAATGCGCTCATCGGATTGGCGTCGGCGACCATGGGATCCACCCATGGTAACCAAGGAAACTTAGTCTTTCAGGGAAGAGAAGCGGCAACCGGCGCCTTAGGAGGAAACTTCTTTCAAGTAGTTCCCCTCCGACGACGCGTTCACAGCAAGGTAATGATTGACCGAAAATACCGTAGGTCGCGCAGATAAGCTTTCTCCGCTAGTACAGTTCTTTTGATGGCCCAACACTCTCTTTCTTGCCCGATTGAGTGTCAGCCTCACCCCTGACGGGCACGAAGAAGCCTGGTGGAGATGTTTTCAACGCATTTTTCCTGATCGCTCACTGCGCCTCTGCGGTGAAAGCTTATTTCCCGCTGCGCGACAGCGGAATAAAACACCCTCCAGGAGGGGAAGATGGAACGAATATGGCATAAGTCGTACGCAAAGGGAGTGTCGCCGAACCTGAAATTCGATGAGATCAGTCTTCCCGAAGCCTTGGTCCGCACTGCTTCCAGGTTCCCTGATAAGCCTGCGTTGATCTTTCAAGGAACGGTGTTGACGTTCAAGGAACTCGACGACATGGTAGCTAGGCTATCGAACGCTCTGGTCAATCTGGGGCTTCGCCCGGGAACCAGGGTTGGCATAATTTTGCCGAACTTGGTACAGACGGTCGTAGGTATCTACGCGACCTTACGCGCAGGCGGCGTGGCCGTGATGCAAAATCCGCGAAATGACGACCTGCAGCTTGAACACCAATTCAAGCAAGCCAATGTTGAGATGGCGCTTTGCCTCGACGTCCTTGTTCCCAGAGTAATCGAGCTCAGAGACAAGGTTAATGTAAGGACCATAATTTCTTGCCACATTCGGGACTATCTACCCTTTTTGAAAAAGCAGTTGTTCCCTATTCTAAAAAAACAATTACATTTGAAGACTCCTGCTGAAGAGGGAATTTTCGAATTTACCGAGATTATTGCCGGAGCCGACGCCATAGGCAAGGTTCACAAGCCGGCCCAGGATGATACCGCCTTCATCCTTTTCACGAGCGCAACCACCGGAAAATCAAAAGGTGTGGAACTCACTCACAGCAACGTGTCCAAGAATACCCAACAGACGCGGGCCTGGTTTCCGTCCTTTATAGACGGAAAAGAAGTGGTGGTGGGTTGTATGCCCTTCTTTCACGTTTTCGGTCTGACTTGCGCCTTGAATATCGGGATCTTTTACGGTTACACGGACATATTGGTTCCCGTTCCCGACCCCAAGAGCATTTTGGAGGGTATAAGCCAGTTCAAGGCTACGTTTTTTGTGGCTATGCCTTCCTTTTACACAGGTATGCTCAACCACCCGGGTTTCAAGAAATTTAATCTCACTTCTCTGAAAGGGTGCTTTTCCGGAGGAGCTCCGCTACCTCTGGAGACAATAAAAGAGTTCGAAGATTTGACAGGGGCTCAAATTTGCGAGGGCTACGGTTTAACGGAGTCCTCTCCCGTGACACATGTGAACCCGTTCAACGGCAGGACCAAAGCGGGGACTATAGGTTTACCTTTGCCGGAAACCGACGCCAAGATTGTTGATGTGGAGTATTACGAGAAAACCATCACCGCGCCGGGCGAACCCGGAGAACTTTGCATTAAAGGCCCCCAGATTATGAAACGCTATTCCAACAACCCGGAAAAGACCACTGAAACCCTCAAAGACGGCTGGTTGTTGACTGGTGACATCGCCGTCATGGACGAGGACGGGTACTTCAAAATCGTGGATAGGAAGAAAGACATCATTTTCGCAAAGGGCAATGTGATCTATCCGCGGGACATTGATGAAGTGCTTTTTCAGCACCCCAAGGTTCTCGAAGCGTGCGCACTTGGAGTGCCTTCGGCTACCGGGGAACCATGCGTCAAAGCGTTTGTGGCTCTCAAAGAAGGAGAAAGCGCAAGCGCTCCGGAGATCATCGATTATTGCCGGAAACGGTTGCCTCCGCACAAGGTTCCTCGAACCGTGGAATTTATTGACAACCTGCCCAAAAGCGCCGTAGGAAAAATCCTTCGGAAAGAATTGAGACGCTTGCACCTCATTCAGACCGCCTCAAGAAAGGGAAGCCAAGCTGGTAAATAAACGTCGTTTTTTTTGTCCGGCCCCACTGGCGTCACTGGCGGACGTGCCTTAATCTCTCGTTAGCGACATATTGTGATGAGGGGGCGCCAAATGTTCATTCCGGTTATCGACGAAGATAAATGCTCTAATTGTAAAGCCTGCGCAAAGATTTGCCCGAAGATCGTATTTGAATCCGATGACGAGTCAGTCGAGGTGGCTAACCCCATTTTCTGCACCGGCTGCGAGTCATGCGCCGCGGTCTGTCCGAAAAATGCCTTAAAGATTGAAGACATGTAGAAGGCGGCGTAACTCACACAAGCAATCTACATAATAGTTCGCCGGGAAACCCTTTTTTTGCAAAGAGTGGTTTTCCGGACACTTCCCCAAAAACTACCTATATATTGGTTGGTTAAATGACCCTAGCCGTGCTTCTGGTAGAACCGACCGGGCTTTGTGTTGACGCCGCTCCGCATGATGTTGTCATAATTGGAGTTTTGTGAAGCGGGGGTCCGGGAGGAAACCTTTTTGCACAATGGATTGTTGCCTTAGCTCCGCAAAGTGGGCCGCTGTGATCACAGACTTGCCGTGAGCAAACTGACACTGACCTGGAAACCAGGTCGGGCCACCCGAGATGCGGTGGATACCGACTTGCGGTGTAACACTGATTTTAGGGGTGGCGCCGACCCGGCGAAGCAGGGTCAGTGCATTGTCCACGTGCGGAGTTAAGGAGATCATAGATTGCACAAAAAAGTCTCCTCCCGGCGCCGCTTACTTCTTCGCATGGCCTTCTTCGCGCCGACAGGCGCAGGCGGCAAGCTCAGAATCCGGTCTCTTTGAAACTTGACATCCAGCTTCCTTGCAGGTACGATGCGGCTCGGTTTAGGGTCTTTAAATGCAATGTAGGAGGTTTAATATGACGAAGGCTGATCTGGTGTCCCGAATAGCAAAGGATGCCGGAATTTCCCAGAAGGCCGCGGATATGGTGTTGTCCGCCTTTATCAATGCCGTCCACGACTCCTTGAAATCGGAAGGGTTGATCAGAATTCCGGACCTGGGAACATTCAAAGTCACGAAGAGAAACGCCCGCACCGGCGTAAATCCACGGACAGGGGAAAAAATCGAGATTCCGGAGGCCCTTGTCCCCGCATTCACGGCCGCCAAGGCATTAAAGGATACCTGTAAGGGTCTATAAACAAGAGGCGGCTCGCGATAAATAGGGAGACAGGCATTTGAGCCCGGGGGAATTTAATCTCCCACATGCGAGCGGGCCAGGCGCTTCCATTTTGGAAGTCCGGCGGCTTAAAGATTTGTGTGCCACTTTTGGAACGACTTTGGATAATCTTCACCAGCGCAGGGGTCTCGTACTATAATAGACCCGGTAGCAACAATCAGATTTTTTTGGGGAGGCGTTTCTGGGCAGTGTTGTCGCTTTGACAGCGAGGCTTGAACCATTGTTGTGAGGCAGGCCTTTGGGCCTGCCTTCACTGCGCATTGCTCCGACGCCGAACTGGAACGGCATGGGGCAAATCCTTGTCTCGACAGACGCCCATTGACTTCCCCACACCATCCCATGCGGATATTCTCCGTGATTTACGACCCAGAGCATCAAAATACTCAATGTTGGTAAGTGCTTGCTGAGATGACGCTTCTTTGCGTCGAAAAACCTCCTCCCGACCCATCCTCCATAAAACGCTAACTATCGCGCCAATATAACGTAGCAAAATATTGAAGAGTTTTTGGGGAAGGGGCCGGGCCTCGCGAAACGTGGGGTTGCAAAAAGGGGTTTCCCGGTGAACCGTTACCGATTCTCGCTTGCCACAGACCCCTACAGCCGAACTTTAGTCTTGGTCGCCGGCTGGTTTCGGGTAGGCCTAACCTCGCTTATAATGAGATCGATGGTTTGAGTCAATCCGGCCAGCTCTTCGGCCAGGTCGGGTTGAGCTTTGGGGGAACCGCTTTCCACACCGGCGTACCAATCGGAAAGCTTTTCGATCATGACCGAAAGGCCACTTAATTCAGTACGCAGAGCTTCTTGTTCTTCGCCCTGAACTCTCGACAACCGAGCGGCGATATTCGTCGCCGAACTGAGGGCTTCTTTCAGTTTAGAGAAGAGACCGCCTGCGGCGCCGCCGGCCGCCACCGAAGTAAACGATTCGATTCTTAGTTTTTTTTGCAGCCTGAACACGGATTCCGCGATGGATTCAAGAATCCGGGAGTCCGCCGGTGACAGGCGGTCCATTACTTCAGAGTACTCCTCGGCGGTTTTTTGCCAGAATTCGAATTCCATAGGCTCCGGCAGTGACTGGATTACTGGGACGTCCTGTTTTCTCCTAAAGTACGCTCCTACCAACGGGGCCAGAATTGCGACAACAAGAAGAATAAAACCCGCCACGCCCCGGACTAACAGGGCCACGGGAATGAGCATCGCCAGCGCTAGTAATCCGGAATTCCAGAAATGTTGACTCGGTGGGCGATCACCGGCGGGACGCAGCCGACCACTTATTCCCAACGATTTAAGCAGCTCAATCAGACGTTCCCCGGAGGCTTCGTCCACGCCGTTGATTATGGTCGAACCGACTTTCAACCTTCTGTCCGTGTGAAACCGATCTACAGTGGGAAACCAAGTCCTGATGCACCTTATTAAGGTTTGCCGAGCGTCCGATGAAGGGATTTCCAGCACATCAACGGCCACATTGCCGTCCATCAACAAGAACGCGGACAACTCCCCGGTCTTCGGACAAAACGGATAATCGCAATTAGGATCCGTGGTGGTTATCATGCCGGTCCGCATTCAATGAAGTTTCTGGAAACCGATAATACGCTTTTTGTCATTCCGCTAGACCCTTGCCGATCGCCAATTCCATCTGAGTGGCGCTTCTCCACCGTTTTGCGGGATCTTTGCTCAAGCATCTCATTATCATGCCGTCCAGCCAGGCCGGAACCGTCCACCTGTGAACTCGAGGCGGCACAGGAAAGGTTTTGAGGTGAAGAAAACTGTATTCCTTCACATCAGCTCCCGTAAAGGGGCTTTTACCAGTAGTGAGACGGTAAAGCAACGCGCCGAGAGCATAAATGTCCATGAAAAACGAGTTAATAAATTTGCTCTCGATGACAAACGCTTCCGGAGCCAAAGCCGCCAGATCCACTCCGGGTTCCTGCCACAGATAGGGCTTATGCCCCCTGATGCTTATCAGGGAAGTCCAAACTCCGCAGTCGTCAAGTTTCACCTGATTCTCTTCGTCATTGACCAGGAATTTGGAAAGCTTGAGATTCATGTGGGGCAATCGCCTCACTACACCGTCGGTTCCTCGATGCATATGAGAATAGCCAAGGGCGTTCAAGATTTGGCGCAAAAAATTATCCACCATGTCCATAGGCAGTCCGTCGGGATACTTCTGTAACAAATCCCCTAGCGTTTTGGAATAATAGGGATATATCAGGGATTTAACGTCGTCCAGAATGCACACTCCGATTGGCGCCAGAATGTTCACATCGTTCATACCGGACTGCAATGAGCCGACGCTGTTGAAAAAGTCTTCATATGCGTCCTCGGGCGCGAGATCCGCTCGGAATTGTTTGACGGCAAGATTCGGCCCCTTGCCGTTGTGATCTTCCGCTTTGAAAACGACCGCCCTATTGCCGCTATTGGCCAATGCTACGACGTAGTATTCACAATCCGAAAAGTCGTGAGTGATCCCATGAAGATCCTCGAGCTGCATTCCAATCATTCTTAGCAGCTCTTCGGGCGTGCTGATAGTAGGGGCTCGCAGCGGCGTTCTTTCGACGGCGTTGGGAACTTGCGTGGTTTCCGCGCCAAAGCTATCGCCAGCCTCAGGAACAACCTCCACGTGTTGAGGTTTGGCCGGTTCCGGGGTTGGCGCAACCGATTCTTCTTCCACTTTTTCAGCGGCCGCTTCCGGCTCGGACACGTCGGCTCCGCAGGCCGGGCAAACAGTGAAAGGCGTGGGATGAATATGGCTACATATCGGGCAATGGAACAATGATTTGAGAAATTCTTTTTCCTGCCGGCATTCCAACTCCTCTATTTTCTTGTTCCTGTTGAAATACTCGTCCCTTGTGATGAGTCCCTGGCTCATCAGTTTCTTCACAATTGCCAGAAGGTCTTTGGGGCTGATCTTGTACTTTACGAGTATATCTCTATCCTTAACACCATTGCAGTAATCATATATAAATTCGTCCACGTCCAGTTTTATGTTCATTAATGCCTCTGCGTCGGGAAGCAATTACCGAAAAATGTTCATGAGTGTGAGCAGGCATGCGCTCGACGCACGACCACCATCGACAACTATAGCATCACAATTGCGGGGATTGAAATAAATAAAGCCCGACCTGGTAAGGATTCACTTAGCGCTCACTTTCATAAATATGGTCGCGGATAAGGGTTGATCGCCGGCGCGGTCGGAGGGGCAACCTATGAAGCCGAGTCAACCCCATCGACCCTGTGGATTACGATAAAGGTGGAACGATAAGCGTTCACGGGTGGACGCCCTTGTGCGAAGGAACTACAGCGCTCCGTGTTGAAAATTGCGGCGTTTTTCGCATTGGCGAAGCGGTAAAGTTGTCATTGCGAGCGCCGCGAAGCAATCTCTAATCGCAAATAACAGGGATTGCTTCGTCGCTTCGTTCCTCGCGATGACATCGTTAGTTTTTTTTCCTTTGAAGCAATACTTTAAGCCCCTGCGAAGCTCAAGCCCGACGACTATACCACATTGTGGCGACATGTATGCCGTGCGCCACGAGCCTATGGGGCCGCGTCATCAGAAAACTTTGAGGTATCCGTCAAAAGCTATGTAGCGACCACTTAAGCGACCCATATATCAAATACCTTTTGTGTACGGGTCCGGGAAACACATTACCCGAAACGGGCTTCGCTGAGAACTTTCAGAAACGAAAGCAGCCGTACTCGTTGGTTCGCTATTCCGAACGCCTTGACCAATACGACCCCTACCTGGGAGGTCTCGAAGGGATGTCCCTCAGGAAAGTTGCCAAAAGAAGTTTGTCCCAGGGGAAACCTCTATACTGCCTCGATCAATGCCCGCGTATTTGACTCTCCCACCAATTCATGTCCGTGTGGACCATACCAGTTAGATCATTTGATTCCAAGATGCTGCCTATCCATGCGAGAGATTCATCGGCGTTGTAGCGATAAATCTGGTCCCAGGCCGCTCCTGCCGCTATGCCCAGGAGCAAAACGGTTGCTACGGCGTTAGCAAAGTCCTCAGGCACCTCGGTCGGGATAAATAGTCTACGCTCTAGGTCTGTCATTATGTCCACCATTATCACTCTTGAAAAAACTTCCTTTGAACGAAATATAGATTTAAAATCGAATGGAAGCCTAAAACAAGATTTATGTGGGTATAGATTGTTGCGCATTGGATTTTCGGGGAAAGGTTCGGACCAGGGCCTAATCATTCAACTAATTATAGCCAAGGTGAAAAGCCCCTGACGCGCTTCCTCCTTGGCACGACAAAGTGGAAGCTCATAAGGCCACGGATCAACTGCCGATCTCCGGATTTTCCACTCGCTCAGACATTATATATTTCTTTAAATTATACAAGGCCTCCAATCAATTGGCAATTATGGTGAAATATTCTCAAGTCCGCCCGGTTGAAACCGCTTCGGCGCCATGATCACTGTTAAGGTCCATCTGGCTCAGACAGACCTGTTTGATTGTTTCAAAACGAACTACAACAGGTCGATCACCTTCTCCAAATCGTCAGCCAATTCACATGCGGATCGATAGCGCTCCTGGGAGCCGTTCGAAAACTTCATCAGAATATCGTTCAATCCTTCGTGGATGTACGGGTAAACCAATTTCAGATTGGCTATTTGATTCCGCTGGACCACCAAAGTGTCGGCGTGAGTTATCTTTTCGGCGATCTCCGGGTTCCTGGCCGTCAGATCCCAATAGGCCACGTATTCCTTGCCCGCCACAAAGGCTAACAGCGTGCCCATTTCAAAGAGGTCACGCTGGACCACGTCGTGGAAGTCTCTGTAATCATAGTCGAAGTCTATCCATATGTAATGTCCTGTCTTAATTTCCCTGAAAATGTGGTCCGGAGTGATGTCTCCATGGATTTCCCCCAGCGAATGCAAGTAATGGAGGGATCTGATGGCTGAGACCAAACCACGCAGAATCCCGCGCAAATGATTTTCGTAATAGCGCTTGTGATCTCCAGGCAAGCCCCTGACCACGATGTCTATGCTGTTGCCCGCTATGCGGTCGAGTATTCTTACGTTGTTACCCGCGGGGTCGATGGCATAAATGCCTTGCATGAAGCCGGGATGGCCTCGGGTTTTGTCCAGTATTCTGGCTTCCTTGTCAGGGTTCCGCAAACACGTGAATTTACCGCCCTCGATACGGCATTCAAACTCTTCGAGAAAAGTAAGCTTCATCACTTTCCGTTCGCCTGAAACCAGATCAACGCAGCTCTTGACCCACGGTTTACGCTCGCCCTCCATTCCGAATTTTTTTTCGGATTCGGTTCCTTTGATCAGGTATCCCACGCCGTCCAACAGGACTACGTCTCCGGCATGGATGTGATGAAAATCCGTGGTGTCTTCGAGTATTCTATACACCCTGCACGAGGGCGAATCAGGCAGGAATTCCTGCGCAATTCCGCACCAGTCTATATCGTTTGCGCCGGCATGGTCTTTGTCCATAAACAAGTCCTTGGGAATTTATTGGTTTGAGAGCAGTTTTGAACAGCAAGAGCCTTGGGAATAGCCGTCGGATCAGGGGTTGCGGCAAGAGCGCGTGAGTATTGCCGCCGTTTCAAATGTTGAGCCCATAAATCTTTTGCTCCATGTCGCAATATGCTTGACTCCCGGACGGACTTCCAAGAATCTATAAGCCTCGACAACCTGACGGCGGAAACGTTTTCGAACGTAGTCACGCTGTCCGGCGTCAAGCAAAATATAAAGCAAAAAAGCATGATTTGAGAAGCTCAAGATAAAAAAACTTCTGTTTAAGTAGGAAGAAAAGAACGCACAAGGAGTTATAGTATGGAGAATCTAATCGGCGATGCCGTGGTACAGGCTTCATGCCTGCGAGGGGATTTGGGATGCTTTATGTCGGTTTTCTGGCATTGGGGTTTTTGGATCGCTTTCGCACTGGGCGTTGTAGGTTCAATCGCAGCTTTCTTTGTTAAGGACTAGAAGGACTTCGTTGTCGATTGTGGCTGACAGGTGACAAGCGTTCGCAGGAATCCCTGAGAGATGGCCCAAGCCTATAGGACACAAACTTGGGCGGCGCCACAGGGAGCTGAGGGGTCCGCTCGAAGCTAGGTTGCGACCATTTAACCAAACAATATATTAGGAGTTTTGGGGAAGAGTCCGGGAAATCCCTTTCTGCGAAAGGGGTTTCCCGCTGAACTATCACCTTTTATGGCTTGTTCCGGTGTGATTCCTCAGCCGTTCATTTCCGCAAATCCTCTATGTTGGCGAACTGATCCAGAGCCTCAGGATTTGCCAGCGCGTCTTTGTTGGTCACCGGCTTGCCTTCCAGCACGTTTCTAACGGCGATCTCCACTTTTTTGCCGTTGAGCGTGCATGGGATGTCGGTCACGGGGAGAATCAACGCGGGCACATGTCGTGGTGAGGTGTTGTCGCTGATAGTCTTCTTGATTTTGTTTTTCAAAGCGTCATCCAGCGCCACATTGGGAGCAGTCTTTACAAATAGAATCACCCTCACGTCGTTATCCCAATTCTGACCGACGACGATGCTGTCGCTAATTTCCTCAAGGGATTCCACCTGCCTATATATCTCGGCTGTGCCGATTCTCACTCCGGAGGGGTTCAGGGTAGCGTCGGATCTGCCGTAAATTTTGACTCCGCCGTGATTCGTGATCTCGATAAAATCTCCGTGATGCCACACGTTGGGGAACACATCGAAGTAAGCGCTCTTGTACTTCTTGTAGTCCGGGTCGTTCCAGAAATATATCGGCATCGAAGGGAAAGAAGCCGTGCATACCAGTTCTCCGGTTTCATTGAGAACGGGTTTCCCTTGATAGCTGTACGCCTCGACCTTCATGCCAAGGCCTCGACACTGAAGCTCTCCTTCATACACAGGGAGAACAGGGCAACCCAGCGCGAAACAAGAAATTATATCCGTCCCGCCGGAAATGGACGCCAGACAAACATCCTCCTTGATATCCCTGTACACGAAACGGAAACTCTCTTCGGACAGAGGAGAGCCTGTCGAGCACATGGTTTTCAGAGAGGACAAATCATACTTGTCCTTGGGAATGAGTCCGGCTTTTTCCACGGAGGCGATGTATCGAGCGCTGGTCCCGAAGATGGTCATCTTCTCGTCTTGAGCCAGTTGGAATATTGCGCCCGCATCGGGATAGAACGGTGAGCCGTCGAACAGAATGATGGTCGCCCCCACGGCCAAACCGCTGACCAACCAGTTCCACATCATCCATCCGCAAGTCGTGAAGTAGTAGATCTTGTCTTCTCGCTTCAGGTCCACATGGAACAGGTGCTCCTTGAGGTGTTGCATGAGAGTGCCGCCTGCCCCGTGGACCATGCATTTCGGCAGACCGGTGGTGCCCGATGAATACATTATATAGAGCGGGTGATCGAATGGGAGCTGCTCAAATTGGATGGAAAGCCCTTTTTCCTGTGAAATGAAGTCCTGGTAGCGGACAGCTTTGGAGATGCGGGAAAGGTCCGCCCGTTCACTCACATAAGGCATGACGACCACTTTTTCCACGCTGGGAAGCTGTTCAATGATCCCGGCTATTTTGTCCAATGAATCGTGGCTCTTACCGTTATAGAAGTAGCCGTCCGCAGTAAACAGGATTTTCGGGGCAATTTGACCGAAACGGTCCAGCACCCCTTTTATGCCGAAGTCCGGAGAGCAGGAAGACCAGATTGCGCCTATGCTTGTCGCCGCAAGCATCGCTATGATTGTTTGAGTTATGTTCGGGACGAAGCCCGCCACCCTGTCCCCTGTGACGACTCCGGCGTCTCGCAGGGCCTTGGCCATCCGGGCCACTTCGTCGTACAATTGAGCGTAAGTGATGCGGACCGTGGGAAGGGTTTCCCCTTTGAAGACGATGGCGACCTGATCATCCCTGAATCTCAGCAGGTTTTCGGCGAAGTTCAGCTTGGCGCCCAGGAACCATTTTGCCCCGATCATTTCAGGGGTGTCCTCCAGAACCTTGTCATAGGGCTTGGAAGCCATCACGCCGCCGAATTGCCAAACGCTTTCCCAAAAGTCTTCACGTTTGGTTACGGACCAATTGTAAAGGGACTCGTAATCTGAAATGTTTAAGCCGTATTTCCGGCTTACAAGCTCCATAAACCTGGTGATGTTCGCATTCTTTACGCGATCTTCAGAAGGTCTCCAAAGTGGCTCCATATTTCCACCTCCTTGCAATATGTGTTTGGACGAGAAGTTGTCGGGCTTTCGGGGAACTAGCTGCATGTTAGAAGTCGCCGCAATATCTAAGAGCTTTCGGAAGAGGAGCCAGGGAGGGACTTTTTGCAAAAACTCCTAATATTTGCGCCAAGTTCCGTGGATTCACAAGGCCGCCACGTTTGTTTGTATCTCCTGTCAAGTATCCCGGGAAATGGTCCGCGGAAACTTTATAGTAAGCGTTCATCGGGTGGAAACTTTATTGCAAAACGGATTATGTATTTTGCTCCGCCGGAACCGGATGGGATTATCCATAGGCCCTTGCAGTCACGTGGAAAAGTTTGAAGTCCATGTTGTCAACTCATGCCTCCTGACGGGGTCGTCAACAAAACGCCCCCCCTGTATCCCCCCGTGGACGGGGGGAACGGCTCCCTCCCCGTCCACGGGGAGGGCTGGGGAGGGGGGTCCTGCGGGCAGTCAGCGCTAATCTCGAAGTTGACTGCCCCGTTACCGGCAGGGTTACTTGAAACAGAGCGAATCCTTATAAGAGCAGCCTCCGCCAAGCCTCAGCGGAGCTAAGGCAACAATCCATTGCAAAAAAAGGGTTTCTCGGTGAACTATTACGTTTTTTCAACCAGCTCTAGGCTTGTACACCGGCTTCTCCGGCCAATCTTTCGGGATGTTCTGACCCGGTTCTTCACCGAATTTCTTTTTCAGCTCGCCAAGGCCTTTGCGCTTGTATTCATCCCGAGGAGCTTTGGGTATCCTGCGGTTCAATATGGACTCGGACCTTAATCGGCGCCCGATGGTCTTTTCCATCATCGTGCCCAGATCGAGCAGCCTATCCACATCGATCCCGGTTTCGATTCCCATCTCGTCCATCATTACGACCATGTCTTCGATATTCTGAAGGCCTACGACATTCGGGTCACGATAATAGTACCCGCCTGTGCCTGCAACCGGAATCCTGTCGAGGAAGTTCGCCGGTTGTCCGCCCATGCCGCCCAGAGTGGCCTCGAAGATTTCTATGCCCGCTTGCATGGCTGCCAGCACATTAGCCGTTCCCCAGCCTCTGGTCACGTGGAAATGCGCCACATGGAGTTTTTTATCAGGCATGGCTTCAAGAACCATTCTGTAGTACTTGTAGACCTGGTTCGGCGGAGCGCTCCCATCGTGGTCGGCATGTTCGATGTCAGCCGCGCCTATGTCCAGCCAACGTTTGGCAAAATCAACAGCGTCTTCCATTTTTGTGGGACCCGAAATCGGGGAACCCCAAATGGTGGACACCGTTCCATTCATCTTGATGCCGACATCTTTGGCTTTTTCTATGCATCTTTTGGCCTCTTCCCAGTACTTGGGCAGAGTGGTGCCGGAATTTGCGAAATGATGCTCTTCGTCTGTGGAAACCATCATGAGGATACGATCCGGCCCCCAACCTTCTTTACGGGCCGCTATGGCCCTGTCCACGGCCTTTTCCCGAATGGTGATAGCGGTCAGGGTTATATCGTCCCAATTGACGCCGGCCCGGGAGAGTTTCTTTGAGCCACGCAGCTTCTTCAGCAGGTCGTCAGCGTCTTTGAATTGAGGCATGGCGGCAGGGTTGCCCAGGTTGGTAACCTCCATGTGCTTGATACCGCACAGTATAAGCTCTTCCAAATAGAACAATTTGGCTTCCGTGGGTATCCAGATTTCCTCGTGCTGGAAACCGTCTCTTATAGTAATATCACCTACTTGAACCTTTTTGGGGTAAACGAGTTCATATTGATTGGGCATGTGAGATATCCTCCTGAATCTACTCGCCGGTATAGACCGGTTTTCTTTTTTCCCGGAAGGCGGTGAGTCCTTCGGTTCTGTCTTTCGTGGGAATAGTCACGGCGTAGGCGTTGGATTCAATCGCCAGACCCACCGGCAAGCTTACCTCTATACCTTTATTTATAGCATACTTGGCTTGGGCCAAAGCTACGGGACCATTCGAGCAGATTTCAGCGGCAATCTCACGGGCCCTATCAAGCAATTTCTCTGGCTCGACCACTTCGAGGAACAAACCGTATTGCAGGCCTTCATCCGCGCTAATTCTTCGGGCCCGGAAGATCATCTCTTTTGCGCGAGCAATTCCGACAATCCGAGGCAGACGCTGGGTTCCGCCGGCGCCGGGGATAATAGCGAGGCTGGTCTCAGTCAAACCCACTATGGCGTTGCTGGACGCTAAACGTATGTCGCATGACAAAGCCAGTTCCAGGCCGCCACCAAAGGCGTATCCGTTCACTGCCGCAATAACTGGCTTTGGCAGCTCTTCCACTGAGGTGAACACATTGCGGATGGTCTGGATGTACAGGCGGACCTCGTCAGGGCTCATCCCCGCGCGTTCTTTGAGATCAGCGCCGGTGCTGAAGGCGCTCTTGCCTTCCATAGACCCCGTAATTACAACCACCTTCACCTTCGCGTCCAGGCCGACGTCCGCGATGGTTGCGCCGAAGGTCTTCAGCAAATTCATATCAAAGCAATTCAAGGCCTTAGGACGGTTGATTGTCAACGTGAGTATTCCGTCCTTGAATTCTTTGAGCAGACTATCTTCTCCTCCCATTCAAAAACCTCCCTTGGAATAAGCCAATGAATCGTTGGCTTGTAGTCTAGAGAAATCGGGCAAAAAACTCACCGGTAGACGCCTACTGGTATGGAGAACCGGGCAGTCCCAATCGCATGGCGGCGGCGATATAAACGACATTCACTCATCCGTGGCCCATTTTGGGATTGCTTTCGTCTCGTTCCCGGGCTCCAGCCTGGGAACGAGGAATCTTAAGTTAGTTTGGCCGCGGATTCTTGTAGGATACGGCGAGCTTCGCGAACCGCATCGATCGCGAAAAGACCTCGAACGATGCGGTTCCCTCGGGTCATCACATCCTACGGGAGCAGGGTAAACGGGAACCAAGCGACACCCTATTTATAAAATCGACCACTTAGCGATTGAGTTAACTCGTTCCCAGGTTGGAGCCCGGGAACGACAGTGACCGATGTCCCTGCCTCGACCAGAAATATGTTTTTTGAACTTGACTTTTAGGCTCAAATCTATCCATGATCATAATCGCCTTTAGATTAGAACATGAGATCCGACTCCTATCCCTAACCGGTCAGGGAATTTAACTCGACTACGTTGAATGCCGACAGAAGATAAGGAATACCGACTGACGCCTGTTCACTGTAGTGAAAAATAACCTGAGCAGATCCGAGCCGTTCCGGCCCCAAGATTTCGAGCATAACCGTATTTTATATACTACCATGTCTCTGGCAGGACCAAAACAAAATTCATTCATTTGATCTTTAGCGCCATTATTCTCGACCTGGACGTGTCCCAGCGAAATTTTTGCGAGCCCTCGCATCCAGGGTATGAACTGTTTCGTGAATTTTCCAGGTCAGGCGCAGAATCGGAATAGTTCCCCGCGCTCAGGGAGGTGATTGACGCGCGGAGGTATGGACGGACTTCGTCCCTCAAACGTCGGCACGGAATCAGCCGCTCCCGGACTCGGGTGGGGCCATAATCGAGAGGGGATGGCGCATGTCGGAAGTCAGATTCCGAAGCCTCAAACATCTTTTTGTCCTTCCTGGGGGTTGCCGCTCTAACCAACGTGAGTTTCCAAGTCCGCAGGGGCGAGATCTTTTCAATAATCGGTCCCAACGGCGCAGGTAAAACATGCATGATGAACTGCGTCAGTGGACTGTACCGACCGAAGATGGGCCAAATTAAGTTTAAAGGGGCTGATATTACGAAATATTCCCCTCATAAGCGCGCCGCCCTTGGTTTGTCCCGCACATTTCAGAAAATCGAACTCTTCGGAGGAATGACGGTCTTGGATAACATCCGTCTGGGTCGGCATCTGCACTTAAAATCGGGGCTGCTGGCATCCTGTGTCTATTGGGGGAAGACTCGCAAGGAAGAGGTCGAAAACCGCAAATTCATTGAAGAGGAAATAATCGACCTTCTCGAGATTCAGGCGGTGCGCAACGAAATTACCGGTATGCTTCCTTACGGTCTTCAAAAGCGCATCGAACTGGCCCGAGCGCTGGCCGTGCAACCTGAACTCCTGCTGCTTGACGAGCCACTTGCCGGGCTGAACCTGGAAGAGACTGAAGACATGGCCCGATTCATAGTGGATATTAACGAAGATAAGCGGTGGCAGGTAACCTGTATTCTGGTGGAACACGACATGGGAGTGGTAATGGACCTGTCCGATCAGGTCATGGCGCTCAACTTCGGGGTCAAAATAGCCGAAGGCGCCCCGGCTGAAATTCAGGAGAATCCGGAGGTAATAAAGGCTTACTTAGGAGAGGTGGAGGAATTATATGTCAGTCGCAGGTAAGGAAGTTCGCCCCGGAGAAATCGAAATCACTAAAGACCTTACTTTACCCAAGCTCCTGATAGACCAATGCCGAAGGTTCGGCGACAGAGTGGCGATGAGGGAAAAGACGTACGGCGTATGGCGTCCCGTGATCTGGCAACAATACCTTCAAAACGTAAAACACATTGCGCTGGGACTGATAGAGCTGGGTCTGGAGCCTGAGGATAAGGTCATCATGATAGGTGACAATCGTCCTGAAGCGCTCTGGACGGAAATGGCGGCCATGTGCGCCGGCGGGGTGGGGGTGTGGCTCTTTCAGGACTCCCTTGTTGACGAGGTCAAATACATCGTTGACCACTCGGACTCCAAGTTTTACGTCGCAGAAGGGCAAGAGGAGGTGGACAAGGCCCTGTTGATTCGAGATTCCTGCCCTAAGCTCAAGAAAATAATCTGGGACGATCCCAAGGGGCTTCGGAATTATGACGACCCGATGCTGGTCAGCCTTGCCGACATCATGGAAATAGGCCGCCGAAAAGACGCTGCCGATCCGGGGCTCTTTGAACGCATTGTGTCCAAGGGCAAGGCGGATGACGTATGTCTGCTCTTTTACACTTCCGGAACCACTTCACAGCCCAAAGGAGCCCTGCTCACCCATTACAATATGCTCACCATGGGCCGCAACTTGATGCGGGTGGACCCTTGTTATCCCGAGGACGATTTCGTCTCCTATCTGCCCTTCGCCTGGATCGGAGAGCAGATGATGGCCATATCCTGCGGCCTGCAAATCGGATTTACAATAAACTTCCCGGAAGAGCCCGAGACGTCCGAGGCCAATGTGCGGGAAATAGGACCCCACGTAATGTTCGCTCCGCCGAGACGTTACGAACAAATGACCCGGGACGTTCAGGTCAAATATCTCGATTCCACGTGGCTCAAACGGAAAGCCTACGAATTTGCCATGTGGGTGGGATACAAGACGGCGGACCTGAGGTTCGAGAAGAAGTCCGTTCCTGTTCATTGGGCTTTTCTGAGATTGCTGGCTGACGGTGTCATCTTCCACAAGATCAGAGACTACCTTGGCCTCAGCAGAGTACGGCACGCTTACACAGGCGGAGCCGCCATGGGCCCGGACCACTTCCGATTTTTCCACGCAATCGGGGTCAATCTCAAGCAAATATACGGTCAGACTGAAATTGCCGGCATCGCTGTAGTCCACAGAGATGGCGATGTCAAGTTTGACACCGTCGGGGTTCCTATTCCTGAAACTGAAATCAAAATCACCGAGACGGACGAAATCATAGCGAAGAGTCCATCGGTATTCAGCGGGTATTACAAGCAACCGGAGGAGACGGCCAAAGCTCTCAGGGACGGTTGGCTCTATTCAGGGGATACGGGGTTCATTGATGAGGAAGGCCATCTCGTAGTATTCGATCGCTCCAAGGATATTATGATACTGAGCGATCAGCGTAAATTCTCGCCTCAATTCCTGGAGGCCCGCCTCAAGTTCAGCCCGTATCTAAGAGACGCTCTTGCGGTGGGGCATCAACGGCCCTTTGTCGCCGCAATTACCTGCATAGATTACAACACTGTGGGCAAATGGGCGGAAGACCATGGGATAAACTACACCAGTTATTCGGAATTGGCCCAGAACCCCGAAGTTTACAACCTCGTGGAACAGGCTGTCCGGGAAGTGAACCGCACTTTGCCCAAATCGGCCAAGATACGGAGGTTTGCCAATCTTTACAAAGAGTTCGACGCCGACGACGACGAACTAACACGGACGAGGAAAATCAGAAGAGCGTTCGTCGAGAACCGGTACAAGCCCGTCATAGACGCTTTGTACGCGGGTCAGGAGCATCTCCGGATGGAGACGGACATCACCTATGAAGACGGCAGAGTAATCGAAATCAAGGCGGACATAAGGCTGCAGGATGTGCTTCCGGAAGGAGGAAAAAGATAAATGCCGGCAAGGCTGAAATGGATATTGGTCTCCGTTGGCCTCGTGGTTTCGGTGGGGCTTATAGCCCACCCTCTTTTCAAGAATCCTCATAAATTCATGCAACTACTGATCACAGGGGTGATGTTGGGCTCGATCTTCGCTCTGGTGGCCCTGGGGTGGGTGCTTATCTACAAGTGTTCAGGGGTCTTGAACCTGGCCATGGGGGAACTCACCATGATCGGGGGATACGTAAGCCTCAGCTTGTATACTTATTTCATCAGTGTTTTCAAAGGCGCGCAGCCGCAAGCTAGTCATCAGGTCATCGTATGGGCCTTTATCCTGGCTGTGATAGGAGCAATCGTCACGGGCCTGATCCTCGGTCTGTTAACGGAACGGATTTTTCTCCGGAAGATGGTGGGTGAGCCCATTTTGGCCATAATAATGGTCACCGTGGGTATTTCTTTTTTCTTCAAAGGCATGGTGTTCATAATCTGGGATACGGACACTCAAGTGTTCTTGCCGAGAGTGTTCCCAATAGCCCCGATCATGATCGGCGGCATCGCCGTGGGCCAGGTTTACCTCTGGAGCTTCGTAGCCGCGTTGGTATTGATGACGGTTTTCGTGTGCTTTTTTAAATATACCCGTTGGGGTCTGTCCATGCAGGCATGCGCTGACGATGAAATGGCCGCTCTATCGCTGGGGGTCAGCGCAAAATTCGTGTACGCCATGGCCTGGGCCATAGCGTTCATGGCGGCGGGGGTTGGCGGAACTCTGCTGGGCAATATTAACGGGCTGAACTATTCGGTCAGCGGGCTGGGCCTCCTGGTGCTGCCCGTGGTGGTTTTCGGGGGCCTCAATTCCGTCCCTGGAGCCATAGTCGGCGGGATTACCATCGGTGTTCTTCAAAACCTCGCAGGCGGCTATTTTGATTACTATTTCCCTGGGGGCATAAAGGAAATAGCGCCGTTCATATTCATGGTAATCTTCCTGTTGTTCAAGCCTTACGGCCTCTGGGGCTGGGAACGCATCGAGAGGGTTTGATATGAGCTATTTGCCGTGCGGAACTTATTTCCAATCCTACGAAGCCGATCAGAAATGGTGGCGTGCCAGGTTCATCAAAGGCAAGATGATAGCCATGGTCTTGATGGTCATGGTCGTCTTCCCATGGTGGAGCGCAAAATATGATCCCCAATGGCTGAGCGTCGCGAACAACATAAATTACTACATACTGGCTGCGCTGGGAGTTCAGTTACTCATCGGCTACTGCGGCCAGATTACTCTGGGCCATGCGGCTTTTGTGGCTGTAGGCGGCTATTGCAGCGCAATGATGATGCTTTTCGTGCCCTGGCCCAAGTTCATCGTGAACGCCGGGCTCGCTTATCCGATAAGCATTGTGGCATCCGCTCTTCTCGCCGGCTTGTGGTCGGTTTTGTTCGGGCTTCCGTCGGCCCGAGTCAAGGGCTTCTACCTGATCATGACCACAATGGCGGCCCAGTGGATAACGGTGCCGTTCGTGATTACACAGTATGTGAGCCGGATTGGGAGTAGAGGGCAATCATTTCCCATACCCGCCGGGACCTTCAAGATTTTGGCCTGGGAAATCGAATCGGATTTGAGCATTTATTACTTTTCCGTGATCCTTGTGGCGATTTGCATGCTTATCATGGGTAACCTCTTGAGATCCAAGGTCGGCAGGGCATGGATCGCCATCCGCGACAATGATATCGCGGCAGAAACCATGGGTGTAAACATTGTGGCCTACAAACTGTTGGCGTTCTTTGTCGCAGGATGTTTCGCAGGCGTAGCCGGTTCATTTTACATAAGCGCTCTTTATGCAGTCAGCCCTGAACACTACGAGTGGTTCTTCTCGCTGATATGGGTCGGCGCAATCCTCATTGGCGGAGTTGGAAGCCTGCAAGGGGTTGTTTTCGGTTCCGCTTTCGTGGTCCTTGTATTCAAATTCCTGGAAATGGGGGTCTACGCCGTGAACGACAGCCTCATCACCTATTACCCGTCCATAGGCTGGATGACCACAAAAGTGATTTTCTTCAGGGAGGCGGCCGTCGGACTGGCCATCATATTTTTCGTAATCTACGAGCCCAATGGCATCAGTTACAGATATTGGCAACTAAAAAACTATTTTAATCTTTGGCCCTTTTCTTACACCGGCAAAGGTCATTAGTGGATTTGCGCGGATTCTTGTTCCGGAGAGCCGGCGGATCTCACACAATAAAGGGAGGCGAAAATGGCAAAAAGGATTGCGCTGCTGTGCTTGGCCCTACTACTTGTTTGTTCCTTCGCTTATGGAGCCGATGAGATAAAGATAGGCTCCATTAACGACTTGACCGGAGCCACATCCGACGTGGGAAAAGACGCAGCATTAGGAATCAGGGAAGCCGTAGACTATATCAACGATAATGGCGGCATAAACGGGAAAAGAATAAAGCTTATCCTGAAAGATTACGGATATCGTGTGCCCGAAGCGATGACGATTTACAAGGGGTTAAGAGATTCGGACAAAATCGCAATGCTGCTGCAATGGGGGACTGGAGACACCGAGGCTCTGTCATCCCATGTTAACAAGGACAAGATGGTCACCATATCAGATTCCTTGTCAAACAAGCTTTGCGACCCCAAGGAAACCCCTTACAATTTTATATATGGCACGGATTATTCCACAAACGCGAGGGCGGCTCTCACTGTCTGGTACGAAGAGGTGTGGAAGAAAAGCGACAAGTGGAAAGCCCTAAGAGAATCCGGGGTAAAGCCTAAACTTGTGTGTTTCTACCAGTTTTCCGCCCCATACTGCAACGCTCCTATAGAGTCCATCAAGGATCAGGCAAAGATTCTCGGAATCGAGGTCGCGAAAGATCAGGACGTGTCGTTGATGGCCCTTGACGCAACGAGCCAGGTTTTGGCGGCCCAAGGAGAAAACCCCCAGGTAGCGTGGCACGGCAACACCACCATGTCGGTCGCTACGATAATTAAGGAGGCTCACTCTCTGGGTTTGAAGGCTGACCACATAACCAACAACTGGGGTTTTGACAAGAATCTGGTAAGGATGACCGATGAAGCCGGCGAGGGAGTCATCGGGGCGGCGGTTTGCGCTTTTCTCGGCCAGGACGTCCCGTACATGGACAAAGTCATCGAGTATTGCAAGAAGGACAACCCCAACGTGCCGCTGGAGAAGAGGGACATCCGCACAGTGCAGTCCTGGGTGAAAGTCAACATGGCGGCTGATGGCCTCAGAATTGCCGACAAAGAAGCTAAACTCAACGGCCCCGGCATCAAGGCCGCCCTGGAATCCTTCAGAGACTGGAGCCCATTCGGGGTCCCCAACGCTCTTGGCCGTACGCCTGTGACCGTTACGGACACGGATCACAGACCCAGCTCGGTAACCCTGCTATATACGATCAAAGACGGCCAAATTAAGTTTTTTAGTAAAATAGACATGAAAGAGAGATTCCCCGATAAATGGGCAAGCTGGCTGGGCAAGTAGTCCGCGCCGTACGCCTGCTTATTTTCGTTCGGGAGAAGGGGAAACAACGTGGCCGAGCCCATCTTGAAGATCAACAACATTGAGGTCAGATACCACGAGGTAATCCTCGTGTTGAAAGGCGTGTCCATAGAGGTCCCGGACGGCGGAATCGTGGCCCTATTGGGCGCAAACGGAGCCGGCAAGAGCACGACTCTAAAAGCGGTTTCCGGTCTACTGAATCATGAGGACGGAAAGGTCACAGACGGCGGCATCGAGTTCATGGGCGAAAGAATCCACAGGCTGCCCGCTGAAGAAATAGCCAAGCGAGGGATTTTCCAAATCATAGAAGGAAGACGGGTTTTCGAACATCTCACAGTGGAGGAGAACCTCGTTGTCGGAGGACATCTGAGGCCTGGCGGGCTCAAGGACAGGCTGGAAGTGGTCTACCACTATTTTCCCAGGCTCAAAGAGCGGCGCACTGTCATGGCAGGGTTCATAAGCGGTGGCGAACAGCAAATGTGCGTGATAGGACGGGCCATGATGGCTCTGCCGAAGCTGATGCTGCTGGACGAGCCTTCGATGGGGCTTGCGCCTTTGCTGATAAAGGAAATCTTCGAGATTATTCAGCGTCTGAACCGGGAAGAGGGCATTCCCATCCTGTTGGTGGAACAAAACGTTAAACTGGCATTGACTGTGGCTCCGTATGCCTATGTGATGGAAAACGGCCGCGTCGTAATGAACGATTCATCGGAAAGACTCAGAGAAAACCCTGATATACGAGATTTCTACCTCGGACTCACAGATGTCGGGGGACGCAAAAGCTTCAGGGACGTAAAGCACTACAAGCGGCGGAAAAGGTGGCTGGCCTGACCGCTTCCAGAGCACGGAGGGAAAAAACATGAAAAAGGCGATAATCATGCCGGCGTTGATTGTGTTGGCGGTCTGTCTTGCAACTTTCCCAAGCGCCGCCTTCGAACCTCCCGTAATAACATTGGAACGTGTGGAAGTAGCAAATATCCAGGAGTTTTTCGCAAAGCCCAGAGTTGGATATAAAAGTGAAGGCGAACCCGGTAAGGACATAGCTGCAGGAGCCATCCTGAATACGGCCTATGTATTCGGGATCAAGAATCCGGACAAAATTCCGTTATTGCTCGAAGAGCTGACTTTTTCAGTGGCCTTCGACGGCATTGAAGTCAACACTCCTATGGTTTACGAGCATTCCTGGATACCGGCGGGAAAAACCAACCAGCTTCGGGTAATCGCAACCAATGAAACGTTGCCCACAATAGGAAGCCTTTCCGTGGCATCGGAAAAAGCGATGAAGGTCAAAGAGATGAAAACCACGCCTGCCGCATTGGTAAAGAAATGGTGGGACAACGTGGGAGACTTCTCTTTCCCCGTCAGCGTTATTAACGGAGTTGCCACGTTCAAGAACGAAAAAGGCGAAGAAAAGAAAGTGACTTTTTCGGGTGAGTGGGGCGCTAAGAAGTAGGGAGCTTGCATAAATGTGTCTCCGGAGGAGCGCTTCTTGAAAGAAGTTTTCCTCCGGACCTACCCTCAAGAAATTTTGAAATACCGCCACAACGACCGTGCGCTTTCCCCCGGTTATGTGGGCGCCTATTTGGGGCAGGCCTTCCAGCCTGGGCTAAACTTGGCCGTTAAATCGGCCCCTTCATCCGGAAATTCCGGGACAGTCTCTTTATCTCGGCCCGCCATCTCCTGAGGCCAGATCTTGCAGCATTCGCACGGCCGCGTCCGCCGATCCGCCATATAATCCGAACCATGGACACACCTGGGAAGCTTAGAGCCCAATTTCTTCTGTCGAAAATAAAAAATCGAACCTTATTAGGAACAAGCGGTTTCCCGGTGAGCTCTTGCAGTCCGACTATCGCTTCACGAAATCGTCTCCGGCAGTTCTTCCACGGGAAACGACCCTAATATCTTCACGTTTGTGACCGCTTCCGCCACTTCTTTGAGGCACGCGGCTATATCAGGATCGTCTCTATACCCTTCGATATCTACAAAGAAGGCGTATTTCCATGCTGTTAACCCTCGATCAGGTCTTGATTCTATGCGGGAGAGATTGATTTTGTGTTTTGAAAACTTTTCCAAAACGCTGTACAAAGCCCCTGGTTTATCTTCCGTCCAAAACACTATTGAGGTTCTGTTTTGCTTTGAACGCAGGGGTTTTTGGCGCCCGAGTATATAAAAACGGGTAATATTCTCCGACTTGTCTTGAATGGCCCTGCGGATGACGTTCAGTCCCAGTTCCACGCCGAAGCGTTCGCTGCCGATGGCTGCCGCGGCAGGATCTTCAAGAGCGTTCTTCGCCGCTTTGGCCGTGCTTGAAGTCTCTGTCAACGGAATGCCGGGAATATTGCGGTTCAGCCATTGCCTGCACTGAGCGAGGGCCTGTGGATGAGACATGACCTGCTTGATATCCTCTAATTTGCCGGAAAGATTCATAAGAGCGTGGCTGATTCTCAGCGAGACCTCTCCGCAAATCTCCAGGGAAGAAAGCATGAGCATGTCCAATGTCTCCCGGACCGAACCCTCGATGCTGTTTTCCACAGGAACCACCGCGCTGGTGGCGTAGTTCTGTTCCATCTCTTCAAATATCTCTGTGATTGAGGCGCAGGGAATGAGGCGCCCGGACGTGCCGAAAAATCTGGTGGCCGCTTCGTAGCTGTATGTGCCTATCGGACCCAGAAATGCGATTCTCTGATGGGATTGTAAGGCTCTAGATCCGGAGAAGATCTCTCTGTACACGGCTTTAAGCGTAGTCTCCAGGAGGGGGCCGCTATTGAGTCCCGAGAGTTTGTTCAAGACTTCGTCCTCGCGACTGGCGTCGAAAACGTCCTGGTTATGCGCCTGTTTGATTTTCCCCACCTGTTGGGAAAGATTCATCCTGTTATTCAGCAGTCTCAGTATATCTTTATCGATGGTGTCGATATTGGTTCGCAGTTCGTCCAAATCCGTGTTTCCCATAGTCGGAATCTCCTGAGTTAGTTAATCAATAACTAACCAAAATACGCGGAAGTAATCAAGCAAGTTCCTCGTTGGTTTCCCCTATTTATCTCCTTCCCGGGCTGAGGCCTCGGGAACGAGTAAACCTAGCGGTCATGAACGGCAATTTGGGGATTGCTTCGTCGTTTCGCTCCTCGCAATGACATTTGAGCTTGTCTTAGCGAGCGCAGCGAAGCAATCTCCATCGCGTAACCGAATGGTTACCCTCCCCGGCCAAAAAAAACTTGACTATGTTCGGCCGTCGTGTCAGAATGACCGACAAGAGGTAACTTTAGAACCATGTTTACTAGCCTTCAGCACAGCGTAATTCGATTTTTTCGTTGGTACTATTTCTATACCACCCCGGAGGCACGCGCGCGCATCTGCTGATAGGTTTTCAAAATATTCACCCAAAAAAGAAGATGCGGAGCGCAAACTCCGCATCTTCTTTTTTTTTATCCAGGAGAAGAAAAATGGTGGTAGTGATGAAAAAGGAAGCCAAAGAGGGCATGGTGTCCAAAGTTTTGGCTAAAATCGAAGCTCTGGGACTTATTGCTCATGTGTCCCGCGGCAAAATCCGAACAATCATCGGCGTGGTTGGCGACAACAGCTCCGTGGGACCGGAAGCCTTCGAATGCCTGGATGGAGTCGAAAGAGTCGTCCCGTTGCTTGGCCCCTTCAAGCTTGCCAGCCGCGATTTCAAGAAAGAGGATACGGTTTTCTCCATCGACGGTTCCCATATCGGCAGCAAGAAAATAATCGTCATGGCAGGCCCGTGCGCAGTCGAGAACAGGGACCAGATAATCAAATCCGCTTTGGCGGTAAAGAAGGCCGGAGCTGTCGCGTTGAGAGGCGGCGCTTTCAAGCCCAGAACTTCTCCTTACAGTTTCCAGGGCCTCGGGGAAGAAGGTCTGAAGCTTCTGGCTGAAGCCAGGGACATGGCGGGCCTCGCGGTCGTTACCGAAGTAACGGCCCCGGAGCAGGTGGCTCTGGTTGCCCAATACGCGGACGTGCTGCAAATCGGGGCCAGAAACATGCAAAACTTCGCGCTGCTGCACGCGGCTGGAGAGTCCCACAAGCCTGTTCTCCTGAAACGCGGCCTCTCGAGCACCATCGAAGAATTCCTCAATGCCGCCGAATACATTCTCAGCCACAACAACCCCAGAGTGATACTCTGCGAACGAGGAATCAGAAACTTTCGAGACGTACACCAGGAATACCGTTGATATCAACGCCATACCGGTGCTCAAATCCTTGAGCCACCTTCCGGTCATCGTTGATCCCAGCCACGGAACCGGGAAAAGAGAATACGTGGCGGCGGTCAGCAGAGCGGCAATCGCGGCGGGAGCGGACGGGCTCATAGTCGAGGTCCATCCTGATCCGGAAAACGCTATGTCCGACGGCGCTCAGAGTCTAAGGCCGGAAGAATTCGAGGACCTAATGGCGCAGTTGAAGCCGGTCGCGGAAGCCGTCGGAAGGACCATGTAAATCCACGTCACGTTGCGCAGGCGATCATTCGGCGGGGCAGCGTGGAAACATATGACGTTCAACGTAAGCGACCTATATACTAAAATAACTTCAGCAGCCGGAATATGGGATTTGTAGCGGCGGATCAGAGCGCCCGTTTGTCTTTGTGAAGTAAATAATTTAAATAATACGGATCATCTCATAAATTATATATATGAACCTTGAAGAGAAAGTTGTTGCAATAGTTGGTATGGGCCTTATGGGAGGGAGCCTTGGAAAAGCTCTCATAAATACGAAGGCCTGCCGTGAAGTTCGAGCGTTGGTTCGCCGCCATGAGGCGGCCCAAAATGCGATAAGTCTCGGCGCCGCTCAAATTGCCGGCCTGGACCCAGCAAAGATCCTGGCCGACGCGGACATCGTCGTGCTGTCAACCCCGGTTCTAATGATCGAACAGCAGGCGCGGGACTTGGCCGCATACATAAAGGCAGGCGCGGTCCTCACTGATATGGGCAGCGTCAAAGGCAATGTGGTCCGAGCCATGGAAAACCTCCCGGAATCCATCAGGCCTGTGGGCGGACATCCGATGTGCGGCAAAGAAATTTCAGGAGTTGAATCCGCGGATCCGGAATTGTTTCGGGAAAAAGTGTGGGTGCTAACCCCTTTGAAGCGGACGGACGATGAAGCCCTCGCCCTTATCCGAGACATGACGCAAAAAGTGGGCGCAAGACCATTGATTATGGACCCTGAGTTGCACGATCAAGTAACGGCGTGTATAAGTCATTTTCCTTATTTGCTATCGGCGTCTCTGGTTGCTGTGGCAGAGGCCGTTGCCGAAGACAAACCCGCTGTTTGGGACCTTGCCTCAAGCGGATTTCGTGACACCACCCGCATCGCAGGAGGTAACGTGCCCATGATGCTTGACATCCTGTCGGCCAATCGAAAAAATGTGATCGCCATGCTGGACAAGGCTTTGATTCAAATAGCGTCGTTCAAAGAAATGTTGACCACGGAAGACCAAGCGGGTCTGAAAGAAACCTTGCTGAAGGTCAAGAACCGCAGGGCCCCGATGTTCCCGAAGTAGGAATGGCAGGGAGCAAATCCTATGAGTTTCGGGAAGAGTAGTCGGGGAGGGACTTTTTGCAAAGAGTCCATCCCCGAGTTCCCAATACCGGTTACTTAAGCAAATTTGATATGGCGAAGGCATTGACCCTGTAGGGGCGGGTTTTACACCCGCCTGGTCCCCTGGATATCGACAGGTATAACGCGAATGACAAGTCTCCGAAAGCGGAAAGGAATTCGATTGCCAGGAGACGTATACCGTCAGGACAACGCATTCTCTGTCACTATTGCCGCATCCCAGAGGCATCCATGGTTCGGATTATATGGCGAGTTGGCGGATGCGGCTGTGCGAATGCTGGAAAATTTGGCCTCAGAGCGTGACGCGGCGCTCTACGCTTGGTGCGTAATGCCGGACCACGTTCATCTGCTGCTCCAGGATCGAGATATCGTTCAGTTTGTCCGTCTATTTAAAGGAAGAATGACACCGAGAGCCCGGGCTCTGGAACCCGCACGACCACTATGGCGCCGTAGCTTCTATGACCATGCCCTGCGAAAGGAGGAATCCCTGAACACAGTTGCTCAATACCTCTGGCAAAACCCGGTACGCGCTGGGTTAGTGGATCACGCCTCCTCTTATGCATGGTCCGGTTCTTTGGTATGGCCATGTTGGAAACAGTTCCTGTTGTAGGTGGCGGGCGGGGATAAAGAAACTGTCTCGAAGCTCCCGAATTGTCGGGAATCGTGGCGCCGTGATCGTAGGGGCGAGGTTTATCCCCGCCCGTTATTCGCAAACTTGTTAGGCGGGCGGGGTTAAACCCCGCCCCTACGCCGCTTCGGCAGGACCCCTGTATGGCAATACCGGCGCCGCATCCTATGAGAATCCGCGACCGCATTTACGCCATCGAGCGCTCAGTTCCGGAAGTCAGGAGATAAATTGAATAAAACCGGTTTATTGAGAATAAGACCATCCCAAGACTTGGTGGGAGCGACGCTGTTGCCGGGAGACAAAAGCATCTCCCACAGAGCATTGTTATTCGGCGCTCTGGCGAAAGGCGTTTCCCGGATCGATAATCTGCTGCTTGCGAACGTGACCGAAGCCATGATCGATTGTCTGTCCGAGCTGGGCGTCAGGATCGAGATCAACGCCGGCGGCCTCCCCGGAGCCGCCAGGGTGATCATTGAAGGAAAGAATCTGACTGGATTTGAGCCTCCGAAGAGCCCTATGAACTGCAGGGGTTCGGCCACTACGATGCGCCTGCTGGCCGGGATTTTGGCGGGCCAGAATTTCCAATCCGTTTTGGACGGCAACGAGCGATTGCGTCAACGTCCCATGCGCCGAGTCATAGATCCACTGACCGCCATGGGCGCGGAAATCCTCAGCAATAACGGAAACGCTCCTCTGACTTTTCACCCGAGTAAACTGAAGGGCTCACACAGCGTGCTCAAAGTGGCCAGCGCTCAAGTAAAATCCGCAATCCTGCTGTCCGGGTTGTACGCCCAGGGCGAAACACGGGTTACCGAACCCGTGACCACAAGAGACCACACTGAAAGGATGCTCAGAATGCTGGGCGTCCCGATTGCGGAATCCACAAGCTGCGACGGGGCCCACACGGTAAGTCTCAACGGCCCCGTGGAATCCCTTCCGGCTCTGGAAGCGTCATTACCCGCTGATCCATCATCTGCGGCGTTCCTGACGGTGGTCGGATTAATCACTCCCGGTTCGAAGATAAAGATTCCAGACGTTTGCATCAATCCAGGCAGAACAGGTTTGTTCGATGTGCTGATGGACATGGGCGCAAATTTGGAAATTCATAAACAAGATGACTTGTGCGGAGAGCCGGTGGGGACAATTTCATGTAAGAATCGCTCCTTGAATTGCACGACGGTTCAAGGGACAATTGTTACGAGAATGATCGATGAGTTTCCGATCTTTGCCGTGGCCGCTACACAAGCCAACGGAAGCACAGTGGTTAAAGACGCGTCGGAATTGCGCTATAAAGAGAGTGACCGTATCGAGGCGCTGGCTACCGAACTGAACAAGATGGGCGCACACGTGCGGACGGAGCGCGACGGCTTCATTATAGATGGGCCGGTCAAGCTCAAAGGCGCCCTGGTGAGCGCCCATGGCGACCACAGACTTGCCATGAGTCTTGCCGTCGCCGGATTGATTGCCGAAGGCGAAACCTTGGTGGACGGCTGGGAAATCTTAAAAGATTCGTTCACTGACTTTCCGCACATTCTCAAAAGACTGGGAGCCGATATACAGTGGTAAAAGGCACAACGAAGTTGGTAGGGGTCATGGGCAATCCTGTAGCCCATAGCCTCAGTCCTGCGATGCACAATGCCGCATTTAACAAATTGGGTTTGGATTGGGTCTACGTTCCTCTTTTGGTTGAGCCCGATAAGGTCGGAGCGGCTGTAAAGGGCTTGAGCCCATTGACTTTCAAAGGAGCAAATGTAACTGTTCCTCTGAAAGAGAAGGTTATACCGTTCCTGGATCGGCTTTCCCCTGCGGCTTGCTGCATCGGGGCGGTAAACACCATTACCGTAAAAGAAAACGGAGAGCTCATCGGCTCAAACACTGATTGGCTGGGTTTCCTGAAACACCTGGAAGAAATCGGTTTCGAGGCGAAAGGCGCCAAGGCGCTTATTTTGGGTTCAGGGGGCTCTTCACGAGCGGTAGTCTATGCGCTGTCAACCCTTGGAGTAGAAATTCGGATAGCAGCCCGGAATCTCCGGAAAGCGCAGGCTATGGCCGACGAATTGTCCCACAATATCATGGAGGCCAGGATTTCCATCATTTCTACGGATAGCCTGGGCGATGTGGATGGCGTGGATTTGTTGGTAAACACGACTCCTGTGGGCATGTCGCCCTTGCCGGAGCTGTGTCCGTGGCCCGACGGGCTCCCCCTGCCCTCGTGCGAGCTGATTTATGATTTGATCTATAACCCCAAGGTTACGCGCTTGATGATAAAAGCGGACACTCAGAACATCAAGGCCGAAAACGGCCTGGGAATGCTGGTTCACCAGGCGGCCTTATCCTTCGAGTTGTGGACCGGAGTTATGCCTCCAATTGAGGCAATGAGGAAGGCGGCGACCAAATGCTGAGATTTCTAACTGCGGGTGAATCCCATGGACCCGAGTTGACAATGATACTGGAGGGCATGCCGGCGGGACTTCCACTGTGCGCCGAAGACCTGAAAGAAGATTTGGCTCGCAGGCAGAAAAGTGAAGGGTCCGGCGGCAGAATGTTGATCGAGCGAGACCAGGCCCGCATTACCGCCGGAGTAATGGGCGGCGCTACGACCGGCGCTCCCATCGCCACGGTGTTAATAAACAGAGACTTCCCTTCGTGGCGGAACCGACAGGTTTCCCCGATGACGATACCCCGGCCGGGTCACGTGGACCTGACCGCGGCTATAAAATACGGGTACGAGGATTTGCGGCTCGGGCTTGAACGAGCGTCGGCTCGCGAAACAGCGGCTCGCACCGCAGCGGGCGCAATTTGTCGAAAGTTTCTTAAGGAATTCGGAATCGTCGTAGGTTCGTACGTCCGCTCTATAGGACCGGTAGGCGCAGACATACCATCCCCTCCGGATTACCCTCGGCTCTTCGCCCTGGCGGAAGCGGACCCCGTGCGGTGCCCCTGCGAGCCGGCGTCTAAGCACATGGTTCAGGCCATCAGAGAGGCAAGGGCCCAGGAGGACACCCTGGGTGGCGTATTCGAATGCGTTGCGTTGAACGCTCCACCGGGATTGGGTAGCCACGTGCACTGGGATCGCAGGTTGAGCACTCGTTTAATTGCGGCGATCGCGTCGATTCCAGCAATCAAGGGAGCGCAATTCGGCTCCGCGTTTGAAAATACCACAAGAACCGGGACCGCTATACATGACGCGATCGAGCTCGATTCAGAGGGCAATCTGGTTAGATCATCCAATCGCGCAGGCGGTCTGGAAGGCGGAATAAGCACTGGGCTTCCTATTGTGATCCAAGCCGCCATGAAGCCCATCAGCACTACGATGAAGGGGATTAAATCCGTGGACCTCGCCTCCGGCGCTGATGTCACCAACGCTTACGAGCGCAGCGACATATGCGCGGTTCCCAGAGCCGCTGTCGTCGGCGAGGCTATGATGGCGTTCGTCTTGGCGGACGCTTTGCTGGAGAAGCTCGGAGGGGACAGCATGAAAGAGATGCTTCCTCGCTTCAACCGGCTTAAACGCAACGCCCTTTCGGATGTGTCCATGAACAACCGGCCCTGGAATTTCGGTTACGAGTAGATAAACGGAAGCAGCCGCAAAGCTTGGGAGTCTTTGTAAAGCGACCCGGGGAGGGACTTTTTGCAAAAAGTCCCTCCCCAGACCCCTCCCCAAAAACTCCTAAAATCTGTAGATGGCGCCCGAATATGTTATCGCACTTACAAAATCGAGCGCTCTGACTAAAGAACGGCGCAGCCATTTTGAAAGTTTTTGAATAGAAGTCCGGAGGAAATTTCTTCCTGGAAGTTTCCCTCCGGAGGCCGTTTCATGAAACAGACTACCAAGGAGTTCCATTGACGAGGAACATAATTATAACGGGATTCATGTGCTCCGGTAAGTCCACTCTCGGGCGGGCGGTCGCCGCCAAGTTCGGAAAAAAATTCGTGGACACGGACGCGGAAATCGAACGCCGACAATCGCTATCGGTTTCGGAAATATTCGCCAAATTCGGCGAGGCTTATTTCAGAAATCTGGAAAACCGGTTGTGCCACGAAATGCTCACCTGGCATGACACCGTTGTCGCCACGGGCGGCGGCATGCCTCTGAATCCTCAGAATCGCAGGCTTCTTAATTCAGCCGGCATCGTGTTCAACCTCAAGTCCGGGCCCGCGGAAATTCTGAACCGCGCGGGCAACCTTGCTTCAAGACCCCTGCTCGACTGTGAAAATCCCTCCGAGAGGATTCAGGACCTCTTGCAACAGAGGGAAGGAGCCTATTCTTCCTTTCCGTTTCAGTTGAACACCACGGCCCCCGACATTGATCAACTGGCCGGATTGATGGGTGAAACAGCGGAACGGATGGAGGATTTCGAAGTCCTGTCGGTTAATGTTCCCCAAGATGGCGGGTACTCAATAATAATCGGGCCGGAGGCGCTGAATTTGATCGCCCCGGCAATTCTGAACCGTGGCTTTGCCTCTTCTGCCGCTCTCGTCAGCGATTCCAACGTCAGTCATTTTTATTCGCGTCCGGTTGCGGAATCGATCTCCAAAGCAGGATTTCAGCCATGCCGTATCTGTGTGCCCGCGGGGGAAGAAAGCAAGAATCTGCGCCTTGTGGGCAAGCTGTACCGAGGAATTCCTCACCTGCAAATTGGATAGAAAAGCCTTGGTGATCGCCTTGGGAGGCGGAGTCATCGGTGACCTGGCAGGCTTTGCGGCAGCCACATACATGCGAGGCGTCGGTCTCGTTCAATGCCCGACCACTTTGCTCGCCATGGTGGATTCAAGCGTTGGCGGCAAAACAGGCGTGGATTTGCCGCAGGGCAAGAACCTTGTGGGAGCTTTCAAGCAACCTGAGGTGGTGATAGCGGATACCGCCGCTCTAGCCAGTTTACCCGACAAAGAGATCCAGAACGGGATGGCTGAGTTGATCAAGCACGCCATACTGGACGATCCCGAATTGTTCGCTTCAATGGAGGCGTCGCCAAGCGTCAATCGGCCCGATACAAAGGTCATAGCGCGATCCGTGAGCGTCAAAATCAGGACCGTCGAAGCTGACCCATTGGAATCCGGCGTCCGGGCCACCTTGAACCTCGGCCACACCACAGGGCACGCTCTTGAAAAGTGTTCACGATATGGCATGGCGCACGGAGCCGCTGTATCGGTCGGACTACTGGCAGCCGCCAAAATTTCCGCGCTTATGAACATGTGCCTAAGCGACATCCCAGCCAGGATTGAGTCGGTCTTGGGCAAGGCCGGACTGCCCGTTCGGCACAATTTGGATACCGAGGACCTAATCTCCGCTATGGCTTCGGACAAGAAAACAGTCGCTGGGCGACCTCGTTTTGTTCTAATAAAAGATATCGGCAAGGTTGAACATGGCCTGGATGTTCCACCGAAAATATTGAGACAGGCGCTCAATGAACTGGGGAATTAGTAATGGGTAAAATTAAGATCCTTGTTTTGCACGGTCCGAACTTAAACCTTTTGGGAAAGCGTGAACCGTCAATTTACGGCGCTCAAACTCTTGACCAGATTAATCAAGAATTGTTGGCTCAGGCTGAGCGCATGGGAGTGGAAATTCAAACCGCTCAATCCAACCACGAAGGCGAGCTGATAGACAGGATTCATGAAGCAATAAGCTGGGCGGATGGCGTCATAATAAACCCCGGCGGCTATACCCATACCAGCGTGGCTTTGAGAGACGCTTTGGCCGGTTGCGGACTACCCGCGATAGAGGTCCATCTTTCCAACATCCATGCAAGAGAAGAGTTCAGGCACAAATCAGTCACCGCCGCTGTGTGTGTGGGCCAGATTTGCGGTTTCGGTGAGAATTCCTATTACTTGGGGTTGTTCGCCCTGAAGAGCTGGATCACCAAGAAATCCGGAAAAGGCTCAGCTCAATGAGGTTTGATTTATGAAGACAGGACGAACGATCTGGTTTACCGGACTCTCCGGTTCCGGAAAATCCACCTTGGCAAACAGGCTTAAAGCCGCTCTAGACGCTAGAGACATAAACACGGTTTTGTTGGATGGAGACATCTTAAGAAGGGGGCTGAATCGGGATCTAGGATTTTCCGCCTTGGATAGGACCGAAAACATCCGCAGGGCCGGCGAGGTCGCCAAAATACTGACGGACGAAGGCTATACGGTAATTGCCGCCTTCATAACACCTCTGGAGGACATCCGAAGAGCGGTTCGCTCTATTTTTGATCCAGGCTGTTTTACCGAAATATTTCTGGATTGTCCTCTTAGTGAATGTGAAAACAGGGATGTCAAAGGCTTATACCGCCGGGCCAGGGAAGGCCGGATACCCGAATTTACCGGGATTTCGGCGCCATTCGAGCGGCCTTGTTGTCCTGATCTAATCGTCTCCACTGTAGGTTGTTCGGTGCAAGCCTCTTTGGACGCGATCCTGACCTATTTGGAGCAGGATCTTCCCCACGTCGACAAAAAGCGCCCAAAGGCCTCGGCTCGGCCCGCGTCTAAAAGGCGGGTGGCGGTTGTGGGGCTGGATAGCGTGCCTGCCGGACTAATTTTTGGGGAATACCGGCATCTTATGCCCAACGTGCAGTCCCTTATGGATCACGGCGTATGGGGCGCCCTTAGATCCACTGATCCTCCCATTACCATTCCTGCCTGGACTTCGATTACAAGCGGCAAAGATCCCGGCGAGTTAGGACTGTACGGCTTCAGGAACAGGAATGGATACGATTATGATTTGACCGTGGCCGACTCCTCGAAAGTTCATGTAAAGCGTGTATGGGATCATCTGGAAGAAGCCGGTCTAAGGTCGGTTCTCGTCGGCATTCCCCAGACCTATCCCGCCCGTCCCCACAGTGGAATTACGATTGCCGATTTTCTGGCCCCCAGCATCGATGAACGCTTCACCTTCCCTGCCGATTTAGCTTGTAGCCTCAATAGCTTAGCGGGTGGAGAGTGACATGGCCGACGTTAAAGGATTCAGAACCGAAGACAAGGATAGGCTGCTGAAGGACCTTTATGCGATGGCTGATGGACGATTCAGGCTTTGCGCGGATCTTGTCAGGCGTGAAGATTGGGATTTCTTCATGATGGTCGAGATAGCCCCGGATAGACTCCACCACGGGTTTCTGGCGCTTCTCGCGTAAAGATCACAGATTATATCGGCCCGGGAATCCATACGAAAACGCGATGCCCGATTTTTATCAATACCTGGATGGCAAGCTTGCCTCTTTGCTCGCCATGTTTGACGACGACACGACTCTGATCATGGTCTCCGACCACGGAGCAAGGAGTATGGTCGGGGGAGTATGTATAAACGAATGGCTGATCAAAAACGGGTATTTGGTCTTGAAGCGCGTACCAGACCAGGCAACGGCCCTCACGCCGGATCTGGTGGATTGGTCCCGAACGAGAGTCTGGAGCGAAGGAGGTTATTACGCCAGAATCTTCGTCAACGTGATGGGGCGCGAACCTCATGGCGTGGTGCCGCCCGAACGATACGAAGCCACGGTAAACGAAGTGGCCGATCTTGTAAGCGCAATACCCAACGGGGATGGAACCACGGTTTCCGGACTCGCTCTTAAGCCTGAGGGGCTGTACAGGTCGGTTAATGGATATCCGCCTGATTTGATTGTGTACTTCGGCGACTTGGGTTACAGATCCATCGGGACCGTCGGACACGGAAAACTCCATATCTATGGGAACGACACCGGCCCCGACGACGCCAATCATGATCATGAGGGCTTTTTCCTGTGCGCTCGAATGGGCGATTTGCGGAAGGGAATTCGAAAGGGTTTTTGCGTTCAGGGCTTAAACTGCCTGGACATAACTCCAACCATCATCAATGAGTTGGGATTGCAAACGCCCCCGGAGATGGGCGGAAAAGTGTTGAACATAGACTCCGCCGGAATTTCTGTTCGCTCGTCAGAGAGGGTTGTTTATACGGAAAGTTCCGATACGATGGCTTCAGATTCAGGATTTACCCCTGAGGAAGAAGAGATAGTGAAGAGGCGATTGGCTGAATTGGGATACATTTGAAGAGTCGTTCGCCGAGGACGGTTGTTATTGTATCACCAACCAACGAATTAGGAGCTGATGGAGAAGGGTCCGGGAAACTCCTTTTTGCAAAACGCAGCCTGTGGCCGCAACCAAAACCCACCTCCCCTAGCCCCCTTACCAGGCTGACTATTGGACACACTTGACGCCGAAGATGTGTTTTGTTCTCTCGTTCCCAGGCTCCAGCCTGGGAACGCATGCCGAGAGGCTCCGCCGCTCAATTTGAATGAAGTCGATACAAACCGGCGCCCCTGACCGTAGCAGAAAGAAACTATTTGACGCCGATTCCGGCAATTTTCTCTCTATAAGCCGAGGTATTTGCGGGCTGGAGCCTGGGAGCGCTTGCCGAAGCCCAATTCGCCCGGAGGCGCGGACCATAACCCGGTGTCAGGTATGGGTAATAGTCAGTTTATCATGGGGGATTAGGAAGTCCCCCTGATAAGGTGGATTTAGGGGGTTCGTCTTTCGCATAAACCTGATGAGCCTTAATATAATATCGTAGTAACGGCGGCTTACAGCGATGTGAGGCCATTCTCTTATCGCGAAAACAGGAAACGGAACGTTATTAGCAAAAAGGGATTTCCCGGTGAACTCTTACTCCTACCCTTATTCCATCACCGGCAGAAAAATCTTGAAACTGGTCCCAACTTTCAGTTCGCTGTCGCAGGTAATGTACCCGCCGTGCTGCTTGGTAATTCCGTAAACCATCGCAAGCCCAAGTCCGGTTCCCCGTCCCAGCTCCTTTGTTGTGTAAAAGGGTTCAAAGATGTGTTGCAGAGTCTCCTGATTCATCCCGACACCCTCGTCGGACACCTGTAACACAACGTGTCTGCCCGGCTTTGCGCCGACGTTTTCCTTACAGAATTCTTCATCAAGGACTACTTCATCGGTCCTTATCGTAAGTGTTCCGCCGTCGGGCATCGCGTCTCGGGCGTTAACAGCTAGATTCATCAATATTTGGTCAATTTGAGTAGGGTCAGCGCTGATTACAGGCAAAGGCTCCCTAAGCCGCAGGTCGATTTCAATCATCTTGGGAATGGTTCTGCGCAGGAATTCCTGAGTCTGCCTGACCCTGTTGTTCAGGTCCAGCGAAACGGGTTTGGGCTCAATCTTGCGGCTGAAGGTGAGCAATCTACGAACCAGATCTGCTCCCTTCTTTGCGGCGTGCACAATTTTTTCAAGATCAGGGTATTCGGGATCACTCTCTTCCTTGTCCGCCAACAGCACGTCGGCATATCCCAAGGTGACCTGGAGCAGGTTATTGAAATCGTGAGCAATTCCGCCTGCAAGAGTGCCTACGGCTTCCATTTTCTGCGCGTGCAACAACTGACGGCGCAAGAGAATCTCTTGGGAAATATCACGCTTGACCGCCACATAATGCGTTGTCCTTCCGTTTGAGTCTCGCACGGGAGAAATCGTCGCCTCTTCATGGTAAATCTCGCCGTCCTTTCTTTTATTGATCAAGTGTCCCTTCCACACCTTTCCGCTGCTTATCGTGTCCCATAAGTCCTTGTAGAATTCTCTATCATGCGCGCCGCTCTTGAGAATCCTGGAGTTCCGACCAAGCGCCTCATTCATGGAGTAACCGGTCACACGCTCGAATGCGGGATTCACGTGCTGAATGGCGCCGCTTGTGTCCGTAATAACTATTGCTTCCGCGGCCTGTTCCACCACGGTCGCAAGACGCTCTTGAAGTTCCTGGGCCCGTTTCAACAGAGTAACATCTCTGACTGAAGTTATTTGAGCGGATATACCTCTGTATGGTATCGTTTTGCCGCTCACATCAACCAGAATGCGGGCGCCGTCCTTGCGGAGAAAAGCGGATTCACGAGTAGCGCCGCTGCCGGCCGACAGTTCGGCCCTGGCGGCTCCTCGAAGTTCCGGAGCAACAAGGTCCTCTATTTTCATGCTTTGGAGTTCCGAGATTCCGTACCCGGACATCTCCGAAAATCTTCTGTTGCAATCCAGGATATTCCCATCGTGACTGATGAGTATTCCTTCAAAGGCCCCATCCGAGAGAATTCTGAAACGATCTTCACTATGTCTCAGTTCTTCCTCGATCCGTTTGCGCTGGATTCCCAGAGCGAAAAACTCCCCCAATCTGGTAACGCCTTCCAGCTCTCTCTCCGAGTAAGGCGTTTCCGGATTTGCCAAGGCTATCTGACCAACCAATTCTTTTCCAATAAGCACCGGAACCGCAAGGAAACGCTTTATCTCGGTATGCCAGTCCGGAGCGCCGAATGATGACGGATGGTCTGAAACGGAATTGACGAAAAAAGGGGTTCCTGTGTTCAATACGTGACCCCAAAGTCCCGGATAGCGCCCCCCGGTGTCTTTGGATAAACACAGGTGGACGGGGTTCGCGGCCCCTTCGCACGGCGTCGGCGCATAACTCATAATGACCAGCTTGTCTCCCTTTGCATTGACCTGAGCGACATACCCGTGTCTACTACCGGTGAGTCGGCAGGCCAGACTGAGGACCGTATCCGTGATGTCCTTGATAGCGGAATCCGACGAAATCAGCGGTCGGTAAAGCGCCGCAAGAGCGCCGTTTACCTTCAGATCCCACTCGATCCTCCGTTGAACCAGTTTTCGCTGAGTGATGTCTCTGACTATGGCGATAAGGAACTTCCTGCCCATGACTTCCATCGGGCTGAGACTTACTTCCGCAAAGAATTCCGAACCATCGTATTTGGAGTGCGTCCATTCGAAGGTCTGCTTTCCCTCAGCAAGAGCCGTCTCTATACAATCCTCCGCCATGAGTTGGGATTGTGACCCGGATGGTTGGGTTTCGGGAGAGAAATTTCCCGGGGTTCGACCCAGAATCAATTCTTTGGGGCAATCAAACAGCTCCGAGGCTTTGTCGTTGCAATCTATAAAGGTGTCCCCCTCGAGAATTAGAATGGCGTCTTTAGCGGACTCGAATAGGGTTCTGTATCTTTCCTCGCTATCCCGCAGCGATTGAGCAGCCCGCTTGCGCTCCGTGACATCGACGATAACGCCTATGGTGAGATCTTCTTTTCCTTCCGGATTCCGAATCGCCGAGACCGCAAGATCTCCCCAGAGTACGCTGCCGTCTTTTCTGACGTATCTCTTTTCCAATCTGTAAAAGTCTATATCGCCGGAAACTAAGGCTTTGAAGCTCTCTCCCGAGAGGCCCAGGTCTTCTTCGTGAGTCACTTGCTCAATGGTGAGATTTCGTAGGCTATCAAAATCGTAGCCAAGCATGTCAAGCAGAGTTGAATTAACATCCAGAAACCGGCCTCTTCGATCCACAACATCTATCCCCACGCCGGCGCTATTAAAAATGGCCCTGTATCTTTGTTCGGATTCACGGAGAGCCGCCTCGATCTTCTTCCTTTCCTCAATTTCCGCATTCAGCATTTCGTTGACCAGCGCAAGCTCGGTAGTGCGTTCAACCACTCGATTTTCCAGATCACTTCGCGCCGCCTCCAAGGAATCTATAAGCTCACTCTTTTCAAACCCGAGTTTGAGTGATTTGGTGTTGAGCACGTCTGTATGCCGAGCTAACACGATCAGCACAAACGCGAACATGAGAATTACTACGCCGATGATGACGTGGACATCGTCACCTTCGTAGATGAACCGAGCTGAAAGCGGGGCCATTTCGGCTAGAATTGTCGGCAAATAGGCTGAAGTGATAGGCCAGTACGTGGCGGCGGCGCCGCAGCTTATCCCTGTTACGAATACCGCCAGAAGGAATTGATGAGGCATAGATTCGGGAGCGAACAAGAAAACGGCCGCGGCCCCCCAGGAAAGTCCACCAATAATATTGCCTATGGAAAACAGCGTACCCCACCGGCCGGCGTCAGTGTCTTTGGGTTCCGATCTGTAATACGCTGATCTAAGGAGATGTCTGGGGACATGGACAGATGCGGATAGGCAGAGCCAAATAATGAGCCGAACGTGCGAAACTACATCCCACAGGGCAAAGGCAAGTATCACCGCCCCTACGAAAGCCCCGATGAGTCCAGTTCCGCCCTGTGTGTAAAGCTGACGCACGCGGGCGGCTCGAAGGGCGTCGTTCCATGGGTCCGGCTCTTTAGCCTCGTCGAGGAAAAGAGATCCTTCACGCTCCCTCACGTATCCCCCCTATGCGCCATAACAGCATTCTATTTGCCCGAGACGAACTTAGAATTACCATTATATTATATCCTGCGGTAGGGGATCAGCGCAATAGATCTCCTGCGGGACTGCGATCCGTTCACACTAAAGCGCTTACAATAAGGTGGTCTATGGATAGAGCGCCGGCACGCTCACATGAATGAAGGGCATCGGCGTCCGCTATGGGGGATGAATTCACTACGATATTCCGAAATCCTCCGGGTTAAAGATTTCGAGGACCTTGGATCCGCATAAAGCCTAAGCGCTTGCTTATGCAAGCTCTGAAACGTGGCCCTCATTTCGGTAAGGAAAAGTGAAACTGTCATATCGACATTTTGAAATTTATTGAAGGGAGGTTCGGAGGGAAACTTCTTTCAAGGGGTTTCCCTCCGGCCTCTTTTTCATAGAAATCGAGTTGCGCACAATTAATGATTGGACACAAATCTCGTATAGCGTTTCATAGACACCTTTACATCTGGCCTCTGCTGAAGTTGTCGCTTGCAGCGCGGCCCATAGCCGAGACGATGTAAGGTAATTTATGAAACGATCTACTAGTCAGGAACAGTAATCCAAGATTCCAAACCAGCGGGCAACGGCGCCGGAATGAATGACCCGGTGGAACTGTCCGCCGCCCAGATCCGCGCCACTGGAAATTTGTTGTTTTTAATAGTGAGAGGCGCCGTCAACCCTCCTGTGTCAACCCCCTTCAACGATTCCAACGCCTTCACGATACCGTCAAAGTTGAGCGCCCCTTCCTTGGCCGCTCTCCTGAGAACCTCGGCATAAATGAATCCGTTTACGAAACCGTGCATGTAATAGTTAGACCTATACGTTACTTCGGGGTGGTGTCTCGCATTGAACTCCATGATCTTATTGATCATAGGCACGTCTCTCATACCCCAATAGGAATAGGGATTGACCACCAGGTAGCCGTCCGCGTCCGGCCCAAGTTTGTCCACGACCTCCTTAGTGGCCGTCCAGAACAGCCCCATATACTTACTGGTCATCCCAAGCTGTTTGCACTGCTTGATGACTTCAGGGACCGGAGAAAGCACAAATCCGTGGAAAATCACGTAATCCGGGTTTTTCTCCCTCAGCCGCTGGACTTGAGCCGTGAAGTCTTTTGCCTTGAGATCCACGGCTATCTGGTCTATCAGCCGCAACTGGAGCCTTTTTGCCACTATTTCGCCAAACTTGATTCCGTCTTTACCGAACGGGGTGTCGGAGTAGAAAAAAGCCACGCTGGCGTTGTGTTTGGCTTTGGCTATGTATTTCAGAAGTATGGCGAGTTGATCTCCATATGACGGGCCGCTCATAAATATGGAAGGACACTTGCCGGTTACGAGTTCGGCCGCAAAAGACGTTGACGAATACAAGACTTTATATTCCGTGCAAATTTTGTCCGCTATTTCGAGGCTCAGGCCGGTGCTGTTACCGAAGAGCACGAGCGGATGGTATTCCTTATAGAGTTGGTCCAGCTTTGCCTTCGATTCCGGCACGTCGTAATCGGTCTCTTTCATGACGTATTTGATCTTCTTCCCCTGAACTCCCCCTTCTTCATTGGCGATGGTCAGCGCGTCACTCAAACCGTCGTTGACATCCAGAAAGCATTGGGAGAATACGCCTTTCACAGCCTGGACGGCTCCTACTATAATGGCGCCTTCTTCAGCAAAAACGCTTGAAACGCCAAACAGAACCAAAAATGCCATTGTCGCCCAAACGAACCAATAAGCGCTTGTCCTTTTCATGATTCACCTCCGCGAGATATCCGACGTTTAGGCCCCAGGACACGGGGAAGCCGAAACCGTGAGCGCCATGCAGTAGTCTACCGGCCTGAGAACAGCCCTTGGAGCCGCGGCAGCGCCGGTCAAGAAAAGTAAGTGCGGATCTGACGTTTTCTAAACAGTTACTGTTCGTGGTTTTATAGTCGGCGCGAAATGTCGATTGTTATCAGATAACGCAGGTACAGCTATTTTGCGTTTGCGAAGGTCAAAATGATTCCGAAGACAAAAAAGGATTTGATCTTAAGCGTTCGCCCTTGGAGGTTATATTATACGCAGCGCCTAACTCCACTCCGAACCAAGTAGCGTAATGGCGCTACCAGCAGGTTAGCGCTACTTGCCGGTTTGGTCAAGCAGATTCTCAGTAACAATAGTAACCCTTAACTTATGAGCGGCCAAGCTGAGATTGCGTCGCTACGTTCGCAAAGACACTTTGGCCTGTCATTGCGAGCGCAGCGAAGCAATCTCCCCCCCGTAACTGAATGGATACGTATCAATACACTGTTTAATGAAGGCCGTGTTGCCAAGCTCTTTGATTGCCCGGTTGCGTATCGTCTGACGAACTACCATTGTTATTCCGAAGAACTGCAATTAACGTAATACTAACTCTTTAATCATTTTCCCGTGCTGCGACTATGTCAAGCCAGGAATTAGTTGGCCGTTATGAGGGCACGGTCCCGAGTATCAGCGTTCACTTCCGAACTCCATTTGCATGCAAAAGGATATTGACCCTGCAACGCAGGGTGAGGTATGCTCGTTCGTGAGAAAAGCCCTTCGTGGAGAGGCCAATCGCAAGGTGTTGATAGGCGGAGCGGTAGCAGAGACCGCCAAGGCGATTACCTTGCCCTCCGGTGAGCGACACAGTGTTTGTTAGGGTTGTAAAGCTCCCCATCGACATTACGCGGGAGTAATTCCTGATCGAACCGTGGCGATGCGAATGGAGAATTCGTTGACGAACGACTCATTCTCTTCAGACAATCCGGAGCCAAGGATGGACTTTGAAACCCGGAAGGGACAAGTAACCGTTTACGCCAAACGCCCATCGGGGTTTTTCGACCATTTAAAACTTGACCCAGGGATAGGAGATTTTGCGCATTACTCTTCTATGATTCAAAAGTTGGACGAATTCGATAAGATTGCCGGCGGCAAGGACGGAAGAGTCTCTCTCGCTCTGCTGGAAGAAACCGTTATCGTGGGGTATTTCGCGTGCAGATATCCCAAACCCAGTGAGCGGTGGAGTAAACTCGGCGAACTCATGTATGAAATGAGCGCCATCGAGGTCAGCCGTAACTTCAGAAAACTGGGAATAGCGCGAATGCTCATCGAGACGGTTCTGTCAGAGCCTTTTATCGAAGACAAGATAGCGTACATGAACGGTTATTCATGGCACTGGGACGTTGTGGGAAGCGGATATACCGTAGACGAGTATCGCCAAGTCCATCTGAAGTTGCTGGAGCCCTATTGTTTTAGAGAATTCGGCACAAACGAACCCAACATCACCCTCAGGGAAGAAAACATTTTCATGGCCCGTATAGGAAGCCGGGTATCCCCCGAGGATAGGAAGAGATTCAAGCGTCTGATATTCGGCAGATTTGTTTGACAACGCTCTTACAGGATGATTTCATAAGCGTTCACAGGGAACGCTTTTTATTTTATTAATAACGATGGATCTCCTGTTTTCGAGGAAAGAAACCGGCCTCACATCGCTGTAAGCTGCGTTACTACGATATTAAGGCTCCTCAGATTCGTGGAGACACGAAAGCCGACCCCCCTAAATCCTTCTTGTGATGGGATTGGGTTTCACCGGACCATTCGGTATTGTCAACGGCAAAGCTGAAAGAGCCGATATGAATATGCGGAGTTTTGGTTGCGGCCAAAAGTGGCGTTTTCCAAATAGGGGTCTCCCGTACCCCCCTCTCCAAAAACGTTGACTATATTGGTTGCTTAAAGGGTCTTAACCGTGCTTCACGCCGGTCGCTCAATCCCTTGCGGTGAAGCGAGCCTCATAGGCCCTCTAGTGTTCCGGCGGAACTAAAAGACAAATCGATTCTCGAATTACGGAGCAGAAACAACTGCGTCGGTATTTCATAACAATAGATAGCTCCTCAAGCGTTTTTGCAATAGAGTCAACATGTTGAGCGCCCGCGCTATCAGTGTCTAGGTTTGACTCTTCCTCTAGGAAAAGATATGTTAGTACAGTTCGAAAATATAGTAAGCCGACAAAATGTCCCAACCGCAGAGAGAAAAGCATGTCGGACAAAGACGATATGACATGGCGGTCCTCTTCTGTTGTATCCAAGTATTTGGAAGAACTCAGAGAGTCGCGCCCCTTTTTGAAAGAACAGATAGAAGTTATGCTCCGGCTTGTTTCAGCCCTCGGCAGGCCCGTTAACCGATTCATGGACCTGGGGTGCGGAGACGGTCTACTGGCCGAGGCAATATTTGAAAAGCACCCTCAGGCGATTGGAATTTTAGCGGACTATTCAACGCCTATGCTAGACGCTGCTCGTCTTAGAATGGAACAGTTTTCCGGATCCGTCGATTTTCGCAACATCGATTACGGCGCCCCGGAATGGATTGAAGTTGTGGCCGAGAGCATGCCCTTTGATCTTATAGTGTCCGGGTTTTCGATCCACCATCAGCCTGACGACCGCAAGCGCCGGATATACGATGAAATCTTCCGGATGCTTCAGCCGGGCGGAATGTTCATCAACCTTGAGCACGTGGCCTCGCCGACGCCAAGGCTTGAGCGCCTATGGGACGACGTTCGAATCGATTCTCTTCACCAAGACGCCGTCCGACGCGGACTGAATAAATCCAGGGCCGACCTGGAGACTGAATATTATGGCCAACCCAGCCGAAAGGCCAATCAGCTTACTCTCGTGGAGACTCAATGCGATTGGCTCAGAGAAATTGGTTACATCGACGTGGATTGTTTTTTCAAATTTTTCGAGCTTGCCGTGTTTGGCGGATGTCGGCCACCCGCATGACCACCGGCTCAGTGACGGTCTTCCCGTTCACGCTAGCCGCAATGGCTGAAGAAACCGCTACGAAGTAATAACGCTGAAAACGGTCGCAAGGCCCGAGAACTCTGGAAGGAGTTTTCGGGGAGGGACTTTCCGGTCTACCAGTACCGGTAATGTAAGGAAAATCTCTTAATCGCGCCCCCAAGTCGGATCGTCTCCGCAGTGAATCGCGGATCGGAGTCCGGATATCGCAACGTGTCCGGAAGTATCGGAAACAACTGGATTCCTGCTCCCCGCTTTCGTTGGGACAGGTTTACCCCTGCGGAAGCAGGGGCAGGAGTTACGGATAGCGACGCTTGCGTAGCCGATGAGGCTTCCTTCCATGCTTATGCCGACAACAATGACCTGCTCCTTCAGCATAATGGGAGTTCTTGAAGTGAAACCTGATGTGAGAATCTTTGAAAAGCGCTGCTGTACGGCAGTGCTTTCCGGCGAACTAAGGCCATTCTACTTGGCGCAAAGGGCCAAGTTATGACATTATAAACACAAGTCTTGATATGCGTCGCGTCGCGCTGCAAGGGCTCTCAGCCCAAACGCAGTAGTCGCGTTGAGCTAAGAAAGGGAGATCAGAGGATGAGGTTCAACTTCATTCGAGGAAGCTTATTAGCAAAAATGATTGCGTCTTTCCTGCTGGTGGCTCTAATCCCGATAGGGATCGTGGGTTATCTGTCCTTCAGCGGTTCCAAAGACGCCCTGCAAAAAACAATCTTCGATGACCTGTCCGCGTCGAGGGACAGGGGCAAAGCAAACGTTCTGGAATATCTGCAGCAGACCGTCAGCGACGTGCGTTACCTGGGAAAGGCGCCGGGAGTGGAGCACGCGTTCAAAACCTTGAAGGCTTTCACCGAATACGCCCTTTATTTGGACTATGCCAAAGCGAACCCTAAAGCGCCTGTTGACACAAGTTCCGAAGACTTCAAGCAGATTACCGCCGACATAGATCCCATGTTCAAACGGTTTCTCGAAAACTACGAAAAGGAGAGGGGTTATCAGGACATTCTACTGGTCGTGGGGAACGACCCGGGACTCGTAACGTATTCTGCTAAGAAGCTACCGGATCTGGGCACGACCATGAAATCGGAATCCATGAAAAATACTTCTCTAGCCCGTCTATGGGCCAAAGTCATCAATACTCAAAAACCTGCCATCTCCGATTTCACCTATTATGAGCCTGCCCGCACAGTTAGCGCATTTGCTGGAGTGCCGGTTTTTCGCTCCGAAAAAGACCTTTACGGAGTTCTAATTTTGAGATTCAGCGCCGAGGTCATCAACGGAGTAATGGCCGAAAACTCCAAAACGGGGAAAACCGGAGACTCGTTTATTGTCGGGGATGACCTGACTCTGAGAACAGACGCCCGTGGAGAAGGCTCCGGGGTCCTTCAGACGAAGGTTGACACCAGAGCAACTGAGGAAGCCATTAAAGGAAATTCCGGCATCGGTGAGATCCGAGGGATGAGGGGTGTTTGGGTCCTCAACGCTTGGGGTCCGGTGGGGCTTAAGGAGCAACAGGATCTGGGCGCGGACTTCGGCTGGGCGCTTGTCACCAAGATTGATTCCGCGGAAGCCTTTGAACCGGTCAGCTCTCTTGGATATCGAGCAGCCGGCGCGGCTGCCGGGGCCGCTCTTCTGGTGGCGATCCTTGCGTTCTTTGTTGCTAGAACTATAGCCGGGCCCATTATGGACATTGCCGGGCGGGCTACTCGCATAAGCGGGGGGATCTGACCGTCAGCGTAACCAAGTCGGACAGGAGCGACGAAATCGGGACGCTGGCCAACGCGTTTGGACAAATGGTGGACAACCTAAGGACTCAAATAAAGCAAATATTCGATGGCGTGAACGTTCTGGCGGCGTCGGCGTCGCAGATTTCAAGCACCGTAACGGAAGTCGTGGCAGCAACATCGAAAGTCTCCGAAGGAGTTTCGGAGACGAGCACCACAGTTGAAGAGGTTAGGCAAGCGGCCAGAGTCTCCAGCGATAAGGCCAAGAGAGTCGCTGAAAGCGCTCGTGAGGCGGTTCAGGTTTCCGAAGCCGGCCAGAAGGCGGCTCACGGCACTATACAAAGGATGAGCCTTATCAGGGACCAAATGGAATCCATTGGCGAAACCGTGGTAAAGCTCAGCGAGCAAAGCCGGGCCATTGAAGACATTATAGACGCGGTTCAGGACATCGCGGATCAGTCTAATCTGCTTGCCGTGAACGCTTCAATTGAGGCGGCCAGAGCCGGCGATCATGGTAAAGGGTTCGCTGTTGTCGCAAGCGAGATCAAATCCCTTGCCGACCAATCGAAACAGGCGACCGAACAGGTTCGGCACATTTTGGACGACACAAAGAAATGGGTCAGCGCAGTGGTTATGGCGACGGAACAGGGAGGCAAGGCCGTGGAGGCTGGAGTTACCCAATCCGTCACGGCCGGAGAGGCCATACAGTCCCTTGCCGATAGTGTCTCCTCGGCTTCTCAAGCTGCAAGCGTCATCGACGCCTCCGCCCAACAGGGCTTTGCCGGCCTCGACCAGGTTTCCGGCGCGATGTTGAGCGTGGAACGGGCCACCAGGCAGAACCTGGAAGCCATGAGACAGCTTGAAGACGCGGCGCGCAAGCTCAATGATTTGGGTGGAGGGCTCAAAGATCTGGTTGACGGTTATCGAGTGTGAGGCCGCCGGAGGTCTCTGTTAGATGGGGTAACTGTTCCTCGGGAAGCCCCTTCTTGCGAAAAGGGTTTCTTCCCGGCGAACGCTTACAAAACACCGTAAGAAGTTCGTACAATTTGTGCCCGAGCGTGCGTTTGCGCAAAAACCGGTTCATATGTTGTCCCCACTCCGAACCCGAGGCGGGAATTACTTAATAGCCCGTAGTCGAACCCGTAAGCCAACAAATTACAGAGGAGACGGAATGAGACGAATACTAGTTACAATCGTTATGTTATCGGCGCTCCTGATGAGCGTCTTCTTCCCCTTGACCACGCAGGCCGCTGAAAAAAAGATCGCCATCATGTCCGTGGGGCCCTCTTTGCTCGCCAAAGAAAATCTCATGGGATTCTTGCCCAGGTTGAGAGAAATCGCCCCGGACGTGAAGGTGACCCTTAAGATGGAAATGGCCAACATGGGGGATGCCGAAAAAGTCTTTCGTGAATTCGAATCCAATATGGACGGAATAGTCTTTCTTCGGTCCAACGGCACGGAATTCCTGGCCAAGACGAATCCGAAAATTCCTTGCTTCGTGGGAACAGGTACCAACCCCAAATTCCTGGGAGCAATACAGAATCTGGAAAGCCCCGAGGGGAATATTACCGGGGTCACCTATTATTTTCCATACGAGCGGCACTTCGACACCATCAAGAAGCTGTTTCCCAATGTCAAAAGCGTTGTTCTCCTGATGGATAAGAGCCATCCAAGTGTGCCGGTTGAGCAGAAAGAGACCCGGGAACAGTGTGAAAAAGCAGGGATTGAATACAACGAAATCCTCGCAACAAATGGAGCCGATTTGCTACAGCAGGTCGGTCAGTTGGCAGACAAAGTCAACTTGTTCATCATCGCCAACCATGACATGGTCGTTAGGGAGACCCCGAAGCTTAGAGAAATCGGCCACGCGAAGAAGATCCCGATTTACTCCTATGCGGACGTCCCTCTAAAGCTGGGAGCGGCTGTCGGCACATTGGCGAGAGAGAAAACGCTGGGCGGGATGCTGGCTGATTCGGTTGTGGATGTCGTCGTGAAAGGGAAACCGGTGTCTCAGGTGCCCGTGAAGTTCGACCCGGAGCCGCAGGTCACCATCAACGAAACGGAGATGGATTTCTTCGGCTTCAAAGCGCCGCCAAGTATTCTCACAAAAGCACGGATCATCAGGCCGGAATAGGCAATGGTAATTGGGCGCCGGGAAACTACTTGCCGCTGATAACATAGAATTTGCTTTTTTCGCTGGAAGAAATTCCCTCTCGGTCAGTAACAGGATATAACTTCCGTATTATCGAAGTTCTTGAAGGGAGGCCCGGAGGGAAACTTCTTTCAAGAAGTTTCTCTCCAGCCGCCTTTTCATAGAAACATCCGCCGCATTCAGGTAATTGAACCGAGATCAATTGCATCAAAACCAAAAAGTGGCTAATGTCTATTGATATTTGATGGGCTCAGAATCAATTTGACTACGACATGAAGACCCGTCGCTCAGACAAGGGAATTATTCCAGATGCAATTTCAAGATAACGATATCCATGACGCTTGTGCGGCGAGTATTGGGGCTATTCAGCTCGATGAGCAAGTGGAAATGCTCAAGTCCCTGGAATTTCTTGGGATGGTTCTGGATAACGTGTACTCCGGAATAATTGTCTGTGATAGAAGCTGCCGTATTCTCTTCATGAACAAGGTTTACGGGGAATTGCTCAAAATCGATCCGCGGCAGGCGATAGGTAAACATATCAAAGAGTATTTTCCGCGCTCGAGACTTTCCAACGTCCTGACGACCGGGGCCCCGGAACTTGGGCAAAAGTGTTCATTAAAAACGGAAGCTGTTCTGCTTGTGAACAGGATACCTCTGAAGCGCGAAGATGAAATCATAGGAGTCATACTGCAAACGATTTTCCGGGACTACAAAGACTTCACTGACTTGGTCAATCGACTCAACTCCCTGGAACGCAAAGTCAAATATCAAGAGCAAGCCCTGGAAAGTCTGTTCTCGCCGAAGCACTCCCTTGACTCCATAGTGGGCGCCACCAAAATCATAAATGATGTCAAGGACCTTGCAAGAAAGTTCGCAGGCGTCGATTCCCCGGTGCTCATACTGGGGCCCACAGGTAGCGGCAAAGAGCTGTTCGCCCATGGGGTGCACGCGTCCAGCAATGTCGCCTCCGGGCCGCTGGTATGCGTGAACTGCGCCGCCATTCCTAAAGATTTGCTGGAATCCGAACTTTTCGGTTACGAAGGGGGCGCCTTTACGGGAGCGCAGAAAAAAGGTAAGCCCGGCCAAATCGAGCTTGCCAATCAGGGCACACTTTATTTGGACGAAGTGGGCGAGCTGCCGTTGAATGCCCAGGCTAAGTTGCTCAGAGTGGTGGAAGAAAAGACTTTGGTCCGTCTTGGAGGAGTAAGATCCATAGAAGTGAATTTCAGATTGGTCGCAGCCACCAATCGCGATCTTCGCGAGATGGCGCGCACGGGCCAATTTAGAGAAGATTTGTTTTTCCGCCTCAATACTCTGACGTTGAGCATCCCTTCCCTTGCGCAACGGCCCGCGGATGTCCCATTGCTCGTGAGCTACTTTCTGAGGGCCAGGGGAAGGTCCGATTGCCTGGTTGACTCTGACGCTCTTCAAGCCCTCGAGACCTACCAGTGGCCGGGCAACGTCCGTGAACTTAAAAACGTTGTAGATCGAGCGCTAAGTCTAGCGGACGGAAGCGAAATAAAGCCGGAGCACCTGCCCCCGGAAATACTCGGCTTGAGCTGCGGTTCCCAAGAAGTGTCCGGGACCATGGACAGTTCGTTATCTGAGGAAGTAACGCGTTTTGAAAAGACGATCATAGCCAAATCAATCCGATTGACAAAAGGTAACATGTCCAAAGCCGCCAAAATGCTAGGCATATCCAGATCGGCGCTATACGAGAAATTTCGTAAACACCATATCGCCCCCCCTGCGGAATAGTCCGTTCTGTCCGCACTTCGCTACATGTCCCGATTCCCGCACACTTAGATTAACGGCGCTACTGGTCCCAGTGACTAAGGACAATGGTCTTTCGACAATTTGTTATAGTTATTACGCCCCTTTATCCCACTATAGCCAAGAACATGCATATTGGCACAATTCTTGATATTGAGACCTCCATAGGAATTGCCAAAACTCCAGTCCTATTTGCAGGGAAAGGCTGTCGTAGCATTTCGCGTTCAAAGCTGGGGATCGGCTGCGGGCCGATTAGAAGCAACTGGCGGGTTGTGAGGCGGAGCAGACTCGGAACCAATCACATCGGGTTTATGGTCCCGGGAGCCTGCGCAAGCTTACGGTTGTGCGGAAAACAGTCTAGTCTTTAGTGTGCGACTGCGAACGGGCATCATGCTCACGATGGCGCTATTCTAGTCCTGAATGGGCCTTTTGGATACCGTCTCTTGGAAGCGGTGCGTTCAAGTCGAGCTGACGGCAGACATTATTTCCTGAAATGAACACGGGCAGTTGGTCCGGGCAAGGGGCTGGCCGCCTCCGGCAGGTGGAGCCGACGCATCCGTCGGCTCATCTCCCCATTCAGCGATGGTTTGCATGAGGCTGGAGTCAATAGGAGGAACTCTTTCATGAGCATCCGGGTAACAAGGAATGATTTTGTCACGCCCAGGTGTACGGCAGCGTGCCCGGCCGGCGTAGACGTCCCGCGGTATATCAGGGCCGTCAAAAACGGTCTATATGCGGAGGCTGTGGCCGTGCTACGGGAACGACTTCCCTTGCCGACCGTATGCGCGGACGCGTGTTTCGCTCCGTGTGAAGACGTGTGCGCTTACAAGCAGTTCGGCGAGCCAATTGCCATTCGAGCTTTGAAACGGGCAGCTGTCGACCATGGCGACAACTCCTGCCTCAAGAACAGGAAAAAGTCGGATACAACCGGGAAATCAGTAGGAATAGTTGGGGCCGGGCCTGTCGGCCTGACCGCCGGGTACGATCTGGCCGGCCTCGGACACAAGATCACTCTCTATGACGCTTTTCCAAAGCCCGGAGGAATGCTCCGCTACGGCATCCCGAAATATCGTATCCCGGAAGACCGCCTTGACAAAGACATTTCTGTGATCCTGGACTCAGGTGTCGATTTTCAGGGAAACACTCTGATTGGAGACGATTTAACCTTGTCGGACATCAAGAATAAGCATGATGCTGTTCTTGTGGCTACCGGAGCCAATTCATCGACAAAAATCCCTCTTGAGGGAGCGGACAAGGACAATGTCCTTTGGGGATGGGAATTCCTCAGGGACGTGTCACTCGGGCAAACTTTTTCCGTTGGCGACGACGTTGTCGTTGTGGGCGGAGGAAACGTCGCAATAGATGTTGCGCTGACCGCCAAGAGACTCGGTGCGAAGAACGTGAACATTTTCTGCCTCGAAAGCCGGGAAGAAATGCCGGCGCACCCGTGGGAAATTGCGCTAGCTGAAGAAGAAGGCGTTTTCATCAACAATAGCTGGGCGCCCAAAAAGGTTCTGGGGACATACCGGGGCTCCGGCCTGGGGCTGATTCGGTGCTCTTCCGTTTTTGACTCAGCCTGCAATTTCAACCCAGTTTACGATGAAGAGATCACCCACAAGATAAGTGCTGACACCATAATCCTGGCAATAGGACAAACCCCGATTGTGGATTTTGCAGTTAGAAAGGTCAATCTTCGACTGAACGGCGCTCGTATATCTGTGGATAACGGGGATTTGTCCACCTCCGAGCCTGGAATATTTGCCGGAGGTGATGTCGTCACAGGCCCTGCGTCAATAATCGAGGGTGTGGCTCAAGGCAGAAAGGCGTCGGAAGCCATTGACAAGTATCTGGGCGGATCAGGGGATATATCCGAAATCCTGGCGTCTCCGGAGCACACAGTGGACCTCGACGATCTTGACACACGTCTGAAGCCCCGCAATCAGATAAAGCGCTTGAAAGCATGGGAACGGACGCTTGGATTCGACCATGTGGAACTCCCGCTAACGGACGCGCAGACAAAAGATGAAGCGTCCAGATGCCTAAGCTGCGACGCCCGCAAGTTCGAAGTGAAGCTTAAAACCGAGAGCTGCAAGGAGTGTGGATATTGCGCGCAAGTCTGCGGTGTCGGGACTTTCGGGCCTGCCGCAGGATTCAATGCGAAAGGTTACAAGCCCATGGAAGTGAAGACTTCCGACTATTGCGTGGGCTGTTTCAAATGTTTCTTCTCATGTCCGGATTTCGCCATAGACGTCAAAGAAGGAACCAGGAGATAGGGTTATGAAACGCTTCCTAGAAACGGGAAATTTCGCCATCACTGAAGGAGCGATCCTGGCCGGCTGTAGGTTCTTCGCCGGTTACCCGATAACTCCTGCTACCGAATTGGCGGAGGCGATGAGTATGAGGCTTCCACAAGTCGGGGGCGTATATCTTCAAGCCGAAGACGAGTGCGCCGCGATGCACCTGTGTATCGGCGCTTCCCTTGGCGGCATGAAGGCTATGACCGCCACGTCCGGCCCGGGTTTTATCCTGTATTCCGACCCTTACGGCTGGGCCCTGGGTTGTGAGATGCCCATGGTGGTTATGAATTCCGGCCGCGTGGGTCCTGTTTCCGGCATTACCGGGGCCCCCGGACAAGGGGAATTCTATCTGACACGTTACCCGACCCAGGGCGGAAATTACGAGGTGATCACTCTTGCCCCCAATTCGGCCCAAGAGGCCATGGCCATGGTGGTCGAAGCCTTTTACTTGTCAGAACGCTTCCGAATGCCTGTAACCGTGCTGGCCGACCAGCTCATCACAGACGGTTTCGAAGACATAACGGTCCCGGAATCCGTTGAAGAACTGGACGAAATGGGATTCAGGATATGGCCTCGAAAAGTTCACACCGGTCCTGACTTCTATCCAGCGACGGACGCCCTTGATATTCCGCCTGTCCAAATGGGAAAGAATACCGGTGGGTTGTGCTCCGACTGGACCCCCACACCGGAAGGATATGATATCGAGGAAGTCCAGGAGCACCATAAACACGCGTATCGCCTGATTTACAAGGTCAGAAACAACAAGGATCTTTTCAACCATTTGTACCAAAGGAAGTACATGGATGACGATCCCGATCTAATCATAGTCTCATACGGGAGTCCTTCCCGAGTCGTTAATACAGCGGTCGCCCGGGCGCGCAGCGCGGGCCTCAAAGTGGGAGCGCTCCGATTAATTAACTTGTGGCCGTTCCCGGATGAGCATTTCAGCCGAAAGGCCAAATACCTGACCGTGGAATTAAACTGGGACGGTCAACTTGTCCGGGAAGTGCAGAGAGCCGTTCCAAAGGATTCCGAAGTCCATTTTCTGGGAACCTGCGGAGATTTGCCCACCATTCCCCAACTGATGGAAACTTTTGAAAAAATCCTGAAAAACGAGCCCTTGCAACGGCGAGGCTGGGAAATGGAGGCCTGGTAAATGGAATACTCATCCAGCAACCTGATAGACAAGTATCTCCGGACACGAAAAATCCCCAGCACCGCGTGTTCCGGCTGCGGTCTGGGCATGAATCACAAGGTGGTGGTTCAAGCAATATATGAGCTTGGACTGGATGTGGCTAATGTGATCTGGGGGACGTCGATCGGCTGCGCCGGCCGTCAGACATTCGCCACGTGGAAAGGAGACGGTTTCGCGGGCACCCACGGCAGAGTCTATGCCATAGCCAGGGGCCTCAGAATCGCTTTGCCGCCTGAGAAGAAAATAGTGTTGACTGTGGGTGACGGCGACGCGTTCGGCATCGGGCTGCTGCACTTGATACATGCGGCGCGATGCAATGCGGACATGACAGTCATCGTAAATGATAACCTCGGATATCAATCAACCGGCGGACAATTCGGATTCACGACTCCTCAGGGCGCCAAAACGGATTCCAGCCCTTACGGGATGTTCGAGCACAATCTGATGAGCGACGGAATGGATGTAATGCACATCCTGAAAGGCGCAGGCGCCACCTTCCTGGCGAGGCATGTTTCCATGGACGGGCTCAAAGCCGTCGAAAGCGTAAAAAAGGCCATGCTCAACACGGGATTTTCCCTGGTTCATATGCCGTATCCTTGTCCCACTAACTTCGCTTCACGGCATCTGGAGTCCAGAAATCCCGTCGGTATCTATCGATGGATCGAAAGCCACGCGGCCCCCTTGGGCGAAGAAAAGCCGGACACTATATGGGCTTCCGGGGTGTGGCACGACGCAAGCAACTCAAGGCCCGAGTTCTCGGAGCATATTTGGGGCTCGGTTGATAAAATCAGAAGGACGGGCTCGCTATGAAAGACAGAATAGAGATTGTTGCAAGCGGATTCGGCGGCCAAGGTGTAGTCCGTCTCGGCCAAATTCTTGGGGAAGCCGCGGTCAAGCAAGGATTGCATGTGACAATGCTCAAGAGTCACGGCACTGAAATGCGTGGAGGATATGTTCGCAGCCAGGTGGTTCTATCGGAAGACATTATTGACAGCCCCATGTGTGAGAGTCCCGATTATTTCGTTGCGCTTTCTTCGGCTGCGTACAACCGGTTTAAGGATACTGTCCCCGAATCCGGCTTGATCCTCTACGACCCTGCGTTTGTAGAACCGATAGACGAAGGTCTCCCTTGTGTTCAGAAGGCGCTACCGGCCAAGCAAATGGCCATGGATAATTTCGGCAAACCCATATTCAGCAATTCCATCGCTCTGGGAGCGATGGCCAAGATCCTGGAAAACCAAGTAGATACAAAATTGATCCTCGCAAGCATTCTCGACGTTCTTCCTAAATACAAGGAAGAAAACAAGAGGGCGTTTCAGCTCGGATTCGACGCGGTGTGACCGGAACCAGGCGTAAATCCTAAGAGCATTGGAAAAAGCTGCCGGGGAGGACCTTTTTGCAAAAAGGCCCTCCCCGGCCACCTCCCCAAAAACTCCCATTATTGCAACCAGTTCAGTAGGACGTGGTCCCGGAGAGAACCGCATCGCTAGAAACGGGGACCTGAGAGCGACGATTGTAACCCTATTTTGAGCAACAAAGCAGTTAAGCATGGCAGTCAACCCTATGCTTCAGCGAGATGCGGGTATCCATCATTCCTGCGGAAGCAGTAATCCAGGTTTCTTTCGATGTTTCCGCTAAACAGTTCACCAATGAGCGCCAAGGTTTGAAAATGCGCACGGCGCTCTGATTCCTGCGCCCAAACCGAGCTCAATCCGGAATCGGCAAAGGGCGCTGCGAACGGACGTGAAATTACATGCTTCTCCCTGCGGGTTTGGACGGCTCTAAGACCAACCCGATGGTGGCGCTATGGCGGAGAGCATCTAATTTGTTTAATAAAACTATAGCATTAGCATCGCACATATGTTAATCTCCAGTTTCTTGGATACGACCCGGACCAAAGCTCTCAGTTTTCGCGACTGATTCCGAGCGCCTCGTAACCGCGCTCTCTGTAATAACTGCGCCGGAAATCCGGCGGCTTCAAGTAATGTTCGGAGCAGCCCGTAACCTTTCAAGGGAGACAAACACGGCTAAGTAATCGGGCTGAAATTTATCTTACGACGGAGCCGAAAAATGACACGGACAGTAAGATACTACGTTAACAAACAGGCTGAAGACCAACCCGATAGGATCTATCTATTTGCGCCCGAACCCAACGCGACGCTGACTTACCGGGAGCTACGACAGTGCTGCGTCGATCTTGGCAAGCAGCTCGTCAGAAGAGGATTCCGTAAGGGAGAGAAGGTTTCCTTTATGATGGGCAACGGTTTACAAACCACAAAGATCTTCTTGGGGGCAATGTACGCCGGACTTGTTATAGCCCCTCTCAACCTGCAGGCGCAACCTGCTCAACTCACATACGTAATTGAACACTCCGACACAAAACTCATCTTCACCACGAAATCTGATTTGGATCGATTGAGGCATGCGTTACAGGGCGTGTCCAGGCCAATCGACCTGGTAGTGCTGGACAGGACTGTTGAAGACGTCTTTCCAAGGGAGCCTTTGCCTGAAATCGATCTTCCTGAAGTCTCCGAGGAGGACTCCGCTCTTCTGCTTTACACATCAGGCACCACCGGCCTTCCGAAAGGCGCTATTCTGACGCATAAAAGTATGATCGCCGGCGGCTTGAACGTGACGCTGGCCCACCAACTGGCGCCGGAAGACAAGGGGCTGGTGTCTCTGCCGCTCTATCACATCAACGCCGAAATTGTCTCCGCTATGGGGCCATTGGTCAGCGGTTCCTCGATCGTCATGCCTGAGCGATTTTCCTCAACGGAGTTCTGGGCTTTGATCTCGGATTATCAGTGCACCTGGTTTTCGGTGGTTCCGACGATTATTTCTTTTTTGGTCAGCGGAACCGAAATCGGCGGAAAGAATTACAAGCTGGAACAGGTGCGATTTGGGCGTTCGGCTTCTTCAGCGTTGCCACCGCCGCTCCATAAGGCCTTCGAGGAAAAATTCAAAATTTCCATTGTGGAGACGATGGGGCTCACGGAATGTGCGGCCCCGGTTTTCTCCAACCCACTGGAGCCCTCGAAACGGAAATATGGTTCCCCGGGTCAAGCTGTGGGAAACGAAGCAAAAGTTGTAGACAAACATGGCGCCGAATGTGTCGTCGGCGTTATAGGAGAGATCCTCATTCGCGGCGATAACGTCATGAAGGAGTATTACAAGGCGGCTGAATTGACAAAGGATGCGTTAGACGCTGACGGTTGGTTTCGCACCGGCGACCTTGGATACGTGGACAAGGATGGGTTCTTCTTCGTCACAGGGCGTAAGAAAGAACTCATTATCAAGGGAGGCGAAAATATATCTCCCAAAGAAATAGACGAATGCTTTTATTGCCACCCCGCGATTCTGGACGCGGCCGCTTGCGGCATTCCGGATCAGCATTACGGCGAAGAGATTATGGTTTGTTATACGCTCAAACCCGGATGCGAGGTCTCCGAGGATGAACTCAGAAGCCACTGTGTGGAGCACCTGGGAAAATTTAAGACTCCCAAAGTTATCGTCTGTATGACCGATTTGCCCAGAGGCCCTTCAGGAAAAATCCAGAGACTGAAGCTGCCGGAGATTGTAAAAATTTAATGACCGATGCGGGTCAATTGTGGTTTTGGATAGGATAAAGTTGTAGACGGGCTAAATATTGTCCTCCAAGGAGGCCGCTATGACGAGTCGAGATGAACTTGGCTCTGCCGCTGTTCGAGCCACGTCCGAAACTCAGTCTACATCAGCCAACGCCGCCGTATCGCGTGTTCACCCGATAAAAGCGGGCTTATTCAGCGCGACCTGGTGGATGACGATTATTCTAAGCGCCATGTACGGCATAATGTACCTGGACCGGGTCAACATATCCGTCGCGGCCCCTGACATGATGAAGGAGTTCGGCCTTACAAAGACTGAAATAGGCGGGGCCTTTTCGGCCTTCGCCGTGCCCTATCTCTTCGGGCAATTGCTTGGCGGCTGGTTTGCAAACAAATTCGGAGCACGGCTGACACTGGCTGTTTGCGGACTCGTGGTTGCGGTCTCCACCATAGCGACAGGATTTGTGGGAGGGCTTGTCAGCCTCTTCGCCGTGCGCCTGGCTTTGGGCTGCGGGGAAGGCCCTTCGTTTTCCGCGGCCACACAGGCCATGCGTGATTGGTATCCGAAAACCCGATTCGGTTTCATCCAGGGTATCACCCACAGCGCTGCTCGCCTTGGCGGAGCAATTGCGCCTCCTCTGATAGCCGGGGTCATAGCGTTTGGCGGTTGGCGGATTTCTTTCTGGTTCTGCGGCGTTCTTTCCCTAATTTGGATGGTTATATGGTGGTTCTATTTCCGAGACGACCCCAGGACTCATCCGGGAATAACCGAAGCCGAAGTCGCGGCGCTGGCGCCGGCGTCCAAATTTTCGAGAAAGCACCGCACTCCCTTTCTGGGCTTGGCGATAAGAATAGGTCCGGTTACCGCCGTCGACTTCTGTTACGGCTGGATGCTTTGGGTGTTCATATCCTGGATTCCCATGTATTTCATGAATAAGCATCATCTCGATCTCAAAAAATCGGCGCTACTGGCAGGTCTGACATTTTTCGCCGGAGTCGTCGGAGATACGTTAGGCGGGAGCTTTTCAGACTGGATACTCATAAGGACGGGTAACAAGCGGCTTGCCCGCAACGCTTTCATCGCCTTCTCGCTGACGCTGGCCGGCGCATTTCTGTTCGCGACCATGCTGACCCGTGACGTTACCATGGTCGCCATATTCCTCGGAGCGTCCTTCTTCTTCCTGGAATTGGTCGTCGGTACGATTTGGGCGATACCAATGGACATTACACGGGAATATGCGGGAATGGCTGGAGGAATGATGAATTTCGGCTTCGGGCTTGCCGGAATCATTTCCCCGCTCGTTTTCGGACGGATAATAGATAAGACAGGAAATTGGGATATCCCTTTCGCCCTCAGCGTGGTTATATGCTTAATCGGCGCTTGTCTAACTGTGTTCATGAGGCCGGACAAACCCTTGATAGTGCGGGAGGAGGCCGGTTAGCCGCATAGCCGACGATTTAACAACCGAATTCTTTGCCGAATTTTTCACAGGACCGTCTCGGTTCCACCCCCCCGATCCCTCGTTAAGGGAGAGGATGACCTTAATCCTCTCCCTGAAGCCGAGGGAAGAAGAGCATGTAGGGCCAAGTCGGCGCCTGTTGCTATGCGGTCGTTTTCATAAATCCGGGGCGGGTATTTTCTTACGGATCCCTCTCCCGTAGGATGCTGTGAGCTAAGCGAACCGCATCGTTCGAGGTTTTCTCTCCACAGATGCGCTCCTGTTCAGCGGCGTAGAGGCGGGGTTTATCCCCGCCTGCCGTCTACTAACCGACCGCGTGCCGGGTTTTGCCGGTTATATTGTGCGACTGTGTCCACGGATTCCTCCTTTCCCAGGGCATGGCCATGGAAGTTGCGCCGTATCCAAGTTAAATCCGTGACCGTAATTACGAAACAGTGTACTAAGCCCCTTAAATTTTGCGACTACTCACAAACAGGTGTTTCACCTGCGGGTATGCGCCTAAATCCATAAGGCCGATATTGGAGCCCTTTTCTGAAAAGTTGAAAAATGCCGCATTCTCCGGAGAAGAACGCGACATACTGATAGTGTCGTGTTTAGGGCATTTCCTTGCCCATTACAACATGGCCATGTTTCCGGCCATTGTTCTTCCATTGGCCGGCGCTTTCAATCAGGATATTTCTTCCGTCCTGAATCTGTCATTTTGGCAATATCTTCTGTTCGGGATTTCGGCGCTTCCCTGGGGCATGGCCGGGGATCGTTTCGGCGCGAGACCGATCATTATTATTATGTTTGCGGGCTCCTGCGTAAGCAGTTTGTTTGTGGCTCGGTTCCTGGATTCCCCCACAGCTTTCATGCTGGGCCTAGCCGGCGTCGGCCTGTTCTCCGGAATCTACCATCCCATCGGCATGGGAATGATCTCCAAGGGCGTTGGACGCGTCAGCATAGCCCTGGGATACAACGCCGTTTTTGGCGGACTGGGATTGGTGGCCGGTCCTCTCCTGACCGGAATCTTCAACTCGATTGCCGGCCCGAAATTAGCCGTCCTCGCCATGGCCGCTATGAATTTTGTGGGCTTTGGCGCAGTAATGCTTTACAAGCAGGAAACATGCTCACGGACTTCCGAGGATTCCGTAGTCAACGGTTCCTCATCGCTGCGCTGTTTCTTGATCCTGCTTTTTGCCATGACACTAGCGGGATTGGTTTATACCGGAACAAGCTCCACACTTCCTGCGTATTTGGAAATTAAGTCTTCCTCGGCTGCGCAAACATTTTTGAATGCGCCCCGGAACCTGATCTCCAATGTCATGACTTCGTTTGTTTTCATTATCGGAATGTTGGGCCAATACCTGGGCGGTTTCTTGGCTCAGCGACACAAGCCTCTTCCGATTTACCTATTGTTTCATCTGTTCGGCGTCCCTCTCTTATTCCTTATGAGTCTTGTCCAAGGCTTGTGCCTCCCGGTCGTCAGCTTCGTCTATTTTTTCTTTTTGTTGGGAACCCAAGCTCCTGAAAACGCCCTCGTCGCCGAAATGTGTCCGCCACGATTTCACCATTCGGCCTACGGCGTCAAGTTCATATTCTATTTCGGCATCGGCGCCCTGGCCGTCAAGTTGGCGGCGTGGATCAATTTGAATTGGGGCCTTACCCAAGTTTATGTCGTCCTGGCGGGGGTATCCTTGACGATAGTACTTTCCCTGTTGCTCCTCATGGCGGTTCTACGCGCTAATCAAAATTGATCGTTCCCCGGTAAGCGCTTGGGATCAAGATATATGAACGTGGCCTTTCAACTTTGTAGACTTAGTCACAATCTTGTCCGACGCCGCTTCAAACTTTCCGAAACCGTCTTTGGCTGAGCCCCTGAACTTTCCTAACAATAACTACTGGTTAAAGCCACTCGATTCTCAAATCTCCATGGCATAATTATTGCTTTTGCTGAGATCAAGTTTCATTGCGCAGGTTTCAATCTCGCGCCGGCTTTGCGGACTTTCAGATAGGTGTAATGGCGCCTATGCTTTACCCGTTTGCAGGCGACTTTCTACGAAACATACTACCGGCCGGCGGGCCGCAGCTTTGCCAGGGAGGAGTAAGGGCGATGGGAGCCGTTTCAGATAACGTCGCACGTGATCAGTGGAATAACACAGCAGAATGCCAACCGGCGGGTAGGACTTTTGAGAACCTGGAGAGCGATTTCCGCGCCAAACCTTTTGTGGCCGTCGGCACAAATGACGGGGTATTAGTGAACCAGCATCTCGGCGAGGTGCGAACGTTTAGAATTTGGGAGCCTGTCGAGTCAGGCTACATCCTCGTGGATGAAAGGACCCTGCCGGAAACCGCTGCCGAATTGAAGGACCAGACTGACTGGACCGGTATTCTCAACGATTGCAGAGCGGTTTTGATTAGCGGCCTTGGCGAACTCCCCAAACAGGCGTTTGCTGAAAAAGGAATCGCTGTGATCGAGATGAACGGTTTTGTCATAATGGGATTGGACGCCGTTTTTCACGGTCAAGAGACGGTTTTGCTTCGCGGTAGGCGCCATGGTTGTTCGAAAGGAGGACAATGTTCAGGGGACGGTGGAGGCTGCGGGATGAAATAGGTTTCAATGAAGATACCTTTGGAGAGAAAGTTCTCGAAAGAAGTTTCCCTCCAGAGGTCCCTCCAAGAATTTCCAATATGGCTACGCACGCAGTTTGCGGATCTGAGGCGACCATCAACTCAAAGAATTTGCTTGCCGGTCCGGAAGGTGTTAAAATTCAACATAATGGAACTGCAATCCATTAAACGCGCTGATAACACAGAAACAGTAGCGATATTTCATTGCTAAGTGCGCAAACGGCTCCACGCTTGATCCCATCCGACAACACATAGATTTTAGATCAAACTCGATCAATTTAATTGAGACATTCGGCCTAGGTTGCTCAATATATTTTTGTTCACAAAAATGTCGAGGGGAGTTGGCGTATCAATGGGGAGGACTATGCTTCGAGTCGCATTCATTCAGTTACGCGCGGGAGATTGCTTCGCTCCGCTCGCAAAGACAACTCCGAATGTCATTGCGAGGAGTGAAATCCCGCGTTCCGCGGGAAAGCAATCTCGGTATTCGCCGCTCATAACTGAATGGTTACTTCGAGTCGATGTGAGGACTTTGTCGCATGAATTATAGCGTAGACGGTGATTCGGCAATCTCCGGGACGCTCAATCCAGGGCGGCGGGAGCATTTGGAGCGTTCGGAATTAAATGCCGGAGACAGAACTTGAAAGACACGAATGGCGAAGCGAGGCTGTTAGCGCAGGCCTTTGATCGTTCCCCCGTCCCAACGATCATAGTCGACAACAACTTCAAAATCGTCAGGGCCAATAACAGGATTGCCGAGCTTTTCAATTTGAAGCCCGAAGATTTTATCGGGAGGACTTGCTACGGCCTCATCGCCGATGGCGAACAGAATATTCCCTCAGGCCCGAATCAAACGTCGTCAAATGAGAACATGGCGACTTCGCCCACAATAAACGAAAATAGCTCCGACGCCGGCTTTGAGCGCACTGTGTATCCGTTGATTGACGACCTGGGGAGGGCTATCGGCGCTGTTCATATCTTGACCGACCCAACCGAAGGCGGGACTGTCCACCGATTCTCCAAGAACGCGGAGCCTGAGTACCGCGCCATATTCGACGACGCCCCTATAGGTATATTCCAAACCACATTTGACGGAACGGTGATAACGGCGAACAAGGAATGCGCCACGATTTTCGGGTACAAGGATCCCGAAGAACTGAAAGAGGCCGTCCGAGATATCGGCAAGCAGCTATACACAAATTCTCAAACCCGCTCAGAGCTGCTGGAACTCATTGTGCGCCAAGGCGTGGTGAGAGATTTTGAAAACACCTGTTACCGCAAAGATGGGACTGTATTTTGGGCCAAGCTCAACGCCCGGGCCACTTTCCATGCCGAAGGCTCTGTACGCTTTTTTGAGGGCTTCATAGAAGATATCACTGAAAAGAAACTCGCCGCCGCCGCTTTGGCCGAGAGTGAAGCGAAGTACCGTGAATTGTGCGAACTGCTCCCGGAAATAGTATTTGAAGTCGACCAGGATTTCATTCTGACATTTATTAACAAGAGCGGATTGGACTACCTTGAGATGGACTATGGGCAATCACTCACGGGCCTTGACGCAAGCCGTCTAATCTCCGACGCGGATATCGAAAGATTTTCGACCGATTTGGAAAGGCTACGGCAGGGCAAACGCGTCAAAGCCCACGAGTATGTTGTCCGTGCTCCGGGAGGACGACAGATCCCTGTCCTGCTGAACTGCAATCCAATTATTCGGGGTGGAGTATTCAAGGGATTCAGAGGCTTAGCCATTGACATCTCGATGCAGAAAGAAGCGTCGGAAGCCCTGAAAAGGTCAAGGGAGGAACTCGAAGAGGTGGTGGCTTCCAGGACCGCCGAGCTAACCAAGTTAAACGGTGAGCTTATCACCGAAATGGAATGCCGGAAAAGAGCCGAGAAAAAGTCTAAGCATGTGCAAGGGTTACTCAAGATGGTTTTCGATTATTCCGGTGATTCACTATACGTGAAAAACTTGAACCTTAAATACACAATTGTAAACCCACAGATGGAAAAGCTCTTGAGTTTGGAGACCAATCAAATAATTGGAAAAACGGATTATGAGATTTTCGACCGAAGAACCGCCGATTATCTACGCACGGTTGAAGAAAGAGTTTTGAGCGGAGAAATCCTGGAAACAGAAAATACCCGCACAATAGTAGGAGAGGTGGTAACTCTACTGGAGACACGCATGCCGCTTAGGGGAAGGAACGGCGAGATTATCGGCCTCTGCGGCATATCCCGCGATATTGGGCTGCTGAAAAGAAAGAGCGCCAAACCCGCGGAAGCGGTTTACGACTTTCGATCCGCAGCCATGCGCAGCGTGATGTTGTCGGCGCAGTTGGCATCCGAAAACGATTCCACTGTGCTGCTGTTAGGCGAGAGCGGCGTTGGAAAAGATTATGTGGCCAAATACATCCATAAGCATTCTAAACGCTCAGGAGGCCCATTTTACAGCCTGAATTGCGCCGCGATCACCCCCGAGCTAGCTGAATCGGAATTGTTCGGACATGAAACCGGCGCTTTCACGGGCGCCTCCCGTTTGAAGCGGGGAATGCTTGAGTTTGCGGAAGGCGGCACTCTGCTGTTGAATGAAGTGGGGGAACTCCCGACAAACCTCCAAAGCAAACTTCTCACCTTCTTGGACACCAAGGCCTTTAGCCGAGTGGGCGGAGAAAAGCTGATAAAAGTGAACACCAGATTGATCGCGGCCACGAACCGCGATTTAGGTCATGAAATATCCTCAGGAACCTTCAGAAAGGATCTGTTTTACAGACTCAACGTGTTTTCCATAGAGATCCCTCCGCTCAGAGAAAGAAGCGAGGATATTCCGCTGTTGATCGAAGGAATACTGGAGTCTCTGGCAGTCGAAATGCAATTGGAACGAGTTCCGGTCATTGGCCCCTCCGCGATTGAAGCTCTGGCCAATTACCAATGGCCCGGAAACGTTCGGGAAGTGAGAAATATTCTGGAGAGAGCCATAATCCTTTCTCGTGGTTCGGCAATCGACTCCTCTCACCTCGGCCTTGGTCAGAGCGCCACGAAGACAGCTTTAGTCCCCCTACCCTACTGCTTCAATCAGACTCTTCCAGGAGCTGTTTTAGCTCTGGAAAAAAAATTGATCTCGGAAGCGTTGGGAAAGACTCACGGCAACAAGAAAAAGGCAGCGGACCTTCTTGGGATAAACCGTCATAACCTTTTCAGACTTATGAAGAAGTTGGGAATTGACGGTTCGGGTGATGCTCGCAACTGAGCACGCCCGGTCATTTTTGAGCGCTATCTCTAACCTCTGGTGGAGCCGTCTTTTCGTTCCGACAAAGAACAAGTGATCAAAACCGACCACTTCTGTCGAAAGACGACAATGCCGGCGCAACTTGTCCACCCCTCCTCATGTATCGATATCTCCTTTAACCTAGGCGCTTACCATTTGGGTCTCCGATCAAGACCAATCTTGGCACGATTCGTGCTCAACATTATCGTCAAACGTCTGGGCATTGATAAAAAATAGACCGAATATTTTTGTACTGGAGCTTTGTAACCGACCGGCTTCTCTATATTTTACGGCAGAGCGCCGTAGTTTTCCGTAGAGATGAAATATGTCCTTGGAGAACGGCTTTACAACCAGGGTAACCAACCACCCGCGTTCGGGCAAAGTGAGCCAAAATCAAAGAGCCTTCGAAGCGTTTCCATACCGATAAGACGCCGAAACCGCGTTGGAGGCAGCCGGGAATCGGAACCGATCCTCCAACGGCAGCGATCCTCACACCCCCCGACCCCCTTTCCAGGAATGGAAAGGGGGGATCGCTGTTCCACACCTCTGGGAATGGCTAAGGTTGCTGAAGCTTAGACGAGCCGGTCGTTTTTTCGATCACTGTGTGAGTAATTGGTACGGTGTAGGCCTCTGCCGGGAGTAAACTCTTTTACGCCAAAAAGTCTAACTGTTGCGATTAGATGTCGATGCGGAAGCCCTTGGCCCATGAACCCAGCGTCAGCACAAAGCCCTCTGGGTTCTGCTCCACACATAGCGGGAACCATTTAACTAGTCAATATTAGGAGCTTTTGGAGAATGGTCCGAAAAACCAATTTTCGCAAATGGATTGTTGACTTGCCTCAGCCACAGTGGAAGCACGGCTCCAAAAAACAGGCTCTGTGGGGACTTCGGGTAGCGATGACCAGCATTGATGACAGGCTGTAACCGTCATTTCCGGCACGGCACACAGTCCCGTTTGAACTTGTCTTTGCGGATCCTGCCACGTTTACACGGCACTCAAATGCCAAGCGCTTTGCGAGCCCATGTTTCGCTGTGGAAGATTTTGGTCAAGCAGAAGAGCTTTCCAGCCACGTAATTCGTTACTCACAGCCATTCAGGCCGGTCTTGGGACGGCTCACCGTCCGGCCTGCCACTGAGGGGGAGAATCGTTTCCCCCTCCGTACCTCGCCCTTCGCAATTTCAAGAGGTCGCGTCCCGCAATCTACGCTGCCTCCTATTTGTTCTGATTCTGCTCATCATGTAAGGAGATATTTTATGAAGAGAACCGTTTTGCTTCTCTTGATGTTAAGTATGTTTTGCCTGAGCTCGGCGATAATCCAAGCTGAGCCCATCCGAATCGGTTTCATTTATTCTTTTGTCGGCAGGCTGGGTGTTCACGGAGCCCTTTCCCGTCAGGGAGCCGAAATTGCGATCCAGCAAATCAACAGCTCCGGCGGGATATTGGGACGGCAGGTTGTGGGGTATTTTGAAGACGACGCAGGCGAACCTGCGGAGGGAGTCCAGAAAGCTAAGACCCTCATTGAGAAAGAAAAAGTCAACGTTTCTGATGGGATTGATCTCGACCGAAGTCGCCATGGAAGTCAGCCCACTGGCTAACGCAACGCGGACGCCGTTGATCGTGACGGTTGCACAGGGTCCCTCACTCACTGGCGCAAAGTGCAACCCTTATACGTTTCGCGTATGTAGAAACTCCGACGGCATGCTAAGGACCGCTGCAGCGCTGGCTCAAAACTTGGGTGTAAGAGAATGGACCACGGTTGGTCCGGATACGGTTTTCGGACACGATTGTTGGAATTTGTTCCGCAAGAATCTTGGAAGCAAAAACAGCAAGGTGAAGTTTGTCGAGGCGAAATCAAATGCGTTCGCTTCCATGAGCACTACGGATTGGACCCCACAGATCAAACAGATCATGGAGTCAAGTTCCGATGGCTTGGTTATTTCACTATATGCTGGGAATCTAATAGATTTTTTGAAACAGGGAGGAAAACAAGGGCTATTCGACGGCAAACGTAAGGTCATAGCATTATTGGGCTCACTTCAGACTTTATCGTCATTGGGCATCGAGATGCCCAAGGGTATCTGGCTTACTCCACCCTACTGGTATCAGGCTTTCAAAAATACTGTCAATGACGGTTTTGTTAGAGCTTATCAGTCTCACTATGGCTCGCCGCCGGATTACCAGGCCCAATTTGCATACACAGCCGTAATGGCGTACGCGGCTGCCGCGGGCAAGGCCGGAACAGATAACTCCCAGGCCGTAATCAGAGCGCTCGAAGGATTGGAAATCGACGCGCCCGTAGGTCGCCTTACGATCAGAAAAGAAGACCATCAAGGGGTATCTGACTCGTTTGCGGGCATGACTTCGGATAAAGTCGTCGCAATTGAATCATCTCAAAGGAGGACCGTTTTACGAGTCATTGATGATGGAAGGATATTTCCCGCGTCGGAAATCGCCACGCCATTGGAAGAATCGGAATGCAAGATGCCATAACCCGGACACTTAACGATTTCCATTAGAGCCATAATCAAAGACCAAGAAAGGCGGTCAAACTCCAGTCTTTCTTGGTCTTTGACGCTTGTATGACCGCGAACACCGGCGACCTCGGATCACACCGAAGAAAGAAAACGCCTCCCACCCCACATAATGTTGAATTAAAGCAGTTGTCAAAATTGGACTTGTCTGTTCCCTCTCCAGACCTGGAGAGGGAACAAGAGTGACGGCCTGTCAAAGAGTCGGAAATCTTAGGTACGTATCCATTCAGTTACGCGGGGGAGATTGCTTCGCTTCGCTCGCAATGACATGCCAAAGTGTCTTTGCGAGGAGTGAAATCCCGCGTTCCGTGGGAAAGCAATCTCAGCTTAGCCGCTCGTAAGTGAATGGTTACCTTAGTGCAGCTTTTCGCAATTAGGGTCACGGATTGGCATAGGATGTGGTGAGCGCAGCGAACCGCATCTGTCGAGAAAAGACCTCGACGTTCGGGGCTGAAGAATCCGTGGCTATATTTATGAAATGACATACTTAGCTATGGCTATCAGCCCGGCAAAAGCCATGCTTGACGCGCTACAGCTCCACGCCATTGCTTCGAACTCCCATGACCTGACGGCTCAAAGAAGGATGAAAGCGCCGGCATTGGTAGGCGTTGGGGACCATCGGGGACACTTTCAGGTAAAAGCAGTAACCCTTTCGCTTTATGGCACGATTACTAACAGCCTTGACCGAGACGGACCCACTTGTGTTAAATCTGCGAAGCTTGCAGGAAAGGGCTTGCAAAGTGTAGACTAACAGGCTTATAGGTAATTTGCTGAAGTAAGGATGCGGGGAGCCTGTTTCTTCAGCCGATTGCCGACGGAATATCGGGCGGACTGATTGTGCAGGGGAAGTGGCCGCGCAAAACGTCATTGCCTTCCGATCCCCTTACCGTGGGATTCTTTCGTTCCAAAACCCCGGATTACGTATCCTGGCCTCCGGCAAAAGTCCTCCGGCGCCCTCCCTACAACTGTCAGCGGAGCCTCGACTGGACTTCGGCGGCGTTTGATTGCGGTAGGCCCGGATGGGCGCGCCGAATTAGCGGGATCAATTCAAGCTCATGATACGAGCGCACCTAAAAAATAGGCTTCTTGGGAAAAGCTCAAGAGGCTCGGCGTGTTGGCGACCTGAGAAAAGCGGAGGTGGTTTTGAAACTGGTAAGTCCCTCAATCAAAGCATTACTGATGGGTCTGGCAGGAGTTTCGGCGCTTGTGCTGATCCTTACTGCCGCCGGCGTGCTGGCCGGCTTCCCTACCTTAACTAATTCCATCTCAGGAATGAGGCAAGCTCACGAGAACCTCAAGGCTGTATTGTCAGTTCAGCAAGGGCTGGCTCAGATGCAAACCGAGTTGGCCTCCTATCTGAGGAGTGGAGAGGAAAAGCCGCTTCAGCAATACAGGGCCTCAGTCAAGACGACCCAAACGGGATTGAAGAATTTGGAGAAACTCCTATCAGGCAAGGCGGAATGGGAAAGACGAGTCCGCCAAATGGAAGGAGATCTCGTCAAGTGGCAAGAAGATTTTGCAGACCCGGCAATTGCGGCCCGAGGCAAGACTCCTGAGTCCGGCGCCCAGAACAAAGAGTCTCAGTCTAACCCGCGAGCTTTGCAGTCCGAATTGCTGGGAGATCTTAGGAATGGAATATTGACTCTTGCGGAAAGCCAGATCGGCGTTGCCGACAGTCTCCTGGAAACGATGGCGGGCGCTTTGAGCTCTACCCAACTGCGCGCGTACGTGGGGGTTCCCGCATGCGCTGCTTTCCTGCTCTTGGCCTCGTTTCTTTTGGCGAGGTATATAACGAGATCCTTGGCTGCGGCCATGGCTCTGGCGGATGCTGTCAAGAGGGGGGAACTATCGGACCACGGCGCCGCGACCGGTTTCGAAGAAGCCAGGGAGCTAAGTTCTTCCATAAATGAAATGGCTCAATCCCTCGCGGAATACAACAACCAGATTCTCAAGGGAGTGGAGGTTGTTACTGATTCCGTGAGCAGAATCGCCTCTACGTCCTCCCAGCTATTCATCAGCTCTTCGCAGACCGCCGCGGCCGTAACTGAAACCACGGCCACGGTGAACGAAATGGGGAAAACAGCCAAAGTCGTTAATCAGACAGCCAAACGCGTTGTAGACCATTCAGGCGCCGCGGACGAAATCGCCAGCTCCGGAACAAAAGCCACTGGCGATACCCTCCAGAAAATGAATCTAATCAAAGAAAAGATGGAGATAGTCAGCACAGCGGTTGTGGGACTAAGCGAAAACGCGAAATATGTGGAAGACATAGTAGGCGCTGTACAGGATCTGGCCGATCAGTCCAATCTCCTTGCGGTCAACGCCTCTATTGAAGCGGCCAGGGCCGGCGAACACGGCAAAGGTTTCGCCGTGGTGGCGCACGAGATCAAATCCCTTGCGGATCAATCCAGAGAGGCGACCCTACAAGTGACGAGGATTCTGCAAGAAATCCGCAAGTCGGTTGGTTCGGTTGTGATGGCTACGGAAGAAGGCGGAAAGGCGGTGCTTAGCGGGGTGGAACAATCAGAAACAGCAGGCAAAGCCATCGAAAAATTGGCCGAAAATATCGCCGGATTTTCACAAGCGGCCGCTGTAATTTTCTCCTCAACCGAAAAACAATTCGCAAGGGTAGAATCCGTCGCGGAAGCCATGAGAAATGTCGAGCAGGCCATGAACAACGGCGTTGACGGCACAACGCAACTGGAGAACGAAGCAAAAAGGCTGGAGCAACTTGCTCTGTCCCTTCGAGGCCTGGTTAACCAATAGGAATCCGTCGTTTGACGGATTCCACGGACCTTATTTTTCAATTGGCCGACGAACGGGCCTCTGATATGCTTATGTTCAAAGAGGGGTCCGAAATGAAACGTGAGATAAAAGCAAAGCAGGCGGTGAAGGACATCCGTTCGGGAATGGACGATCTTACTATGATGGAAAAATATAAAATCACGGACAAGGGATTGCGAAGCCTTTTCAGAAAGCTCGTGAGCGCGGGCTTGTTGCGCCAGAATGAAATCGAAGGCCGGGACGCCACTTTCGTTTCCACGATTACCCTTGATCTGGAAGACCTGGGTCCGGGTAGATGAAAAGCGCTCGTTACAGCTTCGAAATCCGTGGTAAGCTGGATTGGCGGCTCCAGTGGATGGCGCCCGGTCGAACGGCTGCTGTCGTTAGTTGTTAAATGTTTGAAAGCCTATTGGCCATAGGCCTATTCGCACAAATCAAATTCTCAAATTCCTCGGCCGGCACCGCGGGACTAAAGTAGTGCCCTTGCACAGCGTCGCAATTGAGTTCGCACAAGATAGCGAACTGTTCCCTGGATTCGACTCCTTCCGCCACCACTTTCATGTTGAGACTATGGGCCACGGTTACTATGGCCTGGATCAAGGCCCTTTGTTTGGGGTCTCGCGAGACCCCTTCGACAAAGGATTTGTCTATTTTCAGCTTATCCACAGGGAGAATCCTTAAACGGTTGAGAGATGAATACCCTTTGCCGAAATCATCGATAGAGATGGAGGCGCCCAGGCGCCTGAGCCTATTGAGCGTTTCCCCTGCGATTGACGAGTTTTCCATTAGTAACGATTCGGTAATTTCCAGTTCGAGATAGCACGGATCGAATCCCGTTTCTTCGATAATGCTCAAGAATCTTTTGTACAGATCAGGATGCTGCAACTGCCTCATTGAAACGTTGACGGCTATTCGAAGATGATTGTGGCCGGCCAGCCGCCAGAGCTTGTTTTGCTCACACGCGGCCTGTAGAAACCCATTCGCCTATGGGCAATATCAGCCCTCGGTCCTCCGCGACCGGAATGTATGGTCCCGCCGACACCACCTTGCCTGCGGCGTCCTTTAATCTCAACAGGGCTTCAGCGCTCATCACGTGACCCGTGTGGACATCGAACACAGGTTGGTAATGTAGCATGAGCGCCTCATATTCGATGGCCCCCCGCAAGACGGCTTCCATGCCGGCAAGCTTCGTCAGCTCGTCATTCATCTGTTCGGAAAAGAATTGAAAGCCGTTCTTCCCTTTCGACTTGGCGCAATACATTGCGGTGTCGGCATGTTTCAAAAGAATGTCGAAGTCTTGTCCGTTTGTTGGGAAGACGCTTACTCCTATGCTGGCGCTGCTAAACACCTGGTCGGCGCCCAAGAGGAACGGCCTTGACAATGACTCTACAATCCTCTGAGCCACAGTCATTACATGTCGAATTTCAGAGACATCCGGCATAATAACCGTAAACTCGTCGCCACCGAGGCGAGCCACCGTATCAGAACGCCTAACGCATTGACAAATCCTTTCAGAGACGGCGATTAACAATTCGTCGCCCTTCGGATGCCCTAGGGTATCGTTGACCTGCTTGAAGCCATCCAGATCCACAAACATAACTGCGAGCAGCTTGCCCTCTCTCTCGGCGCGAAGCAAAGCTTGCCTCAGTCGATCCCGGAAGAGTAGGCGATTCGGTAATTGCGTGAGCGGGTCGTAATGAGCGAGATTCTCCAATTGAGTTTCCGTCTGCTTCATCTTTGTGATGTCGGAGAAAATGCCCACATAATTTTTCACATCCCCTTGTTCCCCTGTTATTGCGCTTACAGCGAGAAGCTTGGGAAAGACGTCTCCATTCTTTCTCCGATCCCATACCTCTCCTCGCCAACCCCCTGTTGTGCGAAGGCTTTCCCAGAAATCGTCCCAGAAATCCTTGTCATGGCGACCCGAAGCCATGAACGCGGGGTTTTTTCCAACGACTTCTTCTTTAAGGTAACCGGTTATTTGGCAATAGGCTTCATTGACATGGACGATGTTTCCGTTAGGGTCCGTGATCAATATAGCTTCGTTGCAGCTCGCGATAACCCTTGCGGCTAGGTTCAGGCTCTTTTGCGCCCGCTTTCGCACTGTTATCTCGCGTTTGAGCGCCTCATTCGCGCTTAGGAGTTCCCAGGTTCTTTCGTTTACCCGTCGTTCTAGATCGTCGTGAGCTTTTCTAAGAGACTCCGTATACTTGCGAGATAATAAGGCCTGTTTCTTTTCAGCGGTAAGGTCTTCGATCAAAATCAGAATAAGTCTCTCATCTCCAATCCGGACAGAGCGCATATGAATTCTTCCCCAAATTCGAGTGTTCTCATATCCGAGCATCGCCTCCATCATCTGGGGCTTTCTGTCCATCGATATAGCGTCAAGGCATTGTCTGTGCCCTTCCCGATCAGAGTCTCTGACAAAGAGCATCGAGAAATGAGCATTTCTAAGACTGTCTCGATCCGCACATATCTTTCCAAACGCCACGTTGGAAAAGAAAATGAGATTCGAGCTGTCCAGAAGGACCGCGGGAATCGGCACAGCGTCAAGCAATTTGGCTAGAGTTGTCTTCCTGACCCCCCTGACATCGAAGCTTCCCGACTCGGTAATGTTTTCGGAAAACAGGTTATTTAGGTCTATTGTTTGGGTCCGGACGGATATTGGATCAAACAGAACAAGCCCCTCCCCGCCTACGCTGGAAGAGCCGGCTTGAAAATATCCGCTGTGCGGAAGGCGTTTCTCCGACATATGAACTCTGAGCTCCCGGCTGGTTTCGTCCCTTTGCCGTTGTTTAATCCGCTCAATTAGTCAACGTGCAACGTCCGGTAATTTCGTCCCTTCTCCGCGCCGCCTCTATAAGAAGCAGTTCTCCGGGTTCCAATATGCTGCGCTCTTCAGGCTCCTGCCATCGAAGGCTGGAAAAATTTCCGCCTTCGAAGCTCATACAGGCCATGAAGGCCTCCAGACCGTTCAAATTGTCCCCAACGGCATGGACTATATTGCCGTCCGCAATATACAACCGGCAGCTGTCGCCCTGGGATGACCGGACATCAAGCAACATCTTCTGCCTATTCAATAGCATGAAATGCACCATATCCAGTATGTCTACATCTTCTACGGTTCCGGAGAAATCACATGATTTGGTCACTGGCATGGTGGCGGGCATCCCGAGACCCTGAAAGGAATCGCTCGTCTTTTCTCGCATTGGCGGCCGAAAGAAATCAATGAGACGCAAGAACCTACGGCGCGCTTCATCAGACATGGCCGTGATTTCAAATCCAACCACCGCAAATTTCTTTTGTTTGCCCTTCCGCTCGGACCGACGACAAGTGGCCTCAAATTTTATCGGCCCGATGACAGGTATCTCTTTAAGGGGCACGCTGAGCGCAATTGATTCACCTTTCTCGGCCGCAATTCCTGCCACTCGCAATCCCGTCTCCGAGACGTCCCGAATAAACCCGGACTGCGAGCCTCCGTTACCAAGCACGCGGATCGCCATTGGAATATGAACTCTGGGGTGCCGTCGGGAGGAGATAACGTCGCTTATCTCCCTGTAGGTCTGTGACTTCTCGTATAGGTCATCGTGATCGATGGCTTCCTCGAGGACCAGTCGATGCAGCACTCGCTGAAACGGTCTGGGCGCCAGACCGTATTTTTCCATCAAATCCCGGTCCCTCATGCCGGATTGGATGTCGGTTATGATCTGTCTTTTGGGTATGCTGTACATTTCTGTCTCCGTTCCTCGAATTGCTGTGGCTTCCGGTTTCGATCTTGATTTACGCTACGTACTTTCGAAGGGGCGCCAATGCGTCGGGTGGAGTCGCCGCTGCGGTGCGGATAAACTGCCCCAACGCCTGATCCATATCCCGTATGTGGTCTTTCGTCCAATTCCCCAGCCGTAGAATCACGGACACCAACAAATCGGTAGAAATACCTTTTTTCTCGCAAACCGCTATGAAACCGGTTACTTCGGCAGTCAGCTCGTCGTGGGCCTTCTTGTGCTCAGCGTAACCGAGGTATCCGTACCTACGCATATAGCTTTCTTCTGTGGCGAAATGGTTGATAGTGTAATTGGCCATGAAATCCAAGGCTTGCTTCATAAAATCCTGCCCTTTGCCATCCCATGTCGCGTCCAACAATCCGTTAAGCATTCGAAACAATTCTCGGTGCTGATGATCGACGTCCGGCACGTGGACCTCGTATTGCTGTAACCAGGGAATCAATTGACTCATGTTTATCACTCCGCAGTAATTTGTTTGATCGAGCTGAGCCTGCCCCACTCGGCAGACCTAAAATCTGAAGATCAAGCCTACATGGACCTCGCGTGTTAAGAGTTATGCATCCGCTGTGCCATCTGGCCTTGGTTTGAGTGCTAGGGATATTAGCTATAGACTTCAGGAGGTTAGACTTTGAGCGTGGGGCAGGAGGCGCGTAATTGGCGCAGTCGTCCGTGTTTTTAACGGATACAATCAACCACAAACCCGTTCTATGCTATAATTGTATCGTAATATCAATTAGGTTGGTGAACTGGGTCCAATGGACCCCGAAAAGTGATTTTCACGTGGCCGAACCAAACTTCAGACATCCTTCCAATTTGCCGCATAATCGCGGGTCAACGGCTCGACTGCATTCCCAGGGTTTTCATCTGCTTTTTCAGCGCGTCCCTAGTCATGCCGAGCATTACAGCTGCTCCGACCCGTTTGCCGTTGGAACGCGCAAGCGCCTCGGATATCAGCGCCCGTTTCAAATTCGCAAGCATAACGTTGAAGCTCGTTTCAGGTGGAAAAGAAGTTGACCAGCGCCAGTCCCCGATCTGGCTCTGATCGATCTGAAGGGAAACCGTACGGATCGGTCCTCCCTGAGAAAGAATCAGCGCCCTTTCGAGCACATTCCGCAATTCTCTGATGTTTCCCGGCCATTGATACCGCACAAGGGCCTGTAAAGCTGACGGCTCGATCTCGGCCCGTACTTTGATTTGCATTTCGTTGACCAGCTTGTCCATAATGTCCTCAATGAGAAGCGGGATGTCCGCCACCCGCTCACGGAGCGGGGGTGTTAGGATGGGAAACACATTCAGCCTGTAGAAAAGGTCGTTGCGAAACATACCGGCTTTTACTTGCGCCTCCAGGTCACGGTTGGTGGCTACCATGAGTCTGGCGTTGACCTTGATGATCTCTTCGCCCCCCACACGCATAAAGGACCGCGTGTCCAAGAACGTGAGAAGTTTGGATTGAAGCAGGAGCGACATCTCGCCGATTTCATTCAGTAGGAGGCTGCCTCCTTCCGCCAGCTCAAGGAGACCTCGTTTCCTACGTCCCGCCCCGGTGAACGCTCCACGTTCGTGCCCGAAAAGTTCGGATTCGGCAAGTTCCGAAGAGATTGCGGCGCAATTTATGGAAAAGAACGGACCATTTACCCGCGGGGAACTGTCGTGAATATGCCGAGCGAACCAATCCTTGCCGCTACCGCTTTCGCCAAGCAACAGCGCCACGCAGTCACTTTGAGCCGCAAGGGCGGCCCGGTCCAGGGCCAGCTTTGTGGATTTGGCCAAAAAGCGCCCTGTTACAACGCGATCCGTCTGTGTAGCGCTCTTTAGGCCGGTCACGTCCCGTGAAATTCCTATGATCCCCACGATTAAGCCTTTTCCGTCGAAAAGGGGGGTCCTGATGTCATGAAACGTGGTCAGGCTGCCATTGACGAGCCGGCTGTGTTGTTCTTCGATGGTCTCGCCTTTGACCACGCGGGATTCGACCTCTGCTATGTGAACGGCTCCTGCGCCAAACAACTTCTCATCCGTAGCTCCCACCAGGTTGCCAGCGGCAATCCCCATGAGTTTTTCCATGTGGGGATTCACTTCGACATAACGTCCCTGGGCGTCTTTGATAAACACACATTCTCGCGCGGACTCGAAGATGGCTCTAAAGCGTCGCTCGCTGCCCAGTAGAGCCTCTTCGGCCTCAATACGCTGCGCGATCTGGCGTTCCAGCTCGTCTTTCTGTTTTATTAGCTCCCGGGTTCGCTCCCTGACCCGAAGTTCGAGGTTCTCGCGGGCCTTGGCCGCCGGTGTGACATCATGGTAAGCGAGGATACTGCTGCCATCCTCCAGTGAGGTTACACGGATGGACACCACTTTCTTTTCACCGCTTTTGCAGCTAAGGGTCCATTCTTCGGCGTCAGCGCCATTCTGTTCCGCATCCCAATCCCGCCATTGACGCCATATCTCTTTGTTGGAATCTGAGCTGGGACGCGTTATGTCCACCCATGCTTGCCAATTCGGAATATCTTCGGGCCGATAACCGAAAGTTTCCGTAAACGCGGTGTTCACATATTTGAATTCTCCGTCTCCGTCCACAAGGGATAATCCGAAAGGCGCCAATTCCGCGAGCTTTTTGAAACGCTCTTCACTTCGCCTGATTTGCCCTTCCACCTTGTGTCTGTACAGCGCCACTTCAATGGTGATGCGAAGCTCACGTTCACTAAACGGTTTCACTATGTACCCAAAGGGTTCTGAAAGCTTGGCCCGTTCGAGTAGCGCCTCGTCTGAAAAGGCAGTGGAAAAAACCACTGGTATCTCGAAGTTGGAACGTACGACTTCGGCTGTCTCTATGCCGTCCATGTCCCCTTCCAACTTGATATCCATCAGCACAAGGTCCGGCGGATCCAGCGTCAAAGCCTCAAGAGCGTCCAGCCCTGTTGTTGCCTTGCCGCTCACTTTGTATCCGAGCTTAGTGAGTCGCCTATCCAGCAATAACGAAATAATCGGGTCGTCTTCCACGACAAGGATCCGCGGCGCGTCCATGATTTCACCTTTTCCAATCGAGGCCGTTCGGGCAAAGGCGCATACCCTTCAGGGGCGCGGTTGCAAATAAGGGTATCGCCGATGTTAAGACTTTCAGTTAAGTTTCTAAGATACTCCCGACGAGATTCTTTTGCCAATGGGTCTTCTTACATGCGGACTTGAGTGGTGGGGAAGCCCGCCGTCGTTAACCGGCGGCGGACCTGAGAGTGTGTGGTATTTGGAAGGAAGCCTTGAAGAGCTACGCCGCTTCGCGTCGAAAATTGCGGCGTTTTTCACATGGGCGCAGCCATAAAGTTGTAATTGCGAGCGCAGCGAAGCAATCTCTAATCCCAAATAACCGGGGGATCGCTTCGTCGCTTTGCTCCTCGCAATGACATCGTTAGGGTCCGTGCCTTTTAAGGTAAGCGGTGCCGGAAAGCCTGTCCCGCGTGTCCGATATCAGTCCAAATCGATCTTGAATGTGTCGAAAATGATGTTGGTCCCTACCATCCTAGCTCCGTGAGCGGTAGCGTCGAGGATATCCGGCTCAGTCCATCCCAGGGCTCGAAGCCGATCCAGATCCGCGGCGACAACCGAATGGGGGGCGTCGCACGCTTTCAATACAAACAGCAAGAGAGCCTTATGCTTTTCATCCAATGGAGCCTGCGTGGGATCGGCCTGCATGGCTGAAATCTGGTCCTGCGTGAAGCCGGCCTTCATAAGGAGTCCGGAATTTAGAGCCTGGCAATACGGCGAGTGGCACGCCTTGGAAACCAGCATGCGTATCATGGCAAGAAGCGGAATGGTCAAGTTGGGGTGTTCCATGTAGTGTCCGATGAGCTGGAATTGATTCTCCAGAATCGCAGGGCTCACGCCGAGCATTTGCACGTTGTTTGGCACTCTTCCGAAGAACTGCTCGACTTCCGCATAGAGCTCGGCGAGCTTTCCTTCCGCTTCTTCCGGTGGAATTGTTTTAATAAGAGCCATTTCGTATCCTCCTGGTCGGTATTGTCGCCGAGTCCGGCGGCCTCAATCCGCAGTTATCTGCGAGAATTGACATAATTATTACCTCTATCACTAGTAGACCGGTCGTATATTGAACGGCCAAAAAAACACTATTTAAGAACGCGATCAAATATCATTTTCTGACAAAGGACAAGCGGTTTGGTGTCGCCTTCCGCTTTCATTCGCAGAAGCGCCCCTTCCCAGCTATTTAGAATGAAGTAAGCCAGTTCGCCGGGGTCCGACTCGGGCGCCGATTCCTCCCGTGACCTAGCCTCCTCCAGACAGTCCGTGATTGCAGTCTGCATGATTGAGAGAGCGTTTTTCAGTTTGGAACGAAAGCCTTGGGACAGAGCGCCCATCTCCTGGGTTAGATTGCCGATTGGGCATCCGGTTCGCCATTGGTCGCCTTCGAAGCGTTGCCGCATGTTATCGAAAAATGCATGCAGCCTCTGTAAAGGGGGCTCCGGAGCGCTCCTCAGCGTGTCCACGATTTCCTTCAGCGATTCGGCATAGTAATCGACCAACGCCAGACCCAGGTCCTCCTTGCTCTTGAAATAAAAGTAAAAGGATCCCTTGGGAACCTCGGCGCTCGTGAGGATTTCCTGGATGCCGGTGTTATTGAATCCTTTTTCAAGGATGATCCGCGCCGCGTGGGCGAGGATTTTCTCTTTTGTGTTTTCCTTGGTCATGTATATGCCGACTCGATTCGACAGTTTTAGAGTAGACCGGTCGTATATAGATGTCAAGTTCTTTTTTCGCGCCCGCTGCGCTGCAATTTGAGTTCTGATTTTGTCTATGCAGATCCAGGACCATAACCCTCTGTGACGGAATTTCGGTTACCTGGTCTTGTAGGATGCTGTGAGCAAAGCGAACCGCATCGGACGAGAAAAGACTTCGAACTATCCGGTGCAAGCCGTGGTTAGGGCTTATTCTTGAGATGCGGTCAATTCAAGTTGCGACTGCGAATACAATCACAAAGCTCCCGAAACTCTCTCAAACGCTTCCTCTTTTCTCTTGCTAAACAGATTGTCTCATACACCATTTCCCATTCGTGGGCTGCTCTTTGTTTCACCGCTTCCTCAACACAGCGCTATCGTCTCTTTTGTGATAGTGGGCCGTCCTTTGAGAAATAGGGCGTGCCGTATCTCTCAGTGTAAGGAACCCACATCCCACAATATGAGCACGAATCTTCAGCAGGATATACAGCAAGACCCAAAACAATTGATGTTAATAGCGCTAAGGTTGTTAATCCGTATCTCACAATTGTTCCTTTAGCCTTAATGGAAGGAGTGCCGCGATTTTGCGTCAGAGTGAAGGTCAATGAGGCAACTCCCGTAGGATGTGGCGACCGGAGGGAACCGCATCGTTCGAGGCCTTTCGCTATCGATGCGGTTCGCGAAGCTCATCGCATCCTATGCACAAAAAAATTCCCTCCCGGTGAACGGTTACAATTAATGTTTACAATTCCGGTCAGAATACTCTTGACAAACTAATGGACCGGTCTATTATGACAGCAGGATAGGTGTATGCGAACATGCCAAAAGAAAGCACCAAACTCAAATTGTTAGCAGCAGGCGCAAAGCTTGTTCACGAGAACGGGTTCAACAACACCGGCGTGCAGCACGTACCTAAAGGCAGCGGGTGTGCCCAAAGGTTCATTTTACTTCTATTTCAGCAGCAAAGAGGAGTTCGGGCTGGAGTTGGTGAATTATTTCATGAGCTTCATCCGTGAGAGACTCGACAAGCACATGAAAAGCGCGTCTACGGAACCTCTCAAGTCCCTTCGAGCTTTTTTCCGGGAAATGCACGAAATATTCAGGATGAACGGATGCAAAAGCGGCTGTCCTATCGGCAACCTCACCCAGGAAATGGCGGATCTCAGCGAAGCGTTCCGCCTGAAACTCGACCTGTGTCTCAGTGAGACAAAGACCCAAATTGCTCAGAGTCTGGCCACGGCGCAGGAAAGAAATGAACTTAACCCATCCTTGGACCCAGCTGAGACTGCTGATTTCATTCTTAACAGTTGGGAGGGCGCAATCTTGCGAATGAAGGCCAGGCACAGCATGGAACCCCTCATTTTGTTCGAAAAGATGATCTTTGAGACCCTTTTGCGTATATAGATCAGGCGCCTTGAAACGGAAGTCGACGAAACCTATTTCCCGCTGATAAGGACACACTAAGGAGTAATGCCATGATTTCACCCCAACCGGAGCCAAGAATGCTCGATAGATTTCTTATGACCTTCGAGGGCCGTGTGACTCGGCCGCCGATTGCGGAACTCATCGGGTTCGATGTCGTCGAAACGCAAGTGGGCCGAGCGGTTGTGGAATTTGAGGCCGACGATAGACACGCCAATCCCATGGGCACATTGCACGGTGGCGTGATGTGCGACATCGCGGACGCGGCCATGGGCGTGGCCTACGCAAGCACTTTGGGACCTACGGAGAGCTTTACCACCTTGGAGCTGAAAATCAATTTCCTTAAACCCTTTTGGAAAGGCAGGCTTCGCGCCGTGGGAACCGTCGTCCGACGAGGGAAAACCGTTGGTATGGTGGAATGCGAAATACTGGACGACAAGGATCAACTCGTAGCCAAGGCGTCGAGCACGTGCATGACGCTGAAAGGCATTCAGGCGCAAGGTCGATGACCCGCCTCCGGTATATTTCGCAATAGTTCAGCGGGAAACCCCTTTTTGGCGAGAAGGGGTTTCCCGGACCCTTCCCCAAAAACTTCTAATCTATTGGTTGGTTAAGTGGTCTTAACCTTTCTGCCGGTAGAATTTTCAACGCCGTGGGCTCATAAGGCCTAGCCATGGGCCATCGGCAGGAAGCTCGAATGTGGCCGCAATTGTTAGAATTTTTTGAAAGAGGGTAAGGGAGGGAACTTTTTTGCATAATGGACTATAGCTTTTGCTCCGCATTTGGAAAAGACACTGACCCTGCTACGCCGGGTCAGTGCTCGTGTCAACCACAAGTGACCGTCACTGTTTGCGGAGCTAAGACGCCAATCCATTACACAAAAAGTTTCCTCCCGGCGCCGCTTACCATATTCCATACCAATGCTTAGCCGGAAAGGAAAAGAACATGCAGGCGGATCATCCTACGATTAAATGGTTCCAAGAGAACGCCGTTGAAAATGAACCTGCTTTGGGAAAATGCAAATCCGACGATATTAGACAGATTTGTATCGATCTCGGAGCGGACGATGTGGGATTTATAGAGATAGACAGGCCGAGCCTTTCTTCGCAAAAGGCCGACCTGTTGGAGCTCATGCCGGAAGTGAAAACGATTGTGAGCATGGCGTTTCGTCTAAATCGCGAAAATGTCAGGACTTCCGTTCATTCGGTGGCGAATCTGGAATTTCGAAACATCTGGACGAAAGCGAACCACACAGCGCACATGATAACCGGACGTCTAGCGACCATGGGAATACGGGCTCTCAACGCTCCAGCGGGTTTTCCTTTCGAGACGGAGCGTTGGCCGGGCAAGATGTGGTTCACTTCAGACAAGTTGCTGGCAGTTGAAGCGGGTCTGGGCCAAATGGGATGGAATCGGTTGGTTCTCCATCCCCGATTCGGGGCTTTCACGGTATTGGGGACCATCCTTCTGGATGCGGAATTGACATCTTATAGCTCTCCTGTTGATTACAATCCCTGCATCGAGTGCAAGCTGTGCGTGGCGGCTTGTCCCACGGGGGCTGTCGGCTCGGACGGTCATTTCTCCTTTTCTTCCTGTTACACCCACAACTACAGGGAACGATTGGGCGGATTTATCAACTGGGTTGAAACCGTCGCTCAATCGAAAAACTCTGCGGAATACCGCAAACAGGTAACGGATTCGGAGACGCTGTCCATGTGGCAGAATCTGTCCATCGGAGCCCAGACCAAGTGTGATCGTTGCATGGCGGTTTGTCCGGCGGGGAAAGAAGTGATAGGAGAATTTCTCCGGGACCGACCGGGATATTCGAAACGCTCTGTGCAGAGATTCCGGGAAAAACAGGAGACAATTTACGTTGTGCGCGGTTCCGACGCGGAAACCCACGTGAAAGAGCATTTTCCCAAAAAGTCTGTGAAATGCGTTGGAAACGGCACACGGCCTTCATCGGCGCAGGCGTTCCTATTCGCCCTCCCCAGGGTATTCCAGCGGAATCGCTCTGAAGGCCTAAGTGCCACATATCATTTCACGTTCACCGGCGACGAGTTCGTCCTCGGCACGGTTGTGATCCGTGACAAGACTCTGGACGTGCGCCCCGGCCATATAGGGCAAGCGGATTTCGCATTGATTGCGGACTCGAAAACCTGGCTTGAGTTCCTGGCAAAGGAAAGAAGCCTTATCTGGGCGCTACTCACCAGGAAAGTAAAAGTGAAAGGGCCGCTCAGACTCATGAAAGCTTTCGCGGCTTGCTTTCCGTCTTGAGATGGGAAGATTCAACGGGCGCCATCAAATCCTTCCCGGCGCCCTCTTCTGCAAATCTCGTTCGGATGAGCCTGGCGCTCCACATCGTAACAGAGGTCACGTATCCTTGTAAGATGCTGTGACCTCAGGGGACCGCATCTTTCGAGGCCTTTTCTCGACAGATGCGGTTCGCGTAGGGGCGCAGCCTACTGAAATCCGCGACCGCATTTAGGAATTGGGCCACTAGGTCCCCTTCCCGGCGCCGGATCCACCTTCACTTCTTCTTATTATGCCGACCACGGATCAACACTATGAGCGCGACCCCCAATATCGCCTGGAGAACCGTCCCCAGACCCAGAGCGATTCTATACAGGCTCCCTACGGGGTCCCAATTGGTGTGCATGATTTCGAGAATGTGAAACCACTTGGACTCGCCCACAGCCATAAGACTCCCGGCGGCCACCAACAGCCCGGAGATCACCTGCAGCAGCAGGAAACCTACTATGACGACTCCCACGCGGTAATGAAAATCCCTCACCGATCGTTCGATCATCACCTATACCCCCTTTTTTCGGCGCTTTGTTTGCGAAGAACATAACCCTGAGGATGGTCCCTGTAGGCCAATAGGGGTTCCCATACGCAGCGCCTTCGTGCCACGTAGCCATTAGGTCCGCATCAGTTTAGATTCGTCGATAGTCCCTGAGAAATTTAAAAGGCCCCGTTGATGAGGCCGCCAACGCTCGTTAGCGTTGAATTGGCAAACTAAGCCCTAATATCACTTGTCTTAAACAATTCCGTTCGACCTGTTTCGTAAATTCATTCATTTCTCGACACCGACAATAATCTAATGTAATCAACTTGAGATCCACGGCTGCCGGTAACAGTTATTCTCTATCATAGAGCCCTCGCCCTGTATGGTCAACAAGTTGTGGCGTTTGAGTTATAGGGCCTGTTATATAGAGGGAGAGCAATATGCAGAGTTTCATAAGTGGGCTCGGGGGAAACCTTTTGGCGCAAAAAGTTTTCTCCCGGAGCCGTCGCCAATTCTCGCAGCGGCGATCCTGTCCGTATCATTGGAGCAAACAAAATGCGGTTCAGTTACGAAATCAAGCCGGAAGATTTGCTGGCGCTTGCAGAGCGGAATTCCGTTCACTCTATTTCTCCCTGGTATTCGCCTCAATGCCTAGGTGGAGGCTTGCTTAGAGCGCTCGTAGTCTTTTTGGCAATTCACGCGCTCTCCAAAGGCGTGTTCGACCTGGGGGGCATCGGCGCGGCCATGATCATCGGCTCGATTTGGGTGTACACCTTTCCGAGTCGAGTCAAGCTGGCCGTGCTTGGACGCCTGAAAGCCCAGCTATCCCGGCCCGGGAACGCGGGTTTACTCGGCCGGCGTACCCTGGAAGTCACTTCCGAGGGTGTCGCAATAGTAAGTGAGACCTCAGAAACGCGCCACAAGTGGCAAGGGGTTCTGAGCATTGTGGAAGAAGGCGGCCGCTTCTTCATCTATGTGTCCGAACTACAAGCGCATGTAATAGCCATCGAATCTCTGACCAATCCCGGCGAAGCCGTGATCCTTACAAAGGCTTTGTTGGCGAAATCGGGAGACGCCGGTCGATGTGGCGTTCGTTCGCTATGAAAGGAGAAACCGAATGGGAGCCGCTCTGTACATAGTATTGGAGCAGGAGATTTCCGGTCTTGACGCCACGATAGACGGCAAAGCCTTGAGCAGGGCCGAGGACAAGCTTGCCTTGGCCGCCCGGAGGCTTGGCGTTCGCCCCCTTATGGAGTTCTTCAGTGTCAGCCCGGAGGAACTCTCAGACCTAATGGACGGCGAAGAAATAGATGTTGAGATTCCCGCTGAGCAATGGTTCGAGCCCTGAGGAAGGGTTGAAGACTGTTGAGGCGTTGCTCGGTGAGGTGAATGCCAAGCCTGAGCTTTCGGACGTGAAGACGGATCTTCAAGGATTTGAAAGGGTGCTCAGAGAAGCAGTCAAGCACAGCGTCAAATGGCATTTGGCGATAGATTATTGAAATTGGAGCTTCAACCCCCTACCCTGCCGGCCGCCATTTGGCGAAGCGTTCCGGCGCCGGTTGCAAGCGACGGTATTGTACCGTGGATCTCCCCGGTTATTTTTGGCGGAGTGAGGATAAACTTATGGAGCTTACGACGATACTTGCCTTAATGGCCACAATAGGGCCGGCAGGCGTTTTGGCGATTGCCAAGACTTCAGACGCTAAGAAGATTGTAGCCACAGACAAAGCCCCGCTTCCTATCGGACCTTATTCTCAGGCAGTCAAATACGACGACCTGGTGTTCGTTTCCGGACAGCTCGGGCTGAACCCTGAAACTAAGAAACTTGAACCAACAGTGAGGGAGCAGACAGCCGCCTCGTTGACCAATATCAAGATCATCCTTGAGGCGGCCGGCAGCGGCATGGATTGCGTGCTGAAGACAACCATTTTCCTTGCGGATATGAACGACTTCCCAGCCGTGAATGAGGTCTATGGAACCTTCTTTGTCACGGCGCCACCTGCCAGAGCTACGATTCAAGTGGCGAAGCTACCTCTGAGCGCTTTGGTGGAAATCGAGGCGGTGGCGCATGTGAGATAGGGCGGAATTTCTGGGGCGCCATTCATGGCGCCTCCGTATTTGCTGACTTAGTACTGGTCTTCGTAAACACGGTCATGCATTACCATAGGATGTGACGCCTGCGCGAACCGCATCTGTCGAGAGAAGACCTCGACCGTATTTATGAAACTTTATACTTAGAACTTCGGTTTAACGCATATGGGGATTCATTTCGATGACATTCAGTCCCAAAGTGTCTCTCAAGTACCTGTCAGCCATCATTCCCTGAAGATTGTGAGCGGACCCCAGAAATAGCACACCGGCTTCATCTTCGGATAACGTTTGGCTGATTACTTGTCCGATGACTTTATTGCGGGTTAACAGATGTACCGATTGTTGCCCGATCTCCTCGGCGGAAATCGGTTCGCCGGTCTTTTCCTTTCTCAATAGTTCCGTATCGTTGCGGCGCCATGCCGTTAATAAGTTCGGCTCTTCACACGGCACGAGACTTGCCCCCATGTCGGCCAATTTCAGCAATATCTTCTTAATGCGCCCGTCGGGCATTTTGTAGATTTCGTTTAACGCTTTCGGCGCATCTTGTGGCGGGATGATAATCAGCCTGTTATTGAACGTAAACAGACCCTCGTAATACATCTTCTTGGGTGTGGGTTGAAGGGAATCAATTGCGTTTTCGATTTCGGTCCATACTGATCGTGATTGCGCTTCGGCGCCTTGAGTTTTCGTGCCTATATCGCCGTCGGCGTTGATCACATTGAAATAATATAAAGGTAGCCGTGCCATTCAGTTTCCTTTAGTTGCGATACGGATAGTTGAAGAGTTTGAGCATAAGGCCCCTCCGGCTTTGGGGTCTTCGGCTCAACATGAGCAGGCCTCACTCGCCTAAATCAAGGTAGCGCTTTGGACAGACCGCCTGCGGGGGTCAGCCTATTGTGTTAATCACGAGTTAAGCGCAGTGTCCCCTTATTTGTGTGTCAGATGAACTGTCAATTGTTCGTCAGGGCCGGGTTTGTAATTAGTTGTCTCAAGTCTCAACACGTTTTCTGTCAGCAACCTTCTCCAGCCGGGGATTACACTCAGTGAAAAATTCTTGACTCCGCCTATTTCGCTGCCGTCAATTGTAATTGCGGCAACGCCGATTCCATCCTTCCAATAGCCGCCGGTTCCATATTCGTAGGTGGCGGTGGGTTCTTTATCATAACGCATATAAGTCGCTTCGTAACTCATGCGTACCGTTGCCCGTCGATTCGATGGGAATGTAACTTGCTGCATGAGCCACATGTTCCTTGCCGAAGGTTCCGGCAATACCCTGAAGAACCTCATGAGCCGACGTTTGATGAGGTAAAATGGCCCCGGTGGATACTGCAATTTTCTCTGGTCTCGTAAGGCCTCCTCCAACACATTGGCTTTCCGACCATCAACCCAAGCGTCGTATCGCATGAAGTAGCCCATATCCCCACGCTGCAAGAAGCCCACCCATTCCGTAACCGTGTCTCCGGTATTGAAAAAATGAAAGACTCCATCCACCCTGTACGTGGCCTTCTTTAGCCGCATTGTGACGTCCATGTAATCCATTCGAATGTGCTGATGTGGATAAATTACAGTAGGAGCCCCACCGACCACCTTGAGCGGCCCCATGTCCCCATTCGCCGGAAACGCAACCAATAGGTGGCCTGTCGCAATCAGGAGGAACAGTATTTTGCGGGCATGTGTCAGAAAGCTACGCCTTTCCCTCTCCAGCCACGTCTCGTGGCTGCTTTCCGCGTCACTTTCGTAGAAGGTCCAACCGATGCGGTTTCAAAATCGGATCATGCTGCTCTATTGCTTCGATTGCCCCGCTTTGAGCAGTTCACTGATTTCCCGATTATTCAGGTCAACGAGGCTCAGGGATGTTTTGCCCCAGTTGCCCGCACGGTCTATCTGAGCTCCATTGTCGAGAAGCAATTTCACCAGATCGGCTCTTCCGGTGGTCACGGCGTCCATAAGAGCCGTCCAGCCATCTTCTTCTTTTGCGTTGATGTCAGCCCCATTCGCCAGGAGCAGTTTCACCACTCCAGCATGTCCCATGCGCACTGCCGTCATAAGGCCTGTCCTACCATACTTGTCTGCGGCATTGACGTCGGCGCCCTTGTCTACGAGCAACCTCGCGGCCTCAAGGTTACCTGCCCAAGCCGCTTCCATCATGGCAGTTCGGCCAAACTCGTTGATTGCATTGGCCTCAGCTCCTTTATCAATGAGGAGTCCCGCCGCCTCAAATTTGTCCGTCCAAACAGTTTCCATGAGCGCTGTCCGGCCATATTTATCGCTTGCGCCAACGTCGGCGCCTTTCTGCAATAGCAGCTTGACGCTATCCGGCTCGCCCGCCCATGCCGCAGCCATCAAAGCGGTTCGACCGCACCCATCCCTTGAGTTGACGTTTGAATCTTCAGCGATAAGCTGTTGAAGCACCTTCTCGTTCCCGGACATTGCCGCGACGGGCAGTGTTTCTTTCGCCCCATGTTCTTTGAGCGCCGTCACCACCTCAGAATGCCCGAGAATTTCAGCCCACATGAGAGCGTCAGAGCCATCCGTAAGCTTTGCGTTGGGATCGGCGCCTTTCTCCAGGAGCAGGTTGACCAATTCGAGGTCGCCGAGCACAGCGGCCCATATGATTACGGTGAACTCATGCTTAAAAGCCGTGGCGCCCACTTTGAAACCAACTTGGTCAATTCTACCCATATTATACCTTCGGTTAACATCGGCGCCTTTGTCCAGAAGCAGCCTCACAACTTCCATATAATTAGGACGTGTGCGCATCTCGGCCCCTGGCCAGACCATTTTGGCTCCGTTAACGTCCGCCCTATCGCTCAGAAGCACAAGCGAGTGAAACTCAGGTGGGCCGCCTTGCCAGATAGCATGCGGCAAGGCGTTCCAGCCGCATTCGTAGGTCAAATTTATATCGTGCTCTTTTTCTAGAAGAAGTTTGAGCGCCGCCGGATAACCTCTCTCAGCCGCGATTGCAAGGGCTGTCCTTCCACTTCTATCCTTTGCGTTGACATCCGCCCCTTTATCGAGAAGAAATTTGACCACCGCAGGATGACCGTTAAGAGGCTTGACAGGGGCCGGAGCTTCTGTCGCCGCCAGGAGAGCGGTGTACCCGTTCCGGTCCACAGCATTAACATCCGCGCCTTTTTCAAGGAGGAGTTCCACGACCGCCAAGTGTCCCTTCTCAGCAGCGCTTATAAGGGGTCTGTAGCCATATTTGTCTGCTGCGTTAGCATCAGCGCCTTGATCCAGGCAGGACTTGATTTGCGTAAGATTTCCGGCGAGTGCGGCGCGCACGAGAAGCCCATCGAGGTTTTCCCTGGCCTCTGAGACCCCGACGAGCGGCAGCAGCGTCAGCGCAACAAACAACGCAAATATGCGGTTTCGGATCGGCCGAGGCCGGATCACATCTTTGGGTCCCACCATCATCACGGATTGGCCTGCTGTGAAGAATGAATTATTCAAGTTTTTCCCGATAGAACGGAAAGAAAATGACCAAGGAGCCGGCGTAACAACTCCTCCAATCACCGTCTTACCTCGGTGCGTCCTATTCGACTACGGTTATTGTTCCGCATCCATCAAAACATTGATACGGATGGGCGTGTTCAGCGCTATCGAAGGGAACTGCCTATCTCACGCCACCGGCTCGATCAAAAAGGGATACCTGGAAGGGCCGTGTTGAAAGCCAGGCTCACGTTCGCTCCCACGGTCCAGGACTGGCGGTCAAAGGAGACCTGGTACCGACCGGTCAGGAGGCCTCCGTCAAACACATCCTCTATGGGGATCGAGTCGGCCGTCCCGTGCAGAGCGTTCCATCTGGCGAACACACCGATTTGGCCGCTTCCGAGCACACTTCGGCTGCATTCCGCAAAAGCCTCAAGAAAATAGCCGTTACCGGTCCCCTTTGACATTTCGATCCTGTCCAGAGTCAGTGCGCCCGAGCCGATGGAGTCGTGGTATTGAACATCACCCCCAAGCCAAGGAAAACCGATGACTCTGAACATTATCCGGTTGGCGCCTCCGTATACCTGGTCAGTTTGCACTCCCACGAAGGGAAGATAACAGTTGATGGTAACATCACCGGTGTCTGACCCTGATCCGGCGACAATAGTAAAATCGCCGGGGTCCGAAAAATTGGTGGCGAAACGATCATAGCGGAAACCGGCTAGGAGCTTGCCGAGACCATGCGTTTCGTAGCTCAACGTTCCATCAGTGAACCACCAATTCGTGCTGGTAGCCCAATTTTTCCTCCCTTGGGGCGTAGTCCCGAAAGAGAAAGTCTCCTGGGACTGTTGGTTGGAAGGCGCCAAAATCCAGAAATCAGCGGAGGCGCCTATTTTTCGTGTGAGATTGCCCTCAGCCGCGGCTCCCAGCCAAAGCCCTTTTATCTGATAAGCATTTGTTATTGTGTTTATATCGTCAGCGGAACCGCCAAAATCCCCATGCCTGCGATCAAAAGAAAGTGTCGCTCCCTTTCGGTCGCCGGCCCATCCGGCATAAAAGGTTAAAGGCCCGCAAACGGATTTTGCAGGAGCGCAGCCTACGTTTCCGTCTGAACAATCCTCAAGTGAAGGCGAGTTCCGCAAGCCTAACCCAGACATACTCTGCCGCGCAGGAAGAGCCGGTTAAAATCAATACAGCGACAAGCGGCAGCGTCGCCAAAAAAAATCTGGCCCGACTGTGAAGATAATCCATTGTTCCCTCCCGATCCAACTGCAGAACAAACCGCACGGCGAATCCTGTCTAAATGGACTGGAGCGCCTGAGCGGGAAACACTTTGAATTCCGTCTGAAAACGCTTGCGAAGGATACAAGCACAAGGGATAAGTGAAGTCAAGATCAATCCTGGATTGATTGTAACCCATCACATATTGGGGGAGATTACTTAGTCGTTTCACTCCTCCCAGAGACATATCCGCTTAGGTCTGGGAAGGCGAGAATCAATCTCCCCAGCCGTAAATGAATGGAGACGTCCCGGTGCGGCCTCAATTTCCAGTGTAGGATTCATTTTAACGATTTCGCGTTTTTTCTGGTAAAGTTAGGGCCAGGAGGCGGTAATGAACGAGCTATGGCAAGAATGCCCTTTTGGATGTGCGCTGAGCTTGAAACCGCTCATCGACTTTTGGAAAGCAACCGTGGGCGCGTCGGCCGCGTGCTCGGCAGAGACGGCCGAACTCGACCGACGCCTAACCGACGCTCCGGAACTCTTGCTCCCCATCGAGGACACCTCGATCCTTCAGCCCCATGAAGATGTCATCCGGAGACTCATGAGGGTTGTGTTTCCCATGGCGTTTTGGGAAACCGACCTAGTCGGGGCCATGGTCCCTTTTAGTCTGAAGCCGTTTCTGGTTTCCCCTCGGTTTCAAAGTGTTCTTCTCAATGAAGACGGGACTTTTCGGGGCCGGGTCCAGCAGGACCCGGAAACGTGCAGACGGTCGTCTTTACTAAAATTCTATCTCCTCATATTGCGACGATGCTACGGAATCGCAAAAAAGATGGACTGGCCGTTCATCCGCATTGTGGAAGACCCGGAAACCGGCCTGGATCGCTACTTCAGGCTCATAGCCGACCTCCGCTTCGTGGATGTTCAGCCCATCGGCGAACTCACAAAGCTGAGTGAAAAAGATATGGCCACGATCCTGGAGCATCTGACCGAACCCCAGATACTCAGGGAGTTTCTGCCCCCCGAGAATTTTCTTGTCAGAGGTTTCACCGTAATCAAGGCAGTGGACGTAACCCACTCGGAAGTCATCTCTGCTCTGCAAAGGGACCTGATCGGGGAGGACTCGATGTTCTCAAGATACTGGTTTCCCGGACTCCAGCAGCGGGTACGCACTCTATTCCGACGCCCCGAGCTCACCATCGGACTCGCTGCGATTCAGGGAGATCAGGTATTGATGCTGACCACTGGGTGCGAGATGTCGTGCAATTGTTTCTTTTCGGATTCTCGTCATGTTCCCGTGGCTGAGTTCCAAGGGTCCACGTTGCAACACGCAGCTAAGACAAAAAGCGTAGTGCGGGTAAAGAACCTGCTTGAAGCGCCTTTCAAGACTCGCATTGAAGAGGATTTTATCGCAAGCGGGATTGGGTCGCTGATCGTAGCGCCTTTGCATGATCAGAAAGAGTTGATAGGGATCCTTTGCCTCGGAGCGCCCCCTTCAGCGCCTCTGGATCCAATGGACGAAATCCTCGTGGATCACATCACGCCCCTGTATTCGATGGCCGTGAAAAGGTCTTTGTATGAATTGAACAACCGGGTGCAAAGCATCATAAAAGAAAAGTGCACTGCAGTGCACGCTTCGGTGGAATGGCGTTTCCGTCAAGCCGTCTTTAACCATTTGGAGCAATCCGCCCACGGAATCCAGTCAGAATTGGAGCCCATCATTTTCAGAGACGTTTACCCCTTATATGGTTCGACCGACATCAGAGGGTCTTCGGAGGCGCGAAACAGAGCAATACAAGCGGACTTGACGGAACACTTGAATCTGGCGCTGAACGTCGTGAAAGCGCCCGGCGCCGCGGCTCGCATACCAATTCTGCAGGAACTTACGTACAGAATTACCAGACGCCTGGAACTCATTGAGACGGGAGTCGTGACGGGAGGCGAGAAACCAGTCCTGGACCTCATTCGCAAGGAAGTGGAACCCCTGTTCCCTTTGATCCGTAGCCTTGGACACGAGGCGATGGATGCGGTTGAGCAATACTGCGCAGCCATGGACCCGAACCACGAGAGCCTTTACCGTGAAAGGAAAGAATTTGAAAAGAGCGTCGCCACTTTCAACGAGCGCATAGCCGCCTATCTGGATCGAGAAGAAGACGAAGCCCAGGCGATGTTCCCTCATTATTTCGACAAGCATCAAACGGACGGCGTTAGTTATGTGATTTACATCGGCCCGTCAATGGTTGAAAGCGGCGGGTTCAACGAAGTGTATGTCAGAAACCTTCGGCTTTGGCAGCTTATGGTGTCCTGCGGTATCGCATGGCAGACCGAACAGCTCAAAAGCTGCTTTAGCCACCCGTTGGAAGCCACGCATCTTATACTGGTTCACCATAATCCTCTCTCTATTAGGTTCAGGTTCGACGAGAAACGATTCGATGTAGACGGCGCCTATGACATAGGGCACGAGATCATTCGCTCACGGATAGACAAGGCGATGTTAAAGGGAGTGGAGCAGCGTTTGGTTCAACCGGGAAAGATCGCAATCGTACATTCCCGTCCGGAAGAAGCGGATGAAATGCGGGGTTACGTCACATTTCTCCAGGACCGTGGGTACCTTCGTGACGATGTTGAAGAGCTTGAATTGGAAGATCTTCCAGGAGTTCAGGGACTCAAAGCGCTGCGTGTGAGCGTGAAACTCGAATCCCCGGCCATCGCGGAAAGAGTGGAGCGAATGGTTTCCGGGAATTGACGCAACGCCGTTACCGAGTAGTCCATTTCGCGTGTGACGCCGCCGGATTTGTACGAAGCCTTCCTGTAACGGAGTGGTGGCGGGCGTCCCTGTCAGCCAAACATGAATGACCGCCAGGGACGGTGGTCGCCACCGAAGCAAATCCGCGGAGGTGGAGAGGACTTGAAGAATCCTCGACCGCACTTATGAAACGCATTACTGAGTACGCCATTTCTTAAGTACGGTATCGCTCAGTTGGGGCTTATCTTGTTCCCGTAGATTGTGGCCCCCTTCGGAAACCGCATCGTTCGGGGTCTTTCCGGTTTCCTTTATCGTGGCGTCGCCTTCACCACACGGGAGCCTGCAGCCATACCAGTGTTTAGATTTCTGTCGGCCCTTGCTTGCAAATCGCTGTATCTCGGGAAATCCGTGTACCCAACGGGGTCGAAGGAATACCAAACCTTCATGTCCGCCGGCGGATTCAAAGGCCAACCATTAGCGAATCGTTCCACCAAGTCGGGATTGCTCAGGTACGGCCGACCAAAGGAGATCAAATCTCCGTGTCCGTTATCAACCGCAGCCTCGGCGGTTTCCTGCGTGTACCCGCAATTCCCCATGAGTGGCCCTTTGAACACCTCTCGGAATTCCGCCAGCGTCATGGGCTCCCCAAGCTCATGAAATCCAAAGGCCAACCCATCCACCACATGAAGGTACGCTAGACCATACCGATCAAGCTGTCTCGCTACGTACAGAAACGTCTCACGATAATCCGGTGAGCCCATGCCGTTGAAATTGCCGTTGGGCGCCAGATGCACGCCGATTCGGTTGGAAGGCCAGACAGACAGAACCGCGTTCACGATTTCATCCAAAAACCGGTAGCGGTTTTCCACGCTCCCTCCATAGCGGTCTGTCCTGTGATTGGTCTTGGATTGCAGGAATTGATCAATGAGGTAACCATTCGCTGCGTGCAATTCCACCCCGTCAAACCCTGCGGCTTTCGCGCGTAGGGCGGCTCGTCGATAGTCCTCCACGATCGCCGGTATCTCATCCGTTTCCAGCGCTCGCGGTGTTTTGTACGGCTGCTTGCCCTTGGCTGTGTGAGCAAAGTCGCCATCAATCTTGATGGCCGAGGGCGCTACCGGAAGATCCCCGTTGTCGTGAAAATCTGCATGTGAGGCCCGCCCGCAATGCCAAAGCTGGATAAACATCGGCGTTCCTTTGCTGTGAACAGCATCCACCACTTGCTTCCACGCTTCGGCCTGCTCATCGGAATAGAGTCCCGGACTGTTCAGCCAGCCGATACCTTGTTTCGAGACTACCGTGGCCTCGCCGATGATCAGACCTGCCGAGCTTCTTTGAGCATAATGCTCAGCCATCAACGCATTGGGCAGTCGCTCGACGCCCGCTCTCGACCGGGTCAGCGGCGACATCACGATCCTGTTCTTTAATGAAAGCCCTCGCAGATCAAATGGAGTGAATAAAGCGCCATTATTGATATTTGTCACCATTTTGTCCCCCATCGGCCTAAATTCTGCGGCGCTGTGGCCATGTCGGGCGTCTTGGTTCCGCTAACAGGTGCCCCGATAGGCCGTTGGACCGTATAAAGGCCCGGAATCTCGTCTTCAAACAACCGACAAAAGCAAGACCGTCGTCACGGCGCCGAAAAAACCTGTATTTTTCTGTAACTGAACATAATTCCGGGCATGCGCTCCGTCAAGGCCGGTATAAACGCGCCGCCGATTCTGACTCGGTCCGGCGGTATTGGGTCAAGTCGAATGCTTAAGCCGCAAGAAGATCTCCATAGGACCATTCATATTCCGTGAGATAGGCGCATCGCCCCTCACTCATTTGGGCCTTTTCCTGAGACAAGCCGTCAAATCGCTGAGGATGTTTCGTCAAGTGTAACGTAGCTCAGGATCACCCCTCTCGGGTACCGATAAGGTATCGTCTGACTTCATTCACCTCGCCGGGCTCAATCGGGAGAAACTCTCCGGCCAAGCGTTGGACGAATCGCAAACGCAAACACTTGGACGTACAGTACCGGTATTTCTACATATTCCCGTGAATCTAGCTTCAGCGCTTCACAACCAAGAGCCGAGGATCGCCATGCAGCTGGACGACTTCGTGTCTGAGAATCTTTTTGCTCGCCACCGCATCCAAAACCAACAGGGTCAATTGGTAATTTAGTGAAATTACCACCGATTTTCGTAAGGCTAAAGAATCACCGAAAAGACGGAGACAGTTAGGCTCTTATCGACAGTTGTCGAGATTGTGACAAGTAACGGAGCGAGAGGGCGAGGATCTCGTCTCAAGCGCCCTTCCATTCGCGTGATAACGGCGAACCTTGGAAGCGGAAACAGGCCCCTGTGAGCGGAATAAAAGGGCTGCGCAGCTTGAGCCCTCTCACGGGGAGGAAGTCAAATGTAAGCCGGCAGGCCGTCTCGGGAGAGGAAAATCACAAGGGCCAAGGCCGACCGAGGCGCTCATTTGAGGAGCTTACCCATGGACACTGGGCAACCACAAGGCAGGTCCCGTCGTCGTTTTTTAAAAGCCGGCGCAGCCCTGGGTTTGGCGCTCGCTTCCGGCTCCAGGTAATCGGCGCCAGGGCAGCTGCCCGGATGTAAGGTTCGAGACTTCTACTGCGTCCCAACCAACCATTATTTATAAGCCGCGTCTAGCCATTCCGAATAACGCCCAGAAGGCGATCATACCGGAAGCTTTGTTTTCTACCCTTCCTCTTGGCTATCCTCAGAGGAAGCGCCTTCATGTTCGAGGTAAAGGGTCTCGGTCTTATCCTCATAACCCAGGATCTCGGCGTATCGCCCCCATCTCACAGCAGTTTCGAGCTGTCGTTCCGCTTCTTCCGCCGGGAATTCCAATTCTAATGCTTTATGAACTACTTTCCGCTGGAGACGGTGGCGCGCGTCGGCTTGGAGCATGGCCAGCAGCCATTTGAAGAGGGGCAACCGACGGATACGCATAGCGAAAATCTCCTTACGAGCCAAAATGCTTGCTTCGGAGAAGGTTTCGCCGAGAGGCGTGAGAATGAGGTCGCCTTCGGTTACTTCAGCGAACCCAAGAAGCTCCACCGCTTCTGTCAGACTGAGAAGATGATCCGAATTCTCTTTGATTTGTTCTGCGAGTTTGTATATGTCAGCGCGAGCGTTAGGTTGTTCCGCGACGTTTTCCAGAAGACCCTTCAATTGGGTAATGGTAACATGGGGTAATGCTCGTGTCCTGCCCGGCTCTCCCGGGGCTGTGCCGTGTTCGATTTGTTCCGGCTGAGTTTGACCCGCCAGTGTCGCGTAAACCCGATCCACTAGCTCCAAAAAGTCCGGGTCCTTTCGCACCCGAGGCCTCGGCAGCGCAACCTTCGAAATCTTCGACAACACGACCTGGTTCCTTGTCCATGATTACGATGCGATCCGCCATGAAAACGGCTTCTTCAATACTATGCGTGACCATAAGGAGCGCTTTCGTGGGGATGCTTCCTTCCGTCCAGAGTTCCAGGAGCTCACCCCTCAAGGCCTCGGCGCTCAATACATCCAGGGCGGAAAAAGGCTCATCCAAGCACAATAACTCAGGCTCTATCGCCATGGCGCGGGCGAATCCCACCTTTTGGCGCATTCCTCCTGACAGTTCTCGCGGATAAGCTGTTTCAAATCCATCGAGACCGACTCGATCCAATAGATCCATGGCCTTTGCATCGCGCTTCTTGGCGGAGACGCCTTTCGCTTTCAGAGCCACATTAACATTCTCCAGAACCGTCAGCCACGGAAACAACGCAAAGGTTTGAAAAACAATAGACGCGTGGGGATTCACGCCCTGCAGAGGAACGCCCCGGTAAAGAACCCTACCTTTGGATGGATTCTGCAGACCGGTGATAATGCGAAGAAGCGTGCTCTTCCCACATCCCGACGGTCCCAATAGAGTGACAAATTCACCTTCACACACGGAAAGATTCACGTCCTCCAAGGCTGTGAAGGGCCTTTGTCCATCTCCATACACTTGGTGGATATGTTCCAGTTCCAGCAAACGGTTTGAACTCATGGGCTTACTCCAAACGATGCCGCTCCTCTGCAATTCGGTACAGACGACGCCATCCAAATCGGTTAATCATAACTACAGTAATGATCATGCTCAGGGTGGCGGCTAACAACAAAGGATAATTGCCGGCGGCGGTCGCTTGAGCAATAACGGAGCCAACGCCGGTAGTATAGGTCGTCTCTCCGCCAAAGCGGACATATTCCGCCACAATACTGGCATTCCAGGCGCCGCCGCCAGCGGCGATGCCGCCGGTTATAATGTATGGAAACAGTGTCGGCAGTATGAGAATGCGCCAGCGATCCCAACCGTTCATGTGCATTAGTATGGACGTGTATTTCAGGTCCTGGGGAATAACGGACGCTCCTGCTATGACGTTGAAAAGCATGTACCACTGCGTGCCCAAAAGCATCAGGAATACGGCGGCTATGCTTAAGCCTCCAGGAAGTTTCAGTAGGAAGAGCAAGAGGACCGGAAAGATAGCTGTGGCAGGAACTGAAGCCGCTATCTGGACAACCGGCTGCAGAAGAGAGGCCAGCCTCTGGTTCGTCCCTATAGCCACTCCGACAGGGACTGTCCAGGCAAGCGTTATCGCCAACGCCGCCAGCACCCGCAGCAAAGTTGCAGCCAAACCTATAAGAATTTCACCCCACTGGGGAATCGGGACGAGCCACAGCATCTGACCGGCGCGATAAGCCCCGTATATAAGGCCCAACCCAACGGCGCCCTTTACTGCATACCCCACAAACGAATGCTTTTCTTTTCCCGCTCTCGCCATCGCAGTTTTCGGAAAAACACGCAAGGACAACCTATCTATCTTGTCGCTCACAGTCCTCCCGAGCTGGTCTAGATGAAGCCGGTCTACAAGGCGGGAATTGCGCAAAGCGTTATAGAACCAGGACCTGAAGGGCACGTCTCCTTCGACCATTTCGAGTTTGAAGCGGTCGGACCAAGCCAGAAGAGGTCGCCACACGAACTGATCAAGCAGAACAATAACGAAGATCAAGGTGGCGACTCCCCAAAGAATAGCTTGCATATCTCCTTGGTTCGCGGCTTCCTGAAGATACGCACCCAGCCCCGGCAGCCTGAAATCGCGGTCACCTACCGTAAAGATCTCGGCCGCCATGAGGAAAAACCATCCGCCGGCCCAGCTCATCATGCTGTTCCAGATAAGCCCGATGGCCGCAAACGGCAATTCCAACAATCGAAACCGCATTATGGGGTTTAGGCGAAAAATGGCGGCGGCTTCCCTCAATTCATTCGGGTCCTGTGATAAGAGACTGATACCAGGAAAAGGTCATGTTCCAGGCTTGGCTGGTGAAGATAAGCACTATTGCGGCAATTTCAGTGGCTACGCCCTGAGGAAGCACTGCGCTCAGACTGAGTAGAACCACCGGAAGAAAAGAAAGAATGGGGACGCTCTGAAGGACGTCCAGAATGGGCAGGAGAACTTTCGGTCCCCACCGCTTGTATGCGGCGAAATATCCATACACCAATGTGAACAGAATTGAGAGGACATACGCGGCAGCCATTCGCCCGAGTGATAGAGCGGCGTAAATTGGTAGAACACCGGGAGACAGCGAAATCGCAGGACCTTTGATCACATCCGAGGCTCCGCTCGCAAGGCGCACCCCCATGTAGAGAAAACCCGCAATTCCGACAAGCACAACCACATCACCCAAAGCGATTCCGCCTGTCAGGTTCTGCTCAATTTTGAAAATGCGTGTAGAATTAGCCATGAATCTATCCTCGAGGCCCAGGGCCCGCAGCGGTGTTCTGCATCAATTTCTGAGCTTCTATAGGCCTTCGGACCACCGTATAGCGAACACTGTTTATATACTAAGGAATTAATACCTGTCTATAACTAACCCCTTATCCCAACGCAATCCTAACATTAGGACCACCCGCTCTGTACCGACCTCAACGCGACCTTACACGTCGCTGCCCTCCCAGGGCTACGGCAAGCCCTGGTCCGACCATGAGTGGGAAATACCATGGCGCCCATGGTAGGCTCCGACCAACGGCGATATCCCCGAAATGGTGATTGACTGAGGCGCATGCTGTGAGCTACATTCCGCGACGGGAAGAAAGAGGCTTTCTTGACAGCGCGACTGCAGTATCTGGCGCGCGGCTTTCCGGCGGACCATGCTTTAGAGTTTTCGGTCTCGGAAGGTCAGAGCGCCTCAGGATTCCGAGGCAAACAAACCGGAATAGCCGAGCCCTCGCTTGATTCCGACCCTCGACGCTTTCACCTCGAAGGAACGCAACGCTCCGATGCGGCCTTAGGAGGATGAAATGGGATGGCCGGCGGATTCGATGAAAGTCTTTTCAGACCCTTATTTCAAGAAAGATGAGGCCGGCCGAACCGTCTTCTTTCCATGGGGAAAATACGGCAAAGGCCGTATTGTGCCGGATGATGTTACCGAAGCCGAGATCCGGAGAGCCTTCTCTCGGATGTGGATGGCCGTGATTCTCGGTCCTGCGGTTCTAGGCCGATTCCTTAACCTGCCTACCTTCGCGGCGTTGGCTTTTTTAGCGATAGCGTGGTTCTACCTGCCGATCCAGTCCCTCGTTAACGGCTTGCCCTTCAGCGATACCGAGTTCACGGCAGCAGCCAGGCCGGCTCTCGGGGATGACGGGGCCTTGTCGGAGGCCGAGATTGAAAAGAGGCGCTCTAAATATAAGATAGCCGTTGCCGGTATGCTCGTGTTTGTGTTTGCGTCTTACATTCTTTTCGATGCCGAGGCTGTTCTGGAATTCTTCTATGTGAAGGCCTTCCTCTTCGGAGTTTTCGTTGTCTCGGCCACTACCCTGCTTCATTGGTTCTTTGTGCTGTTCCAACTTCGTCCGGAGTGGGCGAAACAGGGCAGATCGACCGCCTTTCTCACCACTCTCAGACCTCCTTATAGATACGCTCTCGGTCCTTTTTGCGCGTTGCTGCTCGCAGTATGCCTCACCCTGGCCGCAAGCTCGGCTTTGGGGTCGGCCATGAACAAGCTCAACAAGACCGGGACGCGAATCGACGCGAGCGTGAACGGCGCCAAATACTCGAAAGACGGTCGAATCCAGGTATATGTCAGTCACGATGGCGGACCGGTAAAACGATTTTGCGTCGAACGCAAAACGGGGGACTGGCTCATGAAGCCGCCCGGCCCTTTCGGGCGAAAGGTCGTGCTCATAGCCCGCAAGAGCTGGGCAGGAACGGTCGTTGATGGGATTGAGCCAAGGCAGGAAGCCCAGATCCAGCGGACGTCAGCGAGCGAAATGAAGAGAGTGAAGTAGAGGGTTGGCGGAGTCAAGTATCTTCATTGTACATATGACTCCCCAGCCCAGGACGCCGAGTTTGGGGGACACCATGCGAATGGGAGATGCTATCCCCGAATTAAGTGAAGCCTCCCCTCATCCGGATCGCGCCCAGCCGTGGCAAGATTGTGGACATGTCCCCAACATCCTCACCCCAACACGTGAGACGCTGCCCCCGTCCTTCTGAACGCAATGCCGGCGCCTTAAGGGTTCGATTTTGAATTGCCTATGTGGGATAGGCTTTCTAGCCCGCCGATTTAACAACGTAATTACCCGTGGGCTGGAAAGCCGACGCCACATCCTGCGGAACCGGAACAGAGTAAAACTGAATGGCGCCGTGTTTGCGAAAATGACTACGAAGCGCCGACTATGTCATTCCTGAGGAAGCGGGAATCCACCAATCGTCTCCGGTTTCTCACTTTCATGAATTTGCAGCGCGCCATACATGATTAGGGTTGTGATATACGAATTGAGTAAGCCCCCCAGGAACCTTAGACTGGTACACGACTGAAGAAGCGCTATGGAACCTCAGGCGCGCAGTTTCAGTATTTGATTCGTGGATTCAAGCAGAAGGCCGAGTCTCCAATCATTCTTCTTCCCATTCCTCGTCTTCTCTCGGCGTAACGCACCTACCACTGACGCATTTCTTGCCTCTGGGGCAGACCACGCCGGAGCAGTCATTCGAGGGTGGGGGCTCGATGGCAACGCATCTTCCGTCCACACATCTATGATGCGGCGGGCATTGCACTCCCCGGCACTTGTCCGTGGGAGGCGGCTCGGTCGGAACACATCTTCCATCTACGCATCTATGATGCGGCGGGCATTGCACTCCTCGGCACTTGTCCGTGGGAGGCGGCTCGGTCGGAACACATCTTCCGTCCACGCATCTATGATGCGGTGGGCATTGCACTCCCCGGCACTTGTCCGTGGGAGGCGGCTCAGTCGGAACACATCTTCCATCTACGCATCTAAGACCCATACGTTCACAGGGCAGGCAATCCCCGTGCCTGTCGCGCACTGCGCATCGTCCGCAAGGGCGACGCATCGGAACACATAGACCATCCTCGTCGCAGATCTCGCCAAAATGTTCGCAAGGCAGGCACTGTCCCACGCTATCTCTTTTGGAGCAACGCGGGCAACGCTGTGGCCTGGAGACACAACGGCCGGTATCTTGAGAGCAGACCTTGTCAAAGTGTTCGCACGGACGGCATCGGCCGTCAGTATCCCTCATTTGACACTCTGAACACTCCGTCGGTTCAGCCGGACATTTGCAACGTCTGCTCCCATCCTCGCACCTGCGCAATTCTTGACATTTTCCCCCCACGCAGCATGGCTTGGCGCCGGAGCAGTCGCTGTCCGATTTACACTCTTTCTGCGCAACAGTAACACACCTGCAATCTTTGTCCCGCTTTTGACCGGGGGGACAAGGTGGCGCAAGTTGGCATTTCCCGTTTCTACACTCCCCGCATTCGACCTTATCGCCAAAACATCTAGCCCCGGAGGGCCGGGGAACACATTTTGGCTCAGGGTCGAAGATAAGTCGCTCGCAAGATCCGCATGGTCCTCCCGAGGGTCCCATGTAGGGCGCTATGGGAAAGTCCCTCTGACATACGATTATTCCAAGGACTGGGTCCACCAGGACGGGAAATGCGCCGTTGCTTAGGCAATCGTCAATGGAGACGCATCTAATGCCATCGCACAAGAAATTGGGCGGAGCGATGATCCCCGCGGCGTTAAGGGCGCAGATGGCGCCGGCGCTATCAACCTTGTAACTGCAATCATCGCAAAGGTTACAGGGGTACGGGGACAAAGGCGCAATACCCACCAGCGCTCCGGGAGGCGGGCATACGCCGCACCTGGGACGGTTACAGGAGACGTCCGCCGGGAAGCTCAGAACGCAAAATGGATCGGTAATCTCACAGCATGCGCAGGAGGGACAGCCTTCTTGGGGGAGAACATCAGGTCCACCGAACCCGCGGATCTTGCGTGGAAACTGGGTCGGGCATTCGGGCATGCACTGTCCGTTGAAGGGATGCTGGACCTGGCCGTCAGGGCATGGGCATTGGCACGAGCATGTCTCGTAATCGTAATACGCGCCCCATGCGCAAGGCTTGCAACGTCCTTCATCCTGATCCATCGCTTCGCCCGGCGGGCACGGGCATCTGTCTTCCGGACCTCTACAGTCAGGGAGTCGCTGCGGTAATGTCCCCGGAATTGTGGTCTTCTCCATGGCCCTTCGGAGTCCCTTTTCGCCGATACCCAGTACAGGGGAAGGCTCTTCGTCAGCCTTCACATAGACCATTTGGCAGGATCGCACCTCGCGAACCTCATGGAGGCGCTTCGGGTTTTGATCGCCACCCAGCGCGGCGCGGATGTTCCTTACACGAACCTTCCCCCAAATCACCTTTACCGATGTTTGCCCTGGAGCGAGCGCCTCGACCACGAAATCAGCCAGGTCGCCTTCCGGAACCACTTCCACGTGAGCGGTTGGAGTGGTGATTACATACGAAAAAGATCCCTTCGAGCGCTCTTGAAACGAGTCTTCCGAGTCCCCGGGGTTGTTCCTTCCGAATCTCACTATGAATCGCGCCGGGTTGCGCCCCAAATGCCCATGAAACCGGCTGACCGATCCGCTGCGAA
>CAVVHK010000001.1:0-41036 GCA_963747865.1 uncultured delta proteobacterium | reverse complement strand
GAGTCCCTGACCGGATGATTAGGTAGACGCTCCGTTTATAGATTAGAATCCGACAGCTTTGCGACCCACGTGAACATCTTTTACCCGAGCTTCTTCGCAAAGAGCTTCAATTAGCGCTTTGTGCGAAATCTCCCCGCGGGCCTTGAATCGATACTTGTTCAGGACCACCTTAAAGTCCCCTGGCGTAAGACCGTTTATGCCTTTCAGTTCGTTTTCGAATTCCTTTTTCAGCTCAGACCCAACAAGAGGCTGAAGAATCTTCTTATAGAAGACCACTATCCCTTCAGCCTTCAAGTAACCGAACTCTACTTTATGATCGAACCGGCGTAACGTAGCGGCATCGAGGTCGGTTAGTCGATTCGTGGTATAGATCTGGATGCCGCGGAACGTTTCCATGGCGGTCAAGAACTCGTTGACCTGGCTGATCTCCCACGAATGTACCGCTCGATCGCGGCTTCCGAGGAGAAAATCCGATTCGTCAAAGAGCAAGATGGCGTCTTTTTCGGCGGCTTCGTCGAAGGCGCTCACGTATATTTTGCTCGGTACCTCCGACCCAGCTTGAGAGAATGTCGCTGCCCCTTTTAACGAGGATTTCTTTGTCGAGCCGATGCGCTATGAAGCGGGCCAGATGACTCTTACCGGACCCGGAAACCCCATGAAAAAGGAGCGACATGCTGACCGGCTCATCGTTGCGGCAATGCTTGAGATAATCGCTAAAGGATTCAAGCTCTTTCATAAGACCCGCAAGATCGACGCCGGAGACGTTCAATCCTTCGAGGGAGAAGCTCTTGGGATTAATCTTGCCGGCGATTACAGGCTTACATCCCCCATTGACAAGGCTCTGGTGCGCCTCCAAGGAGAGAAGGACCGCCTTGTGAACCTCATCTTTGGAGTCCGACCCTATTTCCGCCGCCTTCTTAACGGCCTGTTCGATTACACCGGCGCTTGCGTCGAACTTGGAAGCCAAATCTTCTATCTCATGGTCGTTGAAGAAAACATCAAGACGGTAATCCGTGAGAATGTTCTCCCATATACGCTTTCTCTGTACACGGCTGAAAGGTTTGAAAGCCAAGCTATAGGAGAAGCGGCGAGCTGCGGACTCTTCCAGTTGAGCTATGGAATTTACGGTCCATATCATTCTGACTCCAGGTGTTTCCAGAACGTCATGGAGCCATCGTTTGTCCGAGGTTTCACCCGAGAAAAACCAGGAGTTGCGGGTACCGATAATATTGTCGGCGTCATCCGCAATAACCAGCGCTCCTTCGCCCTGGCTTGCCACATTTACGGACGCCGTAACAGCGGCCTGGCGCTTCCAACCCTTTTGTTTGCCACCGTGTTCTACAAGATAGATTGGAAGCCCAAGCTTCTTGCCGATACCGTACGCAAGGCTGGTCTTGCCTGTGCCGGGCGGACCGTAAAAAATGATGTGGGTCGAGCTTGCCGGTTTCTCTCTAAGCAGGTTAAGGATGTGATCGATAATCTGTGGATCCAACGGGTGGGCGTTGAGGGGAACCGGATCAGGATCGACCCTACGGAAGAATTCAGTCTTGATATCTGCGCAGCAAGGGTTTTGCAGCAGATTCAAAAAACCGGAATCCATAGAAAGAGAGCGATGGCGATCGGAATCAAGTATTCCAATCTTGGAGAGCTTCCCATTAAGGGCTTCCCCTATTTCCGGGACCTTGGAACCGACGATGGTTGCGAGATAGTTTCTTCCTGCAAACCGTTCGCACTTGAGATGGTATTCAAAAAAGCTTTGGGCTTCTTCATATGTTGATAGTATGAAGAGGAAGAGGCAAATCTCCGTTTCAAGTTCGCTCAAATCGAACATCTGTTGAAAAACGCCCAGGCTCTTCTCAATGTCGGATGCACGGCGATATTGCAGATCATCCATTCTCTTCTTGAGCAGTCCTCTAAAAAGCCCTACGACGCATGCTCTGTTCGTCTTTACGGGTCTTACGAAGAGATTGATCCACGAGGTTGGCGAAATCTCGGCCGTGGCGAATCTCATCGCGTAAGTCCGCTTCAAATCGTCGTCTTCTCTCACCGGCGTCCAACATTGCGGCAAGAGGAATCAGGTCTTCTTGAACTATTTCAGGTCCGAGCACCCAATGAAGAGCTTCCAGGATTTCAAAGTCGAGCCTTGGGTACTTATCCAGAAGGCGATCCATATAGACCAGGACACGACTCAGCATGAAGCGCTGAGACTGGTCCATAGGTATTGATGATGAGCCGGCATGTCCTCTCACTCGCATATATCCTCCACGTGCCGGAAGAGAGACAGAATCCTCTTCCTGAGCTAAATCAGGTCTCCGGTTTGGGGATGGAAATTTGTCCAAGGGGCTTCATCATCAGCTCCTTCCACGTGGGCGGTGTACTCGGGGGCTTCCTTTCCCAGGGTAGAACGAAAAAACCGCCGCAGCAAAGCTCGACGGGGGTCACGCTTTAGCTGGATTTCTTCGGCGCCCAGCAATCTGTGATCAAATCGGCGCTGTCATAAGTAGGCCACAATACTATTGTTTTGTCAAGAGATCCCTTTAACCCTCTGTTTTATTTTCTTCCGACATTTTCTTGAAAGAGTTAACGTGAGGGCGGCTATGAAGCGATTTGTACCGGCTCTAGCCCATGCTTCACATCCCACATGCAGCGGCACAGCATCTCTTTTCCATTTTGGACAACGCAACCTCAGCGCTTGAGAGCAAGGTGAAAGTGCGGAAAACACGTCCTCCTTGGTCAACTCCTCCAAACCTAAATCCGACTCAGTGGGTCCCACAATCTTACAAACGGCGAACTCCAGTTAGGATTGGATGCGCCGATAATATTTGGTTTCAGTTGGATAGCGCTAAATATAATTGCATGCGCCGGCGTTATGCCGTAAAAACTAAAGTTGGTCGTTTTAGCTACTTGTCGTTTCTCACGCTCATACATTAAATTGGAACTTCAAACGTTTCGGACAGGAGCTAGGCATGGCCCGAAAGAGTTTCTCGAAAAGCACGATTGAGTCAGGCCCTCAGACTGCCGCGAGCCTCGAAAAAGGCATATCCGGGTCAGACAATGTCCCTCAGAAAGACCTCGAACTGGGTGTGTTGGAGGTACTGAAGAAACACGCAACCGCCAAAGGACTGACAAATTCCGAGCTGCTCAAGAAATGTGGATCCAAGATAAAGAAGTCCCTCGCTGCTTCGTTTAAACGGAAAGAGGCTACGACCGAAGACATCAAAGGTCTACTGTATTTGCTTTGGAGAAAACGTTTTGTTTTTTTCGAGCCCCCCAACCGCGGTCAGAGAGTGGGACGAGTTTGGGATATGGAGTCGGCGCAGAAGAGCTTTTCTTTTGATTCCTTTCCCACAGAGGCAGTTCATTGCTTCACGAAAGCAATCGAAATCAGTCAGGAAGCGCTTAAGGCGGCCTATGACAAATACGTTCCCGAGCATCTGGGCGGCTTTGTTCCAATATTCAAAGTACGCCGAGAGCTGGCTTGGCCAAATCGGGCTTTCGATGAGCTGCTCCAGGACCTCAACGAGAGATGCGATCCGGTGGTGGAACTTCATGCGGGGGATCCGGCAGATTTGACGGAAGAAGAAAAGCAAGATTCTCTGTGGAAAGGCAGCAGACTGTTGGTTCGGATGCGCTGGAGGGAATTATGAATAAGTTTGTCCTTGAGCTTCCCTTCAATCCCTTCGTAGACATAGCGGTGGGCAATCCCTGGAAATCCGCCGAACCGGACGTCAGGAGTATTAACGCCAAAGCCTATGACGGTTTGCTTAGGCTCATCAAACAGCTCAACAAGACTCCTAATGTGGCGGCGCTCATTCTGGGATCTGCAGGAGGCGGTAAGACTCATTTGATCAAAAGGCTCTTGCAGTCACACGATGTGGAAGTGCTATTCGTATACGTCCATCCTATGAAGGATCATAAAAGGGTATTCACGACCCTCATTGAGCATGTTTCGACAAACTTGGCAGCCCGGCCGCCTTGGGTCAACGGGAGCCTCCATGCTACCCAGCTCGATCTCATGGTTGCAAATGTAATAAGCGCAGCTTTCGAGAACTACCTTCGCCTCAATCCTGACGATCCGGGAAAGATCTTTCTCAAGAGCGTCCAGAAAGAGCCTCTGAAGATTCTATCTTTTAAGAAGTCCCCCATGTGGAATGTCCTTCTAAATAGTGCCCAGGATTTTCTCAAAGATAGACCTTCCTTTCACAGTGCGACTTCAAGAAAAGTTTCTCAGCGCAATGTTTCAGTATCTGGACAAATCCAAGCGAGGAGCGGTACGGACTTATCTTAGCGGCACAGTTCCAGATCAAGAGGAGTCTGAAGCTCTTGGCCTCAAATTCGCCGAAGGCGATTGGTCGATCGAGGCTCAGGAGCAGCGATCTAAAGATATCTTGAAGACAATCGGCGGTCTGCTGGAATTCTACCGTCCTATGGTATTGTGCTTCGATCAATTGGATTCTATGGAAGCTCCCGAATTGATAAGGGCAATAGGCACTCTCTTCATGGATATTGTGAATGAGACGGAAAACGTCCTGCCCATTGGATTTGTCAGACCGGAAAACTGGGAGCATCATTTCAAGAAGCACCTGGATGAGCCGGCCGTGGAACGAATGACCGCTAATGTTTTTCCATTAACGGGATGCAATATCGAGCAAGCCCTAGATATAGTCAAAGCAAGACTCGCTTGGGCATTTCAGGCTGATTCGATAAATCCATCGGATCCCTTTTTCCCCCTTGATCGATCACGAATTGAGACAAGCCTGAAAGGGATAACCAGTCCTCGTCAGGTGTTATCCACGGCAAACAATCTTCTTTCTCGAGAAGAACAGAACCCGCCTCGTGAAAACCCTCACGATGTCGTGAAAAAGCAATTTGAGGCTGAACGTGAAAGGCTTCTGGCCTTGGGTGAACAGGAACCGGCGCGCCAAGATACGCTGGCGGCGGCCCTCAAATTGTATTTTGAGAACCAAAAGAATCGGCGCGGCTACAATGTTAACAGCATTGAAGCCTCAGACGGCAGCCTTAGGCTTCACATAAGCTCAGCCGACAAGGGGCTCAGAAAAAGATTCGTGGAAATCCGTGTCGAGACGGCTGCTCATTGGAAGCCGCTTTGCAAGTCTCTCGATCTACTAAAAGAATCAATGAAAAGTCAATCAAATGACTTCGTGTTTGTTATTAGAGATGACCGATGTCGCATTCCTCCCAAGAAAGGAGCGATGCCCAAGACGGTCGCAAGGCTGAAGGAATTTGAAAAGGCGGGCGGCTATCTATATTACGTCGATTATCAAGCCCTAGCGGCATTTTACGCTCTAGTCTACACATGGGACAAGGTCGGCGCCGGTGACCTTTCTTATGTGGCGGGAGAACATGGGGAGGTACGGGAAGTAGGCCTCGCGACCTTTTTAGGCTTCGTGAGTCAGGACTTTGCTTGCGACCTGTTGAGCAGACTTGAGCTCCAATTTCTGGAGGCGGAATCACCCAAAAAACCAAGCATACCCCACCCAACCGCCCAGAAAGAGAAGGAAATCCTTTCAGCGATCCAGACGATCCTGGGAACGGCTCCTTACAAATTCAAACTGGAGCAAATATTGGCGGCTCTGCAGAACAAGGGGGTAGCGAAAGACCTGACTCACGATCTTTTGGCGGGCCTGATGGGTAAGTACGCTGATATGTTTGGATATATCAACGTTACACCACCTATTTATTTCTTGAAGTAGGAACAAGCGATGATTCTGTGGCCTACCCACATTAGGAGAGCCTCCCTGTGCCCCCGGCTAATGGTCGATGAATACAAGAAGAAAAAAAGTCATTGGATTTTCCAAGGGAAGCTTGCTTTCTGCGGTTCCTTCTTTCACGACCGGGTGGCCACTCCGATGTTTCAATCCATAGCGGCAGGGCGTGATCCAAAACTCCGTTTATTGTTGGATAGCCCCGCTTCTTCCGCTGACTTGCATACAGCGCTTTGGTCTCATTTTGACCGTGTTTACCTGAATCCAGCATTGTCGGACACGCGGAAGCCGGCGCCGTTGGCGTCCGAAGAGGTGCTGATTCTCGCCGAGGGCCTTGGGAAACTGTCCGAATTCCTTGCGGAAACCATTGAGAGCCAGCGGCAATTGTTCGGTTCCGCTCAAGAGTTGATTAAATCGATCTTTCTGCCCCCTGAAAAAGGGCTTCAGAAATCCATAATCACAAAAGGCGGGATTTCTGTTGAGATTCGAGGCAAGTACGACGCCCTTCTTTTCGATGCGCCCAGCGCAGAATTCATAGTGCTCGAGTTCAAGTGCAAGGGGGATCACGAACTTGTTGGCGACCTCAATCAGGTTGCAACGTACGCCTGGATGGTCGAGGCGACCTCAGGTATTCCTACACGGGCATCCATCATTTATATGGATGAGAATCCTGATATTAAGCACTTGTCGAGTAAAGACCTGTCGGACGCTTTTCCGACTGGAGAAAGGCTAATAGGAGAAATTGCCGAATGGCTTTCCGCTTCAGATCCGCGCAAAGCTCGAATTCCTCCAACGGCTGTGGAGGGTTTGTGCCGCCTGTGCCCCTTGGATTCTCGCTGTGAGAAGATCTTTGGTCCTCGCGATCCTGCCTTGACGACGAAATGGAAATTTAGAGCGGATCACCAGGACAAAGAATCGTTGGAGCAGGAAGCGATCTTGTTGGGCCGCAAGCTTGACAATGGAGGGACACAAGTCCACTGGAATCCATTTGGCGGCTACCCACGTCTATCCAACGGTCATATGCTTGTCGTCGGGACGTCCGGTTCCGGAAAGACCCAGGTGCTTAGGTCACTGATAGCGGAAATCACTCGAAGAAACATGGTCCCGCTGATTTTCGACTTCAACAATGACTATGTGGAAGATCAATTTCTTCAGAGACACGCTATCGTTGCTCAAGATCCAGGGGACGGCTTGCCCCTAAATCCTCTGGAACTCGTTCCGGATCCAGTGAGCGGAAAGACCAGGGCTATTAATAGCATATTCGCTACAGCAGGCATTCTAAAGCGTATATACGGTCTGGGCCCCCTACAGGAGGCCAATCTGCGGACGGCCATGGAGGAATGCTTCAGGGAACAAGGCATTACTCGGGAAACTGCCGAAATTCATGGCAAGAGGTGCCCAGCCTTTAACGACCTTGAGAGCAAAATCCAGGAGCTTCCGAATCATCTTTCCCTGCTAAACCGGCTTTCACCAATTTTCAGTCTGAACCTGTTCGCAAGGACCGAAAACGACGAAAGCTTCTCAAAACTTATTTCCAGGCCGACCGTAATAAGATTGGCTCCTTTACCAACTGAAGAAGTGAAGCTTGCGGTGGCGGAGTTTATGTTGTTGAAGCTTTACAACTTCCTTGTATCAGGAGAGCACAGGATTTCTCTTCACATGGCGGTGATTATTGACGAAGCGCATAAAATGAATAACTCCGAAGCCGTGGTGAAATTGTTCAGGGAGATTCGGAAGTTCGGTGTATCTATGATATTGGCCTCCCAGAAAGCCAAAGACTTTCATCCCGACATCCACGCCAACGCAGGTTCATGCTTGTTTTTGAAGAATTCTGAAATTTTGGACAGAAAATACATTGCAGACCAGCTTAAGAGTTCAGAGAAGCAAAAGGAGGAAATAATCAATCTTCTTGGATTCCAAAAGACCTTTGAGGGACTTTTTCGAAATGACCAATACCTTCCTTTTGTGCGCATACGAATCGAACCTTATTTTGAGCGAATTAAACCCGACGAAAGAGTCTCATCGCGCAGCACTAAATTTTGATAAAGCTGATGATGATTTCCACTTTGAATCTATTCTACACACAAGGATCGGAATCCCACAGTTCCCAAGAAGAGGCTACAAAGACAAATACCTGTAATAAGTCGCCCTGCTTATATTCAGGCTCAAGCATATTTCTTTGGCGCTTAAGCTTCGGTCTTCATACATCTTCTTTGCCAACCGAACTCTCGGATCATCAACTTCAACAGGTTTTCGTCCGCCCGTACGTCCGCGGGCTCTTGCTACGGACAAGTCCCGCTCGGGTTCTTTCCCTTATCAGTTCCCCTTCAAACTGGGCAAGAGCTGCAAAGATACCGAAGACAAGCTCCCCCGACGCTGTGGTCGTATTTATGGCCCCGTCCCTCAAAGACCGGAATCCGATGCCTCTGGCTTTCAAATCCGTGATAAGCGAAACCAAATGCTGCATGGACCTTCCGAGCCTGTCCAAGCGCCACACGACAAGCGTATCACCCTTTTTCAGATCGTTAAGGCAAGCGTCGAGTCCGGGACGCCGGCTCTTTGTTCCGCTTACTTTATCGGTGAAGATATTCTTACAGCCAACGGCTCTAAGGTCTTTGAGCTGCAAGTCCAAGTCCTGACCGTTAGTGCTTACCCGAGCGTATCCGATATATTTTGCCATGACATGCCTCCGAGATAGTCCCGGGGCCAATCTCATAAATGAGGACGTTTGTCAAGTTCCTGAGACTTTGATTTTGAGACGGCAAAATAAGACATCAATCATTGGGGAAAATGGTCAAAATCGGTTCCGAAAAATTGGCCTCATAAAAGGAACGTTTGATGAGACTCGATAGATAGTCATGCCAGGTTTCGTGGAGACCAGGTCTGGGTCAATCGCGGCTGAAAAGTTTGTTTGGAGCCAACGCCACATGACGCCTCATGATTCCCGCGTTCAATGTGAATTCGGCCATGAAGCGTCTGGCCTTGGGAAAAACTGACCACCTCGTCGCATGAAGATCCTACTTTTTGGGTTGATCAATCTGCCCGGCCGCGTGCTCGAGTATGGCGGAAACATGTTTGTTCGGCTTGCGCGGAGGCGTCCCTCGAACGAAATCATCTTTGTTGAGCTAAGGAGGGTGGTATGTTTGTGCGCTTCGGGTTAGTCGAACGGGGGGACAAAGTAGGGCTTGCATGAGGGCTGAAACGAGCTCGGGGAGATAGCTCGTCCGGAAACAGGCCCGAATCGCGGTGGGGGGAAGTATGATAAGTCCGGCTGGCGCCGCTCGCCGAATTTTCCGTCCGACTAACTGCTGAAAACTCCCATTTCCAGTCTCACGAATCACAACCCGACAACCATGACGGTGTTGACCGTGGATTTTGGATAATCAACATGCTTGAAAGCCACAATAAAATAGTCTATCATCCGATTTTTCGGTCCCATGCTCTGCTCCGTCATATTCTGTAATGATGGATTTCCGCAAGCTCTTTCAGGAGATTATTGGAGGCGGAATCAAGTGCTGAGAAAGTCTGGGATGGCGCCCACCTAGAAGAAGTCGATTCTGGTTAGTTAGGGCAATACGGGCAGATACAGAAATCATACGACAGAATCCCCCGATCAATAATATTTTCCTGGCGAACTGAATTCTTGGGACGCCAAGCGCTTAGTTGGGAGGCACATGTCTGAATTCCCACTAGACCTAGAAAAGTTACGAAAAGAGATAGAGGACCGCATAGAGGGGCGCGAGATGCTGCCTCTCGACGAGCCGCTTCGACTCAGCTCGGGAAAATCCGGAGCCAGAATCTGGAGGCTTGGCCTGAAATTCGTCGATGGAAATTTCGGTATGGCCGTCCTTAAGATATCTGGAAAGAAAAGTGATGGGCATGACGAGTGCGCCGGATGGGAGACTTTCAGTCAGGGAGGATGGCCCGCAATCCTCTCCTGCAGCAGGCCTCAACTCCTGACAACGTTTGAAACCGATCATGTAGTTGTCGACCGGGCTGTGGTGTATTCGAGCTTCGTCGACCAGAAATCGACGGAAATCGAGACACTTGCCCGTGTACTGCCTGAAGACTGCACCGTGGGCCGATCGCATCTCAAACAGCTTTATCAAATTTACCACGAAAGGATCCAACAATATGGACACGGGGAAGCGAAAACTCCTTGGGGCCATTTGAGATCACTGATCCTGCCGACTCTGTTGCATAAAATTGAATCGGACACTGAAGTTAAATGGGGTAATTGCGGTATCGAACCCGAGAGAAAGGTCGTGGCCGTCCACAATAGGAGTTTTCCAAACACCATTTATGCTCTCCGAAACGAAAATATTTGGAATCAAGACGGTTTCGACTTACCCTACCTACCGATTCATGGAGACCTTAACGATGAAAACGTGATGATTCTTTCCGACGGCAGGTTAACTTTTGTGGATTTCGAAAAAACCCGTCTCTCGGCGCCCCAGTATGATTTGGCTTTTCTTTTCATGTGGCTGGTTCGACACCTGTTCCTGGACAAGTTGCCTGCCTATTCCGAAGAGCTCGAAAGCAGGCTCCTTCGGCTCGCTGTTATATTGGCGGAATGCTTCAAGAGCGCAAGCTTTGACAATGTCCCGTGCGAAATGCTCGTCCTTTCCCCGGCGGTTGAGGAACTTCTTGTTCCCCTGAAACAGTTTGGGACCACTCAGACTTTGGTTGAAACCAAGCGAAAAGGAGCTAGGCTGGCCCTAGCGACGGCGGCTCTCGTTAGATCGTATTACGAGTTTCGAGATGGGGGCAAGAATGGAGGCGACATTCGGTTCGATCACCTTTGTGGAAAATTCTTCTATGCCTTTTCAGCTTGCATGCTGGATGATGAGCATCTGATCCGACTGAAATCCTATGATGACGTATTTCCCTTATCCAATCTGTCGGAACCAACAGGTCCCGCAGCTCCCTCAGCGCATCGTGAACAAGCCTGGAAACTACGCATCGGCTGCGACGCTAGGCCGGATAAAGCCTTCTCCACGCGTCTTGTTTACACCGTGACTTTGGCTCCATGCGAGTTTGGAGAAGACCCTCCGGGATGGAAGAGGTTCACAAAGGTGGACGCCTATCGATACTTTTCCCTTCTCCGGATTTCAGCGAACTCGGATTTTTATCATGCGACTAAGAACTTGCTTGTGTGGAGGCCCGTTCAAACAGGAGAACCGCTTCCCCTGGTGTATGAGCTTGATATTGGAGGCCTCTTGCAGGGGCAGACGCTCTGCAAATTTGGAGAGGTAAGTGTCAATCTTAGCAAGGTTGACCTTGTTCCACTCTACGATGGGAAATCCGGCATGCTCGGGCTCTGGTTCGATGGTTCGGGCTGCAGCCTCAAGGCTTATCTCAGGTGGGTTTCTGAAAGAGTATTCGGCCGTCATAGGTTGATCAAGAAATCAGGTGAACCGAAAAGGACAGTTACCATACACGGCCTGATTTCGGAACTGCTGGGCGCCTTCAGGGAGGGGCGTAATGCGGACATTCATCACATGGATACCAGTGCGGCCGGCGAAAAACCCGCTATCTGCCAATACCTTCTGGCGCCTGATGAGGAAAATTGGCGACCCGGCGCTCCCGGACCCAGTTTAGATTTGGGGATGCAGTTGCTCTCTTCTTTTTCCAGGTTAAACGCAAATTATCCTAAGCCCCCTTGGCCGCGGATTTGGACGGACCCCCGAAATAAAGATACTCTCTGCGGGATTCACCGAATGGGAATTACCGCGTGGGCAAGTGCGAAAGATCAATTCAACTACGAATCCAAGCGCAATATTTTTTTGGAATCCTTGTATTTACAGTGGATAATGAATCGAGAGCTCACGGGTAACCCGACGGCCTTGGAATTTCTGCGCAAAACCGTGATGACCCCTGAGTGGCGCGGGACCCCGAGAGAGAGCTTTTTGGAAGCTTGTTATTCGTTTTTTGCCGTAAGTCGATAGAAGAATGGCGGGCAGAGGGCTTCCAGACCCAGGCATTTTGTCGACGTCGTCCCGAAATTTTTGCTTGGAGGATTTTTCGAACAATGTCGGGGACTATCATCCAATTTGAGCCGGCAGGCCATGACGACAAAATTGGACTTGTCAGCAGAGCGGCGACAAGGAGTTTCGGGGTGGACTGAGAGGCGCTGATGACTTTCGTACGATACCTGGTGCGGCACGGACAGACTGAATACAATGCCCAAGAACGCATTCTCGGTCAATCGGACCCTGAGCTGGCCGACGCCGGTCTCGCTCAAGCCGAGTTCGCCGCCATGATTATTGCCGCGGCCGAAATAGGACTTTCTACGGACAGAATTTTTTCAAGTCCCCTGAAGCGAGCACGAACGACGGCCGAGGCGATCAGCCGTAAATTGGGATCCCCGATAGAGATTCGCAAGGATTTGGCCGAACGGAATTGGGGCGCTTGGACAGGTCACCCTCGCAGGGAGATACGAGCCATAGGACTTGGGGCTACCCCGCCGAACGGCGAAGCGCTTTCGGATTTTTCGTTAAGAGTGCGGACCGAATGGCGGTCTTTGCCCGATGGCGGCCGAATTGTTGTGGTCAGTCATGCCGGGTTTTCCGGAGCCTATTATCCCACTTGCAGATCCAAGAAATTGAGCTTCCGCCCGGCGGTGTCATTCTTCTGCTCCGTGAGACCGGCGGCTTTCAGGCGCATGGGCCTCTGTCGGCTCGGATGGAACGCAAGTATCCCGTCAGGCTGCCTCAATTCCCGATGGGCTTTGCCCGCATGCGCACGGTCAACAGACTCGGGCTAATGGGGCCCCTTATATCGAACATGTCAGCCGTGTCGCAGAAAGACTTGATCGAGCCGGATTTGATGATTTGATAGTCCTCTCCGCCGCTCTTCTTCATGATGCTGTCGAAGACACGAGCGTCACCTCAGAGACGATTGAGAGGCTGTTCGGTGAAAGCGTAGCCGGCCTCGTGGCGGCGGTGACACTGGAGCCGGGGGTGCCTTACGATGAGCAAGAGCATCGTTATTTGAAACGCATCATAGAGTCGTCTCCCGAGGCTATCGCATTGAAGGCCGCCGATTTGACGGATAATCTGATGGATTCGGAGGCGAGGCCGAAATGGCGCATACTCCGAATGTGCGACCGAGCCCGTCGCTTCCTCGTGGAAACGAATCGTAGGCCTCAAAACGTGACCCCGGAGCCTCGGCTCTTGCTTATTAAGGCTGATCTACTAAAGACTATTCTTGATTTGGAGACGTCGTTAGGAGGCAGGACCGCATGAACAACTGCGCAGCCATCAAACTCAGTCCTGACAGGATCAAAGCGTTATTTGAAGCCGCGCGCGGCGGATTGTCGCGCGCTTCTTAACTTCTCGAAAAGGCACTTCTTATGGTGCCGCCGCGCTTACGGCGAACGGACGGATCTTCGTGGCCGGTCATACCTCGTCATTCAATCACATGACGAACATTCACGCTGAAATGGCTTCAATCGTTATGGCGACCATGTCGGACGATCCTGAAGTAGTGGCTCTTGCCCTGATCAGAGCCGGCGCCAAGGGCGATCTTCCGCGTCCCTGCGGAGTCTGCCGTCAGTTCTTGCATGAACATGCGCTCAGGACAGGTCGTGACATTGTAGTCATAATGGGCTCTCTGGACGGGCTGGACATCGAATGTGAGCCCACGTCCAATCTGTTGCCGAAGAGTTGGTTTGCCGCGAAGCGTTTCTTCAGAAGCGCAGGAGCTGCGCTGGAATACTATTCCGCCATGTCGTGTCGGAGCCCCGAAACTGGAGTTTGGGGACCAGGTTCTCACCGAGGGGCGCTATCTTTCCATTGTTTGGGCGCCTGAATGGGAGCCGGGAACGGCGCTCCTGAAGCTGAAATACGACGGAGTCCAACCGGCGCCGCCGGGAGGGCGGGTGTTCAAATTTCATCATTCCTTCTCCGAATATCCACTTTATCTTGAGGACGTTAGGGACAAAGCTTTAGCTCATCCGCTGCCTTGGGGGGCTCCGGCCTATCTGGCGCCGCACGCACGAATCGGAAGGACATCTTCAGCGGGTCCCCATTGAATGTGTCGATTTGATGAGGCAGCCGGCTGATCCGGTTCGCCTCTCTCCCCTACTCGATATACTACAGCGAGCTGATGTTTCTCTGAGCGAAACGTTCCTAACCGGTTCTTGGGTGGCCGGTATGGCTCGTGACAATTCCGACTTCGACATCATAGTGGCCACGGACGCGGAGAAAGTGGCCAAATTGAGGACCTTGATAGTGGAGGCCTTCCGAGACGGTCTGCTGACAACTCCCAAGGGCTCTCAAACCTGGCTTCAATTGGAGCTGACGGGCAAGACCGCCGAGGAACTTGTCCAAGAGGGACGTTTTGCCGAAACGTTTTCGATTCCCGGGCCGATGCGGAGCTCTCGATGTTCCCTAATCTATGTTCCTGAAACCGACGTTGGGCCTTATTTTGCTCGGAACCCGACCGCAGGAGAGTTAGAAACGATGGAAGGTCGAGTGGAGGACGCCACTCAGGCCCATTACAAAGCCGCACGATACGTCCTGAACCTCGGTGATGGGTCTTACGCCGAAATCCTTTGCTGGCATAAATGGGCGGGATTGCTTCAACAGGGCGATGAAGTCCGTATAAGGGCGGTCCCGTGCGCCGATGGACAAGGAAGTCTATTTGTCCAGATGGATCCGAACCGACACTCCATCGAATGGCTGGATTGGAAAGACAATGGGTGACATGGAAGGCGCTACTCTATTCACGATGACAGGGAGCCGGGTAAAGCCCGGTCGTTTGGCTGGTAAAGTAGTGTTCGTCCGTAATGATGAAGACCTAACCAATGTGGACGACCGGTCTCTTGTCATTCTGGACGGCTGCGGCAAACGAGTCGCCACCAGGGCTTTGCAGAAATGCGCCGCCGCAGTGAACCTGGTTTCCTGCTTGACAGCCCATCTCAACTTGGCGTTGCCTGCCAGTATGCCCTACGCCATTGTCCCCGGGGCGCGTTCATTCAGTCCCGGGTCTTTAGTAGAAATCGACCTGAAGGAAGAAGCGTTCCATGACGAACTGGAAATGGTTCCCTTCGTTCCCGTCAAGGAACTCAACCGTACCGAGGAATTGGGAGGCAAAGGGGCTCGCCTGCTCCAGATGGAAACATTGGGAATTCATGTTCCCAGGTTCTCTGCTGTGAGCGTTTCCGCCGTCGCCACACTGATGGCGAAGGCCGGTAGTTCGCTGGCTTGCTCCTCGGATGATTCTCCGACTCTAAAACTAATCCGCAAAGGACTGGAGGAAGTGATTTCCGAAGTTGGCTTAAAGGCCCTTGGATTGGAGACTCTTCCCGGTAACGGCCCTTGGGCCGTCAGGTCCAGCGCTGTGGATGAGGACGGACTGACCGATTCTAAGGCGGGCGTTTTTGACACCCGCCTTTCAGTGGCAAAAGAGGAATTGCCCGAAGCCATGGCTGAAGTCATCGGCTCAATGGCAACCGACGAAGGAACCCGGGATCATGCGGAAGGGAATCGATCATCGAAGGGGATGGCCGTGGTAATTCAGGAGATGGTTTCCGACCCACTGCTCGCGGGAGCTTTTTTCACCCACATGACGGACTTCGACCCTCTGCCGATTATCGAGGCCAAATTTCTCGACTACGGGGACAAACAGATGGATGGAAGCCTGTCTCCGGATGTTCGCGCTCGGTGCGATTCCCAAGGCGGGAACATTGTCATTTTGCAGGCGCCGACCGGCGTCTCCTACTGAAGGTCTTAAGCCCCGGCTCGCAACAATCGCAGCAGAGGCCCTTGGCATCTACATAAAAAACAGGTTGTGGTGACTCGGAATTCGTCATGGATCAAGCCGGTTCGGTCCACTGGGTGCAAACACGGCCGCTCACTCACAAGATTGCTCGGGTGGTGGAATTGGTCGACCGTCGAGGTTACGCCGCCGACGGTGGTCAGATATTACAAGGAACTGGCCACGAGGGTCTGCAAGGCTAACCAGGTCCCCGAGGCGCCCATTGAAATTCTGGATTTTGGGGATGGCTTGTTCGGGTATGATGCAGGGATACGCACTAGAGACGCCGTATTCCACTCCTTGGTTCGTTCGAACCCCAACCACCTGGAGCGTGTCACCGAGTATGGCCGGGAAACCGAAACACGCATACGCAAAATGATCAATGACCGGCATGCGGATCCCGCAGAGCTTCTGGATGCTTTGATTGATCATGGAGCCGTCCAGCTACCATTTTGTCTTCCTAGCGCCGTGCTGATGGACCGACACAAGAGTAGCCCTTTGGATAGGCCAAGCGGCGACCTTTGGCTTGATGAATGCGCCGGGCGATGGCTTGAAACTCACTGGCTTGGGTCGGAGCTCACAGCGATCCAACTTATCGATCTCCTCCGACAGCCGCTAAATCCAATCATCTTCCATCATGCAGTTGGAAGCTCTTGTGGAACTAGCAGAGCTGCCCGGAGGTCCCGACGATTGAGGATTGTTGGGCCGCTGCGGCGTTTGAATTCGCGCGATATCCCTATTTTGCCGGAAAAACCGGATACCGGAATTGACGACTCTGGCTATCTCCCTTGAGCGTCTCGATCCCGTTTTAGCCGAAATGATAAGAGAAGTTTTGCAACTCAGGAGCGACGGACTGACTCCGGCTTGGCGGATTTGCGGAGGCTACATGAAGAGAAGGTCACCCATTGCCGGCAATCGTCCGCACTCTGGAAGAACGGCTACCCCAAGATGAATTCGTCCTGTTTCGTCTGATTAGGGAATGGCTGAGGCTTAAAGGCGAAACCAACGAGACTCACTGCAAATATCGTGGAGTCGATATTCATAGGATTGGGCAAGCTGTATGCCGCGGCAAATCTGGATCCTAGGGCAGCTTTGCCCGAAGATTTGACGGACCGTCTTTTGTAGCCGCTTGGCTACCATGGGAGGCCGTAATCCCGCATCATTTGAATCTGCGTTCGGCCCGGACGCAGATATTCTCCAGATCTATGACCACGTACACGAAATCAGGTCTCGTCCTGCCCGGGCTGAATGCAGAGTGTCCCTCCGACCCAAGCTATCCACTTGCCGGAAAGATACGGCGATTCATGAATATGCCCGTGAAGTGTCAATAAAGGCCGCCGTTCGCTGATGAAGTTGTAAACCGCTCTGGACCCCACTTTTCGTCCACGGCATGTGAAATCCAGACCAAGGCCAGCTGGCGGATCGTGTATAATGTAACAGGCTCCTGGACATATCCGTCGGGGCGGGGAGTTCATCCAGTTCCTGAGCGATAGACTTCAGCGATCTAATGTGGGATGCCCAATCCGTCACGTTGATCCAACTCTTGTTCGGGTCGGAAAGAAGGCTGGGGCCAAGTTGAGGCTCAAGCACAAAGACTCGTCATCAACACGGCATCGGTCCTTCAGGGGAAAAGGATAGTCACAAACGTAATTCATCCCGATGAATTCATAGCCATCAAACTTTATGAGCGCTTGAGCGGGATTGTAAACGTGGGAAAATTCGCGACACGTCTCATTGAACAAAGGGTCGAATGCCTGCAGGTCGTCGTTGCCCGGCATGATCAGGAGCGTGAGGCCGGCCTCGCTCACCTGCCGCAAATGCTTTCGCAAAAAACCGGAGATAAATCTGTCCTGATCGAGAAGGTTGCCGTCCTTTGGGAAGCGCATCGCCCCCATTCACTATGAGGCTTGCCCGATGCTCCTTCAGCGGCTCGAATGAGCATATCGAATTTTCTTTCGCAGCCGTGGAGGTCTGTTGTGTAGATTAATCGCATTGAAAATGCCGGCTCTTCCAATTTTGTGAAAATAGGACAGGGCTAGGCAACAGCTCATGAAGGAAGGGACAAGAGCCGCTCGACTGATTTATATATCCTCCCAACTGTTTTTCGAACCTTGCGCGGCCCCTGGGATCGTCGTTTTCTCCACAATGATTGATATCGTTTCTCCGCTGAGACAGATTTATGTGGATTTCAACCAGTTCTCCGATGCCTTTCCAGAACCTCCAAACAGGCTCGTGTGCGATCAGGCGCGGCAGAAGAAAGAGGATTCCAATGTCCTGTGGAATACTGTTGGCGAAAATTGTAACCACCTCGCTCGCAAGCGAGCGATCATTCGGAATTCCCGCGTCTAGGCCCATGAGTAGGCACAGCCGGCTCAAAACCGTTTCAGACAGTATGGTGTATCCCTGTTGGATAAGATTGTGGGTGAGGCACCACCGCGCCGCCGTGACACCGTCGACGGACTCCGTCCCCGTCGAACTCTTCCACTTCTTCTCTGATTCTTTCCAACAGCGGCTTGAATCCGGAAGCACGTTCGACTCCGAACACTTTGAGGCGAGCTCCTTCAGAGCGGCGGCGTCTGCGCTTATGTTACGGCACCTGCAAGTGGCCAGGTCTTTCGTGAAAATGCTCATCTTGTCCGAAATGGATTTGATCAGTTGGGCTTCCTGCTTGGCGCCTTTGGTCTCCTTGAGAATCGAGTGGACGCCGGTTTGAGCCAGCCGGGAGCACATAGAGGCGTCTCCTCCATTGGTGAAGCAAATACACTCCGAGAGACCAGTCCAGCAGTGTGTCGAAGTAACTCAGGTCCAGGATAGGCGCTCGGCGCTCATCCGGAGGCATCCGTTCCACTTGGGCAGGTCGGCCTATCGCTTCATATGCGCCATAGTAAATGCCCTTGACTTCGATATCTTTCAGGACCTTCGCGTAGTGGAGAGCCACAAGCGTCAGCATGGGTATGTACCTGAAGGCATGGGTGATATCGAAAACCACTTGGTCCCCGAACTCGAGTTGATCATACATGGTCTGAAAAATCTCCCGGAGTTCCTCCTCACATTGACCGTCCGGTATCCGAACGGCTTTAGGCGCAACAGGAAGATTGAGATTTTTCAGTCGGGTCTCCAGACCTTCCCTTACCACAGTCTCTCCATCGAGTTCAGGAGTGTTGTCCACCCAATGCTTGCGACACGCCAAGTCCGTTGTCAGTATAAGAATGCGATCTTCCGGCGTCCATGAGCCGCATAGATGAGCGACCGTCGCCTCCTGCACAAATCGAGTTTCCTGAGCTCAAAATCTCCGCGGAAGTATGCGCATTCTTTATAGTCTCCTGCGCCCAGAATGGAAACATACACGTTCGCCATATTAGCTCCCGTACCTTCTGAAAATCTCGTGCTTGAAGCTATGGGTCAGTATGACCGTTCCATCCGGAGCCGATGTCTCCGAAGCCTCACGTCGAGTGGTTGAGCATACAGGAACGATCCGGTGTTCAAGCGCATAGTTTACCATGAGAAAACATGCCGCGAAATCTCCCTGTATCAAAGCGAAATCTCCGGGCCTGGCCAGGGATGAAAGCCAGGACTTGAAAGGGGTAAGCAACGGGCCTAGCGTCGGGTTTTCGGGCGGGATATTGCTCCAGAGATTCCGCAAGTCGTCAGGAAGGGCCACAAAGCGCTCTACACCGAGAGATTCTCTGGCGTCAGCCTCCTGAAGGTCCGTCAGGGAATGGTTGAACATTAGAAACATTGCTCGGGGCGAGCGTCTCGCAAGGTTCTTCAGCAGGGGCAAATCCTTCCCTCGCAGCAAAAAGGCTCCGTCAGATACATTAGCTGGTCTCGGAAACGGTATGGTATCCATTCGGTTACGCGAGGGAGATTGCTTCGCTAAGCTCGCAAAGACAATTCCAAATGTCATTGCGAGGAGTGAAACGACAAAGCAATCTCGGCCTTCACGGTTCAAAACTGAATGGTTACTCGGTACGGCTATCGTTCGGCGCCAATTCGAACCGAAAGTTATGCCGATTGTCGCCACTATTTACCAATCCGCTTATGCTGTCAAGACGCTTTGAAAGAAGTTGCGGTCATTTCAATTTTTTTGCCCGTCCTCAATTTTGTCTTGCTCGACGCAGCGTGTCATGGTATTTCGTTATGAATTCTGGTCTTCCGTGTTATCGCCGAGAACCCCGAAAAAGGGGGGAGATAACACGAAACCTAGAATACCAATGGCCACGTAGTAGTTAACCTTGTTTGCTCGTGAGGAAGGAGGGCTAAATGGTGGGGCGAAACCACCCAGAATCAGGGGATAACGCGAAAGCCCAGTTTCAGATGGCTCCAGCGGCAGATCCCAGATGTAGGCTCTTTGAATGATTGACCCGACTTAGAGGGGATTGAAACTGGGTATTTTCGGTAAGCTTCATCAGGGACGATGCTACTCCTTTGAATGATTGACCCGACTTAGAGGGGATTGAAACGCCTGCACATACCCGTCCGCAACCGGATCTTCTGAGTCTTTGAATGATTGACCCGACTTAGAGGGGATTGAAACACTCCATAGGGCTTCGTACGCCCTTGTAAGCCGCTACTCCTTTGAATGATTGACCCGACTTAGAGGGGATTGAAACAGCCTTCGGTTTGTGTCTTTTATCCCATAGATCTTTACCCTTTGAATGATTGACCCGACTTAGAGGGGATTGAAACGGGGTTGAACACCTTGCTATCGCACGATGTATTGCATCTTTGAATGATTGACCCGACTTAGAGGGGATTGAAACGTTGAAGGGTTTCTGGTTGTTCAAGCGGCTTGCTACTCCTTTGAATGATTGACCCGACTTAGAGGGGATTGAAACTGCCTCGAATCATTTCCTAACCACATTGTCAAGTTAGCTCTTTGAATGATTGACCCGACTTAGAGGGGATTGAAACTCGGTTAAAGAAACTTTGTGTCGAAAGATTATCGTCACACTTTGAATGCTTGACCCGACTTAGAGGGGATTGAAACTTTCCTCAACTTTTACTATGACTTACCTTGGCCTCACCTTTGAATGATTGACCCGACTTAGAGGGGATTGAAACGGTTCAGTAAACACAGGGTTGAATGCATTTATATACCACTTTGAATGATTGACCCGACTTAGAGGGGATTGAAACGAATCAACGTGGTGCGGTGCAAGATAAGATAAATCAACTTCTTTGAATGATTGACCCGACTTAGAGGGGATTGAAACCTTTTTCTTAACCACTCGCCTGATCTGGTTAACCAAGACTTTGAATGATTGACCCGACTTAGAGGGGATTGAAACAGTTCCAACTCCTGCTACTGCCATAGCTGCCAGATCTCCCTTTGAATGATTGACCCGACTTAGAGGGGATTGAAACTCTTGACCTTGTTTGATGCCCCTGTAATTTTCAGAACCTTTGAATGATTGACCCGACTTAGAGGGGATTGAAACTTATACACAGGAATTGTAATGCAAGAATACTATGACCCAACTTTGAATGATTGACCCGACTTAGAGGGGATTGAAACTTCCCGTTGTTATCTAGAAAGAAACCTGTGTCTTGGTATCCTTTGAATGATTGACCCGACTTAGAGGGGATTGAAACTGGAGGGATGATTCTAGACCCCAGAAGCTCATCAAGCCTTTGAATGATTGACCCGACTTAGAGGGGATTGAAACCATTAACTCCAAGGTCATTATGGCATTACGTTTTACGGGACTTTGAATGATTGACCCGACTTAGAGGGGATTGAAACTTGTGCTTGTGCGTTGCCAGTGCACATAACATAAACAACAAACTTTGAATGATTGACCCGACTTAGAGGGGATTGAAACAGTGCCTGGGAAAAACTGAGGAAGTGAAGGACGGGAAACTCTTTGAATGATTGACCCGACTTAGAGGGGATTGAAACTTTGAACAAGCTCTTCGCACCCATGTTGTTGTGGATGCAACTTTGAATGATTGACCCGACTTAGAGGGGATTGAAACCATTCAAAGACTTAACTAGCTAATGACACAAGCAGTTGGTCGACTTTGAATGATTGACCCGACTTAGAGGGGATTGAAACACCACAGGCTCCCAGACATTGTAGATAACCTATACATTATCTCTTTGAATGATTGACCCGACTTAGAGGGGATTGAAACGAGGCAAACTTTTGTTTACCCCAAACCCGCTGATTCATTCTTTGAATGATTGACCCGACTTAGAGGGGATTGAAACTTCTCCAAATGCCGCGGTAGACTGAGGGGTCCTTGAACATCTTTTAATGATTGACCCGACTTAGAGGGGATTGAAACTATACGCACAGCCGAGCAGGGGATTTCGTTTTGGAGAGGCTTTGAATGATTGACCCGACTTAGAGGGGATTGAAACTTGTTCCGAAGCCATTCCCCATACCCGAGACCAAGCCTCTTTGAATGATTGACCCGACTTAGAGGGGATTGAAACTTCAGGATCCAAGCGCATACGTTTTACTTCTTTAAACTTTGAATGATTGACCCGACTTAGAGGGGATTGAAAAAACCGGGAACATGACCCGTATGTGAATTTATCTCGCTGTCGAGTCCGTCTTTATGATTGAACCGATCTTAGCGGGGTTAGAAAGAGGGGCAAGAGTAATATTGCGCGTCAATTTGCTGCATACTTTGACCATGATGGACCCGACTTGAGGGATTGAAACGCATACCCTTGAAGAGGCGACAATGATGTCGCCATTACTTTGAATATTGACCCTTGACTTGAGAGAGGCCTTAAACTCTCTCAAGGGACCTGGCCGCAAGGCAAAATATCCGCCACGCCAATGTCTCTCAACTTAGAAAAGAGGAATAATGTCTATTTATCAATCTCTAAAATCGACTATTGAAGCAATGCGGTCGGCTTCGATATGATTGACCCGATTTCCGGAGGGAGATGTGAAGATTACCAATCTTTTCTGTCGTCAGGAGTTCAGTGATTATCCTGTGAATGTTGACGGCGACTTAGAGCGAGATTGTAAACGCCTTACTCCGCCGTTTCGACCGCGAGGCTGGACGCCAGGGAACCGACTTTGAATGATTGACCCGACTTAAAGGGGATTAACAATTTGGGACCGATCCGCTATTCCGTGGCGCCGCCCTAATCTCACACGGAGTTTCTTGCGGACGACAAATCGAATCATCGAAAAATCGGTGACAACCCCTAGCGTTTAAGCTATGGTAGAGAGCGCCTTTCAGAGCCATGAGAGGCTTTCGGACGCTATATCTACCGTGGAAGGCGACGCATGGACGTGTTACTGACTTTTTCGGAAAACGAGACCCATGGGTGGGCGGGGTCGATGGCGACCGGAAGCAGCCTGGCCCGTGATCTCTCTGGCCGATATCCGCAAATTCGATCACGCTTTTCTCTTTTCCAATCTCGGCGTCACCAAGGAAGCGGAGGCGACTCGGGACGCCCTGGCGTCCAAGTGGGCCACACCCGTGGAAGTCAGGCAAATCCCTTTGAGCGATCCCACGGATTACGGAGCTATTATCCTCGGATTAAGAGAGCATATTCCCAGAATTACCGTGGCTTTTCCCGACGCCGACCACTATGTGTTCGCTTCGCCGGGGACCCCTCAAATGCAAGCGTCGTTCATGCTGTTCGTTATGGCCGGCCTGCTGGACGCCAAGTTTCTGCAGCTTCCCGGAAAGCGGTTCGGCGGGCATCTCCGGGTCCTGAATTTCGGCTCCGAAGGATTTCCCGATGTGCGGGTGTGGTTCAGGGATGAGGAGATCGGAAAAATAGACGAGGACGCTCTGCCGGCTCTCGCTCGAAGCGATCGGGACTATGGGGTCGCTCCCCGGATTCAAGGAAATGTTGAAGAAAGCGGCCTTGTTTGCCGAATACGACTACCCGATCCTGTTGCGGGGCGAGTCCGGTTCCGGAAAGGAGCATGTCGCCAAGTTTGTTCATCGGATGAGCAACCGACAAGACAAACCCTTCATCGCCTTCAATTGCGCAGGAGGCCCGGATACCCTTGTGGACGACAATCTTTTCGGCCACGTCCGGCGCGTTCCAGCCGCAACGCCAACCGGGACGGTTTGCTCAAGAGCGCCGACGGCGGCGTCCTATTCTTGGACGAAATAGCGGAAATGCCGTTGACGGTTCAGCCGAAACTATTAAGGGTCCTTCAGGACGGTAAGTTTACGCCTCTCGGCACGGACAAGGAAACGACCGTCAATGTCCGTATCGTTTCAGGCACGCACCAGGATCTCAAGGAAAAGGTCAAGAAAGGGGAATTTCGCAAGGACCTCCTATACCGTTTGAATTCCTGCGTTATCGAGATCCCCCCTTTGCTTCGGCGGATAAGGATATCGAACCCCTGGCCGACCATTTTGTGGCGGAATTCAATAAAGAAAACGGCAAGAAACTTAAGATAAGCGCCTCAATCATGAGACGACTGCGAGAGCGTGACGCGAGAAATAATGTGCGTGAGCTTCAAAATGTTTGAAAGAGCGCATGCATTATGGCCGGCTTGAAGGGCTTCGTAGATTCCGACGACTTGGACGCCGCCTGCCTCGAAGCTTTTCAGGACTCGGTGCCAATGGGCCCCTGACCCGTATCCCGGATTTTCTTTACCTGATTTCATCGATCGTATACGGAGACATTACTTCGCCAGAGCGCTGGAACTGGCCGGCGGCGACAACCGGAGCGAAGCGGCGCGCTTGCTTGGGGTAACCCCCCAGTCGGTCAGCAAGTATTTGAAGGAACATCCGGAATATTTCAGCTAAAGTTTCCGACGTTTCAACCGTAATTGAAAATACCTGCAATCCCCCAGTTTTTCACAATCTCAATCTTTTCATCAATGGATGATGCCGGTAGCTCCGCTTCTCGGCGCAAGATGCCGTAAACTTGTCATTGCGAGCGAAGCGAAGCAATCTCCTCCTAAGTGAATGGATAGCCTGCACGGCCCTTTATACCTACATCTCCAAAGATCTGGAACACAAGTTTGTTTTGCCGGCACGACTCTTGCTGGAGTTAAGACTAGGCCGATCACAGAGCCTGCGAAAAGCTCGCAGATAAGAGGGCCTGACAAGTGGCATTCATCCCGGATATGAGCACGAACAAGTTGTCTACCGAGAAGGGGGTCTGGGTAACGAACATCAACGACTTTGTGAGATCAAAGTGGGTCTCGGAAGCCCAAAACGCCGATTCGGGGTCCGCGAATTCGCAATGAATTTCCCAACTGGGCTAAAAAAGTCAACAATCCAGGCTTATTGGAAAAGGCCTTCCAGCTCTGGGATTCCTTGATTTCCGGGAAGAGTTCGACTGCCGACAAAGCCCTGATTATTGCGGCCCTATTATATTTGATCTGCCCGGTGGACCTCATTCCGGATTTCATACCCGTAGTCGGATGGCTTGACGACGCTGCGATTGCGACGGCCGTTATAGCGTATATCGGCGGAAAGGTGGGGTCGTCCAATGGATAGAGGAGATACCCGCATCGGGACCTTCATACTGGTAACCGTAGGAACCTCGCTCCCGGGGCATCTGAAACGGGAGCTTGGCTCATCAGGGCTTCCTTCACAGGATGAAGGGCTCGGCCTTCTTGAAACGACAGAAACCCTTCGCACGGACCCTGGGAGCGGAAATCAACGCCACGGAGCAAATTCTCGGAGGGTTAAGGCTCAGTTCCGGCGCCCCCTCCGCTCCTTTCGAGATCTGTTTCATCGCATCCGAAACCCCTGATGGTCGATGGACCAGCGAACTTCTGGCCAGATACTATCGAGAAGTGAGGGGTCTTGAGAAGTCGAGTTGGAAAGAGATCGAGGGACTGTGCCCGACCAACCCCGACAGGTTTACCAGTGTAGGGCTAAGGTCGCTGGTTTCGCAGTGCGCCGAATCATTAAGAGAGGCGGCCGGCAGAGGCCTTGCCTGCGTGATAAACGCTACCGGCGGATTCAAAGCCCAAATCTCCGTGGCCGCTCTTCTTGGACAGACTTTGGGAGCCCCTGTAGTTCAATTGTTCGAGGGATTTCCCCATTGCATTGAGATGCCGGCGATACCATTGGAGATTGACAAGGAGGTGTGGCTCACCAACTACGATCTCTTTGCGAGGCTGGTGCGGGAAAAGGAAGTCCCGGAGAAGGATTTTCCGTTCCACGAGATTGATCCCGCGATCATGGGGCTGCTGGAACGCCGTGGAGAAAACGGCGCAACGGCTTATTCGCTGTCTCCGGCGCTGGAGCTTATGCGGCAGGGATTCTTGTCCCAATCCGCGGACTCCATGGAAGAACCGCCGCCGGCTTCCCGGAGTCGAAGGCCCTACTTGCTCGGCCTCGTTCGGGACCGGCACGCGGATGGGATGTTTGGACTTATACGGGCCATGGCAAAAGTATTCCCCTGGATTTTAGAGATCATAAATCATTCCAGAGGCTTGGATTCCGCCCGCTCCCGACTCCTGCCGCGAAGCCCGGACCCGGCTGTTCACGGAATCTGTGTTTCCGACGGAAAGAAAGCGGTGGGCCTGTCTGTGACGACAACGGCCCACACCGAAAGGCAGGTCACGTATGTAAGATTGAAGTTGGCGGAGTTTTTGGCGGAACAGTCCGCAGTACTTCATCCCGCGATTAAATCGGATCTGAAACGATCAATTTCTTGACAAGCCCCTGGAGCGGCGTTACGCTCAATTTTCGGTCTAGTGCGCTTGACGTTAAGAATAGATCACAAAACAGCTCTTGCAGTGAAATGAAGTATTCAGGGGGTGGTTGATGAGCAGAAGTATTCCAGCATGCCCCACGGCGCCGTCTTCAAAATCGGAGAGTTACGGCGTCATTCAAGAAACATACACTATTGAACTCGTAACACCGCTTTTCGGAGGTGGGGTTGAGGCCGGTTGTAACGATCCGGACACCTTGATAAGGCCGACCAGCGTCCGTGGGCATCTCCGTTTCTGGTGGAGAGCCACGCGTGGAGCTAGGTTGGAAAGCATAAGCGAATTACGTAAACAAGAGGGTAGGATATGGGGGACAACCGAGAATCCTAGTAAGGTCGTGGTGGAGATCGTCAAGGAAAAAGACCTGCAACAAAATTCCGGGCGCTGGGATCCGAAAGATCGCACGCTCCCCCCTTACGCTCTATTTCCCTTTAAGAGAGAAACAGAGGTATGCAAGGGAACTTTCGAGATAAAGGTGTCCTGGCCGAAATCTGCTTCGGAGCCTAACAAAGAGGACTGCGTAGACGTGGATGTCAAAGCGGCAATGTGGGGGTGGATCAATTTCGGAGGGCTTGGGGCCAGGTCGAGGCGAGGCTGCGGGTCTCTGTATTGCGATAGTTTTTCTCCGGAACCTGGAACCGACATTCAGCAATGGTATGCGTCCAAATTGAACGAGTTCGGCATACCTGCTGGAGTTCCATCCAGGGACTGGCCTACTCTTCCCGGCAGACTTCTTATCACGAAAAGGAACTCCGGATGTATCGAGGCATGGAACACCTCCGTATCCCTGATGCAAAAATTTAGACAGCTTCCAGGCGTCGGAAGGAATCCTGGCTCCGGCGGAAGACCCGGACGGTCCCGATGGCCGGAGCCTGAATCCATCAGGGAGATTTCAAGAGAGCAGCAAGGTCTACGTGAGAGACCCTATGGACAAAAGCGACGCCAGGAGCACATGCCGGTTCATTACTTCCCGAGAGCGGAATTCGGCATGCCGATCATTTTCGAAATCAGGAACGAAAACCTGAAGCCCACTTTGCAGCCCGCCGTGGACGTTTCACGCATGGCGTCACCCTTGATTCTCAAACCCCTTGCCGTGTCCAAGGATCAAGCGTACCCAATGATCCTTTGTTTGAGGACAAAACCGTTGCGTAAAGCGGTGCTGCTGGGCAAAGAGCTGAGAAAGACGCACTCCGTAGACGACGCGCATATCAGAAATGCCTGTCTGGTACGGTATGACGACTCACCGATGACCGCACGGTCCGAACAGGGCTCAGCGATCCAGGCCTTTATTTCTTTCGCTAAGGAAGAGAAGCAAGGATTCGTAGAGGTGGGGATATGACCCAACACCTTCTTGCCATATCTATTGGCCCTGTCCAGGGATTCATAGCCGCAGCGAGGCGCACGAGGGACCTCTGGTGCGGTTCTCAGTTATTATCGAAAATAAGCAAAGCCGCTGCAATAACCATCGCGAAATCAGATGGAAAACTGATATTCCCGGCTTTGGATAAGGGCGCCCGTGAGTTGGAACCCGGCAGCGACTTCAACGTGGCCAATATCATCTTGGCCGAACTGCCCGAAGGAATTGATCCCTCGGGGGTGTCGAGGAAAGCTGAAGACGCCGCGCAATGCCGCTGGCGGGAACTCGCCGAAAAGGCTAAGGAGGAAGCGAAAGACTTCATAGTACCTGGCCGGTGGGAGCTGCAAGTAGAAGACGTCATGGAGTTCTACTCTTCATGGTGTCCTCTGGAACCAGCGAAATACGCTGAGGCCAGAAGAAGGGTCATGCGGTTGATGGCAGGCCGAAAAGCGCTCAGAGACTTCATGAGTGAAAAAAGCGTCAACAGAGTTCCCAAGAGCTCGTTGGACGGAGCGAGGGACACTTTGTGGAGAGAGGACTATCAGGAGCGGTTGAGTCGCAACAAGCAGTTGACGCGGCGGCTGCGTTTGGGCGGAGGCGAGCAGCTAGACGCAGTCGGGCTGACAAAACGATTGGCTTTTGGACGGACGCCATATCCATCTGTTTCTCGAATAGCGGCAGACCCCTGGCTTAGAGGCTTGAAAGCGGAGGCCGAAAGAGACACCGAGGTTAACAAGCTGTTTGGCCAGTTCAAGGATCAGTGCCAAGGATTGATGGAATACGGATTGACCCGTGTGAGCGAAAAGCTCTTCCCTGAGTTTCCTTACGAAGGGACGGCTATTTACCGTAATCGTCACAGGCAATTGAAAGAAGAGATGGGGAAGGATGAATCCGCCGTCCCTCGCATAAACGAGCTGACATGCCTGGCAACTAATCTGATCAAGAAACGTGGGCTTGGCGAACCCGACCCGTACCTTGCAGTGCTGGTGGCCGATGGGGACCGCATGGGAAAAATCATTTCCCACATAGACAGCTCGGACAAGCACAAGAAATTCTCTGGTGAGTTGGCCAAATTCGCCGGAGCAGCCCTAAAAATTGTTGAGGGTCAGAACGGAACCCTCGTTTATGCTGGAGGAGATGACGTGCTGGCCTTTGTTCCCGTGGACAAGTGTTTGACTTGCGCTCAAGGCCTCCACAAGAGTTTTTCGGATCTCTTGGGAGACTTCCCGACACCTGAGGGGAAGCCGCCTACTCTTTCCGTTGGCATAGCGATCGGGCATTTCATGGAATCGTTGGGAGAACCTCTTGGAATATGGCCGGATGGCGGAAAAAGCCGCCAAACATCCCGATCGAGACGGCTTGGCAATCCACGTTTACACAAGAGGAGCCTCTCCCGTAGAAATACGGGATCAATGGAAGCAAGACGGGGTTATCGAGCGTCTCAACCATTGGAAAGATCTTCATCTTAAGCAGCGGCTGCCGCACGGGACAGCCTATGACATCAGAAATTTAGCTGTGGAATATGCCGGGTGGCCTTCGGACGACAGGACCCTTATGGTCGTAAAGGCCGAACTCAGAAGGTTGCTTGCCAAAAAGCGGGCTGGTGGGAAAGATGACCTGGATGAGGCGATCATCAAGTCACTCACGAATGCGCTTTTCCGCGCCGAAGCCGGTCCTGAAGCAGAGCCTGCGGTCTACAATCCCGGTGTCATGCGCCTTGCCAACGAACTTCTGGTGGCCCGGCGCATTGCGGCGGCGGAACGGCAAGCCGGCAGCCTCTCTTACAGAGCCGAAGGGAGAGACCACATGATCTACTTATCTCTGACACCGAGGGACCCGATAATCGCCAGGGACGGCAGGCCCTTCGGAGCCAACCAGGGTCGCCACATGAAGTCTCTCAACTGGCTCTATCCATCAGTGGTGGCGGGCTCTCTGAGGACCTTGCTCGGAAAGATCACGGGCGCCGGGTTTGAGCCTCAAACCGTGGCCGACCTGAAAGCCATGAACGTTGCCGGTCCCCTGCCCGCTGTGAACAAAAAGCTTTTCTTTCCCGCTCCCGGAGATATTGCCTTCAGGGAGGTTGAAGGAATGGAATGGTCCGGCGGCAAGCCGCTGGAGTTTTTTCTCAGAAGACCGTTCGATTACGGCGCGGGAGAAGGATGCAACTTTCCGGAAAGGCTGCTCCCTCTGGGATTTTCCACCTCCCCTGATGAAGATTTTAAGCCCCATAAGGGGCCTGCGTTTTGGTCTGCGAAGAAGATGGAACAATGGCTCAGGGATTCCAACGGAAAGGGTTTCGAGCCCCCTTGGGCGCCTGCCGGTTCCGGCTCTGAGGGCAAGCGGCAGGAACCCGGCTCAAGCGGATTTCTGGAATTCCCGTCCAAAGATCGACGCTCCCACGTGAAGATTGACCCCGATTGTCTGGCCTCCGAAGAAGGAATGCTTTTTTCTACTTCCGGCCTCGCTATGACTGAAGGCGTGACAATGGCCGTAAGGGTGACCGACGCACCCGCTTTCTCGGAAAAGCTCGAGGGGATCTCCGCTCTTCACCCGCTGGGCGGTGAAAGGCGCCTCGTTCACTGGGCCGCCGCCCCCCGGATGAAGAGCGCTTGGGACTGCCCGGATTCGCTAAAACAAGCTCTTGCAGGCGTCAATGGTGTCCGCATGATCCTTGCTTCACCAGCCATATTCAAACATGGATGGAAACCCGGTTGGATCGACTCCGACCTTACGGGAACACCGCCCGGCACAAGCGTGCGGCTGCGTCTAGTTGCGGCCGCTGTGGACAGATGGGCGCCCATTTCGGGCTGGGGCCTGGAAAGCGGCAAGGTCGGTCCGAAGCCTGTAAGGCGACTTGCGGCGTCCGGAGCTGTTTACTTCTTCAAGATCGAAAGCGGCAATCCTTCGGAGCTGATCGAAAAACTTTGGCTGCGGTCCGTGTGCGACGAAGAACAAGATCGAAACGACGGCTTCGGCCTGGCGCTATGGGGCGTGTGGGACGCCGATATCAAGAAAGGGGACTAGCCGGCTATGAACACAAAGATGTTTTGGATTCACGCCCTTAGCCCGCTGCATGTGGGGACGGGGCAAGGACTTGGATTCATAGATTTGCCGATAATGAGGGAAAAGACCACCAACTGGCCTTTGGTCCCGGGCTCCGCCATAAAAGGGGTTATCGCTGACTATTTCAAAGCCGACGACGAAGCCGGAGGTAAAGAAAAGAGCCTTCTGGGAGCGGCGTTTGGAAAGGCCGGTGACGATAACTCCAATTCAGGCGCTCTGGTCTTCACGGACGCTCGCCTGGTCTGCCTGCCTGTGAGAAGCCTGTACGGAACTTTCGCCTGGGTCACATCCCCGCTGGCGCTGAATAGGCTCAAGAGAGACCTTGGCCACGCCGGAGAAACGTTAAACTTCGGCTTGCCTGAACTGAAGGAAGGAAACACTATTCTGCTCCCGGATATGAAGAATTCAGCGCTACAGGCCAACGAGAAGGTCTATTTTGAAGACTTGGACTTTGCCGCGGGCACAGACCCAGCGGTGGAAAAGTGGGGCGAGGTCATTGCCGGAAAGGTGTTTTCCGACGATGCAGAGTGGAAAAATAGCTTCCTCAAACGATTTGCGGTCCTGCCGGACGATTCATTCGATTTCCTTTGCGAAATCGGGACTGAGGTAAGCGCCCGTATTTGCATCGAACAGGATACTAAGACGGTGAAACCAGGGGCCTTGTGGTACGAAGAATCTCTGCCCACGGAATCGATCCTGTCGGGCATCGTCTGGTGTGACTGGGTCCCGAAGAACGGAGGTTTCGACAAAAACCGTCTGATGAACGAATTCTGTTCCGACGAGCGCCTCTTGCAGATAGGCGGCAAAGCCACCACCGGAAAAGGCCGGGTCAGGCTCGTATTCGACCGCGGAGGGACATCCCATGAATAACGGCAAACCAACCCGGGACCAACAAAGAGCCCAGGCGGCCTATGAGGCCGTAAGCAAGGTGGCTCAGGAGCGCAAGAAAGAGTGGAAAGAGGGATACGGACGCCAGTGCTACAGGCTGCCGGCGCTCATCCACGAATGCGGATTGTGTCAGACGGTGGCGTTTCTTGAGGCGAAAGACAAAGGCAAGAAGGATACTTATTTTCACCATGTCTTAGAGGATTTGGCCAATACTGCGCTTCCATTAACCGATGTCACAGGGTTCTCCAAAAAAGTCAGATCCGACGGCATGAAAGACTATCAGTGGCTCACGCGGGAGGCTATGGCGTGCGCCCAGTGGATGAAGCGCTACGCTGAGGCGATCCTCAAAGTAGACTCGACGGAGGGTAAAGCCTGATGGCCGATATTCAAGCTTGTCGCAACCCCATCGGTTCTTTGTGGAGAGATCCGGATAATCTCTCTAAGATGGCTGCTCACGCCGGCCTTCTTCTCTCCAGGTATCTCGAAAAGCAGGATGATAAGGTCAAGGACGGCAAGAAAGACAAGGATGAGAATAGACCGATACGAAATCTTCTGGAAGCGGCAAGGAAAGCTACGCTTCGGGCAAACGAGATTTATGAGCCCGCCTATAGACGATGGGCTTCTTCGCTGGAAAATTTGGGCCTTCCGTCCTCGACCGGCGTCTTCTCCGTGAGCGGTCGGATGGCCATAGGGCTGGGTGGAGAAAGCGTACTGGAAACCGGCTTGACTCTGAGCCACACCTATGGAACGCCGTTGATTCCCGGCTCCGCTCTAAAGGGGCTCGCAGCCCATTATTGCGACAGGGTCTGGGGAATTGGAAACTCCGAATTTAAGAAGACGCTTGAGGAAACGGACACAGAAGGAAAGAAACAAAAGAGAGCGGGGAAATACTTCACGGAACTCTTTGGAACTCAAGATGATTCCGGTCACATAATCTTTCACGACGCCTGGATCACTCCAGAAAGTCTTCAGCCTGACAAGGGGTTGCGTCTTGACGTGATGACCCCTCACCATGGAAAGTATTATTCGGGGGAGAACAATTCGGCCCCCACGGACTTCGACGACCCTAACCCGGTGCTCTTCTTGTCAATAACAGGAGACTTTCTCTTGGCGGTCTCATTCGACGTGCCGGGAGACGAGAACCGGCAATGGGCAGAGCTTTCCCTGGAACTCCTCAGTCAGGCCTTGGGCGAATGGGGCATCGGTGGAAAGACGAGTTCCGGTTATGGGAGAATGAGGGACAAAAGTTCCGGCTCCGCTCCTAATGCGGTCAGTTATCAAAGCGGAGCCTCCGGACTCCCGGCGTCTGAGAAACCGAAACCCAAATATCAGGCCGGCGACAAAGTTACAGTAACCCGAGTGGAAGATACAAAGAAGAAGAAGAAGTGTTTTAAAGCTGATGATGACTTTACGGGTGTGGTCAACTCGGGAAAGCCTCCCGACATAGCTGAAGGGGAGCAAACTGAACTCTGGATAGCCACCGTGTCCGACACAGGGTACAGCTTCGTCTTGGATGAACCCGTCAACAAAAAGAAGAAAGGTCGGAAGTAGGAGCGCCGAGCGTTGTAATTAAGAGACCAGTCACTCCGGCAACTTCATAGGATGCGGTAAGGCTCCGCGAACCGTATCGAACGCTGTATTTTCTCGACAGATGCGGTTCGGAAGCCTCACCACATCCTATATTAGGACTACGTAACGGAAATTGCGACATGGACCACTAAGCGCTGGTTTTCATCAATAGGGCGCCGGATTTGTCCGGCCCCGCCAGGGGGTTCTTCTTCCTGGTGGCGACCGCCGTCCCTGGCGGTCATTGTTCCTTGGCCGGCAGGGACGCCGGCCCCCACTGTTTTGGTCGTGGACTGTAACCCTTAAATGTGACATCGCAATTGCGAAAAGCTGTACTAAGGCATCTACACGGAGAGAAAGATGTGCGGCTCCCCAACTCAGGAAACCCCGGCCCCGCCGGGGCCGCAACCTAATGACCGGCTTGATCCGATCACCGATGTCGAAGGACTCGCTTCCTTCACTCTGGGGCTGTTCAGGTTCGGTTTCAGGGCGCTGGATGAACTGATCCTTCCCCAGTACAAGGGCGCGGTTTTCCGCGGGGGATTCGGCCTGGCGATGAGGGAAATGTCCTGCCTTCCCAATTGGAAACGCCCGTGTTCGCTTTGTCTGCTGAAGGGAGATTGCGCCTACTCTTACCTCTTTGAGACTCCGAACTCCGTGACCGATGACCTTCTCGACGGCGTCTCTCACGCTCCTCATCCCTTTGTGTTGCGTCCGCCCTTGTCCACGCAAACCCATTATCGTCCCGGAGATACTTTTGAGGTCGATATGATCCTCATCGGCAGGGCTTTGAGTCTGCTGCCCCGCGTAATCTGCGCGTTCGAAAGCTTCGGTTCCAGAGGGATAGGCGCGGGACTGGGTAAGTTCAGGTTGGAAGCCGTATCCACGGGCTACGACAGGGATTGGAGATCAATATATTCGCCCGAGGAAGGAATACTGTCTCAAACCACGTTCGGCATGACTGCCGTAGAGATCATGGGAGGTCCGGAGCCCTCGAAAGTTAATGAGATAAGTGTGGAAATCCTCACGCCGCTTCGCATGAAAAGTGGAGGAAGCTTGTCGGACGCTCTGACCTTCTCCTCCTTGATCACAAGCCTGCTCCGGCGGACACATCTTCTTGACCATTGGCATTGCGGAGGAAGGCTTACGTTCGATCACAAGGCCGTTATAAAACTGTCCCGTGAAGTGACGACATTACATCAGGATCTCAGGTGGCTGGACTGGGAAAGATATTCGTTCAGACAGGACGCCAAGCTCAAGATGGGCGGCTTGGTCGGATCTATCCGTTTTCAGGGACCGCTGACGAGTTTCATCCCGTATCTCAGGTTGGGCGAAGCCATCCATATCGGCAAAGGAACGGCCTTCGGTCTCGGTATGCTCGTCGTTAACGCCGACCGATAGCGACAAAGAGCGACGAATTTGCCTAGAGTCACGCGGGAGCGATCCTGCTAGTGTTCTTTGACAATCGAATAGGAGGAAAAATGTCCGTTCTTTACGTGACGGAGCCCGGGGCCTGCCTTGCCAAGAGGGGGGAGCGTGTCATAGTCGAGAAGGATGGGAAGGAAATCATGGAGGTGAAGTGTCTGAAACTTCGGTCTGTTCTTCTCTTCGGCTATGTCCAGGTTACGACGCAGGCCCTCAGAGAGCTCCTCAGCAACGATGTCGAGACGGCTTTCCTGACCATGGAAGGTAAGCTGCTCGGCCAACTGACTCCGGTGACGCCCAGAACGTCTTTCTCAGGATCAGCCAGGTAAGACGCCTTGACGACGCCGAGTTCACCCTGCAAACGGCCAAGATCGTGGTCGACGCCAAAGTCTCAAACGCCTTGGCCCTGGTTTCGGAATTCCGGAAAAACCATCCGGACGCCGATCTACAACCCTCGATCGATTCGTTGCGGGCAGCCGTCTCCGGTATCCCCACCGCCGCCGATCAAGAAACTCTGCTCGGCGTCGAAGGAAACGCAGCGTCCGTCTACTGGCAGGCCTTCGGCGTGATGTGCCGCGGCGAGATGGCTTTCGAGCGGCGCGCAAAACGGCCCCCTACGGACCCGGTTAATTCTCTGTTGAGCTTCGGATATTCCATTGTTTTCACCAGGATACAGAGCCTCCTGGACGCTGTGGGCCTGGACCCTTACATAGGCTTCTTCCACCAACCCCATTACGGCAGGCCCTCTCTGGCGGCGGACCTGCTGGAGGAATTCAGGTCGCCGCTGGTGGATCGATTCACGTTATCCCTGATCAACAAACGGGTTTTGAACCCAAACGATTTCGAGCCCCATGAAGAAACCGGGGGCGTGAGAATGACCAGGGACGGCATGAAGAAATACTTCGTGAAGTTCGAGGAGTACTTGGCCAAAAAACTCGCCGGGTTCGACGATCCCGGTCTGGATTTCAACGGACTCATCAAACGCCAGATCGAGCGGCTGGCGGGGTCCATAGACAAGCGGGAGCCCTATGCCCCATTCCGCATGATCCAAAGATAGGGGCGCCCATGAAATATGTTGTGACCTATGATATCGTTTGTGATAAAACTAGAGAAAAGGTCGCCGATTGCATGAAGGACTTCGGCGACCGAGTCCAACTGAGCGTCTTCGAGGCGGACCTTGAAGCCAGCCAATACCGGAAGATGGTCTCCAGGCTGGAAAGGCTCATAGACAAAGAAGCCGATTCCGTCAGGATATACCCGCTCTGCGCCGCATGCCTGGATAAGGCCGCAATCCTCGGCCGCGGCGAGTTCCTGAAGGAACAGGATGTGATCGTGCTGTGAGCTCCGTGTTATCGCAGAGAACCCCGAAAAGGCGGGGGGATAACACAAAACCTAGAATACCAATGTAAACGAATGATTATAGCATTAATCGCACCCGAAAGGAGGGCTAATTGGTGGGGCTAAACCACCCAATAACGGGAGATAACACGGAAAGGGGTCTGCGGACCGCACCGGCTATGGGGAAAAAAGGGCGGGACTCTGAATGATTGACCCGACTTAGAGGGGATTGAAACTGTTTGATGGTTGGTCAGCGTCCAGTGGTCCCGTGGTATTTCTCTGAATGATTGACCCGACTTAGAGGGGATTGAAACTCTGATACCGGCATTCTTCTGAAATGCTGACCATCCATATCTCTGAATGATTGACCCGACTTAGAGGGGATTGAAACTTGGAAAGATGCCTTTGTTGTTCCGCCTGATAAAAACCTCTGAATGATTGACCCGACTTAGAGGGGATTGAAACCGCCCAAACTTGACCAGTAGGCTGGATTGGCGTCAGGCTCTGAATGATTGACCCGACTTAGAGGGGATTGAAACTTGAGATAGAGGTAGCCGCCGACACTGGTCAGTCCGTCGGCTCTGAATGATTGACCCGACTTAGAGGGGATTGAAACTCCTTTCTTTGGTAAAGGCGCAACCTTCCCGTTTCAAATCTCTGAATGATTGACCCGACTTAGAGGGGATTGAAACCTTTACAAACAAATCCGTATCACTAGCTGCTATACCGACACTCTGAATGATTGACCCGACTTAGAGGGGATTGAAACTCAAGATAATGTCTTACGAAGGGATGAAGATTATCTTCCTCTGAATGATTGACCCGACTTAGAGGGGATTGAAACGATGAATCGTTATTAACAGCAAGAAGAAAGGATGCTGAACTCTGAATGATTGACCCGACTTAGAGGGGATTGAAACCCGCCGAGAACTAATACCAACGCAATAATTCCAACAACTCTGAATGATTGACCCGACTTAGAGGGGATTGAAACTCTTACTCTTTCATCGTTCACTTCGACCAGCAAGAGATGACAGCTCTGAATGATTGACCCGACTTAGAGGGGATTGAAACCTTTGACCGGGTTCGGGCGCAGCGATGTGGCGTTCAACAAAACTCTGAATGATTGACCCGACTTAGAGGGGATTGAAACCCGTGGATACCTCCACGGCTACGGGCCGTTTCTTTTTCACAACTCTGAATGATTGACCCGACTTAGAGGGGATTGAAACGCTCTACTTTCATTAAGGAAGCGTCCAACTCAGCATTTACCTCTGAATGATTGACCCGACTTAGAGGGGATTGAAACCCGAGTTGTGCCAATTCCTTGGAGTAGCATTGTTCGCAGCTCTGAATGATTGACCCGACTTAGAGGGGATTGAAACGCTTTGGATGGTATGAGGATGCAAGCCTTTCTTCAACTCTCTGAATGATTGACCCGACTTAGAGGGGATTGAAACCATTTCCCAGATCCCGAGTCTTACAGGATACGCTACGCAAGTCTCTGAATGATTGACCCGACTTAGAGGGGATTGAAACCAAAATTCTCATCGCTTCTTCCGACACTCGGTCCCAATACTCTGAATGATTGACCCGACTTAGAGGGGATTGAAACATGGTGAATCGGCCATGCTTTCACCCTTTCATACCCAACTCTGAATGATTGACCCGACTTAGAGGGGATTGAAACCTTCTTTCGTCGCTATGTCTTCTACTTGCTCATGATACTGCTCTGAATGATTGACCCGACTTAGAGGGGATTGAAACTGGTTCAATTGAGTGGGTAGAATCCAGTAAGGAGAGAACTACCCTCTGAATGATTGACCCGACTTAGAGGGGATTGAAACATGGTTGTTATTTCTAACTCACGAAGAAATACATTCTTTCTCTGAATGATTGACCCGACTTAGAGGGGATTGAAACGTTTTCACCATTTCTCCATCTCCATTTCGTCACATCTACTTCTCTGAATGATTGACCCGACTTAGAGGGGATTGAAACCAACAAGGAACGAGTAGGTGAGCAGTAGTGCTATTCGTAGCTCTGAATGATTGACCCGACTTAGAGGGGATTGAAACTTCTCGTTTATCCTTCTGTTGACGCCGTCCATGTAGGCGTCTCTGAATGATTGACCCGACTTAGAGGGGATTGAAACTTAGGCTATTACCTGTGGGAGGTCTATGATCCCTTTTAACTCTGAATGATTGACCCGACTTAGAGGGGATTGAAACTCGATGGTGAAGTTCGCTGTCCGAGTCCACTCACGAAACTCTGAATGATTGACCCGACTTAGAGGGGATTGAAACTATTCCTTTCCCGCCGCGATGTACTTATCGAATGCTTTACCCTCTGAATGATTGACCCGACTTAGAGGGGATTGAAACTTACCATGACAACGGATCAACATGGGAGTCGGTTGACAACTCTGAATGATTGACCCGACTTAGAGGGGATTGAAACGCTTTAAACCGCACAGCACGCAGCATACGAAGTGCGTCTCTCTGAATGATTGACCCGACTTAGAGGGGATTGAAACCCGACGAATTATTTCCTGACCCCAGAGTATTCATGGTCCTCTGAATGATTGACCCGACTTAGAGGGGATTGAAACTTTTCCCAATTGCCTGAGACCACTGCTTCAGTCAGCGTTCTCTGAATGATTGACCCGACTTAGAGGGGATTGAAACTGCTTAAGGAGTTCCTTTTTGAAATACTTATGCCTATCTCTGAATGATTGACCCGACTTAGAGGGGATTGAAACGGACTGGGTAATCCCCGAAATACGCATATCCTTCTCCCTCCTCTGAATGATTGACCCGACTTAGAGGGGATTGAAACTTCAACTGAAAGAAACTGGTGGGTAAATGTAAGAGCACCTCTGAATGATTGACCCGACTTAGAGGGGATTGAAACTGGTTTGAAGAAAATCCAGGTGCCGCCTTAGTGTTCAAAACTCTGAATGATTGACCCGACTTAGAGGGGATTGAAACCTGGGTGATGAGTTAAATCACCGGTGGTCACTCCAAATACTCTGAATGATTGACCCGACTTAGAGGGGATTGAAACCGAATCTAACAAACACTCTGTCCTGACGTTGGCGAAATTCCTCTGAATGATTGACCCGACTTAGAGGGGATTGAAACCATCTTCTCGAATACCTTCATTGTCTTGCTCCTCAAAAACTCTGAATGATTGACCCGACTTAGAGGGGATTGAAACTTTCAACAAGAGGCCTGCCAATGCAGCCGAACTATTCAACTCTGAATGATTGACCCGACTTAGAGGGGATTGAAACTTGTTACCCACTCCTCGCTCGCTGCTTCAAAGGACTCCTCTGAATGATTGACCCGACTTAGAGGGGATTGAAACGTTTCCACCGGCAGGCATCTCGGATCCATTGCCCCATGGCTCTGAATGATTGACCCGACTTAGAGGGGATTGAAACGTTTCCACCGGCAGGCATCTCGGATCCATTGCCCCATGGCTCTGAATGATTGACCCGACTTAGAGGGGATTGAAACTAGATGATTATGGTGCTGTGCAAGATTGTCGAGACGTGCTCTCTGAATGATTGACCCGACTTAGAGGGGATTGAAACTCCACCTGGAGATCCACCTGCGTGGCGATCTGGCCCACTCTGAATGATTGACCCGACTTAGAGGGGATTGAAACCTACATATACGAGTCATCCGCCGAAGCGGACCTGTTCGCCGCTCTGAATGATTGACCCGACTTAGAGGGGATTGAAACTCCACCTGGAGATCCACCTGCGTGGCAATCTGGCCCACTCTGAATGATTGACCCGACTTAGAGGGGATTGAAACTCTAATACGTTCTCCAGTGCGAGGATTATCAAATCCGTCTCTGAATGATTGACCCGACTTAGAGGGGATTGAAACTCTGCTCATCGCCCATAGGACCGCCATTTTGCACAACTCTGAATGATTGACCCGACTTAGAGGGGATTGAAACTTGCGGATATAGAAGTCGCCCGCTCTTGGGTGTTCCCGGCTCTGAATGATTGACCCGACTTAGAGGGGATTGAAACTGCAGTACCGAATAGCTGGATCATAGGCTTTACATTCACCACTCTGAATGATTGACCCGACTTAGAGGGGATTGAAACGGCCCTGAGTTGTCTGGCGAGTAACGGGTCCGTTGCGAAGCTCTGAATGATTGACCCGACTTAGAGGGGATTGAAACTGTAATAATTAACCTCCTTGGTGGCTAAAAGGGTAAGCTCTGAATGATTGACCCGACTTAGAGGGGATTGAAACCATCTCAAGACCCCAGGATGTTTTTGCGTTTTCGTCTGCTCTGAATGATTGACCCGACTTAGAGGGGATTGAAACACTATGCGTAGTCGTTCCTATACTGTGGCTTATTCAAGGCTCTGAATGATTGACCCGACTTAGAGGAGACTGAAACTCAATGGGGGAGGAAATCCATGCCGATTCCGTTTATTCCACTTATTCTGGGAGGGGCTGCGCTCGTGGCGTCTGCCTTAGGTGTCAAGAAGGGGGTGGACGCCGCATCCGATATCAAAAGAGCAGGCCGGATAGCCGAGGAAGCCCGGAGAAAGGCTGAGGGCGCTGTTTCAAGGCTTGAGGCCAAACGACTCGAAGTCAACAAGCACGCGGACGACTACGCCCGGCTTCTCTTGACTGTGAGGGAGAACACCTTCGGCCGTTTTGTCACGTTCGTGGAAAGCCTCGGTCAAAGGGGTTCCATCGAGGCCATACAGGCTCTCGAAGAGGTCCGTATTACACCGCCTCAGTTGAGGGAATACAAGATGGCGGCGATTGAAGCTCACAACGTAGCAGTGGGAGCCGTTTCTATGGCTGCATCCTCGGCGGGAGCGGGCGCCGGCGCTACAGGGCTCGTCAGTCTCTTGGGCACGGCGAGCACAGGGACCGCGATTTCAGGTCTGAGCGGAGTGGCCGCAACGAATGCGACTTTGGCTTGGCTGGGAGGTGGGTCCCTCGCTGCCGGAGGCGGAGGGATGGCTTTGGGGACAGTGGTATTGGGAGGTATTGCATTAGCGCCGGCAATTCTGGTCGGCGGCTTCATGTTGGGCAGCCGAGGCGAGAAAGCGCTTACCGAGGCCATGAGATACGAATCCAAGGTGAGTATTGAAGTTTCCAAGATCAACTCCGTAAGCGCCTTTATGGACAGAGTCATAACCCGTATCGCCGAGCTGAGAAACCTGATTTACAGATTGGATAACAAGGCGGATCAGTCAAT